>DASZBS010000104.1:0-83527 GCA_035943995.1 Candidatus Elarobacter sp. | reverse complement strand
CAGTGTCGTCATCGTGTTCCTTTTTCCGGCTTCAGCGAAGCTCTAGCGAACGTCGTTAGGCGCCGCCGCCGTACCCCGAGACGCGTTGGCGTGCGTAGCCTTGGCGCAACCACGCGGTGCACCCTTCGGTCCTAGGCCGCGTGCCGCCAACCGCCGCGCGGGTGCCGCTCGCGAACGGCGTCGCGTTCGTCGTCTTGCTCGGCGCGCTGACGACGCTTCCGCCGCTGTCGATCGACGTGAGCTTGCCGGGTCTGCCGGCGATCGCGCGAGCGCTGGGCGCGTCGAGCGGCGCGATGCAGCAGAGCCTCGCCGTCTTCGTGTTCGCGTTCGGCGCGGGACAACTGGTCGTCGGACCGCTGTCCGACCGCTACGGCCGCCGTCCGGTGCTGCTCGCGGGGTTGGCGGTGTTCACGCTCGCGGGCCTGGCCTGCACGTTCGCGAACGGCGCCGCCACGCTGCTGCTCGCGCGCTTCGTGCAGGGGCTCGGCGCGTGCGCGGGCACGCTGAGCGCGCGCGCGATCGTGCAGGACGTGTCGCCGGACCGCGAGCGCGCGGCGTCGCTGCAGGCGTACGTCAGCGCCGTCACGTCGGTCGCGCCGATCGTCGCGCCGCTGCTCGGCGCGGTGATCCTCGCGACGCTGGGCTGGCGCTCGCTCTACGGCGTACTCGCCGTCGCGGGCGGGCTGCTGATCGCGGCCGTCTACGTGCGGCTACCGGAGACGTCGCCGCGGACGGCGGCGCGCGGGCTGAGCGCGTACGCCCGCGCGCTGCGGCGCCCGCGCACGCTGCCGCTCGCCGCCGTCGTCGCGTTCGGCTTCGGTGCGTACTTCACGCTGATCAGCGGCTCGCCGTTCGCGCTCGTCGCGCAGATGCACGTCGCGAGCGGGCCGTACGCCGTCGCGTTCGCGCTCAACGCGTGCGCGCTGCTCGCGGGCGCGTTCGCGACCGGCCGGCTCGTGCAGCGCATCGGCGCGGAACGGCTCTTCGCGTGGGGGATGGGGCTGCTGCTGCTCGCCGCGGCCGTCGCGTGCGCGGTCGACGTGTTCGCGCCGTCACCGATCGCGTTCACGGCGGCGTTCATGCTGTTCGCGTTCGCGTTCGGGATCGCGAACCCGAGCGCGTACGCAGCCGGGCTCGCGGGCGCGGGCGCGGATGCGGGCACGACCTCGGCGATCCTCGGTTCGACGCAGATGATCGGCGGCGCGGTCGCGAGCGCCGTCGCGGCGGCGCTGCCGTTTCCGCCGAGCGCGGGCGTGGGGATCACGGTGCTCGCCGCAGCACTGGTGTCGGCGGGCGCGTACGTGCTGTCGCGCCGCGCCGCGGGGATCAGCAACCGCGCTGCGGGTATTTCGTCCCGTTGACGACCACCCAGCCGTTGTCCGCGCCGCGGTGCGTTGCGCAGTGCACGTCGTGCACGCCGGCGACGAAGGGGCGCTGACGGTCGCTCGTCTGAAAGTATTGGCCGTATGCGAAGACCGTCGCGCCGCGCGGTGCCGTGACGCGGCCGTCGAGGTCGTCGTTGGTGACCACCTCGACCAGCGCCGTTCCGCCGGCGGCGTCGATCGGCACGCGCAGCGGGATCAGCTGGTGGCCGCCGTGGGGGCCGCGGCGCTGCGGCCGCGAGGGGCCGATCGTCGTGCCGCACACCATCACGTTGTCGACCGCGCCCGCGTGCTGCTCGGCGATCAGGCGCGCGAGCCGGTCGTTCGCCGACGGCGTGCACGTGGACGGGACCCCGGCGTCGCTGGCGGCGGGGGCGCAAGCGCCGAGCACGAGGACCGCGGCCGTCAGCGCCGCGCAGCAGAGGGAACGCATGCGCACGCTTTCGGCGGTGTGCGGCAAGGCTCCGCGCCGCGCGCGGGCAAGTACGAGCCATGCGCGCGGATCGGGCCCTTGCCGTTGCGGCTCTCGCGTTCGTCGTGGGGGCGAGCGGCTGCGCGCCGCACCGTCTTCACACCGACGTCTCGGCCGGCTACGACTCGCCGGCCCCGCACCGCCTCGCACCTGCGCCGGCGAACCCCGATCTCGCGGGGGTGATGGAGCGCTTCTACCAGCAGATCGAAGGCGCGCACTGGCCGTTCGCGTACGCGATGCTGTCGCGGCGCTACCGCGCGAGCATCGGCCAAGCCCGCTTCGTCGCGCAGTACAGCGCGTTCGGGGATCTCGACGTGTCGCTGCGCCAGCACGGCGACCGCGTCGTCGTCGCGACGATCGGCGCGAAGGAGCGCGTTGCGCCGGCCCGCGCGCGCCGCTTCGAGGAGACGACGACGCTCGCGTGGGACGGCGACGGCTGGACGATCGACCGGATCGTGCGCCGCGACGTCAGCCGGGCCGGTACGCGCTGAGCAGCTCGCCCGTGATGCGGTCCGCGCGATAGCGTTCGGCCTGTTCCCGCGCGCGGCGGCCGAAGGCGTCGCGGCGGTCGTCGTCGGTGTGCAGCGCATCGATCGCCGCCGACAACGCGGCGATGTCGCCGGCCGGCACGGCGAGCCCGTTCACGCGATCGGCGAGCCATGCGCGCACGCCGCCCGTGTCGAACGCGACGACGGCCCGCCCGCGCGCGAACGCCTCGATCCCGACGTAGCCGAAGGGTTCAGCCCACTGCGACGGCAGCACGACGAATGCCGCGCCGTCGATCGCTGCGCGCACCGCCGAAGGCGCAACGGCCCCGGGCGCGTCGAGCGACACGCCGAGCCGCGCGGCATCCGCGCGCGCTTCGGCGAGCGCGGGCCCGTCGCCGAGCGCGCGAATCGCGGGCCGGCGCTCCGCGACGAGCATCGCGACCGCGCGCACCAGCGACGCCAGACCTTTCTGTGGGACGATGCGCGCGGCGAACACGACCGCGCCGGGCTGCGACGCGCCGACCGCCGCGGCGTACGCGTCGTCGGGCAGCGGCAGCGGGATCTGCACGAGCTTTTCGACCGGCACGCCGCTGTCGCGCGCGCGCTTGGCCATGTACGCGGACGCGACGACGACGCTGTCCGCCGCGGCGATCGCGTCGCGCAGCCGTTCGCGGCGGCGGATCAGCGCCGCCGTGCGCAGGCGCGGTCCGTAGCCGCAGCCGTCGAGCAGCGCGTGCGCGGCGCACGGCAACCCCATGGGTTGCGCGCAGATGCGGCCGGTGCGCGGGAACACCCGATCGCCGTTGGGGCAGAACGGGCGGTGGTCGTGCACGTGGTATGCAAAGCGCGGTGCGGCGCGCAGCGCTTCGACGACGCCGGCGTCCATCACGTTGTGCGCGACAGTGACATCCGGTGCGAACGCTTCGAGCGCACGCGCGGTTTCCGCGCGCGCCGCGGCGTCGGGCGCGGCGTGCTCCTCCGACCACGCGACGCGCTGCACCGTCACGCTCGCCGGTGCAGCATCGATCTCGCGCGCGAGGACGTGCACCGTCGCGCCGCGCGCCGCGAGCGCCGGAAGCACGACGTCGAGATAGCGCTCCATCCCGCCGGCGTGGCCCAGGCGCTCCGCCGCGACGAGGATCCGCATCAGCGGCGCGCGGCGATCGCGCGCGCGTACGCTTCGAGCGTCGCCTCACCGGTGCGCCGCCAGGTGTGCGCGCCGAGCCGGCGCTCCAGCGCGTCGCCGCGGTCGCGGGGGCCGCGTTCGAGCGCGCGCAGCACCGCCGCGCGGATCGTGGCGGGATCGGCCGGATCGGCGTAGTCCACGTCGGAGCCGAAGTACTCACGCTCGCAGCCGCGGTCGCCGGCGACGATGCGCGCGCCGGTCGCCGCCGCTTCGAGCGACGACAGCCCCGGGCTTTCGAGCCACGACGGGTGCGCGTGCACCGCGGCGTTCGCCATCATGCGCACGACCTCGTCGTGCGGCGCGTGCTCGACGAAGCGCGTGCGCGCGGTCGCCCAGCGCCGGCACAGCGCGAGGTAGCCCGCATCGTGTGCGTTGCCGACCAGCGTGACGTCGACGTCGGCGTCGCGCAGCGCGTACAGCAGCGCGGCTTGGTTCTTCTTGGGTTCGATGCGCCCCGCACATAGCACGCCGGCGCGCACGCGCGGCCGTTCGACGGAGAACGCGTCGTCGTCGACGCCGAGCGGTGCGACCACGTACGGTACGCTCGCGACGCGCAACCGCTCGCCGTACAAGTACGCTTCGACCTCGCTCGCGGGCAGCAGCACGTCCGCGTCGAGCACGAGCGCGCGCTGCGCGGCGAGGCGGCGGTCCGCGTTGCGCGCGATGCTGCCGCGCCACGGCAGCTCCGGCTCGACGCGGTGCAGCGTCGCGAGGCGGCGCTCGACCTCGGGCACGGTGCGCGCTTCCAGCGCGCGCTCCACGTGCGGCGCCGTCGCGAAGAACGCGCGCAGGTCGAGCCAGATCGGTGAGAGCGCGAGCGGCGCGCGGTGCGCTCTGACCGCGTCGATCTGCGCGCGTGCCGTGGCCGGCTCGAACACGCCGAACACGTGCGCGACGTCGTATCCGCGCGGATCGGGCGCGAGCGTCGCCACGAGATCGGCGTCGGTGCCCAGCGCGTGCAGCGCCGTCGCGGTGCGCTCAGCATGCACGAGATCGCCGCCAGGCTTCGCGTGCGCGTCGGGCCGCACGACGAGCAGTACCCTCACGCGAGCGCGGCGACCTCGCCCAGCACCGCCAGCGTCTGCGCGGTGCACCGCTCCCATGAGAACGTCGCCGCGCGCGCGAGCCCGAGTTTCGAGAGCGCGGCGCGCGCGGCGTCGTCGGCGAGCAGTTCCCGCAACGCATTCGCCCACGCGCCGGCGTCGTGCGCGTCGTCCACCCACGCCGCCGCGTCGCCGCCCACTTCCGGCAGCGAGCCCGCGCGCGCCGCCAGCACCGGCGCGCCGCACGCCATCGCCTCGAGCAGCGGGAAGCCGAAGCCCTCGTAGGTCGACGGCAGCGCGACCAATGCCGCGCCGCGGTACAGCGCGGCGAGCGTCGCGTCGTCGGGCGCGTCGATCACGACGCCGCCGGCGGGCAGCGCGGGAGTCGCGGGCGGCCGGCGGGTGAACGCGAGCGCGACGTCGCCGGCGGGGAACGCGCGTGCGAACGCGTCGATCAGCGTGGCGGTGTTCTTGCGCTCGTCGTGCGCGCCGACGTGCAGCACGTAGCGGAGGCCGCGCAGCTCGGCGGGCAGCGCGCCGCGCGGGCCCGGTGCGAACACGGCGTCGACCGCCAGCGGCGTCACGACGATGCGCTCCGCGGCGACGCCGAGCCGGTGCTCCACCTCGTCCGCGGTGAAGCGCGACTGCACCAGGATGCGGCGCGCGCTGTTCGCGGTCGCGAGAAAGGGGTTCTGCTCGATCGCGCGCTTGCGCGGATCGGTGGACGGAAACGCGAACGGCGCCGCGTCGTGAACCGTGGCGACCGACGGCACGTCGGTGCGCAGGAACGTGCCGTTCCACGGAAACCACATGACGTCGGCGTCGCGCGGAACGTGCCGTGCCACGTCGACGGCGTCCGCGCCGAGCGCTTGCGCGACGGCGGCGCGCTTGGGGAAAAGATCGCGCACGACGAACGTCCAGCGAAAGCGCGTGTCGCGCACCGCGCGCGACAGCACCGCGCGCGCGTAGCGTCCGATCCCGCGGTCATCGCGCGCGAGGTTGTGCGCGTCGACCGCGACGTGGACCACCTTCAGCCGCTGCCCTTCGGGCACTCAGGCAAATCGGTGAGGCCGTCGGGCCCGGTGTGCTTGATGATGTACTGGATCAGCGGCGGATAGTTCGCGACGTTGGCGCCCGGCGGCGGCGGCTGCAGCGAGATCGTGTAGTCGGGCCGCTTGAGGTTCGTGGTCGACCACGGATCGTTCTGCTCGCCGTTGGGATAGATCCACCGATACGGAAACTCGGCCGTCTCTTTGTGGCCGTCGGGGAAGCTGACCGTCGCAAAGACGCGTTCGGACGCCGTTCCGTTGGAGTAGTGCGGCGCGTCGTGCGGGACGAAGTCCACGAAGCCGCACGGCGAGTTTGCATTCACGGCGCCGTTTCCGTTCCCGCTGGTACCGGTGCCGTTCCCCCCCAGCCCGCCGCCCACGCCGGGCGCGTTGCCGCTGCCCTGGCCCGTCGACGTACCGGTGCCCGCGCCCGCGGCCCGCGGGTTCGCGTAGGTTCCGCTCGCGGCTTTCGCGATCGCCTTGTGCGCGCCGCCGCCGCGGCGCTTCGCGGGCCGGCCCTTCGCGCGGCCGGCGACCTGCTGCACCGGCGCCGGCGTGCTGTGCGGCGGCGGCGTCACGCGCGGCTCGGGCGTCGGCGGCTGCGTCGGCGGCGGCGTGGGGGTGGGCTTGGGCGTCGGGGGCGGGCGCGGCGTGGGACGCGGCGTCTCGAAGACGATGCGCGTCGCCACCGCGTCGCGCTCGGTGTCGTCCGCGGGCCTGGAGTTGTGCGCGAGACCGAGGCCGATCTCGTGCAGGGCGATGGCGAGCGCGACCGCGACGATCATGCGATCGCGATGGCGCTGGAAGTCGATCACTGGTGCTTACTGTTCTGCCGAAGAAAAAAGCCACCCCGGGCGGGGCGGCTCGCTCGTCGTCGTTCCGTTCAGCTCTCGCCCTACGACGGGTACGTGCCGTACGTGCGGTAGTACCAGTTGCGGTACTGCGACTCGCTGGGATAGTAGCCGTAGCGGTGGTAGAAGTACGAGCGGTACGACGACTGGCGCCGCGCCTGCTCGCGCTGTTGTTCGCGCTTCGCGCGCACCTTGTGGTTGTAGTTCGTGATCAGCACGGCCGCCGCGGCGCCGCCGATGAGGATGTTGCGCGTGCTCGCCGCACCGTCTGCGAGCGCCGGCGCCACCGCGCCGAAGGTCATCGTCGCGGCCAGCGCGCCGGCCGTCAGCAATTTCGAGTTCATAACGTCTCCCGTTTTTCCCCAGGCGGGGAATGATTACTCAAAGACAACGAGATGGGACGTCCGCGGGGTTCCCCGCAGCTGTGACCGCAATCGCAGGCCTCGCAGGGGCGAACGCGAAGCGGCGAGCCGTGACCGAGCCGATCGAAAAGCTGATCCGGGCCATCCCCGATTTCCCGATCCCGGGTATCCTGTTCCGCGACATCACGCCGTTGCTGGCCGATCCCACGGGGTTCAAGGCGACGATCGATCTGTTCGTCGACCGCTTCCGCGATGCGCGCGTCGAGGCCGTCGTGGGCATCGAAGCACGCGGTTACATGCTTGGCGCGCCGGTGGCGTACGCGCTGGGCGCGGGCTTCGTCCCGGTCCGCAAGCCCGGCAAGCTGCCGGGCGAGAAGTACAGCGAGCAGTACGCGCTGGAATACGGGACCAACACGCTGGAGATCCACGCCGACGCGGTGGGCAACGGCCACCGCGTGCTCGTCGTCGACGATCTGCTGGCGACCGGGGGCACGATCGCCGCAACCCTGCGCCTGCTCGAGAAACTGGGCGCGAACGTGGTGGGCACCGCGGTCCTGATCGAGTTGGAAGCCCTCAACGGGCGAGCCGCTCTGCCGAACGTTGAGCTGACGAGCTTCATCAAGTATTAGGCCGGCGCGCCAGGCGAGACGGCCAGCGTCAACCCTGAGCCCTACTGTCACCCTGAGCTTGTCGAAGGGTGCGCCACCCGGCGCGCCCGTCGCATTTCGCGGCGTGACCTCGGAGATCGTGGCGCACCCTTCGACAAGCTCAGGGTGACATAAAGCGGGCGCAGCCTTTGCAATCGGGGGTGGGTCTGGTTACTATAAGGCTTCACATCCGATGACCATCAACGATCTCGTAGGCAAGGTCCGCCAATACGATCCCTCGCTGGACGAGGGATGGCTGGAACGCGTCTACGAGGTCGCGGACCGCGCGCACGAGGGGCAGCACCGGGCGTCGGGCGAGTCCTACATCGCCCACCCGCTGGCGGTGGCCGACGTGCTGGCCGATCTCGAGATGGACCGGGCCACCATCGCCGCGGCGCTGCTGCACGACGTGGTCGAGGACACGGCGATCTCCAACGAGCAGGTGGCCGCCGAGTTCGGGGCCGAGATCGCGGCGCTGGTCGACGGCGTCACCAAGCTGACGCGCATCCCGTACCAGTCCAAAGAGGACGCGCAGGTCGAGAACCTGCGCAAGATGTTCCTGGCGATGGCCAAGGACATCCGGGTCATCATCATCAAGCTCGCCGACCGCCTGCACAACATGCGCACGCTCTCGAGCCTTCCCGAGGTCAAGCAGCAGGCGATCGCGCGCGAGACGATCGAGATCTACGCCCCCATCGCGCACCGCCTCGGCATCTGGCGCGTCAAGTGGGATCTCGAAGACCTCGCGCTGCGCTACCTCGATCCCGAAGCGTACCGCGACATCGCCGAGCGCGTGGCGAAGAAGCGCGTCGAGCGCGAAGACGCCGTCGCGTCCGTGATCACGGATCTGAAATCGGAGTTCGAGAAGGTCGGCGTGCAAGCCGACACCACCGGCCGCCCCAAGCACTTCTACTCGATCCACAAGAAGATGCTCAAGGGCCGCGACTTCTCGACGATCTACGATCTCACCGCGGTGCGCGTGATCGTCGAGTCGGTCAAAGACTGCTACGGCGCGCTGGGCGTGGTGCACGCGATGTGGAAGCCGCTGCCGGGGCGCTTCAAAGACTACATCGCGATGCCCAAGCCGAACATGTACCAGTCGCTGCACACCACGGTCGTCGGCCCGGGCGGCGATCCGCTCGAGGTGCAGATCCGTACGTGGGAGATGCACCGCACCTCGGAGTACGGCATCGCCGCGCACTGGCGCTACAAAGAGGGCTCGAAAAAAGACGAGAAGCTCACCTGGCTGCGCTCGCTGCTGGAGTGGCAGAACGACATGCGCGACTCGCGCACGTTCATGGAGAACCTCAAGCTCGATCTTTTCGACACGCAGGTGTTCATCTTCTCGCCCAAGGGCGACGTGTTCTCGATGCCCGCGACGGCGACGCCGCTGGACTTCGCGTACCAGGTGCACACCGACGTGGGCCACCACTGCGTGGGCGCGAAGGTCAACGGCAAGATCGTCCCGCTGGACTCGCACATCAAGAACGGCGACATCGTCGAAGTGCTCACGAACAAGTCGTCGCGCCCGTCGCTCGACTGGCTCACCATCGTCAAGACGAGCGGTGCGAAGCACAAGATCAAGCAGTGGTTCCGCAAGGAGAAGAAGGAAGAGAACACGCTGCGCGGCCAGGAGGCGGTCGAAGGCGAGCTCGCGCGCGCGGGCCTGCGCCTCGACGTCGCGCGCGGCGACGCGATCGAGAAGGTTGCGCAAAAGCTCAACTACGTCAACGCCACGGACCTCTACGCCGCGGTGGGCTTCGGCGACGTCACGGCGAGCAACGTCGCGCAGCGGCTGCGCGAGGAGTCCAAGGCCGACAACGTCGTCGCGATCCCGCTGCCGCGCCCGTCGACCGCGCGCCGCGTTGCGCGCAACGCGAGCGGAATCCGCATCGCCGGCGTCGACGACGTGCTCGTGCGCATGTCGAAGTGCTGCAGCCCGGTCCCCGGCGATCCGATCATGGGCTTCGTGACGATCGGCCGCGGCGTGTCGGTGCACCGCGCGGACTGTCCGAACACGGCGTACATGAACGCGGCGCCCGAACGCATCCTCGAAGCGGAATGGCTCGACCAGTCGTCCCTCACGCACGCGGTGGACATCGAGATCGAAGCCACCGACCGCAGCGGCTTGCTGCAAGACGTGCTCGGAGTGGCGGCGGGCCTCAAGACGGCGATCAGCTCGGTGAAGGCCGGCACGAAGCGGGACATGGCGCTGATCTCGCTGACGGTGCAGATCAGCAACATCGAGCACCTCCACACCCTGCTGCGCAAGCTGCAATCGATCAAAGACGTCCGAAACGTGTGGCGCGTGACGAAACGGGAAGCGAGAGTCAGCGGATAGTCGTCACGCCCCCTTGACGCGGCACCCTCTCGCAGTGATAGATTGGCGTGAGGAGTACGACATGTTGGCCCCCATGGAAATCCCGGAGACGAAACCGGCGACCGAGCTCATCGACGGCCGTCTGGTGCAGAAGATGAGCCCGAAGCGGCGGCACCAGGCGCTTGAGATTCGTTGGGTCGACGCTTTCATGGAATGGGCGGGTGATCGCGGCGACGCGTATCATGAATGGCGGCACGAATTTCGCGCGCCGGGACATTCGTTCGCATCGCTCGTGCCCGACGTCGCCTATCTGTCGCGTGAGTCGCTGGACGCGTTGGGTCCGGCTGCGTCCGAAGCGCCGCCGCGTGCGCCGGAGATCGCCGTCGAGGTTCTGTCGGCGGGGGAGCCGGAACGGCATCTCAGCTGGAAGATCGGCGCATATCTCGCCGCCGGGACGCGCGTCGTGTTCGTCGTGGATCCGCCGAAGCGCACGGTGGTCGCGCACGCGCGTGACGGCGTCGAGCGCTTCGGTCCCGGTGACGTCGTGCGGCATGCGACGATGCCCGGCTTCGCGTACGCGATCGATGCGATGTTCGAGGGGCTCTACCTCGGCTGAGGACGCCGGTTTGTTACAGCAGGTAGGGTCATCGCGAGGACGTTGGGCCGCCGGTCTGGTATCTCCGGGCCATGCGTCGGTTCGCCATCCTCACGGTCGCGGCGCTGCTCGCCATGGCCGCCCCGGTCCTCGCCCAGTCCGCCTTCGCGCCGGCGGGGGCGCATTTCGAGGCGCGGCTCGATCAAGAGCTCAACACGAAGCGCCTGCACGACGGCGACACGTTCACGCTCACCGAGCACGACGGGTTCTTCCACAAAGCGCCGCCTGCGTTGAAAGGCGCGAAGATCGAAGGGCATGTCGAACACGTATCGGCGGCGCATCCAGGACACGCGGCGACGATGAGCCTCATCCTCGACGCCATCGTCATGGCGGACGGCACGAAGGCGGCGATCGACGCGCAGATCACGTCGCTCAAGGAGCTGGAGCCGCGCAAGCATCACCTGCGCGACACCGCGCTCGTGATCGGCGCGGCCGTCGCCGGGCACGAGATGGGCAAGAAGCACGGCGTGAAGCACGGCGGGCTGATGGGTGTGGGCACCGGGTTCGCGATCGCGACGACGCTCAAGAGCGACATCGACGTCAAGCGCGGCACGATCCTGCACCTCAAGCTGCTGGAGCCGATCACGACCGTCGGTTAAATCAAACCTCACAACACCGGGAACGCCAGAAACACGATCCCGACGAGCGCGATGAACGCGCCGCTGAGGACTTCGCCGTATTCCTCGAGTTTGCCGAAGCGCAGCCGCTGCAGCCCCTCGGTCGACGACACGCACAGCACGACGTACGTCGCGATCGTGCTGATCGCGAAGACGACGGCCATCACGGCGATGAGTGCCGGCCCGTATTTCACGGCGGCGAAGAACGCCGGTATCCCCTCGATCATCGGCGACGACCCCAAGATCAGCAATAGCGCGGTGCGCGTAGAACGCTTCGACGTAACAGCGCGGTCCGCATCGTCGTGGCCGTGGTCGTGGTCATGGTCGTGGTGATGGTGCCCGTCCGCGGCGCGCAGCTCGCGCCACGACGAGATCGCGATCCAACCGCCGAACGCGATGAGCGCAACGCTGGACAGCGTCGACACCGCCTGGCCGAAGCGCGTCGCGAACGCCACGCCGGCGATCCACACGGCGAGCCCGATCAGCAGCGTCGACACGACGTGCCCCGTGCCGGCCTGCAGCGCGGCGCGCGCGGTTTCGCCGCGCGACCACCGCTGCTGGCGCGCGATCAGGGCGATCGGCGCCCAATGGTCCGGAACCATCGTGTGCAAGACGCCGACCGCTCCGACGGCGGCAATCAGCAGAAGCTCCGGTGCAGCGATCACGCCGGACACTTCGCCGTGCGCGCTGGAATTGCCGGTATCCCACTCGGCCCGGCGCTCATCGCGCGTGCAGAATCCAGAACGTGGGGCCGGTGGCAGCAACGCGGCGGTCGCCGTCACGGAGGCGCGCGGTGCTCCAGCGCGCGCGGAAATACAAGACCAGTGGTGTCAACCCCGCGCACGTTTGATCCGGGGGTCATCGCGGCATCGTACGCTGCCATGATGTGGACGTATCGGCCTTCGCGCGCATCCGTCGTCAGCGCATCGGTCGCGGCGTGCGCTGCGGTGGCGGCGATCCTGGGCCGCGAGGTGGCCGAAGGCGAGACGCGGCGCGGCGCGATCGCGGCTGTCGTCATCGCCGCAATCGCGTGGAGCCGGTTATATCTCGGGGTGCACTGGCCCAGCGACGTGGTCGCCGGCGTCGCGATCGGCTACCTCTGCTTGATCGAGACGATCCTGATCGTCAGGCGCTCGCCGGTTCGGATGCGCGCTCGCCGCTGACCGTGCTGCGTGGCCGCCGGAACGACGGCGGCTTGGGCGAGAAGCGCGGTTCGACGTGCCGCGCGACGAGCAGGTAGATCGTCGGCACGACGATCAGCGACAGCATCGTCGACGTGATCAAACCGCCGATGACGACCGTGCCGAGCGGCGCCTGCGTCTGCGAGCCTTGCTCGATGCCGATTGCGATCGGTAGCATGCCGCCCAAGGTCGCGAGCGTCGTCATCAGGATCGGCCGCAGGCGCATCGGGCCGGCGTGCATCAGCGCTTCCCGCGGATCCATGCCTTCGTCGCGGCGCAGCTGCTTGGTGAACTCCACCACCAGGATCGCGTTCTTCACCGCGATGCCGACGAGCATGAGCGAGCCGATGAACGCCGTGAGGCCGAACGCGCGGTGCGTGATCCACAGCGACGCGATGATGCCTATCAGCGCGAACGGGACCGCCATCATGATGACGAGCGGATCGAGGAACGATTCGAACTGCGAGGCGAGCAGCATGTAGATCAGCGCGATCGCCAGGATGACGACGAGCGTGAGCGCACCGAACGTATCGTTGTTCTGCGTCACGGCCGGACCGTATTGCCAGCGGTAGCCCTGCGGGAACGTGTATGCGTTCATGATGTCGGTGACTTGGCCGAGCACGTCGCCGAGCACGGCGCCGCCGGCGAGCGGGGCGTCGATGTCGACGCGGCGCGCTTTGTTCTGGCGCGGGATCTGCGAGGGACCTTGGCCCAAGGTCACCGATGCGACGCCGGACAGCGGCACCGCGTTGAGCGACTGCGACGACGGCTGGTTCCCCGGCGTCGATGCACCGGTGAGCGTGGCGTTGGGGATGATCTGCAGCGAGTTCAGCGCGTCGAGCGAGCGGCGCTGACTCGGCGGCAATTGCACCAGGATGGGGTACTGCGTACCGTTGGTTTGCAAGTACGATGCGATCGTGCCGCTCGTCGCGGTGGAGATGATGTTCGAAACGTCGGTGGTCGTCAAGCCGAGCTGCGCCGCGACGCGCCGGTCGACGTTGATGTCGACTTCGGGCTGCGAGGGCGTGATGTTCGTGTCGGGTCGCCCGATGCCCGGGATCGTGGAGATCTGGTCGATCAGCGATGGTTCGCCGTTCTTGCCTTTGCTGTGCGCGATCGCGTACAGCAGGTTGATGTCCGGACCGTACAGCTGAATCTCGACCGCGTCGGAGCCTTGGCTGACGACGCGCTGCACGATGTCGATGCCGCTGACGAACGCGGTCGTGCCGACCAGCGCTTTGCGCAGCGCGCGGAACCGAGCGCGCTGCTCGGGCGTGGGCTGCGGCGCGTTCGGGTCGGCCGCAGCGGCGCCCGCCGGGCGCCCGCGCGCGGTGCCGCCGAGCCGTCGCGTCCATTCGGACACGAAGGCGTCGGCCGCGGAGCCGGCGATGCCGGGCTTGAGCGCAACGGACAGCGACGCCTGATTGGTGACGACACGGCTGCTGCCGCCGCCGAAAGACGAGCCGACCGACGCCGAAACGTCGGCGACGCGCGGATCGCGCGCAAGCGCGTCCTCGACCTTTTGCGACACGCCGTTGGTAACGGCGACCGACGTGCCGTTGGGCGTGCGCACGTTGACCTGCAAGAAGCGCGATGACGACGCCGGGAACGTCTCGGTCTTCACGACACCCAGTTTCACGGCGACGAGCGCGAGCGCGAGCAGCACGACGCCGGTGGTCAGTACGACGGCGGGTCGATCGACCGCCGCGCCCAGCAGGCGCCGGTAGCCGCCTTCGAAGCGCGCGTAGAGCCGGTCGAAGCCGGCGCTGAAACGCCCGTACGGTCCGAGGCTCCGGCCGCCTTGGGCCTCCGCGGCGTGGACGGTGCGCTCGTCGAGCATGAAGCTCGACAGCATCGGCACGGTGGTGGTGGCGACGAGCAACGAGATGCCGACGCCGACGATGATGACGAGCGCGAACGGTCCGAAGATGAGGCCTTGCAGCCCCGGGATCAGCAGCAGCGGGACGAACACCGTGATGACGGTGATCGTCGAGGCGAGCACCGCGGTGAAGATCTGCGAAGTGGCGTTGCGCGCCGCTTCGCGCGGCGGTTCGCCCATCGCGAGATGGCGATAGATGTTCTCGATCACGACGACGGCGTCGTCGACGATGAGCCCGACCGCGAGCGCGAGCCCGCCCAGCGTCATGATGTTGAGCGACTGGCCCAGCATGTACGCCGCGAAGAACGTCCCCATCACGGAGATCGGCAGCGAAACCGCGACGATGAGCGTCGAGCGCAGCGAGTGCAAGAACAGCAGGATGATGAGGATCGCGAGCACCGCGCCGTAGATGGCGGTATGCTCGAGCGCGACGACCGCGGCGCTGATGAAGCCCTGCTGATCGAACACGACGCCGAAGTGCATCGTGGGATAGCGGTTCTGGAAGTCTGCGATCTTTGCGTACACGCCCTGCGACACGGCGAGGACGTTCGCGTCGGGCTGCGCCGTGACGGCGAGCGAGATCGACGGCACGCCGTCCAGGCGCGAGAACGTGCGCACCTCGGTGATGCTGTCGGAGACTTTCGCGACGTCGCGCAGGTAGACCGGCGCGCCGTTCTTCACCGTGACGACGGTGTTCGCGATCTGATCGGCGTTCTTGTAGAGCGCATTCGCGCGGATGACGAACTCTTTTGGCCCGATCGCGAGCAGCCCGGCGGGGGCGTCGACGTTCTCGGCTTTGATCTTGTTGACGATCGCGTTGGTGTCGAGGCCGTAGCCGGCGAGCACGTTCGTGTCGGGCTCGACCATGATCGCGCGTTGCGCGCCGCCGAACACGCTGACCGAGCCGACGCCCGCGACGCCCGCGAACTCGTCGGCGAGCTGGTTGTTGAAGATGTCGTACAGGTCGCGCAACTGGCGGTTTGGGTCGGTGACCGACAGCCGGACGACGGGGATGGAGTTGGGGTCGGCTTTCTGGATCTGCGGCTGGCCGAGGTTGGGATCGTTTGGAAGCGAGGTGGCGGCGCGCGCGACTTGCTGCTGGATGTCGGTCGCCGCGACGTTGATGTTCGTGCCGAACTTGAACGTGGCGCGAATGGACGACTGTCCGGTGACGGAGTTCGACTGGAGGTAGTCGATGCCGGAGACGCGGCTGACCGCGTTCTCGAGCGGCCGCGTAACCGTGGACTCCATGGTCTCCGGGGAGACGTTGCCGTAGTTCACCGTGACCGAGACGACGGGCGGCTGGAAGCTCGGCAGCAGGGCGATCGGCAACCGCGGGAGGGCGAACAGGCCGAGCACGACGATGGCGGTGGCCATCATCGCGACCGTGACGCGGCGGGTTACGGCAAAATCGGCGATCGACACGTGGTTCTCCGGCGGGCAGGGCTTCGAACAGTCTCCGGGTTTTCTCTGGGATGGCCCTCAGGGGGACGTACCCGGCCTTTGTCGGCCTAGACGCCCGTCGTTCGCGCGTGATAGAATCCGGGGGTTCTGCCGGTGCTTCCCAGCACCCGAAGACTTCCCGCTGCCCGGCCGCCTGCGCCGGGCCGCCGGCCCTGCCGGCGTCCAGAGAGGGCATCATGGCCACCACGATCACCGACTACGAAGTCACCTACATTCTGCGCCCGAACCTCGAAGAGACCGAGGTGGACGAGCGCGCCAACGCGATCGCCGAGGGGGTCAAGACCCGCGGCGGCGAGGTCGTGGGCGAGCTCGAGAAGATGGGCAAGCGCCGCCTGGCGTACGAGATCGACGACGTCCGCGAGGGCTATTACGTCGTGATGAACATTCGCAGCGGCCCCGAAGAGCAGAAAGAACTCGAGCGCCTGCTCCGGCTCAACGAGTCGGTGCTGCGCGCGCTGGTGATCCGCAAAGGCGACTGACCCCCGCACCGTGCCAGGGTGCTGGCACGAACGCCGCGCATCATTGCGGCAAACAGCGCAAAACATTAGCAGAAGGATGATGAGATGGCGGGTTCTTTCAATCGCATAACGCTCGTGGGCAACCTGACGCGCGACCCGGAGATCCGGTACGTCGGCTCAGGCGCCGCGGTGACGAAGTTCACGCTCGCGGTGAACCGGCGTTCGAAACAGCAAGAGGAAACGGACTACATCGACTGCGTCGCGTGGGACAAGCTCGCGGAGACCTGCAACACGTATCTCAAAAAGGGGATGTCGTGCCTGGTCGACGGCCGGCTGTCGATTCGGTCGTACGAGACGAAAGAGGGCGAGAAGCGCAAGGCCACCGAGGTCGTGGTAAACACGATGCAGATGCTGGACCGCGCGAATCGCGGCGGCGGCGGCGATGACGGCGGGACCTACGAGCGGCCTCGGGCTGCTGCGCCGGCTTCTGGCGGCGGCGGTGGTGCTGGTGGCAGCTATGATGAAAGTCTGGACGAGGAAGAGATTCCGTTTTAGCGCTT
Source organism: Candidatus Elarobacter sp. (assembly GCA_035943995.1). Taxonomy (GTDB): domain Bacteria; phylum Vulcanimicrobiota; class Vulcanimicrobiia; order Vulcanimicrobiales; family Vulcanimicrobiaceae; genus Vulcanimicrobium. The sequence goes on along the minus strand of DASZBS010000104.1, from coordinate 66,913 downwards.
TAGGGGGCGAGGGCAGCTGCTTCACCATAGTTATGATGCGAATCAGTGCAACGCGGGCGCTCTGGAAACGGGTGTAAATGCAAAGCATCGCTCTCGTCGATCTTGCTTTTCCAGGTTCCGTCATGGGCCTGAAGTTCATCGTAAAGCTTGTCGTGGATCAGCAAATAAGCAAGGTGGACGCGATGAAGGCTTTTCTCGCCTTTCCAATCGACGTTGCATTTCTCAGTATGAGCTTCGGCGCGGCCGTCTTGGCTGGGCTCGGAAAGCCTGGAGGCCGCACGATCAGCGCGACCGGAGTTCTCGTGTTCGCGGTAGCTTGTATCACGGTTGCAATCATAACCACGATGTTTTGCAAGAGGTCGGACCGCGCATTCGACCTCGACAAGACGTGGCCTGTTGTAGGTTGGGGTTTCCTCAGCTATGCGATGTCATTTCTGGCGGCGGCGGGATCACTTCAGGCTGGAAGCATCTCTTGATAAACAACACGGCGCTTTGGCTGATAACCGCTTTTGGGCTTACTACTCTGTTTGCCGGGTTCATCGCCATCGTAATGCTGACTGCGTTTAGAGAGCGTTCGCAGTCAAAGTACAACGAAGAGCGACATCGTGCTGAATTGTCGGCCATGCGGGCTGCACTTGAGCATAGTATTTCCAATATGAATATGCAGTTGATGGCGACGGAGCAGCGCTGGCGAGATGTCAATCATCTCCTAATTTCGGCACAAGATGCTCAAGCAACGCATGCACCTGAACAACGTGCTGCGGTGACGTCGTTTATAAGAGAGCTCGGTATAAGCGACGAAGAAGCTGTTGTTGATCCGAAGCTTATATTTGTCCTCACCCCTTTCGCAGACGAAGAAGAGGCGACGTATCAGGCTATTAAAGAAGTCTGTGATCGTACCGGCTTCACATGCATGCGTGGCGACGAGCAGTACGTATCAGGCGATCTCTTGCGGCATATCGTACGGCTTATAGCGAGGGCGCGGGTAGTCATCGCTAATGTTGGGACCCGAAATCCAAACGTATTTTATGAACTAGGGATTGCTCAAGCTATCGGCAAGCAGACAATTCTTGTGTCTCGTACGATTGAAGAGCTTCCCTTTGATCTTCGATCTCAACAGATCGTTCTGTTTCACGAGCCTCAGCAACTTAGTACTCGACTGGCTGAGAGCCTCGTACGAACGATACACGCTTCTGCTTGATGGCACCTCGCCGTGTGTCGGCAAACCCTGACACCGAGCCCACGTGTGACTTTCCGCGGACCCAGAGGATCCCTCCGATCTCTTGCTGTGGACGGTAGATCTGAACCGTCTGTAGCGGCGATGCCAAGGCTGATTCGGAGCGACGAAAACACGCGCGTGGTGATAAAGAAGGCCATCCGCCGAATGGGGAGGGGAAGCTTACCTAGGGCAGCCGCGCATGGCCGTGATTCGGACCCCGTCGGGTGACCGTCGCCAACACCTTTCCGGCGAAGGCCGAACTCCAAGCGCTAACTTGGTCGTCGTGTTCCATCGGTTTACCCGCATCTGGGGATTCAACGACTTTACCGTAACGGCACAATCGCGTACAAAAGGGAAGCCCGATTCATTTGCGCCATGGTGCGCAATTACTAGAATGGTGCTGCTTAATGTTTACGGTCTGCGCCTTGGCGGATCGACAAGCGCACGTTGACGATCAAGGATCTCGTCGTAGGTCACGACTCGCACATTCTCACGCTCCTGCTCAGCGTCAAGTGCATCTAGGTCTTCTCCGTCACGAAGGCGACCGATCAAGACAGCCATTTGAGGTCGTCGGACAGGTACACCGAGCACGCCGGCGACTTCCGCCGTGTGTGCGGGATTCTCAAAAAACCCCCGGTATTCGCGTAGTTGTGCCAGCGCCGTATGGACCTGAGCGGAGAGTCTCCTGCGACGTTCCGGGCCTACAAGAACGACGTCGTCGGGCCGTTTGAGCTCCAGGATTTGCCAACTCGAGCCGCGCGCCAGCGCCCGCTCGGCGATGATCGGCTCTAGGACGAAGTCCGGTATAAGAATTTCTCCCGTTTCGCGTGTAAAACGCGGATGAGGAATTGCAGCTGACCAGGCATTCATCGTAAGAAAGTGCGGGTGCTGCTCGAAGAATTGCTGTAACTCAGCTTCAAGAACATGCTGTCGATTTATAAGAGCTTCGAACAGTTCAACTTCGTAGGTGACGCCAACGAGGTCGCGGCTAACGGTGACCCATCGCTCATTACTCCGGCGATCTGCCGGTCCATGGTACAGTTCGCTCTCGGCATCGCTCCGAGCTAGCGCAGGACCGAGTCGAAAGCGTCCATGCTCCTCAGAGATTAAGAAGCCAAGATTGTCGAATTCCGCGAGCAGTCGCTGCTGATAATCGCGTACCGCCGCTTGCACGGTTTCGAACAGCATACAGTTCTGCGACGGATCTCGTGCGCTAAAGTAGCCGATATTATTCGAAGTTTCGGGGGCGGAATTGTGGTGTAGGACTACGACGATTGGAATGCCGCTCCATCGGCGACCATCAGGCATCGCGCACCAGCGAGGAAGCGCCCGGATCTCCTCGGTGAAAGTAGATTCAAGTCCGAACTCGCTTCCGGCTGAGAATGCTTCATAGACCAATTCAGAGAACTCTGCTCCCATAAGTTCCAAGAGTGACGGAGTATCTCTCGGAGGAGGAGACGCTTCCACTACGATAGCGTCGGCCAAGCGAAAAGTATGCAGATTCGTCTTTAGACCCAATATGAGTTGTCGATGAGGGACCATCTCTACTGAGCATCCGCGTGCCTCAAGGACGCGCGAATACGCCGTATCAGCTGCATCTGTCGCGTATATGACTCTCATTCGCTATTGCTTCTCCGTAGACCGCCTCGTCTCGGTTGGCATCGTGACCCGTAGGCACACGAAATGCTCTGAGTATACGTTGCCGCGACGCGAGCCTTTCCGCGGACGTCACCCCGAAATTCGAATCAATGTGCCACCCCATCATGCACATTAGATATTCCCGCTTGGAGCGTTGCACAACCAGCATTAAACGATTAACCCGATGCCGCGATGCGATAGGAAAAGCATACCAGCGCACAGCGTCTCCTTGTGCCGCGCACGACGATCTCTACTGACGTTGCCCCAGACATCAGGCCGCAGGCTGACCGTGAGTTTGAGGTAATGCGATGATGCTCGATGAACTCGGCCGGCGTCAAACCGTCGAGAAGATGTTTGGGCAGATAAAGGGTAACGGTGCCGCTTTGGGCCGCGCGCGCCCAAGTAGCTGTCTGCACCTCGGTTCATGGCACCGTCGAAACGGGTTCATTGGGTCGACGGGCAGATCTAACACGAGACCGCCGCGCGGGCCCTCGAAAACGTGACGCCCTCGAGCAATTCGTGGAGCCGCGAAGAATGAGGCTTCTCAGTGGACGCGCGTGCGGCTACCGATGGAAGCATCATCGCAGTAGGTATTGCTGGTCAGCGCGCTTGGGCAAAGGCGCATCTTACAGGCGCCCCGGCCTGTGGCTCGACCGCTAGAATAACACCGCGTCTACGCTGGTGAAGTCCAAAGCGAACGCACAGTTCGCTCCTGGCACGAAGCTTAGCCGTGCACGGCCGGGCGGAATTGGTCCGAGCGTCTCTGCACCGTTGCGATAAACGCCAACTTGCGCTTGCGAGATCCCGCCGACGATGGTGTGTCCAAGGACGACCGTCGCGCTGCCGTCACTGGTGCGGCAGATTGCATCCGGACTCTGCACTCCCGACTGATACAGCGTCGTCCTCGTTCCCGCGCTCACTGCAAGCTGATAAACCCCTCCCTGCGCCGTGATTGCGACAGCGCGATCAACATCATACGCCGCGTACGATCCAGCGATGTATGCCGTTCCGACCGTCGCGGCCGCAGCGTCAGTGACGACCGATGCGATTCCCGTGCCTGATCCGAACACCAGGCAGCTTGCGGCGGAACACCATGCGCTGGCATCGCTGTGCGGGCTCGCAATGAATGCGGCCGGAATAAAGCCGGGGACACCATTGTTATTAGAAGCCACGGGGACGGGATAGCTCTGCGTAGCGCTCTGCAATGAGAAGGTACCGTTGGAGGCGCAAAGGGTGAACGGCGCAGTCCCTGTCGACGGATTGATCGGTCCGCTGAAGACCGCGCTCCCTGTACCCGAGCATGCTGGAGCGTTCACGCTCAGAAACGTTGACGACGCAATGACGAAGGCCTGATCTCCGCCGCCGCGCAACGGGAAGTCCACAAGACCGGGTTGTGGGACGAGAACCTCCAGCCCTTGGTTATGGCTGTATGCCGGACCTGTGACGAGTATCCGTCCGAGGACGTCCGCGACGAAGATCACTCTCGGCAATGGCGAATCACCGATGAACCCCAAACCGATGCTGTTATCGGCCAGCGTGAACGCGTACATCTGCAAACCTGGCGGACTGGACCCGAAGGGCGTAGTGCCGAATACAACGCTCGGCTGGGCGAGCAGCGTGGCCGGTGCGATCATCGTTACCGTAGGTGCGCCAGAACGCACTCTCGCGGTGAAGGAATAGCGTCCCGCCGGCAACGTTCCGGCGACGGGAATCACCGCGCCGGGAGCGGAGACCGTGATGTGGCTGTCTGATACGCCAGCAAAAATATTCGCAATCGGTGCTGTGACATCGACCACCACTGGCGCCCCGGTCGAATCTATCCATGTGCCGTTGGACGTGATCAGGTTGTCATCGGGGTCATACGCATTCACGATCAAGAACGTGTTTGCGGGCGCTCCCGCGTTCACGATCGCGGGGGCAAGTGCCATGGTCATGTTCTTCACGACACCGTCCAGAGTAGCTCGAACCACGTTGTCCACGCCCGGCTGAACAAGTATGACCGCACTTCCGCTCGCGAGCACTTTCGCGTTAGGATCAGCGCTCGCGGGCGATCCGAACGGTGGTTTGTCGAGCAACTGAAACCTGATGGTGTCGACCCCGGTGGGAGCCGCGAGACTTCCGGAACACGTCACGGTGCATGGAAGAACCTCGGTGACTGTTTGCTGCGAACTTTGCGACGTTATTTGCACAACTATCGCTTGCGCCGAAGCGGAGACGTAAGACGGTGCGCGGTTTCTGTGCGCCGTCTTCTTTGGGACCGTAAACGAGAATGACAGGAGGCCGTTCTGTACGGGAATCGTCGTGGGAATCGGTACGAGAGAGTGCTGCGCACTTCCGTCTCCACCTCCGCACGCACAGAGCGTCGCCGCAAAGATCGACAAGACGCCAGCAGAAAATGCGCAGCGAGCAGTTCTCGCGAAGGCGCCATCGTCGGAATATGTCATAACAGCCTGCTCTACCTGACGAGTGGTACTGAAAGGGTCCTCACCCGCGCCGCCAACACCCAACGGTCCATGTAATGGCAAGAGGGAGCAGATTTGGGGCACCTGAGGTTAGCATCTCGCGGCAGGTGTTCCTTCTCCTAAGACTGCCCGCAGATATAGTCTTTACTAGAGTCCTACGCCGCTACGGCTTTGACGGGCCTGGGGACGCGCGACGGCGAATGTTCAGTGTCGCGCAGACGGTGGATCCAGCCGTGGATTGATGCGCTCGATGCGTTGAGGCTTGGCGGGCGAACGGAAAGTGAACCGCTTTCGCGTGATCGGACGTCGGCGGCGCAAAGCGCGAGCCGATCGCGGGTCGGCCGCCGCTTTCGGCCTTGAATGCCGAGCTGGCTCGACAAAGGTACAAAATGCTCGCAATCGATCTCTCCGAGCTCGCGACGAAGGCGGCTCCGTGGTTAGCCGCTGCGCTAGGTATCGCAACGGCCGTCGCGGCGGAGCGAGCATTTCGGATGGCAAGCGACGCGGAACCTCCGGAACGCTGGCGAGGCGAAGACTCCTACTTCGGCGGTAGCGTCGATATGGATGAAGAGATCGACGGCAAAGCGACGCGGGGATCGCTTCGCGAACGTGCGGCGGCGCTCCAGGCAATCGCGACGTATCTGGCAGCGGGCGCAGCAATCGAAGCGGCCGCGGCATCTCAGCTCAGTCTCATCGCCGAAGCTCTCGTTATCATCGGCCTTGTAGTCGCTGTGGCACCGTCGATATGGCGGTGGGTTCAAGCGGAAAACGCGATAGCATACACCAAGGCCTGGTATGTGCGCATGGCCTGGTCCGTACCGCGAAAGTGGATCGCGTCTTCCGACCCCGCTGTAGAAGATGCAGAGTTCGCAAAAGCTCATTCTCGCGAAGCCCGGATCCTTCGCGGACAACGTCGCTAGCGCGCTGGTCTGGCGGCGTTACTGTAAGCTAGCGCTGAAACGCGCCCATTAGGGGGCGGACTCCAGATCCAAGGATTTCCCCGATCGGCCACCTGGCAGACCTCAACAGGCCAACGCCGAACCGGCACGACCACCCGGGTGATTTAACCCGGGCGTCGTCGGCACGTCCGTGCCGGAAGGTGGTTCCTGATGTCGGTACTGGTCCTAGTCCTCGCGCTGCTCGTGGGCGGGGCGTCCGCTTCTACGTCGGCTCCCGCAACAGCGCCGGTGGCCGCAGATGTCATCGGTCCCGCGAGCGGCTCCTAGCGGAAAGCGGTCTGTCGCGGCGAAAGTCGGCGCGAGGACGGGGTGATGGGCCGTCCATTACACCTCCTTCGGTGTGGAGGTCAACGGTCACGGACGTACCCCGGAGCGCTGAGCGGTCGACGCTCTCCGCCGCCCACCAGGCGTTTTTCGACGGCTCTTTCGAAGCGTGTCTCGCCGCGTGCGACCGTATTGTCGTGCGCGACGAGCCGCGTCGCTTCGAGTTGTCGCTGTTGCGAGCGCGCGTGCTCCTGCGCCTCGACCGCGCCGATAAGGCGATCGAAGCGCTGCGGTCATGCGCCTACACGCCGACGTCGATAGACGGGCTCCTCACTGGCGAGATGCTGCTCGGCACAGCATACGTCCGGCTTGGGCAGCATGAACGCGGCGAGGCGCTGCTTTCCAATGCGTTTAGTCGGCGCGACGGCTCGCATGCAACGATTCGCGCGGAGTTGACGCTCAATCTTGGTATTGCGCGCTACTTCATGGGGCATCCCGACGAGGCTGAAGCGTTGCTCGCCGACGTCCCGGAGGACGCGGACATAATCCATGCGCGGGCACTCGAATACCGTGGGTGGATTGCATTCTCTCGCGGCCGCTTTGACATTGCCGCATCATGGTTTCGCAAGGCTCTGACGCGTATCGAGCGATGCCGCTGGCACGACCGCTTCGTCGAGGCAAACGTGTTGCAAGGACTCGCAACACTCAACGCAGAGCTGGTAGAAATAGCTGAATGGGACGCGGCTGAACGCCGGATCGCCGCCTTCGATTGGACGGCGGACGGCATTGCCCGCCCGCGGTTCTGGGTTGCGATCTATTCTTCGATCATGCGTGAAACGCTGGGAGATGAAGGCGGCGCATTGGACTGGGCTCGCCGGGCCGAGCAACAGGCGCCGAATGCGGCGTATCGTGCGCTAGCACTTTGCCATACGTCGTCGCTCTTTTACGGCTTGCGGGAACCGCACGCCCACCTTGAACTTGCAATCCGTGCGAAGCAACTATATGAGACGATTGATACCCGGGACCTCGGGCCAGATCAGCAACAGCTTCCGGTGTTCGTCGCCGAGCAGCTCGCCGCCGCACTGCGATACGATGATGCCGAGCGGCTCATGACGCATTACAACGAAGTCATTGCACCGATGGCCACTACGGTTGCGGGCGACGATCGCTATGCGGCACTGCGACATGCTATCGACGCGGCGATCCATGAGGCACGCGGAGACCGTAACTCAGCGGTCCGGTCCTATACACAATCGCTGAAGCTCTACGTGAAGACGCGCTACCGTCGTCGCGCGGCCGGCATAGCTTTGCGACTCGCGCATCTCACGGGAGCACGCCGGTATCTGCGCTACGCGACCGCCGCGCTGCGCGAAGCAAATCCGCGTTTCTGGATGGCCGTGGACCTCGCCGGTCTGCGTGACGAGGCGTTGCCGCCGCTCACCGACAACCAGCGTACGATTCTTACGATGGTGGCACAAGGCAAGACCTACAAGGAGATCGCCTCTCAGCTCGGGCGGTCATGGAAAACCGTCAATAATAGCGTTGAGCAGCTTCGCTCAAAATTCGGTGCCGGCTCACGCGCTGAGCTTGTCGCCGAGGCGCTTCGGCGTGGCGTCGTCAACGTCGGCGATCGTTCACGGACTGCACAGGCGATTTCTCACCCTCGACAGGGCGTCGTCGCTACGGGATGATACCCATCGTCCGTGCCCGTGCGTATGTCGGCGAGGCGACTTGAGAGCCACACCTCTCGAGGATTGCTGCCGATGTGATGCGCGGATAAGCGCGGGCTCGGATCGTCGGCCGTTCCTGCGAGCCCGCGCGAGCGGTGCTCGCCACACCCCGGGGGCGGCCGGCGATTCGGTGAAACATGCCTGCGTACGAACGCGCGCATCCCACGCTGCTGATTACGTCCATACCGTCCCGCTCTGCGTGACGTAGCGATGGACTGCCTCCACGGCATCGTCCCGGTGCTTCCGCAGCGTCATCGACAGCATGACTTCCGCGAATTCCGCGGACGCTTGAAGATCCACGGGAACCGCTCCTTGCCGTCGGGACACGATGGCCAGAAGGAGAATCGATACCAGGCCGTCTTGGCCGCACGAGAGCTCATAGGTGAGGTACGCCTCGCGCAGCGTTCGCTCGCCGTAGTTTGCAGCTTCGCGCGTCCAATCGATGCCGAAGCGTTTGAACGACTCGGGCGGCCTGAACGGGACGACGTTCTTCCTACTCATGGGATATACTCTCAATGTAGATGCACGTGCGGTACTGACCGTTCAGGACTGCGTAGACGTACCAGACCTTAAGGCGCACCTTTCTCTTGTCGCGGCGGAAAGTGTCCATCGAGACGCCGAAGCGCCTGCGGTAGTCGCGATAAAGCGGCGGGTGGTCGAGCACCATGAGCACGCTGAGCCACAACCGGCGCACGAACCGGTGCGCGACGGCTTCCGCCCACGCTGCGAGATTGGGCCGATCGTAATCCGGATCGTGGTCGGGCAGGATCCATTGGAAGCGCAGTCGTCGTTGCACGCTACACCTCATCGTAGTCGCGTGCGAAGCAGACCATGCGGTACGTGCCCGCGGCTGCCGCTTCGAGGTAGAAGCCGGCTTCGCGGATCAGTGCGAGGTCGCGGCGGAACGAGCGCAGCGAGACGCCGAACCGGCGGCGGTATTCCGCGATCGTCACCGATTCGCGGCGGGCGAAGATCGCGGTGAGCCAGATGACGCGGACGAGGCAGAAGCCGATGGTGCCGCGTTCGGTGTGGCGATATCGTCCGCCACGGCGTGACCGGGTTTTCGACGCGAGCGCGTCGAATCGTGCGTTTGTCATTCGGTGGGTTACTTCCATCGGGTGACGGACTCGGTCGGTGTTAGCGCACCGGCCGAGTCGCTATATTGTATGCGCGTGTGCGCGTAGCTACATTATAGCATTCGCACATGCGCCGAGCAAGCGTATGCGGCGAATTTCGCCATGCAATGCCGGCGCTTTTTGACGCCGACGCGATCGGCGCTCTCGGTGCCGAAAGCTGCGGAGCGCAGAGCCGTTGCTGCCGAACTGCGGAGGTGGTACCGCGATGAGTTCACGGCCCCGCCGGTCGTAGGTCGCGGAGAACGACGGCACGACAGCGAAGCACCGCCACGGTGATCGACCACAGCGTCTACCCCGACGTCGAGCACGGCGAGGGATTCGAGGACGACTACGACCGCGCCGACTACGCTCCAGCGCATCTGCGCGGCGTGCGACTTCGGCGTGCCGCCCGATCGCGACACCGTCGCGCTCTTTCGCGATTGGCGCGACGTCTTCGACCGCTTCTCGCTCCCCGATTCGCCATCGTATCATGCGTTGCGCGCGCACTTTCGCTGGCCCGCGGTGCCGATCGAGCCGAGCTTCTATCCGGCACCGTGGGAAACGTTAGACGCACTTGAAGGGCGCGATGACCCTTGTCGCGGCTTCATGTAGACGCGTAACGTGGGCCGACGGCTGGAGCGGCGGGGTAATCCCGCATGGCGCCGTCTTTTTCGGACGGTGAATATCGCCTCGTCAGCGCTGCGCGGTTAGCGCTCGCGGGCACCGTTCTGAACCGACAGCTCCCAGCGATACCCGTCCGGATCGTGAAACCACAGGCCCATATGCGGCGAGCCCGGCGATGTTGGGCCGATCTCGTTGCCGGGATCTTCCAGTTCTACGCCGTTTTTCTTCAGCATCTCGAGCGCTTCGTGTAGCGCGCGCATACTGTCGAGGTAAAACGACATGTGGTCAATCGTGTCCGGATGTGGTGTACCTTTGAAGAACCCGATGATAATTGCGTCGTTCGTCAGCGCGATGGCCTCATCGGACCGGAACATTTCATGCAGATCGAAGTTCTTAGTCCAAAACTGCGCGCTCTTCTCCGGGTCTATGACGGCAAGGCTGAAATGCCAGACCGCGCCAAGTTGTACTTTCACGTCCAACCTCTTCGTAACGCATCAAGTCGCGGCCTGTACGCGCGGATGATGGTTCGGCAGTGACTCACGGCTACAGCGCAGGATCGTCTAGTCGTTCGTCGCCTCGCCGTCGCACAGGCGATAGCCAAAGCCAGAGATCGTCTCGATCACGTCGGCGCGCTCGGCGAGTTTCTTTCGGAGCGAACGCACTACGACGTCCACGACGTTACTCGAAACATCAGCCGCGTCGCCCCAAACGTCGCTAAGAATCTCCTCGCGATGGACGGCATTTCCCGAGCGCTGCACAAGATAATGGAGCGTATCGAACTCCCGCCGTGTCAATGCCGAACGGCGCGATCCGACGACGAGCTCACGGGCGCCGACGTCGAGCAGGCCGCTTGTTGCGATGCCGAGTTCCGCGGCCACGAGCTTCGCGAACCACCCGTCAACGGAAGCGGGACCGAAGTCTAGCATCGCCGTGACGTAGGGCTCACCGTCGACGGTAGTGGCGCACCCGTCGAGAATCACAAAGCCGAGTTGGGTGGCCGCTTCGGCGTACAGCGCGACATTGCGGACTGCCAAATACACGCGTCGCAAGCGCGGGCGCAGCGCCATGTATGCGCGCTTGATGTCAATCCAACACGCCGCCTGGACAGCGCATGGAACTTCGCCGTCGGTTCGCGAGAGCCAGCGTCGTAAGAAGAAGACTCGCTCGCCGGGCGCTACAGGGTTGGCGGCAAGATGCGCTGACCATTGCGCGAGCACCGGATCGTCGAGCGGCGGCGTCGTGCCGAGCCGTTCGGCTTCGAACAGGACGTAGTAACCGGCGACATCGCCGTCGCGATCGCGAGCGACGCCGAAACTGTCCGCGCTGTGCGTCCACCACGCCGACGTCGAGCGTACTCCGGCGGAACCGTCATACCGCTCGGCGATCGTCAGGATTTGGGCCTGATCTGTCTCCCGCGCGGGCTCGACCGCGTACATCTGCGCGCCGGAGGGGAAGAACGCTTCACGGACGACCGGGTTTTCGAGCAAGTACAGAAGATCGGCGGTATGTCGCCACAATTCCGCCGGCGGCGCCGTTCGCAAGTCGCGCAACAGCCGGCTCCAGCAGGCGCGACGCAGCGCAAGGTAACGTTGCGGATCGGAACTTCGCAGCTCGCGCGCGATCGCCTCGCGCACGGTATCGTGCAACTGCAAGCCGTCCCGGGCAAGCCGCATGAGCGGAAGCGACCGCAACCGTTCGTAGGCGTCGCTTGGTGCTACATCGGGCAGCATTGCGCCGAGCAGGGGCACCGTGATGCTCCGGACGACCGCCGCGGCCTCGACGGCGCGGCGGGTGACGGAATCGGTAATCTCGGCGAGATGCCGTCGCGCGAGCTCATCGATCATGCGGTGGAACGCCAGGTCCTCGAGCGCCGGATCGTTCGCGCTTTGTAGCGTCGTCGCTGCCAGCGTCAGGGCGAGCGGGTGGCCGCGAGCGATCCGATTGACGCGCGCTGCCTGCCTCGGCTCGATCCCGCTTCCCGTCAGCAACGCGACCGCGTCCGCATCGTCGAGCGGTCCGAGCTCGAGGTTTCGGAACGTACCGTGCCATGGCATCTGCAGCCACGCCGATAGCGGCGCATTGTGACCGCTGAACACGACATGGACGTTCGAGGGCAAGGCGGGCACGAAAACGCGGCGCAGCCATGCGTCCAGCATGCGCAGCGCATCGATATCGTCGAAGACCAGGACGACGCTCCCAAGTTCGCCGAGGCGACGCGACGCTTCGGCGTTCGATCCGATGTCGTCGCCCGCGGCGTTGCCGAGCTCGCGGAAGAAGCCGCCTTCCGTCGGTTCGACAAGACGGCAGTCAATCCGCAGGACGGCCGCCCCGGCCGTGCGCCGCAGTTGTGAAAACGCGTCGAGAAGGCGCGACTTCCCGATCCCGCTGATGCCGTTGACGAAGGTAATCGATGGGAGTCGCCCGCTCGTCAGGCGGTCGAGGAACGTGAGCTCCTCGATACGCCCAACGAACGGCAGCTCGCCGCGACGCGTTTCGGTCGCGGTCACGTCATCCCACGGTGGCGGGCGTCTTACCGGCGGCGAGCGCCCTCACGGCCTCCGTGGTCAGCGCCTGGCCGCCGATCCCCCAATCGCCGCTCTCGATCTCGTCGATCTTCACCCAGGTCACGCCGCGCATGTTCTCGCCCTCGATCGACACCATCGCATCGGTCAGCCGGGTGATCATCTGCGTTTTTTGCTCGGGAGTGAACACGTTCTTGATTACGCTTACCTGAATCAAAGGCACTGAAGGGCTCCTTCGCCGGTTAAGGTCCGGAAATGTGCCGGAACCGATCTCAACATACCTGCCGAGGCACCCCAGGTCATGATGGAGTTATGAGGCCGGATTTTTGCGCAGGCTCGGGGGATCGCCGGCTCACCGGAGCTCGGGCTCGATCGCATGCAGCGACCGCATGGCGCGAGCCGCGTCGCTCGCGGCCACGGCGACGGTGCGGCTCAGTTGCTCGAGCAGCCGCGCGGCGACGACGTCCGGGTCGCTCACGCGCAGGGCCGAATAACGCGCGGCCGGTACCTCGAACGCGTCAACGACCACGTCGATTGAATGGTCCACCGGCATGGGCATCGGGTACGAAGCCGCGGATGCGTACAGATCCGCCTGGCTGAACGTGCCCCCCGAATAGATCCGCTCGTACAGCTCGCGCCACTGGTAGCCGAGCCCGGCCAACTCGTATCCCATCGCCAGGTACGCGTTCCAGCCCGCGAGTATTTTGAGCTTGAGCTGCGCGACGGAACGTACGGGGAAGTGCGCGATGAACGCGCCGGTCAGCGGTGCCGACGAGCAATCCGGCGACCATGAGCGGACGGCGTGATTGCCTTGCACCACGATCGCGTCCGGACGGCGCAGGATCGTCCGCGAGACCGCGACCTTCGACGTGGGAAAGGGCTCCGCGACCCGCCGGTGCACGATACGGCGGAACGCCTCCGGTTCGGCCGCGTCGTCGCGCGCGGTCGGCACATAGGTACGCCACGCAATCAGCGCGTGCGACTCGTACGGTATCGCCGCGAGCGCGGCGTCGAGGTCCTCGCGGGTGCGCACACCGAGCAACTCGTCGGCGTCGAGCAAGAACACACGATCGCAGCCGAGGCTCACGCAGCATGCGCGTGTCAAGTACGTCATCAGTTCGGACTGGCGATAGGCGATCGTCGCATCGTCCAGGACGGTCAGCGCCAGGCGTTCCGCGACGAGCGCGGCGAGAATCTGTCGGGTGCCGTCCGTCGATGCGTTGTCGACGACGACGAGATGATCGAGCAGTGCGACGTGATGGCGCACGAACGCTTCGATCACGTCCGCCTCGTTCTTCACGCGGGCCAAGCCGGCGAGAACGCTCATGCGAACCCCTCGGCGGCGCGCACGCCCATCAGCGCGGCGGCGCGCCGGCGCCACACGGCGTGGCGCGGGTCATCGCCGCCGCCGGCGACCGGATGCGCCAACGTGCCGTGCCGCTCGTGAAATTGCACGTTTGCGTAGCCCGCGAGCGAATGCTCGTGGATACCGCGCATCTTATGGTAGGACGTCGCGTACAGGTGGGTGTCCCGGCCGAGCAGCGCCGCCGCTATCGCGACGTGCGCGCGGTCCGTATGGACCACCGCATGTGACGCCACGACGTCGAGCAGCAGTTCGGCCATCCATTCGCCGGTGATGCCGGAGACGTCGAAATTTCCGGGCGGTATCGGCTCATCCAAGCTCTCGGGATCGGAGCGAAAGGCGTACAGCGTGCCGTAGCCCGGGCGCGCCCACGGACGCAGATCAGCCTCGAACGCGAGGTCATGATCGAGGTGCACGCTAGCCGCATCGCCGAGCAGCGCGCGGACTTGCGCCAGGCTCACGGTCTCACGGCAGAACACGTGCGCGCCGTGCGGCAAGTGCCGCAAAAAGCGCTGGACCGCGGGCACGTCGGTTTGAACGCTCGTCGGCAGAATGCAGACGGTCCGAAAGCTGTTCAGATACGGATCGATTCGCTCGGCGACGCTGTGATATGCCGCGCTCAGGTTGCCGGCGCCAGGGGCCAGCAGCAGTTCGCCGCGGGCCGACTGCGGCGAATACAGCTCGCAAACCCGCAGATCGAACTCCGCGCACAGGCGCCGCAGTCCGAGTTGGATCAATCCGTCGCCGCCGTTGCCCGGGTTCGGCAAGACGTGTACGCGCGAGCCACGATAGCCGGCAAGCAGCTGACGAACCGTCATTCGCAGGCGGCTTGGGCCCCGTGCAGTCCGACGGCATCTGCGCGTTCGGCGAGCGTGCCCGCGAGCGCCGCCGCCGCGCTCCACGGCTCGCGATACGGGGCTGTCACCCGGGCGAGCGCAGCGTTGCCGAGCACATCGTCGGCGAGCGGGTTCACGGTGATCCGCAGCTCGATCGCGTCAGCCGATCCGTGCGACCGCGCGGCCGCCGCATCGAGCGTCATCTGGACCGGTCCCGCGAGCGCGCGCAGCGAAAGGCCCGTCCGGCGCGAGCCGGCGTGCGCTCCGCCTTCGACGCGCAAGAGCGAGGCGAGTGCGTCACCCTGCACGGACAGCGGGACGTCGCCGTGCCGGAACAGCCACACCGCGTCAACGTCGACGATCGCGCTGCCGAAGACGTCGAGCGTCAGCCGAATCTCGCGCGCCACGGGGAGGCCGTGCAGCGGGACGAACACGCTGCGCGCGCGGCCCGGCAGCGCGACGAACGCGATGTGTTCCTTGTGCGCGGGACCGGGGACCGTCGTGGTTCGCAGCACCGCTCGGTGTTTCTCCTCCACGACCACCGGCGTCTCGACGAGCGGCCCGCGCGCGCGTATCGCCTTACCGCTCAAGAACGCGCCCGGCCCGGGCTGCAAGGCGTGGAGGACTTCATCGAGAGCGAGCCGCACGATCCACGTCGCTTGAAGAAGATGCGCCGCCATCCAGACGAGTTGGTTCTCGATGCCGTCGTCACGCGACCCTATCACCTCGACCACGTGCACCCGGTGTCCTGCGTGCGCGAGCGCGTGCAGCATGCGCCGTGCGTCGTCGTCCTCGGGCCAAACCGCGATCAGGATCTCGGCGGCTGTTCGCCGCACGAACGCATCCACGAGATCGAGGCGTCCGTCGTACGACGTGACGACCGTAACAGCACGCACCGGCCATGACCTCCATCCGCTTGTTGGCCCCGCACGTCGAGCCGAACGCCGTCACAATCCGTTGGATCATCGAACCGCCACCCGGATTGTACGTGCGGGATATGTTCACCCTCCGCTTCCCGGCCGGCTTCGATTGCACCGCGATACCGGAGCGCCTGTGGTGGACCGTGGCTCTGCTGTGCTTGCATGCGCAGTGGCTGCTGCTGCGGCCGTGCAGGGTCGAACTTCCGATACGGCTGCTGCCCGGCGAGGCCGAACTGTGGCTGCGCTTGACCGACGCCGGCGTCTCGACGCTCGAGGCGATGCGCGGAACGTCGGACGTCGCGCGCACGATCCAGTTGGTCGAAGGTGATGTGGAATTGCCGCAGCCGCAGCCGCTCCCTGAGATCGGACGTTGCGCGACCGCGTTCAGCGGCGGCAAGGATAGCTTACTGCAAGCGGCGCTGCTGGCGGAGCTCTCGCTCCAGCCGCTGCTCGTCGCCACGACCTCGCCGATGGCGCCGTTCCACGATCACGTCACGGAACGCCGCCGGCACGTGTTCCGCGAGATCGCGGCCCGCCGCGACGTGCGGCTGGTGGAGGTGGAGTCGGATCTTCGTTCGGCGTGGGACAACAACTTCGCGGTCGAGCGGCGCAACTATCCGATGTCGGTGAGCGAGCTCAGCGATGCGCACCTCTATCTCGCGTCGCTGCTCGTGAGCGGGTTCGCGTACGGCGCGTCGCATCTGTTCATGGCGTCCGAGGCGGAGGTGCAGGTCAACGCCGAGCGCGACGGACGGACCGTGCAGCACCCGCACTTCATGTACTCCGTGGTCACGCTGCGCGCGGTGAGTGCGCTGCTCGCCCCGTACGGCATCCGGTGCTCGTCGCTGACATCGCCGCTGCATACCGACTCCGTGCAGCGCCTGCTGTGGACGCGCTACAGCGACCTGGCCGACTTACAGTACTCGTGCTGGAACGTCCCGCTCGACGGAGCGGCGTGCAGTCGCTGCAGCCAGTGCCTCAAGATCGCACTCAGCGCGCTTGCGGCGCACGGAGACCCCGGCCGAATGGGCGTCGACCTGGCGTCCGTACTCGTCGCGCAGCGCGACTGGACGCCCAGCGCGATCGAGCCCGGCACCTCCGCGCTCCCGCAGGCGCGCGCGCGATACGATAACCACCGGCAAATCGCCGGGAACGCCGCTCGGCTGAGGCGCACGCGCGTTCTCGGCGCACTGGCTCGCGGCGACGTACGACGGCTTGCGAATCGCGGCACGTGGCGCGCGCTCGCCGCGTTCGACGCGCTCAAGCGCCGTGCGCGAAAGCGGCCCACCGCGACGACGGGTTGGCTCGTGGCGGCGCTCGCGGACGTCGACCCGCTCCTGCGCGAGCGGGTGGGCACCATCTACGCACGCGCGTTCAGCCCCGAGCCCCCGGCGGAACACGAGGCGATGCTGCGCCGCGCAGACGTACTGGCGACCTGGATCGCCGCCCCAATGGCACGCGCTGCATCACCCGCAGTTCTGGCAGCGACCGAGCTGGAACCGTCCGACGCGTTCGTGCTCGACCTGCTCCCGGCACGCGATCCGATCCTCAGTACCGGCGCAGGGCCCATCGTCCCGGTTTCAGCTCCGCTGCTGGACGGCAACGAGCTGCGCTACGTCACCGAATGCGTGCGCTCGGGCTGGATTTCGTCGGGCGGTGAGTTCGTGCGCCGCTTCGAGGAGGCGTTCGCCGCGGCGGTGGGCTGCGCGCACGGCGTGGCGTGCTCGAGTGGAACGACGGCACTGCACCTCGCGCTCGCAGCACTCGGCCTGTCCGCGGGGGACGAGGTGATCGTCCCCACGTTCACGATGATCGCGACGCCGAACGCGGTCGCCTACACCGGCGCGACGCCGGTGCTGGTCGACGCCGATCCCGTCCATTGGAACCTCGATCCGGATGCCGTCGAAGCGGCCGTTACGCCGCGCACCCGAGCGATCGTGGTCGTCCACACGTACGGCGCGCCTGCCGCGATGGATGCGATTCGGGCGATCGCTGCGCGCCACCGGCTGGCCGTCGTGGAAGATGCGGCCGAGGCGCACGGCGCCGCCTATCACGGCCGGCCCGTCGGCGCGCTCGGCGACGCCGCGACGTTCTCGTTCTACGCGAACAAGATCATCACGACGGGCGAAGGCGGCATACTGACGACGAACGACGCGCGCATCGCGGCCGTCGCGCGCCGCCTGCGCGATCACGCCTTCTCCGAAGACCATCACTTCTGGCACCGCTACCGCGGTTTCAACTATCGCATGACCAGCCTGCAGGCCGCCGTCGGCCTCGCGCAGACCGAGCGCTTCGCCGAGCTCGTCGCGAAGCGACGCGCGCTCGCCGCCGCGTATGCGGAAGGCCTGCGCGATGTGGACGGGCTCACGCTGCCGGCCGAGCAGGCCGGCACGACGAATGTCTTCTGGATGTACGCGCTGTTGGTCGATCCGGCGTTCGGGCGCACGCGTGACGAGCTGCGGTCCCTGCTCGCGCAAGGCGGTATCGAGACGCGCACGACGTTCATCCCGGTGCATCTTCAACCGATCTACCGGGCCGCGGAGCGCGGGCGCTCGTATCCGGTCGCCGAGTCGCTCTGCGCGCGCGGTCTGTATTTGCCGACCTCCGCGGCCCTAGGCGATACGGACGTCGCCCGCGTCGTGGCGGCCGTACGAGCGGCGCGGCAACCAGCGCACGCATGACGACGACGGTCGTAATCGTCGGCGGAACGGACCCCTTCGTCCGTGTCGGCGGGCACGAGACGTTCGTCCGGGCTCACGCGGAAGCCGCGGTTCGCGCCGGCTTCGACACGCACGTCTTCTACGTGACGGCGGCGGATGCGCCCACGCGCACGGAAGGCTGGACGGCGCACGCGGTGCGGTCGCCCGTCCGGCCGCTGAGGACGATCATGGCGTGCGCGCACGCGCCCTTTCTCAGCCGCGCGATCGAGCGGTTCTTGGCGTGCACGAGCGGTCCGGTCGTTCTGCATGCGTTCAGCGATTGGGCGTGCGTCGCGGCACGGGTGACGCGGTGGCTGGAACGCCGGGGGAGGCGCGTCGTCCCGGTGGCGAGCGCGTACACGACCCTCACGCACGAAGTGCGTTCCAAACTTGCGAGCGTGCGCGCGCACCACGGCGCCGGCGCGCGGCTCCGCGCGCTCATCGAGTACTGCTGGGTTCGCGCTGTTGCGGCGCGCGCCGAGCGCGCGGGTTACGAAGCGATGGCGCTCGTCCTGGTGAACTACGACTCTGTCGAACGGCTGCTCCGTGAGGAACACGCGTTGACCGTTCCGATCCGTCGCGTCCCGTACGCGCCGCTGACCGCGTTCGCCGACGACGCCGGCGCCGCACGCCCCCGTGCGTTGCCGCCTGGCGCGATGCCGGCGTTGCAGCCGGCCGGCGCCCCGCTCATCGTCGCCGTCTCGCGCCAGGATCCGCGCAAAGGGATCGATCGCCTGCTCCGCGCCCTCGCGCTGTTACACGCCGACGGCGTTCCGTTCCGCGCGTGCCTGGTCGGCGGCGGGCCGCTGCTCGCGACGCACCGGGCGCTGAGCGCGCGCTTGGGCTTGGAGCGCTGCACCTGGCTCCCCGGCTGGGTCGGCGACGCCTTCCCCTACCTGCGCGCGGCCGACATCTTCGTGCTGCCGTCACTCGAAGAGGGCAGCGGATCCGTCTCGCTGCTCGAGGCGATGCAGGCCGGGTGCGCGATCGTCGCCACGCGCATCGACGGCATCCCGGAAGACGTCACCGATGGGGTCGACGGCCTGCTCGTCGCGCCGGACGATCCCCGGGCGCTGCGCGACGCCCTCGCTCGCCTGCTCGCCGATGGCGCGTTGCGCGCGCGCCTCGGCGGCGCCGCCCGTGCCACGTTCCAACGCCGTTTCTCCGCCGAAACGCTCGTCGCGACGATGCGCGCGCTCTACGGAGAGGTCGCGCGCTGACAGAGCGCCGCTCCGTCGACACGAGCCTTTGCACGACGGTTTTCGCCGCGGTAGATGCGCCGAGTGCCGTCGAAAGCGCGCCGGGTGGCGAACGTCTTTAGCGCAAAGGCGCTCGGCGTGTTCGAGGACGCGTCGGCGTCGATTCCCCTTCGTCAGCTCGATCGCGCATTCGAAAGCGCGGGTCTACGCCGCGCCGACGACCCCCGTGAAGGCGGCGGGGCGCGACGGACGCAGTTCCGCCGTTACGTCGCCGGCGTCAACCAGCTCGATCCGCGCCAGCGGGACCAACTCGGTGCCGCACTGGGCGCATTGATCGCGGAGGTCGCGGAGTCGAAGCAAGAGTTTCTCGTACGAGCGGCCGAGCGTGACGGGTTTCTCTTCGCGGATGGGGTTTTTCGCCCGTCAGGTGCGCCCGTGCGCACGCGTTTCCCGGCCGCCGTTCCCGAGATTCCGGTCAGCAACGTCGACACCGCAGCCGAGTATTACGTCAAGGTGCTCGGCTTCCGTTCCGACTGGGGCGATGATGAAGGCGGCATCGGCGGTATCTCCCTGGGAGACTGCCGGATGTTCCTCACCAACGCGCCGTTTCGCAGACGTTCCGGCAACTGCGGATCGGTTGTAGTCTGGCTGAATCTGGACAGCAAGGAGGAGGTCGACGAACTGCACCGGCGCTGGAAGGCAGCCGGCGCGAACATCGTCGCCCCGCCCGAAGACAAGCCATGGAACCTGCGGGAATTCCGGATCGCCGATCCGGACGGCAATCAACTCCGCATCTTCTACGACTTCGCCCGGGAACTTGACCGCAAGCAGCATTGATTTAGAATCGTAGAACCGCGATTTCGTTCTCGCCAGCGAACGCGGCCTCGGAACGCAGCGCCCCGAGCGGCGTCTCACCTACGACCTCCAGCCGATCCTCACCGCGACCCGCGCGAAAGCGACGTTCCCGAAGTAAACGCTGCGAGCCCCGGCATGGGCTTCAAACCGTCGAACGGGTCGCCGGCATCGGTTCGATGCGGAAGATCTCCGCAAACCGCGTCAGCAGCTTCCGGCTTCCCTTCACGTGCACGGTGCCGTTCTCGACCGCGGCGGCCGGGCTCAGCTCGCCGGCCATGAGGGCTCGGATCCCGGGGCCCGCTGCGATCACGAGATCCGCGCCGGGGAGCGCGCCTGCGCCCACCTCGACGCGCCCGTCATCGACGCGCGCGTGCAGTACGATCTCGCCGACGTGCAGTTCGTAGCCGGCCTGTAAACCGCGCGCCGCGTCCGGGCGGAACGTCGAGCGCAGGGCGGTGATCAGCGCATCGACGGTGAGTGCCTCGCCGGGGCGGGGATCGCCGAGGTTCTTCGCGCCCCAGCGGCCGAGCTCGACGACCACCGCTTCCAGCTCGAGGCCGTACTCGGTCAGCTCGTACACCACCGCGCGGGCGGGTCGGGGCAGCACCCGGCGCCGCGCGACGCCTGCGTTCTCGAGCTCTTTGAGGCGAGCGGTCAAGATGTTGCTCGGGATCCCCGGTAGGCCGTTGAGCAGGTCGGTGAAGCGCTTGGGCCCCACCAGCAGGTCGCGCACGACCAGCAGGGCCCAGCGTTCGCCGACCACCTCGAGGGCCCGGGCGAAGCCGCAATACTGGCCGTAGGCCCGTGTCGTCACGCTTGTCAGGATACCACAGACCGGTAGGCTATATCTTTTGTATAATACTTGCCTTTTGCAACTTGACTTGGTAAGATCAAGTTGCGATGATGCGTGGGATCGACCCTAGCGGGCCCGTTGACATCGGATGCGGCACGCTGATACCGGTCCGCTCGTCCCGCTTCGCGGCCATGCTCGACTATACGCACGATTGCGGTAGTGCGCCGGCGAGCGTGGATGCAAAACAGTTTGAATTCAACGTCATCGCCCTCACGACGCATGGGCAGTGGCAGTTTCACGGTTGTGCCGGGCGCGCCAAGGTCGACGAATCATCCCTCATGGTGGGCGTCGCCGCTGATGGTTACGGTTGCCAGCACGACCGCCGTGTCGCAGACAGGAATCTCGTCGTCGCGCTGCGTCCCGGCGCGATCGATCCTGATCTTCAGCCGCTCTTCTCGAGACAAATCATCCCCGCGAACGGCGTTCTCGCCCTGGTGAAGCGGGCCACGCGAACGGAGGATGAAGACCTGTTCGAGTCACTCGTTTTTTCACTCTTCGACGAGGTCTCTTCCGTCTCGTGGCGGATCGACCGCAAGCCCGCGCCCGACCTTCGCATGCAGCGCGCGAAGCGCTTCATAGAACTCCATGCGTTCGAACGGCTGCGACTCACCGACATCGCGAGCGAGCTCGGTCTTTCGCCTTTTTCGATGGTGCGCCAGTTTCGCGCGGCGAGCGGCAAGACACCGTACGCATATCTACTCGAGCTTCGGCTGGAGCGCGCCAAGGTGCTGTTGGCCCGGACTCGCACGCCGATCGGGGACGTCGGCAGCATGGTAGGATTTGCCGACCCCTCGCATTTCTCGCGATTTTTCAAGACGGCTACAGGTTATTCACCGTTGGCATATCGTGTATTGCGGGCGGACGGAACACGCCTGCCCGACGTCGATCTCGCATCTTGCGCGAAACCCGGCCCTTGAACGTCATCGTGGCGAGCGCTCTAACATTGACTGTTCGAGAATCCGACCCGGGCCGATCTGAAGTTCGTTGGCGAGTAGACGTGCACCCAAGCGAAGCCGGTCCGGGCGTGCCTCGGGTCGAGGTGTGCGCGAACGTGCATCTTGCCGCTCGGACCGATCGTGATCGTGCGAAGCCCCCAGGCATGATTGTTTGAGCGCGCCCAGCGGTACTTGACGACGTGCGGCATACCGGCCGGCCAGTCTTTCGTCACGATGTCCGCGTCGAAGCGGAAAAAACCGCAGCCATTGACGGAGTTGCGCGACTCGACATTCTCGACCGTGATGATCGGGCCGGCGGCGACCGACGCGAGCGGCACGAATGCCGCGATCGCGAGCGCGAGCGAA
The DNA here is from genome assembly GCA_035943995.1 of Candidatus Elarobacter sp. Taxonomy (GTDB): domain Bacteria; phylum Vulcanimicrobiota; class Vulcanimicrobiia; order Vulcanimicrobiales; family Vulcanimicrobiaceae; genus Vulcanimicrobium. Next base: position 44,354 of record DASZBS010000104.1, on the reverse strand, counting down.
GCCGCTGCGAATGAGGAAAGGCGCATGTTCGATCACCTCAGGGCGGAAAGTGCAACGAATGCCTGTCTCGCTTTTGCTGCAGAAGTCTTCGACTCCCTCGCGGCGCTTGACGATGGCCGGCTGCGGAGGTCGATGGCGTGCGTCCCGTTCGCGCTCCCGCTCCCGCTCCCGTGCGGGGACCCCACAAGGCGCCGGTTCCCAAGCGGGCCGATTTGGCTTGGCCTTGAAGATCGCCTACCCCGATGCGCGCGATTCATCCGCAGGACCCAGCGACCACCTTTGCAGCCGTCCTAGACGCACTGCCGATCGTCGCGTGGATGGCGAACCCCGACGGTGTTGTAACGTATCTCTCGCGCGGGTGGGAGCAGATGACCGGGAACAGCGCGAGTGAGGTCCTGGAGCAGGGCTATCATGTTGTGATTCATCCCGCCGACCTTGCGCGCACCGCCGCTACGTGGGACGCCGCACGTGCGGCTGAATCGTCCTATCGGGATGAGGTTCGTATTCGCCAAGCCGACGGTTCGTACCACTCGATGCTGAGTCAGGCTGAACCCATGTGGGGGCATGGAGGCGGAATCATCGGTTGGTTCGGCACGCTCACGGACATCCGGGATCGTAAACGTGCCGAAGCCGCGCTCGCGGAAAGCGAATCGACCTTCCGAGCCCTCTCGGCGACGATCCCCGGTGTTACTTGGGCTGCCTCACCAGCCGGCGAACTCACCTTCGTGGGCGATCGATGGACGTCGCTTCATGGTAAACCGCGCGAAGATGCGCTGGGTGAATCGTGGCTTGAGTCGGTTCATCCCGACGACCGCGAGCGCGTTTTGGGTGTCTGGGCACGCTCGCTTTCGAGCGGTGAACCTTACGAGGTTGAATTCCGCGTGCGCATCGTCGATGGTACGTATCGCTGGTTTTTGGTTCGGGCGTTGCCCGTGCGGGACGAACAAGATTGCATCGTGAGTTGGGTTGGCGTCAATGTCGACATCGACGACCAACACGTGGCATACGAGCGAGCGCACCGAATCGCTGTCACTTTTCAAGACGCCTCGCTTCCCAAAACATTGCCGATCATCGAGAACCTCCGTTTGTCGGCTGACTACCGTCCCGGGAACACCGAGTCGACGATCGGTGGCGACTGGTATGATGCCTTTCTTCTTCCCGATGGGCGGGTAGCGCTCACGATTGGAGACGTCCTTGGCAGTGGACTCGCCGCTGCGGTCATCATGGGCAAGGTTCGCCAGTCGATGCGCTCGGCAGCAGTGCTCTCGCCTGACCCGGAGTCGATGCTCGACGTCGCGGACCGGACCATACGCGATGAATCCGACGACACGTATGCCACCGCTCTCGCCGCGATTTACGACCCCCGTGTGGGACAATTCAGCATCGCGTCGGCGGGACACGCCGGCCCCGTGCTTCGGCACGCAGACGGGCGGATCGAAGAGTTCGCGTTTGAAGGGATGATGCTCGGTCTACGTACGACGGGAGCAATGGGAACCGTCGTCATCTCGGCGGAGCCCGGCTCGTCTCTTGTGTTCTTCACCGACGGCTTAGTAGAAGCGACGCGTGACATGGCCGAGGGACAGCGCCGGCTCTACGATGCCATCGGGGCCATGGCGCCGGCAGTGGCCGAAAACCCCGCGCACGCCCTGGTGGAGCACGTCCTCAGGGGCCACTCCGCGACCGACGATGTCGCCGTTCTGATCGCTGACGTTGGCCCGCTTGCCTGATTCGATGTTACGATTTCCACAAATTGCGGGACGATGAGGCACGATGTGTTGGCGAGCCGATACCAGACTGGACGAACGCGAATTGCGAGGGGTGCGCACCGCAATCGGGACGCATATTGCCGGTATCGCGCAGTCTGAGAGCGGCGCGCCTGTCGTTGAGCAAATTGTAGGCGAACTTATCGGTAACGTGCAGAGGTACGCTCCCGGACCCTTTTGTACTGAGGTTCATTGGTCTGGTGACTCGCTGCACCTCGCCGTACATGACCCTGGCCCGTGTTTTGTACCCGACGACGTGAACGCGACGGGCCCAGTGGATTGGGAAGCAGAGCGTGGCCGAGGAATCGCCATCATTAGGGCGCTTGGCGGAACGGTCGTTACGCACCGGGAGGACGACAAAGGCTGTCGCGTCGAGGTGTCTCTGCAAATGAAAAAGCGCGGGTCTGCGGATGCAACGCCGCCGGCCTGTCCTCACGGTCATCCGGCTGCGCATGGAGCCCACTGTCCTCGCATCGCGCAATTCCTCGCGAGCCGGCTAGGGTCTGAAACTCCAGAGCCCGAGCCGCTAACAAACTGCGGCTGATCGGCCTGGTGAGCCGATGATCGTTACCGGCTCGACGACGCGGACTGGTTCAGCCGCCTATCGGTGCTCCTTGAGTTCGACAAGAATGCAGTCCGTATCAGTGCTGCCGATGTTTTCGCCGGTGTGCGACGAGTTTGCGTTATTGGTAGCGTCGCTGACGCGAACGTGCGATCGATTCGATCATCAACACGGTCGTCGTCGTCCGGTCGGCCGTGCGGAGTACCGGGTGCAGCGGCGTACACTGGTCGGCCGTGATTCAGACCGTCAACTTGCTCACGAGGTCACGTTCCCCGAGCACATCACAAGATTCCCGCGCACGGCAGCAGCAAGCCAGGCAGCGGAATAACGGGACGTTTGACGGCGCGCGGGAAATGCGGTGTCATGACCGTCCATGATCGGCTTGTCGCGTTGGGAGCCGACGAGCGCGAGGCCCTGGAAGCCGAAACGCTCCTGTGCCGCGGCCTTCCCCTAGGCGGAGCAGTCGTGGTCACGGAGGCCGTCGTTGCCGCCGCGCGCGACGGCGACGCAAACCTCGTGGCTTCTCTGTTCGGCACAATGGCACGTGAACTGGACGACGAGCGCATCCGCGTCGAGGCCGAAAAGAACGTGCTTCCGAGCCTGTGGTTTTCCGCGACGTACCTGCCCGCGAGTACGGCAGGCCGCACCCTCAGCGCGTGAAGCTCGTCATGACGCTGCTCGTGCGAGATGCGGACGACCTCATATCGTCCAATCTCGATTTTCATGTGCGTTCCGGTATCGACCATTTCATCGTCATGGATAATCTCTCGACGGACCGGACGGAACCGTTGCTCGAACCCTATCGGAGGCGCGGACTCGTCACGTATCTGTACCAGCCGGAGGACACGTTTTCGCAGGATCGCTGGGTGACGCAGATGGCGCGTTCGGCGTACGGCATGGGAGCCGACTGGGTGATCAACAACGACGCCGACGAGTTCTGGTATGCCGACGGCCTCGATTTGAAGCGCGCGTTGTCCGGCGTGGCTCCTGAGCATCACGCCGTAGCCGCCGACAGAAAACATTTCGTTCCGCGTGGGCTGGCGCCCGGGACGTTCTTCGCCGACGAGATGACCGTCCGATACGCCCGTCTGTTGAGCCCGAGCGGAAAGCCGTGGCCGGGCAAGGTATGCCATCGCGCTCGTCCGGACATCGAAGTGGGGTACGGAAATCACAGCGCGAGCGTTGGCGGCCGCGAACTTCCTGCGGTCGAAGCCGGCATCGAGATCTTGCATTTCCCGATGCGGTCCTACGAGAAGTTCGAAGGCGTCGTCGTAAACGGTGGAAAGGCCAGCGAGCGCAATCCCGATCGCCCCGCCAAGCGATGGCAGGAGCTGTATCGGCTCCGGCAAGAGGGGGTGCTGCGTGCGTATTTCGACGCCCAGGCGCCTGACCCCGATGCGGTGCAGGCAGGATTGCGCGACGGGCGATACGTTCGCGACGAACGACTCAAAGCAGCGCTGCGGAGTGCGTGAACCAGCGACGATGGAGAGTCGAGTGGAGAGCGCGATCGCGAAGGCGTCGGCCTTTCTGCGCGAGCGACTGCGGTCCGGTGCGTATGGCCTCGCATGCGTCGGTAGCGACGGGACGCCGCGATTCTCGGACGATAAAGGACACGTCTTCGTCGCATCGTTCCTTGCCGAGGCGATGAGCGGGCTGCTGGACGAGATCGACAGAACGATCATCCTCGTCCGGATCCTGTCGGAGGAGAACGGGGGAGTTTGGGGCTTCTCGCCGCCCGGGCCGTACCACCGCGACGAGTTCCGCGTCTTTCACGTCGACTCCGACGACACGGCCTACGTTATCCGCACGTTGCGACGGCTCGGCGTGAACCGTCCGCCGGAGTGTCTCGTCCGGTTCTATCGCGAACGCGAGCGGCTGTTCGTGACGTTCGACGCGCCTGGTCCGGCATCGCTGGTGACGGAGGCGTCGCCGCGCAACAACCTCCTGGCCCATCCCGAAGTAAATACGAACGTCTACCTCGCGCTGCGCGGCACGCACCTCGAGAACCTGATCGATTACGATGTGCTGCTGCGGGCGCAGGATCAGCGCGGGTTCTGGCCTTCGTACTTCTACCCGAGCTCGCTGTACGGAACGCTCCTCGCGCTCGACCTGCTGCACGACGACGCGCGGTTCGCGCCGGCGGTCGAGCGCGCTCTGTCATTCATCGCCGGCTCGCAGAACGCCGACGGTTCGTGGGGCGCCGACGGTGACCCGTACGAGACGGCGCTGGCCGTCAGTGCGACCGCGTGTCATCCGGCCTACGCGGCGGCGACACGACGTGGCGTCGAGCACTTGCTCGCCTCGATGACTGCGGACGGAGCCTGGACATCGCGGGCCTGCATTTGGGAGTTTCACGCGGACGAGCGCGACGTGTGGCGCGCGTACGATGTTCACGGTACGTTCGTTTCGGCTCGATGCACGTCGGCGCTACGGCGAGCCGCCGGCCAGCTCGCGCCGTTCCCGTGATCATCATCGCTCCGCACGAGGGGCCGTACGGATCGGTGTCAAAAACCCGAGCCCTCGTGGTGTTTTCTTTGCTCATGCCGTTCGCGCGATGAAAGTCGTCATGACCCTGCTCGTACGCGACGAGCAAGACATCTTGCGAGAGAATCTGGATTATCATCTCGCCCGCGGTGTTGATGAAGTCATTCTGATGGACAACCTTTCATCAGACGGAACCGCGGACATCGCCCGTGAGTACGAGCGCGCCGGAAAACTCCACTACATGTTTCAGCCGCGGGATGATTACTCACAGGGCCGATGGGTCACGCAGATGGCCAATCGAGCCATCAATGAGCTCGGCGCCGACTGGGTCATCAACGGCGACGCCGACGAGTTCTGGTGGCCATGCCGAGGTTCGATCAAGGACGCATTTGCTTCAATCGAAGAAAACGTCGTTGCCGTATCGGTCGAGCGCAGCAACTTCGTCGCCCGGGTCGACAATGGCGAACCGTTCTGGCAACGCATGAATATTCGCCGGCTCGTCTCGTTGAACCCCATCGGGGAACCACTGCCCGCGAAGGTCGCGCATCGCGCCTTGGCCGACATTGTCGTTGAGCAAGGGAACCACCGCGTGCACGTCGGCGGCCGATTGGCGGATTGCGCACCCGGACCGTTGACGATTCTTCATTTCCCCGTCCGTTCGCGTGCTCAGTTTAGAAATAAAATCGCGAAAGGCGGAGCGGCGTACGCGCGCAATACGGAGTTGGATCAGGCGACCGGGTCGGCGTGGAGGTTCTTGTACGGGTTGTATCTCGACGGCGAATTGGATGAGGTCTACGATAAGGAGGTGATGGCGGAAGAAGAGATCGCGGTCGGCCTTGCGGCGGGTGCGCTGGTGCGAGACAACCGCCTCGTAGGCGCCCTCGATTCTCGAACATCATCGAGCGTGTGATGCGCGGCGCATGATAGATCGTGGCGTCGTTACGCTTTGCGATGAACATTACTATCCCGGACTTGTCGAGTTGCATGCCTCGATCCAGACCAGTTATCCCGTCACCGTGATATGCTATGACGCGGGGCTTACGACGGTGCAGCGGCACGACGCCGGCCGGAGGCAGGACTTGCATGTCCTCGATCTTCCCGACGACCCGTTGATCGTCGAACTCGTCACGGCAACCCGTACCTGTACCCCGCTGGCCAAGCCCAACAAGCGCATCTGGCCGCTCTGGATCTGTCCGCTCCTCATCCGCGCTGCGCCTCTGAAGGAAGTCTTTTGGCTGGACTGCGATCTCATCGTGTTGCGCGGCCTGGACGAGTTGTTCGCGATGCTCGAAGACGGCCCGGTATTCACTCCGGAGAACAAAGCGCCCGAGGTGACCGGAAATTCTCCCTCGCTTTACCGGCTGTTGCCGATTCAACGGCAATTCGATCCGAATGTGCCGGTGGTGAACGGCGGTGTATCGGGGTGGCGGCGGGGTCGCGACGACGCGGCGCTGGAAGCATACATCGCTCCGGTCGCGGCTGCCGCTCGAGACGAGTCGGTGCGCGATGCGATCGCCTGGCACGATCAAGGAGCGCTGATCTGGGCGATCCAGTCAATGGGTCTGGAGCACCGCGTTTTGAAAACACCGATGTGGAATCTTTGTGTCGATCGTGCTCGGGTCTCGGCGGAGACACTTGCCTGGGATGTGGATCTCGTCGGTCGTCTGCGGGCCGCGCTCCCCGACGTCAAGATTCTCCACTGGAACGGCCGCAAGGCTCCGTGGCTCGCTTGATGCGAATCGTCGTTACGACGGCACGGAGACGACTCATTTCGGCTCGCAGGTGCGGTCGAAAGAGTGCGATGTAGGACGGAATGACGAGCAGGTACACGGGATCGACTCTGGCGGCATCCAGAGCGAACACCAGCGGGCCCCAAGCTTTGTAAAAGCTTTCTTCGATGAAGGGCACGTACGGTTGTCCGCCTGACCGAAAGACGGTTACACGGAACCGGCCGGTGCAGGTCTTGAAGGCCTCATACATCAGATAGAGCGCAACGAAGGCCCAAACGACCGGCCCAGCGTTGCACGCGATCATTGCACCGCCGAACGCGCCCACCTCGATCGGAAGCACGCCGGCGACGATGCCTCTCTCCAACCGCGCGTTTCCGAGATCATGGACGACGGTTCGGAGACCGGCCTTGCGGTCTTGCTCGGCAGTGTTGAGCTGGTGCGAAAGAATATTCCGCACTCCGGCAGCAGTTGCCCAGACGACCACCGCAATTGCGAGGACGCTGGTTACGGGCCGAACCGTCCAATGCGTGACCGCCATGAGGACGAGGACTGCCGGATAGACGTGAGCGGCAAGCGCGTCAGCGGCGATGCCGAGCCACGCGCGCTCCTTGATGCGCACCGGCGGCACGGAATAGGCTAGGGGCAGACAGAGCTCGAGCAGCGTGAGCAGGGCTCCGGCTCTACCCGCAGCGACGGTGGCGCAGACTTCCGCGCAAAGCGCAGACGCAGCGATGACCGCCCACATTCGCAGCCTCGGCATGCCGGCGGCTCGATTGTTGCGGCCCAGACGGGCATCCTCTTCAACGTCGAACAGGTCGTTCAACGCATAGCCGTAGTTGCCCGCGGCGCACACCGTGAGGACCACGAGCGTTATGACGGCGAGAGCGCCGAGCGAGAATCGGCGGCCGTCGAGAAGCAGCAGCACCAACGTGACGGAGAGCGGCACTTTGTTGAACCACCACGCTCTCGGCCGGACGAGAATCATACGCATCTTATTTCCCTGCGGCTGCCGAGGGCGCCCTTCCGGACGGTCGCCCGTCCTACTCTCGCCCGCCGGGATTAAAATCCGCAATTGGGGGGTTGCGGTTTCGCCCGCAATGTGCAACTATAGGGTTGCACATTAGGAGGGCATCGTGGTTCAAGACCGGATCGAGCGAGAAGTGGTGATTGCCGCTGCGCCGGAGCGCGTGTGGGAGATCATCACGCAGGCGAAACATGTCGGCGAATGGTTCGGCGACTACGCGGAGATCGATTTTCGGCCGGGCGGCACGATCTTGCTGCGCTGGGACAAATACGGCACGCAATACGCGACGATCGAGAACATCGACGAGCCGCGCTACTTTTCGTATCGCTGGAACCCCGGATCAGCGGACGAAAAGCCGAGCGACGCCGATTCAACGCTCGTCGAGTTCACGTTGACCCCGGTTGAAGGGCAGACGCGGTTGCGCGTGGTCGAAACCGGCTTCAGCCGTCTGTCGCGGAACGAGAGCGAGCGCGCCGAGCAGTTCGAGAACAACAACGACGGCTGGGCGACCCAGCTCCGTGATTTGCTGGAATACGTCAAAGGGCTTGCGGCGTAACGCCGCTGGGCTGCGATGAACACGCGCAAGGGCGACGTAGACGAGGTGCTCGTCGCCCTAGCCGACCCAACGCGGCGCCGGCTGCTCGACGCGCTCTCCGCGCGTCCGCAAACGACCGCGACCGCGCTCGCGGAAAAACTCCCCGTGACGCGCCAAGCGATCGTGAAGCACCTGGCCGTCCTCGAACAAGCCGGGTTGGTCGAAGCGCGCAAGCAAGGCCGCGAAGTGCAGTTCTCCGTTCGTCCCGAGCGCCTCGAATCGACGGCGCGATGGATGCACGGCGTCGCAGCGGCGTGGGATGACCGTCTGAACGCGATCAAGCGTCTCGCAGAAAGCCAGTAGAGGTCGTGCAACAATGGAAATGAGCGGGTGGGTCGCGATGATGGCGGCGATGATGTTGCCGGGCGCGATCCCGGCAGTGTTCAGGGCCGCTCAGGCCGGCGGTGGCGTGCGGACCGTGCCGCTCTTCGTCGGATCGTACCTCGCGGTGTGGGCGCTCGTGAGCGTTGTCGTGTACACGTTGTACCGGCCGCACGAAGCGGTCGCTGCGGCGGTCGTCGTGATCGCCGCGGGCATCTACGAGCTCACGCCGCTCAAGCGGTACTTCCGCCGGCGCTGCCGCGAGACGGTGCGCTCCGGAATCGAATTCGGGCTCTGCTGCGTAGGCTCGTCGATCGCGCTCATGCTTCTCATCGTCGCGATCGACGTCATGAGCGTCGCCTGGATGGCGGTGATCGCGGCCGTCGTCTTCGTCCAAAAACTTCTGCCCGCGAAAGCGGTTGTCGATGTGCCGTTGGGGCTCGCGATCGTAGGACTTGGAATCCTGATCGTGGTCGCGCCTTCGGCGGTCCCCGGCTTCATGCCGGATATGTGAGCCCAAACATCCGTACCCTTCAAGAAACGAGAGAACGATGATCGACCACAAGATCGGAACGCGCGAAGAATGGCTTGCGGCAAGGTTGCCGCTGCTCGAGGCCGAGAAGGCGCTCACGCGGCGCGGCGACGAGCTGACGCGGATGCGGCAAGAGCTGCCCTGGGTTCGCGTCGACGAGGAGTACCGCTTCGAAACCGACGAGGGCGCCGCGACGCTGGCGGACCTCTTCCGCGGGCGCTCGCAGCTTCTCGTGTATCACTTCATGTTTGGTCCCGATTACGAGGCGGGATGTCCGTCGTGTTCCGCGATCGCGGACAGCTTCAACGGCTCGGTCCCCCATCTGGTGAACCACGACGTTTCGTTCTACGCCGTCTCGCGCGCGCCGCTCGCGAAGCTGCAAGCGTACAAGCGGCGAATGGGCTGGAGCTTTCCGTGGGCGTCGTCGTTCGAGAGCGATTTCAATTACGACTATCAGGTCGCGCGTACCGAAGAACAGCAGCGGTCCGGGCCCGTCGAGTACAACTTCCGCCCGATGGACATGCGGCCGGTGCTGGATGCGCCGCCGGAAAGCTGGGTAGGGCAGATTGCGGCCAACGCCGGGACCGACGTCGCGACGTACATGCGCGAAGGCCCCGGGCTGAGCGCGTTCGTGCTGAAGGACGGCGTCGTCTACCACACGTACTCGTCGTACGGCCGCGGGCTCGACGCGATGTGGGGGATGTACCAGTGGCTCGACCGCGCGCCGCTCGGCCGCAACGAGGACGACGAGTGGTGGTTCCGCCGCCACGACGAATACGAGCGCACGTAACGCGTCAGACCGCTTGTTGCGACGTAAGGGGGCGAAGGTTGTCGGAGCGATCAGGGACCTTCGCTGATGATCCGTTCGGTGGCCGGCACCCGACCAGTCACGAACGCATGACGGGACTGCCCTGGGATGCGTCGTACCATGACGGCCCTGCGCCTTGGGATATCGGCCGGCCGCAGCCACCAGTCGTGCGTTTGGCATCCGAAGGCGGATTCGCCGGAGCGGTGCTCGATGCGGGCTGCGGGACCGGCGAAAACACTCTCCACGTCGCCGCGCTGGGATTACCGGTTCTGGGCGTTGACGTGGCTGAGACGGCGCTGGCGATCGCGCGACAGAAGGCCGACAACCGCGGGATCGCGGTTGAGTTCGTTGCGGCTGACGCGTTCCAGCTGCAGCGTTTGGGCCGCAGGTTCGAAACGGTGCTCGACTGCGGTCTCTTCCACACCTTCGACGCCGACGAGCGACCACGGTACGTGGCGAGTCTAGCGTCGGTGACCGAGCACGATGGGACCCTGTATGTGTTGTGCTTCAGTGACGATGGCCCCGATACTTGCCCGCACCCCGTCAGTCAACAAGAGCTGAGAGCGGCGTTCGATCCGAGCAACGGATGGAATGTCGCCGCCATCGAACCGGACCGGCTTCAGACGAGATTTCACGCCGACGGCGCACCGGCCTGGGTCGCGACAATCAAACGGATCCAGACCGTGCCGGCGTGACGATTGCAGCCGAGCGCCTGGAAAGATCGGCCCGTGTAGGCCAAAAACGAGCCCATGGATACACCATGGCACGAGAGGCGCCGTCAGCTGGCGACGGTGTTGGAACGTCTCTATGAATCGGCAAAGAAAATTTCCGACGCTGTGGCAAAAGACCCGTATTCCGGCCGAGCTGCGGTTACGGTATCACGCGATGACCTTTGCGTCACGATGGCATCTGAAGAGGGTCGCTCCGTCAGCCTCAAAGCGGACGACGTGAGCGGAGCCGGTCGTCGTATCTCCACCGATCACGTGCCCGGACGGAACCGTCGTCGAGCGGATCATGAAGGCGGAATATGCGTCGGGCGCAATGGGAGTGACGATATACGTCATGCGCGAAACCGGGATTCCGGTCGGTGATTTTCTGCGTGGTGTGATGAGCTATCTGTTGCCGCCCCCTGCCGATCGCACGAAATAGGGAGTACCGGCCCGGCCGATGGTTACCGCGAGCGGCAGCGTGCCGAAAATCTTCAGCCGGCGGACGCTTGGGGTGTTCGAGGACGCGTCAGCGTCGATTCCTATTCGTCAGATCGATCGGGCGTTTGAAGGCGTGGATATTCGTCTGGGCGAGGACCCTGGTGGATCCGACGGAGCGCGCCGAGCGCAATTCCGCCGTTATATCGTCAGCGTGGATCAGCACGATCCGCAACAGCTGGATCGGCTTGGCGACGCGCTCGGGGCATTGATCGAGGAAGTGGCTGCGTCGAAGCAAGAGTTCCTCGTGAAGGCCGCGGAGCGTGACGGCTTTTTCATGCGAGCCGAAACATCCCGTCCTGCTCGCTCACTTCGCGGGGCCGCACCACGAGGGCGAGAAGATGCGTAATATGGCCGAAGCGCGCGACGCGTTCCGCTAAGTCGACATAGCGGTGCGGTTCGTAGACGAAATTGCGCCATGCGACATCACACGGTCGCCGAAAACGACGACCTCTTCGTCGACCCGCCCGTCGCGGCGAATCTCGACGTGCCGCGTGCCTACCGCCGACGCCGAGGTCAACGTTCGAATGCTCTTGAAATCGCCCGCACCCGAGGACGCTCGCCCGCGAATCGTCGATACCGGGAGATCGATAAGCTCCTCGGCAGGCGGACGCGCGGCGGGCGGCCTGCGTAACGCGAGACGGTGGCGCAACGTCTAGCGTCGTCCGGCGAACCGGGGATGGTGGGGGCACGCCGCGGGCGTCCGGGGCTAACCAGGTACCGTCCTCAGAATGCGTGGCCGTCTTTCCCGGAGCCAAACGCGTCAATTGGAAATGTCGCGGCACCATTTTGCCGAAGCGCGGAAACTGCTCGTACCACGTCAGCGAACGCGCGCACGGCAGCGACGGGCACACGAATCCGGATGGGTGTGTATCACCTCGGTCTTCGTCGTATTCGACGTCCTCGGCATGGATGACACCGTCGTCGGCGTTCCGCCCCCAGAGCAGGCTCACGTCGCCGCCATCCAGCGTTCGCGCACGACGCCGCGCACCAATGCCCACAGCGCCCGCTCCGCTTCGGCGCCACCGCATCCGTCGAACCGCCGATGCATCAGGTTCGGCCCGCGCAGGCTTGGATGAAGAATCGACACGACGATCGGAACCGTGACGTCGTCCATCGTCGCACCGCGGACAACGGCGGCGTCGTCCGCATCACGCAGCGCGAACGAAGTCCCCTTCCACGAAGGGAAGACGGCGGGAAAGTCGGCCGCCAAAGCGCTCGGCAGATACGTCCCGAACACGACCAGCGCACACGGACGCTGCGCGCGCAGCTGATGCACGAATAGTTCGGCGCACGCCCGCCGTAATGCGCCATTGCGGAGTCCTGGGCTACGGCCCTTGCAGTTCGACGCGCGTCCGCGGCGTACGCCCATCACGTAGTTCGTGAACCAGCACGCCTCGGTCGGGATCGCCTCCTCGCAAAGTGCCTTGCCGATCTCACGCCACGTCGGCACGTCGTCGGTCTCCCCGCCGGCCGCAACCACGTCGTTGAGGTTCTGCTCGTTCCCGAAATCCTGGCCGAGCAGCATCACGCCGCCGAGCGGGAACGCAACATCGGGTGCGTACCCGCGTCCAACCGGAAAGAACGCGCGACCGGCGACGCGGCGCTCGGGTCCGATGCGCACCATGCCCGAGGCGGCATAGACGTCCGACGGGATCTCGTCGACATAGCGCAGGACGGCCTCTGCTCTATCCATCGCGGCGAATTTCACCGCGCTAGGCCGTGCCGCTTGGCATGCGTGCGGCGCCGGCAGTACGCCCACCGTAACGAAAGCCGCTGCCGAACACCCGAACGAGACAACTTCATGGTCTCTACCATAGCATCCGCAAACCCCGCCGTAACGCGAGCCCGGGCGCGTCAGCGGTTGCCGCGGAAGTTGATGTCCTTGGTTTGGACCGTCCCGGCCGTGCGCCCCGGCGCCGTCTGCGAGGTCCAGTAGAGGTTCGTGTGCGCGATGACCTGAGCCGGCGGCGGAGCACCCCAGGCCGTCAGGTCCTCCGTCGTGTGGGCGTCGCTTACGAGGATCGCGTCGTACCCCCGAACCAGCGCGCCGTGGAGCGTCGAGCGGACGCACATGTCGGTCTGAGCGCCGGCGACGAACAGCCGCCCGATCCCCAGGTCGGATAGTACGGCTTCGAGCGTGGTCGCCTCGAACGAATCACCGTAGTTCTTCTCGACGAGCGGCTCCGCTTCGCCGGGAGTCAATTCGGCGATGATCCGCCAGCCGTCGCTGCCGCGCACGATCTGTTCGTCCGAGTGCCGGATCCAGACGACGGGAACGTCGTTCTCCCGGGCCTTCTCGACGAGGCTGCGGACGTTCGCGACGAACGCGTCGCGCTCGTGAGCTCCCTCGACGACTGCGTTCTGCACGTCGACGATGAGGAGTGCGGGATTCGGCCGGTTCGCAAGCGTGGTCATGGGCTTCGCGGCTACCCTCGACAGCGCGGGTAACCCTCTCCGAATTGGTTCATCGAATGCTGCGAAGCAGGAGCCACGGCACCCCTTGCCAAAATATACCCAAATGGGTATAGTGCAATAGCGAAGTTGCGCGGCGTGCCCAGGCGTGACGTGATGTGGGCGCCCGGCACGCGGAATGAACTACGAACGTATCCCAAGCGAATTCGCCGTCATCGGCCGTGGCATAGAGGTGGCGCAATGGGGTCAAACCGATACTCACGCCAAGCGGATGAAGCAGCCGCTTCACGAGGTTTACGAAGTCGTAGTCGAAGGCGACAACGTAACGTACCGCGCGGCATATCACCCAACGGTGGATTCCGATGGCCCGATTGCGGTGCTCGATGTATTCATCAAGAAAAGCAAGAGTGGAACTGCGACGCCGCAGCCGACAATCGATCGTATCAAATCACGACTGACGCGTATCAAAGAGATTTTACATGAATAAGAAATACCTGGCGCTACTGGACGAAGGTTGGGAGCATACCGCCAGCGCCTTTGACGGTTTGGGCCTCGAGGATGCAGAAGGTCTGCAGGCCAAGGCCTATCTACGAGCCGCGATTCTTTCTCGTATCGCGAAGCTTGCGATCACACAGCGCGAAGCGGCGCGTCGGATTGGCGTTCCACAGCCAAAGATTTCGAATTTGATGAGCGATACCGCCAAAAAGGGCTTCTCGAGCGATAAGCTCATGGAGTTTGCCACCAAACTTGGGCTGGATATCAAAATCCAGGTAACGACATCTCGTTCTAATGTGGGTCGCGTTACGGTCACCGGAGCCGCTGCGAAAAAGCTGTCCCCGAAGAAAGCCGATCCTCGGAGGACCGGCAAACGTCGCAAAGTGGCCAAAGCAGCGTAGTCGCTTCGCCGGCCAAGCGCCGAATGCGTTTGCCGTTGCCCGCCCAGGGCATCAGCGCCTTGCTTGGCTCACCACTTTGGCGACTGCGGCAATGACCACTGCAGGTTGATCGATTTGGATGAAGTGCCCCGCGTGGGGGACGACAGAATGCACGCCGGCCGACGACAAACGTGCAAGACGAATGTGCCCCGCGTTCGAGGCGCGTTGGATCGCACGGTTTTCCGCCGGTGGAAACGGCGAACCGCTCATTTCATCCGCCGCGGTCAGGACGGTGAGCGGCATCGCGCCGTACCCGCGCTGCGCTTTGAGAACCTCGGCGGAATCCGTAGCGCCATAGGCCTTGTCCTCGGAATCAAGTGCCAACCAGAGCGCCGGGCGAAGCGGCCGCGTAAAAATCAATTGCGCTAGCTTGCACGACGGCGAATCCTTTCTTGCGCAATTGGCTTTCAACTCGGCCGCCGCATTTGGGGGAAAACCGCACATCGCGTATGCTTTGGAGCCGCGGTTGATGTTGAGCTTGCCGTGCACGGCGGCCTGATAGCAGAACTTGTAGTCGTTGACTTCCGCCGCATTCATCCGCTTCATCGAAGGCGATACGGCATAATACGCCTGCGCCTCATTTGGAAACGACGGATCGACGAGCACCATCCCGGCCACGTCGTGCAGATACCGGTTTGCGTACAGCAGGGCATACAAGCCCCCGCTGGAGTGTCCCACGAGAACGTACGGTGGTGCGATGTGCGCACGCTGCAGGGTGGTGTGCAGGTCGGTAACGATTGCATTTGCATCGCGCGGAAGCGGCCCGTCGCCGCTGAAGCCCATGCTCGCACGATCGTACGAGCACACGCGCGTGAACTTGGCGATCGCCGGTTGGACTTTGCTCCAGGTGAGCATCGTCTGGCCCCCACCGGCGTCGAGGATCACGGACGGCGATCCGTGACCCGTGCAATAGATATTGATCTTGTGTCCGCCCACGTCGACCAATTGCTGCGGGTGGACATACGGCGCAAGCTCGCTATCGCCGGCCGAACCGGCAATGCCGGTACACACGGTAAAGCCCACCGCGAAAGCAAGGAACGTCAGCAGCCTTCTCACCCGAACGCCGTTTCTCGAGGTTAGGCCAGGTCGTATCGGTCGAGGTTCATCACCTTGTTCCATGCGGCGACGAAGTCCTGAACGAACTTGTTCTGCGCGTCGTCACCGGCATAGACTTCTGCGAGCGCCCGGAGCTGAGAGTTCGATCCGAAGATGAGGTCGACGCGGGTGGCGCTCCACTTCACCGCGCCGGTCGCGCGATCGCGCCCTTCGAAGAGCTCCTCCGCCTCCGACGTGCGTGTCCAGATCGTGCCCATGTCGAGGAGGTTGACGAAGAAGTCGTTGCTGAGCATCCCCGGGCGGTCGGTGAAAACACCGTACTTCGTGTGCCCGACGTTTGCATTCAGCGCGCGCATACCGCCGAACAGAACCGTCATTTCGGGAGCGGTCAGCGACATGAGCTGCGCGCGATCGACGAGCATCTCCTCGGCGGAAACGCCCAACGGCGTTGCTTTTAGGTAGTTGCGGAAGCCGTCCGCATGCGGTTCGAGGACCGCGAACGCGTGCACGTCGGTCTGTTCCTGCGATGCGTCCGTGCGGCCCGGCGTGAAGGGGACCTTCACGTCATGGCCCGCGGTTTTCGCCGCTTGCTCGACGGCGGCGCAGCCGCCGAGAACGATCAGGTCGGCGAGGGAGACCTGCTTTCCGCCGCTCTGCGCGCCGTTGAATTCTTTCTGTACGCCCTCGAGCGCGCCGAGTACCGTCGTCAACTGCGCGGGCTCGTTGACCTCCCAGTCTTTTTGCGGTGCGAGCCGCAGGCGCGCCCCGTTCGCGCCGCCGCGCTTGTCGGAGTTGCGGAAGGTCGCGGCAGACGCCCACGCCGTCGCGACCAGTTGCGAAACCGGCAGTCCGGACGCGAGAATCTTGCCTTTGAGCGCCGCGATGTCGGCGTCGTCGATCGGTGCGCCCGTCGCGTCGGGGACCGGGTCTTGCCACAGCAGCTCTTCCGCCGGCACCAGCGCGCCGAGGTAGCGCGAACGCGGCCCCATGTCGCGATGCGTCAGCTTGTACCACGCTCGGGCGAACGCGTCCGCGAACTCGCCCGGGTTCTCGTGGAACCGTTTCGAGATCGGCCCGTACTGCGGGTCCATGCGCAGGGCCAGATCGGTCGTGAGCATCATCGGCGCGTGGCGCTTCGACGGATCGTGCGCGTCGGGCACCGTACCGTCGGCGGCAGAATCCTTCGGTTTCCACTGCGACGCGCCGGCGGGGCTCTTCGTGAGCTCCCACTCGAAATTGAAGAGGTTGTCGAAGTAGTTGTTGTCCCACGTCGCCGGCGCCGTCGTCCACGCGCCTTCGAGCCCGCTGGTGATCGTCGCGTCGCCGTTGCCGTTGCCGAAGCTGTTTTTCCAGCCCAAACCCTGCTCTTCGATCGGCGCACCCTCGGGTTCCGGGCCGACGTGCTGCTTGGGATCGGCGGCGCCATGGACTTTGCCGAACGTATGCCCGCCCGCGATGAGCGCGACCGTTTCCTCGTCGTCCATCGCCATGCGAGCGAACGTCTCGCGAATGTCCCGCGCCGACGCGAGCGGATCCGGCTTGCCGTTCGGCCCTTCCGGGTTCACGTAGATCAGGCCCATCTGCACGGCCCCGAACGGCGGTGACAGCTCGCGATCGCCGGAATAGCGCTGGTCGCCCAGCCACTCCTTTTCACCGCCCCAGTTGATGTCTTCTTCGGGCTCCCACACGTCTTCGCGTCCGCCGCCGAAGCCGAACGGCGTGAGCCCCATCGACTCGATGGCGCAATTTCCGGCGAACACCATCAAGTCGGCCCACGAGAGCGCGCTGCCGTACTTCTGCTTGATCGGCCAGAGCAGTCTGCGCGCCTTGTCGAGGTTCGCGTTGTCCGGCCAGCTGTTGAGCGGTGCGAAGCGCTGCGTGCCGCTGGATGCGCCACCGCGACCGTCGAAGATGCGATAGGTGCCGGCACTATGCCAGGCCATGCGAATGAAGAGCGGGCCGTAATGACCGTAGTCGGCGGGCCACCAGTCCTGCGAGCGCGTCATCAGCGCGAAGATGTCGTTCTTCAGCGCGGCCAGATCGAGTTTCTTGAACGCATCAGCGTAGCGAAACGCCGGACCCATCGGGTCGAGCAGCGAAGAATTCTGGTGGAGAACCTTGAGGTTCAACTGGTTCGGCCACCAGTCTCGATTCGTCATCAGCCCCGCGTCCATGTGGGTGCCCTGCGGTGTACCGTGCGGTACCGGGCAACCGCCGTTCTTGTCGAGTTCCGATTCCAGCATATTCTTCTCCGATCGTTCGCGTGACTGATCCAACTAAGACTACCGACTCTTTTCGATTGGTTCCCCTTCGCCCTCGCGCGTTCGTCCCCCGGTTACCTGCTTGTCGAAACGAGCGTGGCAGTGTCGTAGGGGCCGTGCAGCGCGGCGATGAAAGGCAGGCCTCTTGCTAGCCGTCATTTTCGCGCAAGCTCTTTCTCCCGAAATGGCTCCCGTCGATATCTATAAGCGCGCGGTGGCGGCGATGCATGCGATGCACGCGCCGGCGTACGTACAATTCGACACGCGTGTAAGGACGACCATTCGTGAGGGTAATGAGCTCGTCATCGTTCAACATCTCAAGCACGTTGAGCGAACGAACGATCAGAACGTCGTCGCTCGCGACGTCGACGAACCGATCGACCACCGCGTCAACCCCTTCGACATCGCCCCTGACCTTTTCTTCGAACATGCCGTCAAGGCGAAGCCCGCCTCGAGTTCGGATACGTTATCCTCGGGCTTGGACGACCTAGCCGACAAATCATTGAAGACCATTGGGGTCGTGCGAGTCACGTACGTCCACTACAAAGTGCGTACCGCCGGCACGGAAGATCTCCCAAGCTGCGCCTCGGCCATCCATCTGCAGCTCGAGCCCGTCGGGGATCCGCTGATCTACAATCTCCGTGACCTTTGGGTCGAACCGGCAACGTCACGAATATGTAAGGCGGTTGCCGTGTGGCGCGGGCACATATACTGGAAGAACGTGATCGCCCCGATCACCTTGGATTTGGACGAACACGGTTTGATCACGCACTGGATTACAACGCTGAGAACTCGCCTCTTGGCCGCCGTGATCATTTCTGAAGAAGAGGCCTCATACGAAAACCTTCAACCGGTTGAGGAATCGGTATGGACTGCTTTCAACAGCGAGCAGAGAGCGAGCAAAGAAAAGCATTGACCGTGCGTTTGAGTGGCCAAGGCGAGCGGCCGTTCGAACGACACCATATGAAGAAAAGGGACCCGCTGATGGCGGCCCCCTTTTCGGTTTGAAGATCACCGACGTAGTGGGCCGTTCGGCCCTAACGTTTGTTAGGTTTTTCGACCTAGATCGGAATCGCGCGGAGCAGGTGCGCCGCTGCGAGCGAGAGCGTAACGATCAGAACTGTCATGGCGGGCTCCTGATGACCGTTGCGAGCGGCCGGCGATTTGTTGACGCAAGCCTACACCGAACCGGCATCGGTGAGCGCCCTGCAAGTTGATGACGCGCGTTGCAAATGGCCTGTCGACGCCGTTTTGGGGGTGCCGAACCCAGCACGCCGAAGGTAGCGCCAATGTCCGATCATTGGCAACTCGCGAAGCGAGTGATGATCTGGAACGACGAACCGCCGCTTCCGGAGCCCGGCCGGCGGGCGGATGCGACGACCGCCCTGCTCGCCGGGATCGCTCGCGCGCTCCAAGCCGATCAGGCCGCGGAAGTCGACCGTTTGTGCCGCCACGCGATGCGCGGCTCATCGGACTCGTTCATCCCGGCGATGTTCCTCGCCGCGCGGCTCTTGAACGCGCCGAGCGGTGTCGACGAAGCCGAATCGCTGATCTCGAGTTTCGGGATCCCGGAGGATCCGGAGCGGCGCGCCTATGCCGCGGCGCTGATGGCCTTCGCTTGGGCGTGGCGTGAGGAGCGTGCGCTCTCGGAGCGGCATGCGGCCCAGGCGCTCGCAGCGCTGGAGGACGTCGACGACGACGCATTCATCGGCTTGGTCGAGATGCGGCTGACGCAGGCGGCGCACTGGCGCGGCGATTTGGTGAGCGGGAACGAGCTCGCGGCGCGCTCGGCGAGCCGGCTCGAGCGGGCCCACGCCTATACCTTGGCCGCGAACGTCCTTACGTTTCAGTGCTTGCCGAATATCGAGCTCGGCGACATCGAGGCGGTACGCGAAATTCTCGCGCGGGCCGCGAGGCTGGCCGAGCTCGGCGGTGCGCCGACCGTGAAACGGACGGTCGCGAACATGCGGCTCGCGTTCGCCGTCATGACCGGCGACGATGCCGAGATCAGCGCGTACAAGCTCACGAAGTTCGCCCACAACGCGTACGACGCGTTCGTCACGGCCGTGTACTTCGCAACGCAGACGGGGTGGCACCGGCGTTGGCAAGATTTTCTCGCGCAGCTCGGCAACGCGGAGCCGATCAGCAGCGCACAACAGGCACTCAAGGACGCGCTAATCGCCGTCGGAGCAACGGCGACCAACGACGACGCCGAAGCGCGCGCCCGGTGGCGGCGGGCGGTCCACCGGCTGGCGCACGGTTCGGCATGGAACCTGTCGGACACGCGGATTCGGCGCTTGGCTCGGGCACTCGCGTGCACTGCCGGCGCGGCGATCGGCGAAGTCGCGCGCGCCGAGCGTGCCGCGCTGCCGTTGCGCGGGACCCGTCAGCTCGCCGTGTACAGCGGCGAGCCCGAGCCGACCTACGCCGGCTTTCAGCGACTCGTCACGGCGATGCGCGAGTCACGCAAGGCCGCCGTTCCCGCGGTCGCGCTGACGCCGGCGCAGGCCGCGCTGCTCAAGGCGCTCGCAAGCGACGCCAGCGTCCCCGAGATCGCGCGTCAGGATCCCGAACGGCGCAGCGTCGCGACGATCCGCAGCCACGTCCAACACCTGTACGACGCCCTCGACGTGCACTCCAGAACCGCCGCCGTTCTCAAGGCAAAGGAACTGTCGTTGCTCTGACTCCCTGATGGGAGGCTGCACGCTTACACCCGGCTTACCAGCCGCGCGCGTAACTACCCAGTAAGTCGCAACCGATACGGTTGACGCCGCTCCCGATCCATATATGGAGGCGGTCCGATGTGCGCTCAATGGTTGGCCCCGTTCGATCCCCAGGCCGCCGAGGCCGATCCCACTGTGAAGACGCACGCCGTCCACGCGGCGCTGATTGCGGTCGGCCCGCTGGGCTCGATCATCTACTATTCCGGCAATCGCTGGGACGGAAACAATCACAATTCCGGGAGTGTCGACCACACGGCGCTCTATGATTGCCAATCGCGCACGTCGACGCGCCCCGGCTCGCCGACCGGCCCCGGCGGACTCGCTCCGAACGGCTTCTTGGACATCTTTTGCAGCGGGCACGCGCTGCTGCCCGATGGGCGGCTGCTGGTCGGCGGCGGTACGAGCTTGATGGGAGTCGACCCGCACAGCATGGACATCCACGCCGGGCATTGGGGCGGGCTGCGCGAGGCGTTCGTCTTCGATCCTGCGACCACGCCGAAGTGGAACGCGCTTCCGCCGATGAACCCGTACTCGAACGGTGGCACACCGAAAGGCGGCGGCCGCTGGTATCCCAGCTTGGTGACGCTCGGCGACGGATCGGTCATGGCGATGTGCGGTCATCCGCGCATCGCCGGGACCAATATCGACGAGCACCCGGAATTGCTCGGGGTCACCGAGGATGATCCGCGGCACAACAACAACACGCCCGAGATCTTCCGGCTCGGCGCGGGCGCGTGGGACCTGCTCTCGCCGCTCGGTGAAGGTTTCGATCACGACTTCGCGGTGTTCTTTCCGCGCGTGCACGTGCTGCCGACCGGGTATCTCCTGATCGTTCAGCCGCTTTTCGAGGTCGGCGGTTCCGCGGACGATCCGATGGATCAGTACGCGAACAAGAGCTTGGTCTACGACACCTCCGCGCAGAACGTCGTCGCCGCGTTCAACGGCCCCCAACTGGTGGAGGGCGCCTATCTCAATCCGGGTTATGCCGCACAGCCCACGACATCCGTGCTGCTGCCGCTGCTGCCGGAGAACGGCTATGACGCGCGGGTGCTGCTCGCGGGCGGCGTCACGGCGCTGATCGCCGACATCGTCGGCGGCTCCGAAGCGGCGTCCACGTGGACCGCGACGTCGCCGCGCGGGATCACGCAGCCGCGCTCGCACTGCGTCGGCACCTTGCTGCCGACGGGCGAGGTCTTCATTTCGGGCGGCATCGACGATCCCGGGACGCCGCCGCCGCACGGATACGATCAAGACTTCGGCGTTCGCGTCCCCGAGATCTTCGATCCGATCGGCTATCCCTGGAGCGCTGGGCCGAACACGTGGCGCGCGCTCTCGGCGACGCCCGCGACCGTCACGCGCGGCTATCATTCCAATGCGCTGCTGCTCCCCGACGGCCGCGTTTGGACCGCAGGTTCCGAAGTGAACAACGTGTTCGGGGCCGCGAGCGCCGAGCTGCGCGTCGAGCTCTTCGAGCCGGACTACATCGCGGCGGCCGACCGTGCGACGATCACCGCGTCACCGCCGAGCGTGGGATACGGCGAGGCGTTCGACGTGCACTACAGTATCCCGGCCGGTTCCGCGCACCCCACGATCGCGCGCGTCGCGGTGACACGCTGCGGCGGTGCTACGCATGCCTTCAACTACGACCAGCGCTACGTCGGCCTGACGTTCACGGCGGGGCCGCCGGGAGTGCTTCACGTGACCGCGCCGCCGAACGGCAGCATCGCCGTCCCGGGACAGTACTTGCTGTGGATCCTCGACGACGGCGGGCGCCCGTGCGTCACGGCGCCGTTTCTGCGCATCGCCGACATCCGCATGGAAGCGGTGATGGATCGCAGCACGTTCTCGGTCGCCGACGTGCTCGCGAATGCCTCCGGCGGGAGCACCACGTTTCATCACGCGTTCTACGTCGTCTTCGACGGCTTCATCCCGAGCGAGGTCGGCGCCGCCGCACCGCTCCCCGCGTTCTCGGTCGCTGGCATATCGGCCACGCTGTCGGGCGACGTAGCGCAGCCGGCGCTCGAGCTTCCCGGCTCGCCGCAGCTCGCGCAGCGCGTCACGTACACGTTCGACTTGACGTTCACCGGAACCGATGCGTTCGGCGGCATCACGGGCGACGCCACGGTGCCGGTGGGCGTGACCATCACGTCCGCGTATCACCGCTGCACGGCGCGGCTCGATCTGATCGCGTCGCCGAACCCGTTCATGAGCGACGGCCCCGTGTCGTATCTGAGCACGGATCTGCGCGTCTTCCAAATGACGGCCGCGCACGCCGCGACGTACGTGCCGGGCCACGTCTGGACGAACCCGAACGCGTTCATCCAAGCGCTGATCCTGCACTTGAACGCCGATACCGCAACGTCGTCAGCGTGGCTCGACACCCTTACCGGTGACGAGTGGGCGAGCCGGATCTCGCTCTTGCCGACGGCCGACGGCACGCCGGGCGGAACGCCGGTCTACAACTTCGCGCTCGCGCGCGTGCGCAAGGACAGCGCGGTGACCGACACGGTCGAGGACGCGAAGTACGTGCGCGTGATGTGGCGCGTCTTTCGCACGATGCAGCCGGCGCTCGTCTACGACACCTCGACGATCTACCGGCGCGCGACGCATCCGATCGTGGAAATGGGGACCACCGTTACCACCGACGCGATCCCGCTGCTCGGTGTGACGAACACAGAGGCGGTCTCGATCCCGTTCTTCGCGGTACCGCGCGTCGCGACGAACCAGGACATGTCGGGGCAGCCCGACGACCCGAACCTGCAGACCCTGGGTTCCGTCGCGCACACCCAGACGCTGGCGTTCTTCGGGTGCTGGCTCGACTTGAACCAGCCGCAAGCGCGCTTCCCGCGTTACCCCGCCAACCAGACGAATTTCGCCTCGACCCCTGCGGCGGATCTGCGCTCGATTCCGGAGCTGATGACCGGATTTCACCAGTGCCTGGTCGCCGAGGTCCACTACAAGCACGATCCCGCCTCGCCGGAGTTGCCGCAAGCCGGCGACACGCCGGGCTCGAGCGACAAGCTCTCGCAGCGAAACCTCGCATTCGGCTCGTCGGCGAATCCCGGAACGGCCGCGACGCGCACGGTCGAGCATTCGTTCGAGCTGCGCGGATTCGGCCGGACCGCCACGCAGGCCGGTGCGATCAAACAACGCCCCCAGATCCACGCGCTGGTGGTGTGGTGGGAGAACGTTCCGCGCAACTCCGTCGCGACGTTCTACTTTCCGACGGAGAGTGCGGCGGCGATCGTTGCAGCACAGCCGGCGGACCGCGGTCAAACGCTGGAGGCGCTCGACGAGCACACGCTGCGGTGTACCGTCATCGGCGATTGCCTGTACGTGCCGATCCCGCCGAACACATCGGAAAGCATCCCCGGACTGCTGACGCTCGAGCTGCCGGCCGGCGTTCGCCGCGGCGAGGTGTACCATGTCCGTGCGCAACAGTTCGCCTTCGGCCGCGTTCTCGGCGCGTTCGAGCTGCGCGTCCTCGTGAAAGGGAACGCGGAGATCGTTCGCGAGGATGCCGACCATTTGGCGCTGCTGCGGCACGCGCTCGGCGTGACCCCGGCTCAGGACCGCTGGCTGCCGATCCTCCAACGCGAAGGCGAGCGCCTCGCGGCCCGGCTCGACGCGATGGGCGTCGATTCGACCACGATCGCCGCATCGCCGTACGGCGCACCGCACGATGCGACCGGCACGGGCGGCGGAGAAGCACCCGGCGACGACCGTGACGGCTGCATCCTCGCCGTCCTGAGATGGCTGAAACGGTGCGTTCGCAGGACCATCCGGCCGTTCAAATAGCGACCGGCCGGCGCTGCGCGGTCATATCAGATGCAAAGTGGCTCGACGCATACAATGATAACGGCCAAGACAACGAGAGCTGAAAGCATAGTGGTACCCTCCGGCGGATTGATTGCAGCGCTTGAAACGCTACCCGGTGAGGGTTAGCGAGATGCTCGCGGACACCTCGCCCACGCGGCTTGGCCCCGCTACTCGAAGAAGATCGTCAGGACCGCGACGTCGTCGGGATGCCGCTGCTCTTCCAGCAAGACGGTCTCGACGATGAACTTCGCCGGGTGCTCAACCTTCGCGTCGACGGCCGCGCGCGCGGCTCCCAGCAGCCTGGCCTCGCCCTCTTCGACGTCGTGACTGAACTCCACGAGTCCGTCGGTGTAGAGGACTAGCAGGGTCCCCGGTTCGTAGACGAACTCGTGCTCCCGGATGAGGTCCGGCAAATTGACCTCGACGCCCAGCGGGAAGCCGTGGTTCGGCATGATGCGCGGCTCTTCGCCCGCTCTCGCTAGGATCGGCGGGTGATGTCCCGCCGAGGCGTACGTCACCTTGCGCTTCGCCACGTCGATGACGCCGTAGATCGCCGTCGTGAACTCGACGTGGTGGTTGTTCAGGAAGATGACCTTGTTGGTCTGGTCGAGGACGGCGATCGGCATCGGGTCGTTGATTTGGAGCGACGCTGCGACCTTGATGGCCTGCTTCGCCTGCCCCATCTTCACCGCCGCGCCGATGCCGCGGCCGCAGACGTCGCCAAGCGAGAACGCGACCCGCCCGTCGGGCAGGACGAAGACATCGTACCAGTCGCCGCCCAGCCGCTCGATCACGGCGGCCGGTTGGTAGAGGACGTCGAACGCAAGCCCGTCGACGGCGGGGAAGTCGACCGCGAGGAAGCCCTCCATGAGAGCGTCCACGGTCGCCTGCTTCGACGCCAGTTCCAGCCGAAGCCCTTCGATAGTGGCCGATTCGCTCACGGTCAGATCCTCTGTGGCCCACGGCCGGACGGGGGCGCCCCGTCCGTACGGTTGCCGACATATAGTCTACCACGCGGGAGGGGGCCCAGCCGACATAGGGCCTCAATTCCTACGCCCGATTGGTAACGTCTTCCCTAGCTGGGCTCCTCGCGTTCGCCGACCCCCTCAACAGACGTCCTCCACCACAGCCGCCCGTTGAATCGAACAAGCAATGAGCCAGCCGACACTCGACAACATCGAAGCAGGCGCCATGAACGCGCTGAACCTGCCCGAGCCCGAGACGCTGCCCGACTCGACCGCCATCATGCGGAATCTGGCTCAGGTGGTACTCGATCTCGCGCAGTACATCAGGGCGCAAGAGGGCAAGGCGGCGGTCGCGGTCTGAGTCAGCGGACGCCGGCTATGCGCGGCGCTTCCGACCGAGCAGCGCGACGCCCCACGTATCGAGCGCGGCGTCGAAGACCCGCGCGGCGAGCTTGTAGCACTCGCACGACTGCGACTCCAGGATCGCGCGATCCAGGATCCGCACGCGGCCGCGCGCGTACTCGATCGCGCCCGCGTCATGAAGGCTTTTCGCCGCCTCGCTCACCGTGGCGCGGCGCACGCCCAGCATGATAGACAGGAAGTCGTGCGTCAGACGGTACTCCTCGCGCGCTGCGCGGTCCGCCACCAGCAGCAGCCAGCGCGCGCATCGCTGCTCCAGCTTGTGCACCGTGTTGCAGACGATCATCTGCTCGACGAAGAACATGCGCGCTTTCTCGGTCGAGCGGATCAGCGCATCGAGCCCGGCGCTGCGGTCCACGGCGTCGAGGAACGCCAGCGTCGGCATCCGCGCGATGCGCCCCTCGACTTGGCAGATCGTCTTACGCAGGACCGGCGCGCCGAATGCGATCTCGGCACCCGAGGCGCCCTCGTTCCCGACCGTCCCGACCTCCGCCGTCTCCCCGTCCGACAGCGTCGTCACGACCGACAGGACCGCGTCGATCGGGAACACGACCCAGTCGTACGCCACATCGGGCGCGTGCGTCACGGTCCCGGAATCGAGGCCGACGACCTCGACGGGCCTTACGACCTCGGCCCGCTCGTCGCTCGGAATCGCGTCGAGGAGCCGGTTGCCGCCCTCGTAGGCCATCGGACCAGCTTTCATGTTCCCCACCCTTCTGTACGGAATCGTACCCAAATCCGGTACGGTTGCGGCAACCGGCCCGACGGCGGCGGATTCGCGAGCGTGACGCTTCCCGTGGAAAGGTCGCTCGACCGGCCCTGATCCCAGGGCGGACTCGCGCTATCTCTTCGCATGGCGTCGAACTTCATCGATCACTCGACGGCCGGTCGTTATTCTCGGCCAAGATCCATTGGAAGCGCAGTCGTCGCCGCTGCGCGCGCAAGCGAATTCTCGCTACGCAGCGTTCATTTCTTGCGCAGCCCCAGCAACGTCCGAACCGTTGCAGCGATCGCGGCGACGAGGGCGATCCACACGACCACACCGATCCACTGCTGCCATCCCTGCGGATGATAGATTTGCAAGACGATCGCCAGTCCGACGATGCACGCCGCTGCGAGTATCGTCGCGTTCGCACGTTCGACCATGTGCTCCAGGCGCTTGATGAGAACGTCGACGTCTTCGACGCGCGTCCACACGCGGAGATTTCCGCGCTCGATCTCCCCGAGCACGCGATCGATTCGCCGCGGAAGCTCGATGGAGAGTTGGGCCGCGTCCAGCGCTGAATCACGTAGGCGCTCGACGGCGTTGTCACCGCCGGCGATTCCCTGGTAGACCAGCTTCCCGGCCATCGGTTGGAGGTAATCCGCCAAGCTGGACTCGGGGTCGAGCGTTTGCAAGATCCCCTCGCACATGACGAGCGCCTTGATCAGTGCCGCGAGATTCGACGGCAGACGCAGCTGATGGCGGCGCAGGATGTGCAAGAGCTCGCCCAGCGCGTTCCCGAGCGGCACGTCGTCGAACGACACGTCGACGAATTGTTCGAGCAGTCGTTCGACATCGCTCGTGAGCTGAGGGCGATCGATCGGATGACGCGGAGCCGTGACCTCGATGACGCGGTCGGTCAAGCGTTCCGCGTCGCGCCGGCTGATCGCCAAGAACATGCCCGCGACGCGCCGCCGTGCCTCCGGCGTGAGGCGTCCGACCGTGCCGAAATCGATGACCGCCAGCGAGCCGTCTTCTTGGATCATGAGATTCCCGGAGTGTGGATCGGCGTAGAACACGCCGTGCTCGAACGCCGGCTCCAGCACGAACCGTGCGATGCGCTGCGACACGGCGGCGCGGCGCCGGTTTGAAAGCCCCTCAACGTCGCTGACCTTGCGTCCGTCGACGCGCTCGTGCGTGAGCACGCGCCCCGTGGAGTACTCGCCGATGACGTCGGGGATCGAGAACCCAGGTTCGTTCGAGAAGATGGTGCGGAAGAACCGCTCGTTCGCTGCTTCGCGACGATAGTCGAGCTCGGCCAGCAGCGAGTCGCTGAATTCGCGCAGCACGCCCTTCGCGTCGTACTGCTTCAGACCCGGAAAGCGCGGTGCCCACGTCTCGATGAGCTCCGCCAGAATCTCGAGATCGATCTTCACGAGCGTCTCGACGCCCGGTTTGCGCACTTTGACGACGACGTCGCGGCCGTCCACGAGGCGCGCGCTGTGGACTTGGCCGATCGAAGCGCTGCCGAGCGGCGCGGGATCGAAGGACGCGAAGATCGTCTCGGGCGCCGCGCCCAGCTCTTCGCGAATCACCTGCGTGATGACGTCGGCCGGCAACGGCGGAACGTCATCGACCAATTTCGCGAGCTCGAGGCGGTACGCTTCGGGGAGAAGGTCGCCACGCGTCGAGAGCATCTGGCCGAGCTTGATGAACATGGTTCCGAGCTCTTCGCATGCGAGCCGCAGGCGCTCCGCGCGCGATTGGTCGCGCTCGTCGCCGTCCGCGACGAAATGATCTCCGATGATGCCGAAGCCGTGCTTCGCGAGCGTCGCCAAGATCTCGCGATAGCGCTCGTCCTTGGAGCGAAGCGGTTCGGGCGGCGTGGCCACGGGCGGTTGCATGGTCGCTGTCCTACCCCATCGCCGTCGCTTCTTCACCGTCTAGGCCGTCCGCGCTCTCCGGCGGCTACGGAAACTTTCTTCGGATTCGTGTCCGCGACGCGCTTTTTCGGCCAGCGGCCGGATCGCGTTCAGAAAATCCACCGTTTGATAGGGCTTGGAGGGACGGAACGCGCGCAGCGGCGAGTTGGTCTTCGCGTCGGTGTGCACCTCGGCGGGGCCTAACTTTTTGCTGAACGTTCTTTGACGCGAAATTCCACGATGCGCGTGACGAGCGCGAGCGGGAGCGGCTCGTCGATTGGGAATTGCACCGAGCCTTTCGCGAATTCATACCCTGCTAGGTCTTTCTTGAATGCCGCGATTCCCGATGCGCCCGGATAAAATCCGATATGGTTCGTGTGGGCCGCGAAGTAAACGAGGATCGACTCTTGCCGGAACGCCGGCATGCCGTAGCTGATCGTCTCCTGTGCTCGAGGCGCGGCCTTTCGGATCGTTTGACGTATTTGCTGTAAGAGCCGCTGAACGCTTTTCGGAAAGCGAGACGCGTATTCATCGTAATCCTTGGGCTTGCTCTCGCCAGATTTCATCCTTCACTCTCCTCTCATTTCGCGCAGCTCGTGCAACGTGTTCTTCCACGCGCAGTCGATCGGCTCGGCCTGAGCGGGCCGCTACGTACCGGCCGCCGCGCGAAAGCCGCCGAGCAGGACGGTCCACGGTTCGATGCTGACGGTCGTCAACAGGTGCATCGGCGTCCACGGATCCTGCGCCATGCGAGTCTCGACCGCATCGGAATCAGGTGCACGTACGACGAACATGACGCGCGCGGCGTCGTCTTCACCGCCTAGCGGGCCGCCGGCAACGATGAAGCCCTCGGACTCGAGCGCATCCAAGAACGCGGCGTGCCCCTCCCATTCCGCCTGCCGGCGCATCGGTAAGGACCAGTTCCACCCGGAAGTCCGTTCGCGTATCAGAACAAAGTAGGGCATCAGCTTCTCAGTTTCGGCGCGCGGGCAGAAAGCGGCTGTTTCGCAGAAGGCCGGCGGACACCAGCGACACCAGCACCCCGATCGGGAAGATCTCGGCGAAGGTCACCGGCAGACGGTAGAACGGGTTCTTGTAATCCGCCTTGAACCGCTCCATCCCCGCGGTGAATTTCGCCAGCGCTTCGCCGGTGACGCCCTTCGCCTTTTCCTGTTCGATCATCACGTTCGCATACGTGCCGGCGAAATCGGTGTGAGTGACCGCAAGTGCCGCCTCCCAAGCCGCGACGTAGAAGATCGCGGCGACGAGGCTGATGCCGAGCCCCAGCCCGAGGGCGGGCCAGAATTTGATCACGCCGCCCAAGTCCGCGTCGCGGTGCCGCTTGATCGCGACGAACACGGTGCTGAGGGCGATCAGCATGATCGAATAGCCGATGACCGCGCTGTAAGGTGCCGGCGGATGGCCGTTCATCGCGACGGTCATGCCGAACAGCGGCAGGCCGACGATCGCCCCCGCGACCACGCCGTACGACAACACTCTCCGAAGCATGAGGGCCTCCTTCAGGCAGATTGCAGCACCAGCATCGGCGCCGCGGCCGCGCAATGCAATCGGTAAAAAGGGTGATTCGGCCGAAATCACCCGAAGTCGGCGTCGGTCAGGGCACGATTCCCAGCTCGCGGGCCTTGTTGATCGCCTCCGTGCGCCGCGTCGCGTCGAGCTTCTCGAACAGCCGCGCCACATGGGTCTTCACCGTGTTGGGCGAGACGTGCAACTGCGCCGCGATCTCTTTGTTGGAGCGGCCGGCGGCGATCTCGTGGAGGACCGCGAGCTCGCGCGGGCTGATGCCGAGTGCGGCCTGGGCCTTCGCGTTCCCGTCGAACGCCGAGGGCTGCGGCCGGCCGATCACGCGCGCGCCGATGTAGACGCCGAGTGCAAGAAACCCGGCTGCGATCACAAAGGTGTAGACGTGGCCTGAATGCGCCCGCGCGAACTGCTGGTAGTCAATCCACTGCAAGGCGACGGTTCCCGCCGCCAACAGGGCCCCGTAGAAAACGACGGGTTTCCAATCCGGCGCCGTCCTCCGCCCAGACCGTTTCATGCGCGTCAAGAGCGCGAAATTCGATCCGCCCGCCCCACGGGCCTAGCGTGGCGCTCTGCTGAACGAACCGGCATGAAAGCGGCGGTGTTCCACGGCGCGAACCAACCCTTGGCGATCGAAGACGTGAACGTCGACCGGCCGCTGGGCCACGAGGTGCTGGTGAGGACTATCGCCGTCGGCGTTTGCCATAGCGATCTGCACTTCGTCGAAGGCTTGTGGCAGCACCCGGCGCCCGCCGTGCTCGGACACGAAGCCGCGGGGATCGTCGAAGAGGTGGGCGATCAGGTGACGTACGTGCAGCCGGGCGACCACGTCGTGTCGTGTTTGTCGGTGTTCTGCGGGCACTGCGACCAGTGCCTCACCGGGCACCCGAACCGCTGCCTGAACCCCGAATTGCGGCGTGCCGCCACGCAGCCGCCGCGCCTCTCGCAAAACGGCGGGCCGATGCACCAGTTCCTGAACATCTCGGGCTATGCGGAACGGATGCTGCTGCACGAGCACGCGATCGTGAAGATTCGCGACGACATGCCGCTCGACCGCGCCGCGCTCATCGGCTGCGGCGTGCTGACGGGCGTCGGGGCGGTACTGAACACGGCGCGGATCCAAGCCGGATCGACGGTGGCCGTCTTCGGCACCGGCGGCGTCGGCCTGGCGGCGATTCAAGGAGCCCGCATCGCCGGCGCGCGGCAGATCATCGCCGTCGACCTGATCGCGAGCAAGTTGGCAAAGGCCGAGGAGCTGGGCGCCACGCACGTCGTCGACGCGTCGACGCACGACCCCGTGCGCGCCGTCCGCGACATGACGGGCGGCGGCGTCGACTATTCGTTCGAGGCGATCGGTATCGCGAAGGTCGCGGCGCAGGCGTTCGAATGCCTGAACGCCGGCGGCACGGCGACGATCATCGGCATGATCCCGCTGGGCCACAAGATCGAAGTGGATGCGCGTCTGCTGCTGTGGGAGCGCAAGCTCCAGGGCAGCATGATGGGCTCGAACCGCTTCCGCGTCGACATCCCGCGCTACATCGACTTCTACATGCAGGGGCGGCTGAAACTCGACGAGATGATCACGCGGACGGGCAAGCTCGAAGACGTCAACGACGCGTTCCGAGCGATGAAAGCCGGCGAGGTCGCCCGCACCGTCCTGACGCTCGCGTAGACGTCGCGCCCTGAGCGGCTTGTTGCACCGGCGCAGATCGTTCTGCTTGGCGGGCAGGTGGTCCGGCTCGCCTAGGGTGCTCCGCGCTTTCGCCGAAAAACCGCGTGGATGGCAGACCGAGACGCCATGATGGCGAGCCGGATCGAACGATTCGACTGGGGCGGCACCCCGCTCGGGCCGCGGTCGGGGTGGCCGGCGACGTTACGCCTCATGGTCGGTATCGCGCTGAAGACCCGTTTCCCGATGCTGGTGTTCTGGGGCCGCGATCTGGTACAGGTGTACAACGACGCGTTCGTCCCGATTCTCGGCGCGCGTCATCCCGGCGCGCTCGGGCAATTCGCGCGCGACTGCTGGCCGGAGATCTGGAACACGATCGGTCCGCTCCTGCACGAAGCGTTCGTAAACGGTGAGCCCGCTTGGGGCGAGGACCTGCCGCTCGTGCTGGAGCGCAACGGCTTTCCGGAGCAAACGTATTTCACGTTTTCGTACAGCCGGATCGGCGCCGACGATGAAGAAGGCGGCGTGCTGTGCACGTGCGTCGAGACGACCAAGTCCGTGTCGCGCGAGGCCGATTTTCGTTCCCAGCTCGACCGCGAGCACCGCGCTTCGCTGGCCTTTCAAAACGCCGCGTTGCCGAAATTGCTGCCGACGGTCCCGGGGCTCAAATTCGACGCGATGTACGAAGCGTCCGGTGAAGGCGTCCTCGTCGGCGGCGATTGGTACGACGCGTTCCGGATTCCGGACGGCCGCGTCGTCGTTTCCGTGGGCGACGTCGTCGGCAACGGTCTCGACGCCGCCGTCACGATGGCGGCAGTTCGTCAAGCGATTCGGGGCGCGGCGCAGGTCTTTCCGGAACCCGTGGCCGTGCTCGATGCCGCGGACCGCGCACTGCGATCCGAACAGCCCGACCGGATCGTCACGGCGTTCGTCGGGATCCTCGACCCGCTCACGCTCGCGTTCTCCTATGCGTCGGCCGGTCACCCGCCACCGATGTTGCGGCACGCCGACGGCTCGTTGTCCGAGCTCTTTGCGGTGGATCTCCCGCTCGGACTGCGCAACGAGCACGTCGCGAGCAATAGCGTCACCGTGGTTCTTCAGGAAGGCTCGTTGCTCGTCTTGTACACGGACGGGCTCACGGAATCCACGCGCGACGTTTTCGAGGGGGAGCGCCGGCTGCGGGAAGCGCTTGCGAGCGACGACATTTACGGTTCGGACTCCGCCGCGGCCACCATCCGCCGCGCCGTTCTCGGCGTCGCCACCGACGACGTGGCGATCTTCACCATCTCCATCGGATCCAGCCCCCGAGACGCGGATCGCCGGTGGGCCGTCGCGGGTAGGATGAACCCATGACAAGTACCGTTGCTGGAATCGCTTCGCTCGTGCTCGCCGCGTTCGTCGCTTCGAACGTTGCAGCGGCGGCACTCGAGCCGCCGCGGATCGTCGCGCAGGCTACGGCTGCTCCGCCAACCGATGCGCCGCGAGGCGTTCTTCTCTATCGGGGCTTCACCGTGGACGCGGCGGCGATCGAAGGCGACGCCGGTGCGCGTTCGGCGGTCGAGCATCAGCTCGACGTCGTCGCCGATTGCGGCGTGAGCGCGGACATCCTCACGTTCTTCCGGTCGCAGCACATCCTCGTGCGCCCCGGTGCGCGCGATCGCTTCTCCCGCAACGGCGGGATCGAGGTCGACACGCATCTCCCGCCGCAACAGCCGATCGTGTTGCACGAGCTGCTTCACGCGTACCACGCGTTCGTGCTGCCGCAGGGCGCGCGCAACCCCGACATCCTCGAGTTCTACAATGAGGCGCGCAACGGCGGGCTCTACCCGGCGCGCTCGTACGTGCTCGTGAACTCGATGGAGTTCTTCGCCGTCACGGGCAGCCTGTATCTGTCGGGTCACGTCGACCGTCCGCCCGGAAACCGGGAGACGTTACGCGCCGCCCAGCCGCGCTATTATGCGTGGCTGGGTCATCTTTTCGGCGTGGAAAAGTAGGCAGGTCCGGGCGGCCGACGAAGAATTGTGCGGTTCCGATTCGGCGCTGAAGCCGCTTCGGAGAAGCGGAGGCTGACGTGATCTCGCGTGGGTTTTTCGGACGCCGGCGACCGGCCGAGGTGGAAAAGCGTCTCCCGCCGGGCCAGTATCTCGTCACAGATTTCCCCGTCCTTTCGGCCGGGCCAACGCCCCGCACACCGCTCGACCGGTGGTCGTTCACGTTGGATGGTCTCGTACGGTCTCCGATGAGTTGGACCTGGGATGCGTTTCTCAAACTGCCGAGTCAGGAATTCATCGTCGACATCAATTGCGTCACCAAATGGACGAAGCTCGACACCAAGTGGCGCGGGGTTTCCGTCGACACGCTGCTCGAAAGCGTCCAAGTCGACGCGGCCGCCGGCTACGTGATGGCCTCGTCCGACGGCGGGTACACCACGAACATCCCGCTCGCCGAGATGGTGAACGGGCAAGCGTTCATCGCCTATCAGTTCGACGATAAAACGCTTGCGGCCGAACACGGCGGCCCCGCGCGGCTCGTCGTTCCGCATCTTTATTTCTGGAAGAGCGCCAAATGGGTGCGTGGCCTGCGCTTCATGGAGCGCGACGAGGCGGGTTTCTGGGAGTCGCTCGGCTACAACATGCACGGCGACCCCTGGAAAGAAGAGCGGTACAGCGGAGACTGACCGTGCAACCCGCTCTCGAATGGCAGATCGCGCACGTCGCCCGGATAACGACGGAGACGCCGCAGACCAAGACGTTCGCGCTGACGCTGCCCGATCGGCTGGACCACCGGCCGGGTCAGCACTACGACGTGCGCCTGACGGCCCCTGACGGTTACCGCACCGAACGCAGCTATTCGATCGCCTCCGAGCCCGAGCGCGCCGGTGAGATCGATTTGACCGTCGAACGCATCGAAGGCGGCGAGGTTTCGACCTATTTGCACGACGTCGTCGTCCCCGGCGACCGGATCGAGGTACGCGGCCCCATCGGCGGATACTTCGTTTGGGACGTGTCGTTAGGCGGCCCGTTGCTGCTCGTCGGCGGCGGGTCCGGAGTCGTGCCCCTGATGGCGATGCTGCGCCACCGCGCGGCCCGGCAATCGCAGGTTCCCGTGCGGCTTCTGTACAGCAGCCGAAGCGCCGACGACGTCATCTACCGAGCCGAGCTCGATAGGCTTGCGAGCGGCGACGGCACCGTGAAGGTGGTGTTCACGTTCACGCGGCACGCTCCGCCGGGCTGGACCGGG
Organism: Candidatus Elarobacter sp.; assembly: GCA_035943995.1. Classification (GTDB taxonomy): domain Bacteria; phylum Vulcanimicrobiota; class Vulcanimicrobiia; order Vulcanimicrobiales; family Vulcanimicrobiaceae; genus Vulcanimicrobium. The sequence continues at coordinate 9,660 of DASZBS010000104.1, read as the reverse complement.
TATCAGCGCCGAATCGATGCGGCGATGTTGAGCGAGGTCGTGCAACCGCTCGGAACCGGTGTTCGCTCGTATGTGTGCGGACCGACGCTCTTGGTGGAGTCGGTGTCGAACGCGCTCGTGGCGATGGGGCTGCCGCCCGGGCACATCCGTACGGAGCGATTCGGCCCGACGGGACCGTGAGGAGACGTGAACGTGGACGACAACGAGGCTGACATGAACATGGCCCTGATGGTGGACGGGAACGCGGTTGCCGGCCGGCTGGAGCAGATCTTCGGCCGGGACATGACCACGGCCGTCGCACGATGTGCCGGCTGCGCGAACGATGCGGAGATGGGCGCTTTGATCGCGTTTACACGCGGGCCGGGTGTGGTGCTGCGCTGCCCGGCCTGCACGGCGGTGATCGCACGGATCGTGGAGACCAGGACGGCCGTCTATCTCGACGCGCGCGGCGCCGCCTACGTCCGGATGGGCGCGCAGCCGTAGCCTTCCCGTGAACGCGAGACGCCGCGGCGGTGTCTGCGTTGCGAGTGATTCGTGAAAAAGCCGGGCTTTGACGACTTCGAACGGCTCGTGCGGGAGAACCAGCGCGTGGTATATCAAATTGCCTTCGGCTTGCTCGGCAACGCGTCGGATGCGGAAGACGTCACGCAAGACGCCTTCGTGCTCGCGTTCACGAAGGCTACGAGCCTGCGCAAACCGGAGCGGTTTCGAAGCTGGGTTTGCCGGATCGCCCGGAACCTCGCGCTCAACCGCATTCGCGCCGACAACCGGTCGCGCAGACGCGAAGACCTGGCAGCCGGCGACGCGACGGCTGTCGTCGACATCGCAGCGGTGGCCGAAGATCGCGAGTTCGAGGCCCGCGTTCGCGTTGAGATCGACCGTCTACCGCAGAAACTGCGTGATGCGCTCCTCTTGTGCGCGATCCAGGAACTGGAGCCCAGCACTGTTGCCGGTTTGCTGGGAATCCCGCAAGGCACGGTGCGTTCGCGGCTGCACCTGGCGCGCAAGCGACTGCTGCGGGCGCTCTCGTCATGAACGATTGCGGAGCGATGAACGCCGAGCTTGCGGAGGTCGCGCTCGGGAATGCGGCAAGCAAAGAGTTCGACACCCATTTGAGGGAGTGCCCGGCGTGCACGGCGGAGCTCGAGCGCCGGCGCGCGCTCGCACGGCGCATGGACGCCGCCGTCAACGTGCTCGTGCGCGCGGAGCCGCCGTCGCGGTTACTCGAAAGCATCAATTTGCGCGCGCGAAGCACGCGTCGGCGGCAGCAGTGGATCGGGCCATGGCAGCGCGTGGCCCTGGGCGCCGTGCTCGTAGCGGGCGTCATCGGCCTGATGTTCGGTCTTCGCGGGCTTCAACCGCCGGTGGCGCGCGGCGCGGACGTCGCCGCGCTGACCGCATGGCGCTCGCCGACCCGCATGTTGCTACAACGGCGCGGCAGCGTGCTCGACGTACCGCTCGATCGTGTCACGTTCGCCGTCAAGCCGAGATCTTCTCGCACATGACCGTACCTTGGAGAAAAGCATGATACCAAAGATCGTCGTTACCGTTCTCGCACTGTGGTTTTGCGTTGCGGGCACTGCGCACGCGCAGTCGGCGCAGGCCCGAGATCCCGTGGCCGAGGCGCTGGTGCCTCCCGATGTCGTGATGGCGCATCAGCAAGCCCTGGGCCTGAGCGACGCGCAGCGGACTGCCATCCAGACGTATGCGCAAGGCGCGCAGCAACGTTTCATGCAGTTACAATGGAAGTTAGCCGCAGCCAGCGAGAAACTCATCGGATTGCTCAAGCAGAATCACGTCGATCAGCCGAAGGCGCTGGCGGCGTTCGATGCGGTGCTCGACCTCGAGCGTGAGGTCAAGCATACGCAGATCACGCTGATGATCCAGGTCAAGAACGAATTGACTACCGAACAGCAGGGGATGGCCCGCCGGTTCGCAGCGGGCGGAGCGAAGTGACGAGGGGAAAGACACGCCATGAGCGATTCGCGTCCTCTTCTCGTCTGGTCCGACGTCATTTGACCGTTCTGCTATCTCGGCTCGGTCTGGGTCGAGCAAGCAGCGCAGCAACTCGGCGTGCCGACGCGCTGGCTGCCGTTCGAGTTACATCCCGATACACCGTCCGAGGGCGCGCCCAAGCCCTTCAGCGATGAGCAATGGCCTGCGATCGAGCGGCGTCTGCGCACGCTCGCGCGGCAGGTCGGTGTTCCGATCGAGCCGCCGCGCCGCAACGCCAACTCCCGTCTCGCGCTCGAGGCCGGCGAGCTCGTGCGCGCTCGCGCCGGCGACGAGTCCTCCGCCGCGTTCCACCACGCTGTCTCGCGCGCGTTCTTCGTCGACGGCGCCGACATCGCCGATCTTCAGGTCATCGCGAACCATGCTACGCCTTTCGGCATAAGCGAAGGCGAGGTTCGCGCGGCGTGGACGTCGCATGAGTTTGCCGCTGCGATCGACGCCTCGATGCGCGCTGCGAGCGCTGCGGGCGTGACCGGCGTACCGGCGTTCGGGTGGCCGGGATCGCCCGCCGTCAGCGGGATGATGGAGCCGCAGCGCATCATCGCACTGCTGCAAGGCGCGCCGCGCTGAACGCCTCCGTCGCCCGAGTTCTACCCGGCGGCGACGAAATGCCAGCCCAGGCGGATGCGCAGGCGCTCGCCGAGCCAGTCGGACAGTGCGACGAGCGCCCACGTCACCAGCACGTACGCGAACATCTGCCGGTAGAAGAACAACTGCTGCGCCTGGAACAGCGCCTGGCCGACGCCGCCGGCGCCGATCAAGCCGACCACGGTTGCGGCGCGCACGTTCCACTCCAGCCGGAACAGCGTGTGCACGACGAGCGGTCCCAGCGCGAGCGGGAGGAAGCCGAATGCGACGATCGGCAGCGGGCGCGCACCGGTCGCCGCGAGCGATGCGATCGGCGCGACCGGCACGTTCTCGAAGCTCTCTGCATAGAGTTTGCCGAGTACGCCCGCCGAGTGCAGCCCGAGCGCGATCGCGCCGGCGAGCGGCCCGATCCCGACGCTCACGACCAGGATCAACCCGAACACCAATTCCGGGATCGCGCGCGCGACGTCGAGCACGCGGCGAACGGCGACGACGAGCGCGAACGGCGCGAGGCGCCGCGCGGCGAGCAGCGACACCGGAAACGCGAGCAATGCGCCGATCAGCGTGCCGCCGAGCGCGATCGCCAGCGTCTGCGCAATTAGCAGCGGCAGCGAGGCGATCTGCTCGGCGCGCAGCTGCGGCGGAAACATGCCGGCAAACGTGTGCAGCGCGTGGGCGAACGCGAAGATCTGCGGCCGGTTGAGCCACAGCGCGATCAGCCCGACGGGCAGCAGCAAGAGCACGGTGCGCGGCGCGCGGCGCGCGAGCACGCCGAAGCTGTCGACGCCGGCCACCAGCGCGACGAGCACGATGACGATCGTGAGCGTGCGGTGGAAGTCCAGCGTGCTGAGCGCGCCGACCAGCTCCGTGCCGATCCCGCCGCCGCCGACCGCGCCGACGATGATCGACGCGCGCATCGCGCACTCGAACGCGTACGTGCCGAACGTGAGCAGGTCGGCCGCGGTGAGCGGGATCAGCCCGAACGCGGCGATCGCGATGCGCGACGCGCCGGTCGCGCGCAGCGCTTCGAGCGGCGCGGCGTCCGCGGCGATGAACAGGTCGCCGAACACGCGCCCGATCATCGCCGTGTAGAACACCGCCAGCGCGGCGATCCCCGCGGCGGGGCCGAGGCCCAGCACGACGACCGCGAGGATCGCGAGCGTCAGGTCGGGGATGGCGCGCAGCGACGACAGCACGGCGACGATGAGGCGGCGCCCCGGCGCGCGCGTCGCGATCGCGACGGCCAGCGGAACGCCGAGCGCGAACGCGACGAGCATCCCGGCCGCGGCCATCCCGATCGTCTCCGCGACCGGTCGCAGCAGCGCGCTCAGATAATGCGGCGAGAGGTCGGGCGGAAAGAACGAGCCGATCAGCCGCAGCACGTTGCCGACCGCGTCGATCACCGGACGCGCCCGCCGACGAGCTCGACGACGCGGTCGAAATGGCGGCGCGCGAGCTCGGTTTGGTGGAGCGAGCACAGCAGCGCGATGTTGCGCTCGCGTGCGAGGTCGCACAGCAGGCGCACGATCTGCTCGCCCAGCTCCGGATCGAGCGACGCGATCGGCTCGTCCGCCAAGATCGCCGCCGGATGCTGCACGAGCGCGCGCGCGATCGCGACGCGCTGCTGCTGGCCGCCCGAGAGCTCGCTCGTGCGGCTGCGCAGCTTTTCGGCGATCCCCACCGACTCCAGCGCCGCGCGCGCTTCGGCAAACTCCGCCGCCGCCGGTACGATCAAAAAGCGCAGCGCGTGCAGCGTGCTCCACCGCCCGAGCGCGCCCGCCATGACGTTCTGCGCCACGGTGAGGCGGTCGACGAGGTCGTGCTGCTGCGCGATGAACGCCAGCCGCGTACGCAACCGGCGCAAGTCCCAGCCGCGCACCGCCGCGACGTCGACGCCTTCGACGCGGATGCGGCCGGCCGCGATCGGCACGGTGCCGTTGAGCGAGCGCAGGAGCGACGTCTTGCCGCTGCCGCTGGGCCCGACGAGCGCGACGCACTCGCCGGCTGCGACGTCGAGCGTCACGCCGTCGAGCGCGGGCGGCGCGCCGCGTCCGTAGACGACGCGCACGCCGCGGATCTCGAGCATGGGGATCAGAGCAGCTTCAGTTTCGTCGCAATCGTCCGCAGCAGGTCGTATTCGGCATCGTTCGCGCGCACGAACGACGTCCCGCGCAGGATGTCGAGGACGGCGGCGTCGCCGGGCGCGCGCAGCGACAGGAACGCGTTGGAGAACGCCGCGCGGTCGGCAGCCGTCGCGTCCTTGCGCGCGACCCAGACGTAGTCCAGAAACGGCGGCGTGGTGAAGAAGACGCGGACCTTGCTCTTGTCGAGCTGGTTGCCGTCGACCATCGCGTGGTACACGCTCTCGTCCATCGCGCCGGCGTCGACGACGCCCGCCTCGACGGCTTTCGCGGTCGCCGGGTGGTTGCCGGTGTAGCGCGCGCTGAGATCCTTGTCGGGGTCGAGGCCTGCTTGCGACATCGCGTAGAACGGCATCAGGTGGCCGCTGGTCGAGTTGATGTCCCCGAACGCGAACTTCTTGCCGCGCAGGTCCTTGAGCGCGTTGATCGGGCTCCCGGTCTGCGTGATGAACAGCGAGTGGAACTGGCGATCGCTCGAGCGCTGTATCAGCGGCACGACGCCGTACAACCCGTGCGCCTTGACGTACGTCAGCCCGCCCAAGTACGCGAAGTCGAGCGAACCGTTCCCGAGCGCTTCGACCGTCGCGTTGTAGTTGGTGGGGATGACGAGGTCGACGTCGCGCCCGAGCTTCGCGGCGAGGTAGTCGCGCAGCGGCTTCTTCTGGTCGATGGAGAGCTGGGTCGCGCCGGCGTCGGGGATCATCCCGACCCGGACGGCCGTGGCGGCGCGGGCCACACGGGGCAGCGTGGTCAGCGCGGCGAGCGCGGCCGCCGATGCGAGCAGGGAACGTCTGGTGAGCATCGCGCCCTTTTCCCGCCGACCCTTCGCCAATACCTTGCCGGAATTAACGTCGCTAGCTTGATCGGGACCCGGCGCGCGCGATGAGCGCGGCGACCTGCGAGCGCCGCGTCACCTCCAGCTTGCGAAAGATCGATGCGATGTGGTTCTCGACCGTTTTCACGCTCAAGTAGAGACGGCCGGCGATCTCGCGGTTCGTCGCGCCCTCGCCGATCATTCGCGCGATCGCGCTCTCGCGCGTGGAAAGCTCCGGCAGCAGGTTGCGCAGCTGCGACGTGTCGGCGGCAACCTTGAGCATCACATCCGTGGCGTCGCGAACGGTGAGTACCGAACCGCGCGCTGCGGCGTCGTCGAAGGCACGTTCGCCGAGCGCCGTTCGCGCTTGCGACCGCGTTTCCGCGAGGATCGGCATCGCAGAGGGGTCGGCGGGGGTCGCGGAACGCTCGCGCGCGCGCGACACGGCGGCGAGAAGCGTGACAGCTTCCGCATGGCGGCCGAGCGCCCCGAGCGCGCACGCTGCATCTTCGAGAACGTACACGACGTGGAGCAGGCTGCTCGTCCCGGCCAGCTCGATCACGCTGCGCACGAACCAGGGCATTGCGCCGGCGGCGTCGCCGCGGCGCGTATGCACGAACCCGGCGGCGGCGTACACGCTCGCGCGATGCTGCACGCCGACTGCGGGATGTTCGGCGGCCGCCAGCGCACCGCGTGCGTATTCCGCGGCACGTTTCGCGTCGCCCGCGAGCGCCGCCATGAACGCGCGATTGCGCAAGTACGTCGCCTGGCTGGAGGGCTGGCGCACGACGTCGGCGACCAGGTCGTAGCGCGCATCCGCTTCGTCGAAATCGCCGGTCGCCGTCGCGACGTTGCCGAGGAATGCGTTCGCAAACGCCCACTGGTCCGAACCGGGCACGGCGCTCGCGGCGACGCGCAGCAGCAGCGTCCGCGCTTCGTCGTAGTCGGCGCCTTCGTACGCGGCGACGGCAAGGTCCAGCGAGCAATCACGCACTGCGCCGGCGTCCCCCGCGAGCTCGACGATCGCAAGCGCTTCGCGGAGCTCGGTCCGCGCGGCATCGAGTTCGTGCATCTGCACGAGATGCGCGCCGATCGCCCGCTTCACGGCGTACCTCTTCTCGGGCGTCAGCGCGGGATTCACGACCGCCAGCCGTTCGAGACTCGCCGTTGCCTCGCGGTGCAAACCTTCGTTGATCCAAAACATCCGCGTCGCGAGGGCGATCTCCAACGCTGCGTCCGGATCGTGCCCTGCCCACGTATCGAGCGCGCGGCGCAGCGTCGGCAGCCGCAGGCGCAAGTAGGCCATCCCCGCCGCGTCCGGGGCCGTTCGCTCCGGCCCCATCATCGCGACCGCACCGTCGCGCGTCGCGCGCAGCGCGCGGAGCTCGAGCGCGGCGACGTCGTCATCGCGTTCGAATGCAGCGCGCGCGTACGCGTAGGTCGTCTCGAGGTAGCGGTACACGGTCTCGCCGGCGATCTCGTCGACTTGGACCAGGGAGAGGTTCGCGAGCCGCACGATCGCCTCGAACGCGGCGCCGTCCGCGAGCGCGTCCGCTTCGTCGAGCGTCCACCGCCGGTCGTACACCGACAGCCGCCGCGCGAACGCGCGATCGTCGTCCTGCAGCAGCGCGAAACTTTGGGCGAGCTGATCGCGGAGCAGCGCGTCGCCGTGCTCGCGCGGGTTCGAACGCAGGCGTCGGACGAGCTCCGCCGGGACGAGGTACCGCAGTTGCGCGGCGGCGAGCTCGAGCGCGAGCGGAACACCGTCGAGCAGGCGGCAAACATCGGCGATCTCGGGGAGGGTGTGCTCGTCGAGGACGAATCCCGGACGCGCGCTCACCGCCCGCTCGACGAAAAACTCCACGGCCGGTGCGCGCACGAAGAGCGCCGGCGCGTCGATCTCCAGCGGCAGATCGAGCGGCGCGAGCGTGACCACGGGTCCCTCGAGCTCGAGCGCCGCACGGCTCGTCAGGACGAAGGCGAGCTGCGGGTTCACGTCGAGCAGTGCGGCGACGAGCTCCTCCGCGGCGCGCACGACGTGTTCGACGTTGTCGATGACGACGAGTGCGGCGCCGCGCTCGGGTATGTCGCCTACCGTCGTGTCTACCGCGGCACGGAGGGACGCCGCATCGTGGACGGCGGCTTCGACGTAGCGTACGCCGAGTGCGAAGCGTGGCGCAACGAGCTCCGCGACCCGGATCGCCAGGCGCGTCTTCCCGACCCCGGCGGCGCCGGTCACCGTCACGACGACGCCCGGCGCGATCGCCTCGCGCATGCGCTGCACGTCGCGCTCTCGTCCCATGAACCGGCTCGCCGGACGCGGAAGGCCGAACGGCGTCACGGCCTGCGCATCACGTTGTACGGCCCATACCGCGTCATGGAACGCGGCCACGAGCTCGTCCGGCGGTTCGGAGCCGCCTTCGCGCAGCGCGCGTTCGGCGCGATGATAGACGCCGATCGCCGCTTCGCGCGCGCCGGTCGCGACGAGCGTGCGGATGAACGCGGTCGCGGCGGACACGTCGTGCGGGGTTTCTTCGAACGCGCGCGCGACCTCGGCGATGTCGGTTTCGCTCATCGGCACCGCCGCGGGATGCGGCCGTGTCTCACGCCGGTACGGCCGCCATGAGCTCCGTGAGCTCGCGCGCGAGCGCACGCTGCGCTTCGGGGACGTACGCGAGCGCGATCAAGCGCGCAAGCACCCGCAAATGGCGAGCGCCGCTCGCATCGGCCGACCTGATCGCGTGATCGACGAGACTTCGTCGAGCCGATTCGTCGGTTACGCCGAGGCAGAGCAGATCCCGGTAGACGGCGGCCGCGCCCACGTCTTGAAGCCCACCGTGCTGCAATGCGACGATGTCCGCGGAGAGCCGGGCGAGAACACTATCTTCCTCCATCCGTGGATCGTACCGCGGTCATCGCGCGGTGACCATGAGGGATTTCCCCATTTGACGGCGGGACGCCCCGCCACGTTCCGACCGGTCCGCGATCTCTAGGGTTTTCCCCCATGGCGGGCTCACCTCCGCGCGGCTAGCGTGTATGCAACACACGCCGTCGCCGTTCAGGAGAACCCATGCCTCGTCTTCGCCTCGCCTTTTTCAGCCGGGGGCGCGCGGTCGGCGCTTCGCTGCTGAGCATCGCCACCATCGCGCTGAGCGGCTGCTCCGGCACGCCGGCGTTCACCGCCGTTCCGGTCACGCCCGCTTCCCCGGGCCCGGCCCTACACGGATTCGTGGCCGTCGGCCGCCCGGTGGCGGGCGCCGCGATCACCGTCAAATGCTCGAACGGGAAAACGTATACCGCGACCAGTGATGCCGGTGGCGCGTACAGCGTCGCCGTCGATGCAGGCGCTCTGCCGTGCGTCTTCGAGAGCAGCGGCGGCACCGCCGGCGGTGTACCGTTCAACGTGAAGCTACACTCGATCGCGCTCGCAGCCGGCGTCGTGAACATCACGCCGCTCACGGATTTCGTGGTCGCAGCGTTCGCGAGAACCTCGGCTTCCGCGTACTTCGCCGGCTCGTTCGATGCCGCGGCCTGGGCCCGGCTGACCGCGCAAGCCCTGCAATCGGCGGAGGCGGTCCTGATCGCCAACCTGCAAGCGCTGGCGCTGACCGTACCGTCGACCGACTTCGTCACCGGCGCCTTCACGCCGGTAGCGGGCGACGCGTATGACGCCTTGCTCGTCGCGCTCGCCGCGGAGACGGCGGCATTTCTCCAGCTCCTCACGGACAGCGTCATCGCCGGTGTCGTCGGGACCTACACGATGGCATCCGCCGGTGCTCTCCAAGTGCCGAGCATGGCCGGAACCTGGAACACCGCGGAAACACGAATCAACCGGCTGCAGGGCGGTCTCGTGAGCGGCGTCGCGGTCGGCGACCATTGCCGCATCGACGTGAGCGCCGGCGGCGCGATCACCGTCACCACCGGCAGCCATACGTGGACCGCGCAAGTCGCGCTGACAGGTCCGGGTCACGGAACCCTCGATTCGCAATTCGCGCCGTATCATTATACCGGTACCACGCCGAGCGCCGGCGGTGTAGCGATCGGCTGGGGTTACTTCGGACAATCGTTCAGCGTGTTCTCGGATCAGACGCCGATGTCGACCAC
>DASZBS010000103.1:0-39386 GCA_035943995.1 Candidatus Elarobacter sp. | reverse complement strand
AGCCGCTCCAGCGATGCGTACGCGACGTGACGTGCGGTCAGTTGCCGCGCGTCGGCGACGAGCTGCCGCAGCGCTTCGAACGCGCCGAACGCGACGACCGCGAACAGCGCCGCCGCGATGAGGATCTCGATCAACGAGAAGCCGGCTTGCGAACCCCGCACGCGAGGGGAGGTGCCCGCTCCCGACGCCGGTAATGCCGCCCGGTCATGCCCAATGCGTTCGACACGTCGATCTTCAAGAGCTACGACGTCCGCGGGATCGTCGGCACCCAGCTCACCCCCGAAGTCGCGTATTGGATCGGGCGTGCGTTCGTGCAGGCCCTCGGTCGCACGAACATCTGCATCGGCCGCGACATGCGGCCGTCGGGCGAAGACCTGCTCGAAGCGCTTACGCGCGGCGCGACGGACGGCGGCGCGGACGTCACGCACATCGGGCTGATCTCCACCGACGCGCTGTACTTTGCGGTCGGCCACTACGGCTTCGACGGCGGCGTGATGATCACGGCGTCGCACAACCCCGCGCAGTACAACGGGCTCAAGTTCTGTCGCGACCAAGCGCAGGCGATCTCGCTCGACACCGGCCTGGGCGACGTGCGCGACCTCGCCGTCTCCGGCGACTTCAAGGACGCCGCTCACAAAGGAACGGTGAGCTCGCGGGAGGTGCTCGACGACTTCGGCAAGCACTGCGTGTCGTTCATCCGCGACGTCACGAAGATCAAGCCGTACAAGATCGCGATCGACGCCGGCAACGGCATGGCCGGGCTGACGGTTCCGTACGTATTCAAGTACCTGCCGCAGTGCGAGGTGATCCCGCTCTTCTTCGAGCTCGACGGCACGTTTCCGAACCATCCCGCGTCGCCGATCGAGGACGAGAACAAGCTCGCGCTGCGCAAGTCGGTGCTGGAGAACCACTGCGATCTGGGCGCGGCGTTCGACGGCGACGCCGACCGCATGTTCCTCGTCGACGAGAAGGGCGGCTTTCCGGACGGCAGCATCGTGACCGCCGCCGTCGGCGTCGCCACGCTCAAGAAGTATCCGGGCTCGAAGATCCTCTACAACTTGATCTGCTCGCGCAGCGTGCCCGAGGCCGTGCTGAAGCACGGCGGCATCCCGGTGCGCTCGCAAGTCGGGCACTCGCTGATCAAGCCGGAGATGCGCGAGCAGAACATCCCGTTCGGCGGCGAGCACAGCGGGCATTTCTACTTCCGCGAGAACTGGTTCGCCGACTCCGGGATGATCGCGCTGCTGCAGTGCCTCGACCTCTTCAGCGAGATCGACGGCTCGATCACCGCCGCGATCGCGCCGTACAACACGCGCTTTCGCTCGGGCGAGATCAACCTGCCGGTCGCGGACGCCGACCGCGAGATGCACGCGCTCGAAGAGCACTTCGAGGACGCGAAGATCGATCACCTCGACGGCGTGACGATCGAGTTCGCCGACTGGTGGCTCAACGTGCGCAAGTCGAACACCGAGCCGGTGCTGCGGCTCAACGTCGAAGGCGACACGCTCGCGCTGATGGAGAAAGGCCGCGACGAAGCGCTGGCCGTCATCCGCGGGTCGGCGCTCCCGGCGACCTAGACGTTCGCGACGGCGATCTGCGCGTTCACCTGGATCGCCGGCCCGTCGCCCGGGTCGAATTGTCCCTTGGGCGGCGCGGGCGCGGTGAAATGATCGATCGCGCCGTGCTCGAACACGAGCGCGAGCGTCGAGCCGCCGTAGCTGAAGTAGCCCAGCTGATCGCCTTTTTTCACCTTGTCGCCGGCTTTGACCGTGATCTCGACCGACGAGATCTCGGTGATGCCGATCGGGACGACGCACACCGTGCCGATCGCTTTGTTGTCGGCTTTGATGAACACCAGGCCGCGCGTGTTCACGCAGGCGTAGTAGCCTTCGGCTAAATCGGCGCCGGGATCGGGCCCGGCCGACTCGGCGTCGCTGAACTGCAAGCCGTCCACCACGTACGCTTCTTCCACCGTCCCGTCGACGGGCGCGTGCCAGCGGTGGTAGTTCGCACCGCTCAGGAACGACTGGAACACGTAGCCGTCCACGAAGCGGTCGACGTACGCGCTGTGGTTCAGCAAGTCGGCCAGCGAGTACGGCTCGCCCTTGAGCCAGAACCGGTCCGTCCGCTTGACGCCGCGCGCGATCGTGAGCACGTGGCCGTCGTTGGCGGACACGATCACCGACGGATCGTCCGGCCCCGCAATCGGCCGCGCCTCCGGTTTGATCCGGCGGTGGAAGAAATCGTTGTACGACGTCCAGCCCCAGTGCGGGTCCGATTTCTTGGTGACGAACTCGTACAGCTTCATGTCCTGATACGCGAACGGCGACAGCCAGCCGTGCGGACCGTGGTTGAGCGTGTGGCGGCTCTCCGGCGTGTTCAAATACCGGCACCAGTCTTTGAGGATTCGCCGGATCGCGTCGTTGAAGGGCGTGTTGCGGAAGATCGCCTCACCGGCGTCGGTCATCATCATGTACGAAAACAAGGCCGACATCGGAAACGCGACGCTGTGCGTATCGTAGTACGGCGCCATCCGCGTGATCTCGTCGAGCGCGATCAGCAGCTCCTCGACGGTCATGGGCGTGGGTGGTGCGCCCGGTATCTCGAGGACTTGCTCGAGCATCTCGGTCACGTACATCCGCACCATCGGATCCCGTTCGATCAGCGCGCCGAGCTCTCGCACCGACTCGCTGACGATCCGCACTGCGCCCTTCGATTTGACGCCGGCGATCGTGGCCTTCATCTCCACGTGCCAGCCGTGGACGGCTTCTCGCTTTTTCGGCAAGTAGCCGGCACGCACGCCGAACTGTCGCTTGTAGCGCGCGTCGATGGTCGCGGCATCTTGGCCCATAGTGCATCCTCCGGAAGTGCGGCTTCGTTTCGCCGGTCCTGAGATAGCCGCCGCGCACCGCAGGTTCCTCCAACTGCCGAACCGACCGTCGGCGGAGGACGGCGGGCCGGTCGCGAAACGGCCCGGCGTGAGCGCCGCGTGAAAGATCCACTCGAACGCTATCGCAGCGCGCGTGACGACGTGGCGGCGTGTTTGGACGAGTTGCGCGAGCTCGTGGGCGCCGAGTCCGCGCGCCGGCACGATGAGGCCGACGATGTGGCGGCGCTCGCGCGCACGACCGCGCGCCTGCGCGACGGCCGCTTCGTGCTCGCCGTCGTCGGCGAGTTCTCCAGCGGAAAGTCGTTTCTGCTCAACGCGCTGCTGGGCAAGGTGGAATTCGAGGAACGGCCAGGCGGCAAGCGCATCACCGGATTGCTGGCGACCGACATCAACCCGTCGACCGCGACGATCACCGAGCTCACCTACGCGCACGACGAGTCGGCGGTCGCGGTGTACGCGAACGGCCGCGAGGAGCGCGTGCCGCTGGGCCGGCTGGCGCGCTTCATCGCGGTCGGCGAAGAGGGCAAGCTGCACGACGCGACCGACGAGGACGACGCGGGCGCGCCGGTGCTCGTGCGTATCGCCATCGACTCGGCGTTCTTGAAGAGCGGGTTCGTCGTCGCCGACACGCCGGGGCTCGCGTCGATCAACCCCGCGCACCGCCGGGCAACGCTGTCGTATCTGCCGGGCGCCGACGCGGTGCTCTACCTGATCGACACGCAGCAACCGTTCACCGAAGGCGACGCGTCGTTTCTGGGCATCGTGCGGCGCTACATCGAGTCGGTGTTCATCGTGCAGACGAAGATCGATCTCTGGCGCATGCGCGACCGTATATCGAGCCACCCGGAGCCCGTCGAAGGGTGGCAGGTTGCCGCGCAGCGCATCGTCGTGCAGGCCGCCAAGCACGCCCCCGGGACGCCGGTGTTTCCGCTCTCCGCGCGCGAGTATGCCGAAGGCTTGCTCACCGCGAACGAGGCGCTGATCGCGCAGAGCCGTTTTCGCGAGTTCCTCGGCGCGCTCGATGCGTCGCTCGTCGCGACCACCGGCCGTTCGCGGTTGCGGCGCGCCGCGGCGGAGGCGCGGCGCGCCGCGACCCGTGTCGCGGACGCGCTCGCGTTCGAGGCGGACGCGCTCGAGACGCCGCTCGACGCGCTGCGCGCGCGCCGCGCCGCCGTCGCGCCCGCGCTCGACGCGTTCGACACCGCCGTGGCGGCCGCGCACGTGCGCCTCGACGAAGCGGGCACGAGCCTGGGAAGCGAGCTGCAGTCGCGCGGCGAGGCGACGCGCGCCGCGCTGGCGCGCACGCTGGCGCGCGCGATCGACACCGCCGACGTGGCGCGGTTGCGCGATCGCGCCAAACTGCACATCCTCGTCGACGACGTCCTCGCGACCGCCGTCGGGCGCTTCGCCGGCGACGCGGCGGAACTCGTCGCCAAGCGCCTGCGCGACGAAGCAAAGGGCGCGTCCGCGTCGGTTGTCGCCGCGGCGCGCGACGCGGACCGCGAGCACGTCCTCGCGCCGCTGCTCGACGCGATCGCGGCGGAACGGCTGCCGGTCACCGAAGACGCGGCGCGCGCGTTCGGCGCCGACGCGTCGAGCGGTGCGTGGAGCACCGACGTCGAGACCGGCCTGCGCAGCTCGATCGTGCTGGGCGCGCTCGGCGGGCCCGCCGTCGGCCTGGTCGACGCGATCGCGCGCGGTTTCGCCGCGGCGCCGCCCGGCGCGTACATGAAGCGCGAGCTGCTCGCCGACCTCGACGCGGGTATCTATCCCGCGTTCGACGCGGAGCTCGCGCGCTACGTCGACGGCATCGCGGCGCGCGTACAAACGATCGCGCGCGGCCTCGGCGCGCGCGTCGCCGCGCTCGCACCGCGCATTCGCGCCGAAGCGGTCGGTCCGCTCGACCGCGCGCTGGCCGCGCACGCCGACGCGACGGACCGCACCGCGGCCGCGCGCGCGGCATGCGAGCGCGCCGAGGCGGCGCGCGCGCTCGCGACCCGCATCGAGACGCACACCGAAGCGTTCGCGCGCGAAAGCCGCGCCGAACGCGCCGAGCTCGCCGACCCGGCGGTGCCGCTCGACCCGCACGCCGGCCGCGAGCGCGTCGCGCACGACGGCGCCGCGCGGTTCGACCCGCACACGTACGAGCACGGCTTGCGGCCGGAGCGCTGGCGCATCGCGGTGCTCGGCGCGTTCAAGCGCGGCAAGTCGAGCTTGATCAACGCGATCGCCGGCTCGCGCGTGCTGCCCGACGAAGGCGCCGACGTCGAGATGCACTTTCCGGTACACGTGCGCTATGGCGAGCGGCACCGCGCGTACGCACTCGGCGACGACGCGGGCTGGAACGAGATCGCGCTCGACGAGGCGCTCGACGCCGCGACGCGCACGCCGCTGCTGATCGAGACGCCCTGGACGCTGCCGCGCCAGCTCGTGCTCGTGCACACGCCCGCCTTCGATTCCGGCTTTCCGCTGGCCAACGAGATCGTGCGCGCCGCGGCGCAGTCGGCCAGCGAGATCGTCGCGCTGTTCTCGCGCCAGCTGTCGGACCGCGAGCTCGAGCTGTACGGCGCGATCGCGCAGGACGCGAAGCCGACCACCTTCGTGCACACGATGGCGGATCACGAAGACGCCGCCGAACGCCGCAACGTCGTGATGCTCGCCGACCGCTACCTGCGCGAGCGCGCGATCGTGCCGCAGCGCATCTTCACGACGTCGACGCTCGAATACCGCGAAGCGCTCGACGCGGGGCGCGCGCCCGCGGGCTGGAACGAGCTCGTCGCGCTGCGCTCGACGCTCGAAGCGCACGCGGAGGAGCACATGGCGCGCCTCGCGCGCGGCGAGCGCGAGCGTGCCGAAGTCGAGCGGCTCGCGAAACCCGTTCCGCGGCCCGAAATGCACGCAGCAAGCGAGCGCGGGTCGCTGCTCAAGCGCCTGTTCGGCCGCCGGTAGAGCGCAATTCGAAGGGGGTCGGCCACCCGTCGTGGCCGAATCGAACCGGACGTGTCCGACACCTATATCCTCGGGCCGGCGCGACTTGCGCTCGGCGACGGTACGCTGACGCACGGTCGGCTCGCCGTCAACCGCGGGCGCATCGCCAGGCTCCTCCCAGAAGAGGGCCCGAGCGACATGCGGCCGCCGGACGGGGCGATCATCGCACCGGGTCTGATCGACGTTCACACCAACGGCGCCGACGAGTTGCTGTTCAACCGCGATCAAGGCAACGCCGTAGAAGTCGCGTCCCGCGCGTACGCGCGCCAAGGTGCCACCGGTTATCTTGCCGGTATCATGACGGCGCCGTGGGAGTCGATGATGCACGCGGCCGCCGAAGTGTCGGAAGCGGCAAATCAACTTGTCGAAGCCGGCGATCCGATCGGCGCGCGGTGTCTCGGCATCCATTTCGAAGGCCCGTTTCTCAACCCGAAGTTCCGCCGCGTGCACCGCGCCGAGTGGATCGTGCCCGCGACGCTGGAACGCGCGCAGGAGATGGTGGAGGCGTGCCGCGGTGCGCTCGTGATGGTGACGATGGCACCCGAGGTGGACGGTGTCGACGAGATCGCGCGCTTCTTCTTCGACCAAGGCGTCGTGTGCTCGGCCGGACACACCGCCGCGCACTACCGCGAAGGCATGCTCGCGATCGGGCTCGGCTTTCGCACCGTCACGCACGCGTTCAACGCGATGCCGCCGCTCGACCACCGCGACCCGTCGATCCTCGCCGCGTTCATCCAGGAGTCGCGCACCACGGTGCAATTGATCTGCGACGGCTACCACGTGTCGCCGCCGATGGTCGATCTGCTGTACCGCACGCTGCACGACCGGCTCGTGCTGACGACGGACAACATGCCGCCGGCCGGTAGCGGCTATCGTATCGAAGGCGGCGTCGTGCGCGCGGAGGACGGCACGATCGCGGGCAGCGCGCTTCTGATGGACCAAGCGGTGCGCAACTTGATGGTGTACGCGGAGATCCCGTTCGAGACCGCGGTCGTCAACGCGACGCGCAGCCCCGCGCGACTGCTGAATCTCGACCGCGAGCTCGGCACCATCGAGCCCGGCAAGCGCGCCGATCTGTCGGTGTGGAGCGACGACCACCGCGTGCTGTCGACGATCGTCGGCGGCCTACCGGTGTTCGGCGCCGCGCACCTCTACCGGCCCTCGCGCACGGCCAGCGCCTGATCTGATCGTCCGATCCTAGGCGCGCTCATCGCCGGGCTGGCGCTGCTCGGCGTCCTTTTTCGTCCGTGGCGCGTGAACGAGGCGTGGTGGGCGGCCGGCGGCGCGCTCGCGCTCGTCGTCATGCGCGCGCTCTCGCCGCACGCCGCCGCTGCCGCGCTCGGCCGCGGGCTGCACGTCTACCTGTTCCTGATCGGGATGATGGCGCTGGCAGAGTTCGCACGCGCCGAAGGCGTGTTCGACTGGATCGCGACGCGCGCGGTGCACGCCGCGCACGGCTCGCGTTCGCGGCTGCTGCTGCTCGTGTACGGCGCTGGCGTCGTGACGACGGCGTTCCTGTCGAACGACGCGACGATCGTCGTGCTCACGCCCGCAGTGCTCGGCGCGGTCGCGCGCACCGACGCGCGGCCGCACGCGTACGTGTTCGCGTGCGCGCTCGTCGCCAACGCCGCGAGCTTCGTGCTGCCGATCTCCAACCCGTCGAACCTGCTGTTCTTCGCGGACCGCGTGCCGCCGCTGGGCTCGTGGCTCGCGTCGTTCGCGCTCGCGTCCGCCGCATCGGTCGTGCTCACCTACGCCGCGCTGGCACTCGTGTTCCGGCGCGACGTCGCGGCGCCGCTCGTCGTGCGCGACGGCCGCGCGCCCGCGCCGCGCGCGCTCGCGTTCGTCGTGCTCGCGGTCAGCGCGGTCGTGCTGGTGGCGACGTCGTCGCTGGACGGGCCGCTCGGCTCCGTGACGTTCGCGTGCGGCGTCGTCGCGGCGCTGCTGTCGGCGACGCGCGAGCGGCGCGAGCCGCTGCGGATCGTGCGCGGCATCGCGTGGCCCGTCGTGGCGCTGACGGCGGCGCTGTTCGTGCTCGTCGAAGCGCTCGATGCGGCCGGCGCGGCGTCCTTGCCGCGCGCGCTGTTCGCGTGGGCCGCGCACCAAGCCGCGCCGGTCGCGCAGGTGGGCGTCGCGCTCGCCGCGGCGTTCGCGTCGAACCTGGTGAACAACTTGCCCGTCGGGCTGGACCTCGGCAAGTACGTCGGCGCGGCGCACCCGCCCGCGGCGCTCAGCGCAGCGGCGCTCGTCGGCGTCAACGTCGGCCCGAACCTCACCGCGAACGGCTCGCTCGCGACGCTGCTGTGGCTGGCGATCCTGCGCCGCGAGGGCGTGCCCATCGGACCGCTGCGGTTCGCGCTGGTGGGCTGCGTCGCAACGCCGCTCGCGCTGATCGCAGCGGCGCTGCTGACGCGTTAGCGGTTAGATCCCGCTGCAGCCGCCGAGCTGCACCGCCTTGTTGCCGTGCAGCGCTGCGTCCTTGAGATCGTCGCGGATGAACCGCTCGGCACCGAACGCGGTGAACAGGTCCTGCGACTGAGTGTGGTCCGCGATCGCATCGGCGGTCGTCGTCGTTCTCACCGGCGCGCCCGATGCGTCGTCCGGTGCTTGCGGGCGCAGCATCGCGGACTTCGGCGCGATGGCCGTCGCGCCGTGATCGTCGGCTGCGGTGTTCGCGATGTCGCGGATCGGCATCTCCGCCAAGACCGCGTAGGTGCGCGCCATCGACTTGGCGAGCTGCATCTGGCGTGCCTTCGCACCGTCGAGCGCGTCGGCGAATGCGAGCATCTCCTTGCGCTTCTCCGCGTCGACGCCGTCGGCGTTTGCGGCGGCCCGCAGCGCGCGCACGTCGTCGCGCCCCGCGACGGCGAGGTTCCACAGCCCCGTGAGATCGCGCTCGGTCTTCTTGAGCGACCGCTCCTTGGTCAAATACGAGTCGAGGCGAAAGCCCCGCAGATCGTTCGCCAAGATCGGCGTGCTGTACTGGAACGTGATGGCGGAGTCGATGCCGGCGCGCGCACGCGCGAGTGCCCCGCAGTACGGGGTGCGGGCGCGAACCCGGCCGATCTCGGCGAGCGGCTTGAGGATCGCGGAATTCTCGTCGGCGCGCGTCGCCGGCGCCGGGCTCGGCAGCGCCTGTCCACCCGCGATCGAAGCCGGCGCGCTCAACGCGACGACGAGGGCTGTTCCGGCCAGGCCGGAGCAAAAACGACGGCCAACCATGGATGCCGCTTCGCCCGGTCGCCTCGTTCTCCTCGGGCCCGAGAGGGAACGGTGCGGTATCGTCGGAGTGCGCGGGATGATCTCCATCGGCGTCTCCGTAGAAGACCGCGAGGGCGTACGTCACGTCGTCCTCGACCGCCCCGACAAGAAGAACGCGCTCACCGCCGCGATGTACGCCGTGCTGGCGGACGCCGTGACGTCGGCCGCGCACGACGACGTCGGCGCGGTGCTGATCGGCGCGCGCGGCGACACGTTCACCGCGGGCAACGACTTGCGCGACTTCCTCGACCACCCGCCGCACGGCGACGACGCGCCGGTTTTTCGCTTCCTGATGGGTTTGGCGACGACCGACGTGCCGGTGATCGCGGCGGTCCGCGGTGCGGCGGTCGGGATCGGCACCACGATGCTGCTGCACTGCGATCTGGTGTACGCGTCGCCGACGGCGAAGTTCAAGGTACCGTTCGTCGATCTCGGGCTCGTCCCCGAAGCCGGCAGCAGCGTGCTGCTGCCCAGGCGCATCGGGCGCGCGCACGCCGGCGGCGCGCTGTACCTGGGCGACGTGATGTCGGCCGAGCAGGCGTATGCGGACGGCATCGTCACCAAAGTCGTCGCGGACGACGCGCTCGACGCGGAAGCCGAAGCGGCCGCGCGCGCGATCGCTGCGAAACCGCGCGCGGCGGTGCGCGCGACGAAGCGGCTCGTGACCTACGACCGCGACGCGATCGTCGCCGCGATCCAGCGCGAAGGGACGGCGTTTCGCGAACGGCTCGGCTCGGACGAAGCGCGCGCCGCGATGAGCGCGTTCTTCACCCGCGGCGCGCGCGGATGAGCCTCGCCGGCAAGACGCTGTTCATCACCGGCGCGAGCCGGGGCATCGGCCTTGCGATCGGTGTGCGCGCGGCGCGTGACGGCGCGAACGTCGTCGTCGTCGCGAAGACCGTCGAGCCGCATCCGAAGCTGCCGGGGACGATCCACACCGCGGCGGCGGAGATCGAGGCCGCGGGCGGCAAGGCGCTCGCGGTGCAGTGCGACGTGCGCGACGAGGCGCAGATCGCCGCGGCGGTCGCCGCCGCGGTCGAGCGCTTCGGCGGGATCGACGTGGTGGTGAACAACGCGAGCGCGATCCGGCTTGGCGGCACCGCGCAGGTCGACGCGAAGGCGTTCGACCTCATGACGTCGATCGGCCCTCGTGCGACGTACCTCGTGACGCGTGCCGCGCTGCCGCACCTCGAGAAGTCGGCCAACGCGCACGTGCTCACGCTCTCGCCGCCGATCGCGCCCGCGTCGAAATGGGTGGGCGGCTCGCCGGCCTACACGTTCAAGAAGTACGGCATGACGCTGCTGACGCTCGGCTTCGCGGCGGAGTTCCGCGAGCGCGGGATCGCGGCGAACGCGTTGTGGCCCAAGACCGTGATCGCGACCGCCGCGGTGCAGAACCTGCTCGGCGGCGACGCGGTGATCCGCGCGTCGCGCAAGCCCGAGATCGTCGCCGACGCCGCGTACCTGATTTTGGACAGCGACGCGCGCAGCACCAGCGGCAACACGTACATCGACGAGGACGTACTGCGCGCGCACGGCGTCAGCGACTTCACGGGCTACGCGATGGTGCCCGGCACCCCGCTCGCGGACGACATCTTCTTGGACTAGACGTGCGCGTTGAGCCAGGCGAGGACGTCGCGCACGACCTCGTCGCGGTTCGTCTCATTGAGCGTCTCGTGGCGCGCTCCCGGGTAGAACGTGACCTGCACGTCGCGCAGACCGAGCGCGCGGTAGCGCTCCGCGAGCGCCGTCACCGCGCGCGTGTTCGCGCCGACCGGGTCGAGCGCACCCGAGAAGAACAGCACCGGCAGCGCGACGGGGATCTTCCGCTCGTTCGCCGGCTGCCAGGTGTCGACGTAGCCGCGCAGCATGTCGACGAGCAAGCGGTTCGAGAACGTGAACCCGCAGCGCGGGTCGTCGGCATACGTTTGCACCTCGGCGTCGTCGCGGCTCAGCCACTCGAAGCCGGTGCGCCCCGGCGCGAACGGCTTGTTGAAGCCCGCGAACATCGTGCGCTGCAGCGACGACGGCGCGCGGTCGCCGCGGAGCAGCCGCAATGCACTCGCGGCCGCGATCCCGGCGCCGATGTTGGGCGCCGCGCCGAACGTGCCCGACAGGATCAAGCCCGCAAGACGGTCACCGTGAAGCTGCGCGAAGCGCTGCGCCAGCACGGATCCCATGCTGTGCCCGAACAGCACCAGCGGCGTACCGGGATGAAGCTCGCGAACGAGCGCGCTCAGCCGGTCGAGATCGCGCAGCATCGCGTTCCAGCCGTCGGCGCCTGCCCAGCCTAGATTCTCGTCGCCGCCGGCGGTGCGCCCGTGGCCGCGATGATCGGGCGCGTACACCGCATAGCCGGCCGCCGCGAGCGCATCCGCGAAGCGCCCGTAGCGCGCCGCGTGCTCGGCCATCCCGTGCGCCACCACCACCGCCGCCTTCGTCGTTTCGGCCGGCAGCCGCCGTTCACCGCCGATCTCGACGCCTTCGTTGAAGAAGCTGAACGTGGTCGGGCTGGTATCGTGCATCGTGCTCTTGGTCAGACGAAACCGCGGGCGGGAAACGCCGCGTCGCGCTGCAGCCAGTTGGCCGGCGAATAGCGCGTGCGCGCGTCGACGGCGTGCAGCGTGTACGCGTGCCGCGACGCAGCGGAGCGGTTCGGCGCGCTGTAGTGCGGGAGCCGGCCGTGCATCACCACGAGCGTGCCCGCGTCGACTTCGACGGGTTCCGCCGTGTCCGCCGACGGCCACGGCGTCGCGTCGATGCGTTCGAGCCGGCCGGCACCGCCTTCCACGACGAAGCGCTCCCGCAGCGGCGTGCGGTGGCCGCCGCGCTGCACCCACAGGCAGCCGTTGGTGCGATCGGCGCGTTCGAGCGCGAACCACAGCGTCGTCACGCTGACCGGGTCGGTGTCGAAGTAGGTCGCGTCCTGGTGCCAGCGCACCTCGCCGCCGATCCGCGGCTGCTTGAAGATGTACATGCTCTGGTACACGCGCGGTTCCGCCAGGCCGAGCTCGAGCGCGAGCGCGTGCAGCCGCGGATCGCGCGAGAAGCGCTCGAACACCGGGTCGAGATCGTGCATCGCATGCCCGATCTTGTTGATCGAGAGCTCTTTGGGTTGGCGCAGCGCGCCTGATTCGTCGAACGCTTCCTCTTCGAAGAAGCACCGGGTCTTGTCGCCCGACGTCAGGAAGTAGTCGTTCGATTTTGCGGACTCGTCGCGCGTCGTGAAGATCGCCGTCGATTCCGCCGGATCGAACGCGCCGACGATTTCCGCGGCGCGCGCGCGCAGCTCCGCGACCGCGGCGGGCGATTTGAAGCCGGGCACGACCGCGAATCCGTCGCGCTCGAAATCATCGCGCACGATCACGATACCGTGTCGGCCGAGCGCATCACGTTCGAGCGCACCACGCCGTCGAAGCCGCGTTTACGCCGCGGCGACAGCACCACGCGCGCGTGCGCACCGCCGTCCGCGCGCTTGGTGACGTTGAAGTCTTCCGACAGCGACCAGATCAGGAACAGGCCGCGACCGCGCTCGCTCAGCAGGTCCGACGGCAGCCGCGGCATCAGCACGAAGCCGGGGCCGGAGTCGAGAAAGTGGAGGATCGCGGTCGACGCTTCGCCCCAGTCGAGCACGACCTCGACCGGCCCGGGCGCGTAGCGCACCGTGTTGCTCAGCAGCTCGCCGAAGATGAGCTCCGACGTGAACACGTCCTCGTCGAGCATCCCGCCCGCACCCAACACCGACGCGAACACCGCGCGCGAGCGCTGCGCGGTCGCGTGGTCGCCCGTATCGAACGCCCAGCGGCGCAGGTGCTGGCCGACGATCTCGGTCGACGTCCCGGTGCGGCTGCCGTCGAGGCGCATCGCCAGAATCGCGACGTCGTCGTGCGTGCCGTCGCGCAACATGTCGTCGTAGATCGCCTGCGCCAAGTTCGGCTCCGCCGCGATCGCCGGGTCGGCCAGCGCTTCGCGCAACCGCTGTTCGCCGGCGACGACGTCGCGCGTCGACTCCGTGAGGCCGTCCGTGTAGAACAGCACCGTCGCACCTTCCGGGATCTGCGTACTCCGCGCGTCGACGTCGTCGCGCGCGCGAATCCCAAGCGGCAGCCCTTGCGACGGCAGATCGATCACGGTTCCGTCGAGCAGCCGCAGCAGCGGCGGCGGGTGCCCGGCGGAGCAGTACGCCAGCGAGCGCGCGATCGGATCGAACACCGCCACGAACGCCGTGACGAGACTGTCGGGATGCTCCGATTTGAGCGTGCGGTCCGCGGCGTCGATCATGGTCGCGGGGTCGGCGTACACCTGCGCGACGCCGCGGATCACCTCGCGCATCGCCGCCATGATGACGGCGGACTGCAAGCCGCTCCCGGCGACGTCGCCGATCGAGATGAGCACGCGCCCGTCGGCCAGGCGGACCGCGTCGTACCAGTCGCCGCCGACCTGCGCCTCGCTCTTGCCCGGTTCGTAGACGCCGTCGAACTCGATGCCCGCGATCTCGGGCAAACCCTGCGGCAGCAGCGCGCGCTGCAGCGTCGACGCGACGTGATGCGTCGCCTGAAGGCGGCGCGTCATCTCGTGGTAGGTCTTGTCCAGGTCGGCGATCTCGTCGCTGCCGCGGATGAAGGCGGTCTCCTCGCCGCGACCGAGGCGGCGCGCGTTCTCCGCGAGCTGGCGCAGGCGGCGCGCGATCCGCCACCCGAAGCGCGCGGTGACGAAGAGCGTCAACACGATGCCGGCGATCGACGACGCGAGCAGCACGTTGCCGAGCCAGCCGAAATCGCGGTGCAGCGCATCGTAGCGGCTCAGCGCCCGCACGCGCTCCGCTTCTTCGAAGTCGTGGCGCGCGGCGGTCCATTCATCGACCCGGCGCTGCGTCTGCGCCGATCCCACCATCGCCTTCGCCTGCGCCTTTTTCCCCGCTTGCCACAAGGCGACGTAGCGCGTCAGCACGTCCATCAGTCCGTGCGCGGCGGCTCCGTACCGAACCACTCGCGCGTCTTGACCCGGTTCGTCACGGACGAGCCGGCGAAGCTCGGTGACCTGCAGCGGAACGTCGCGAAGCGCCGCGCGATATGGCGCTAGGCTCGCCTCGACCTGCCGCTTGGTGGTGTAGGTGACGATGCTGCTGTTGGCATCGCTGATCGTTTTCGCGATATGCTCGGACTGCTTGAGCGCCGTGGTCGAGCGCTGCGACCAGGTCGCGGTCTGATCGGTCTTGGTCTGCAGAACGGTGGCGATGACGAAGAGGACGATGAGGAAGGTCAGCGGCACGACGCTCAACAGCACCGCCTGCGTTCGGATCCTCAACTCGCTGGCCTCACGCCGTTCCGTTCCCTCCCTGCGCCGCGATTATGCCGTCCCGGCCGCCGGAACCTCCGGCGGCCGGGCTAGAGCGTCGAAGGGCGCTCCTCGATCCCGACGTTGTAGAGCGCGAGGTACTTGCCGACGCATGCGTCCTCGATCCGCGATAGAACGCCGTCAAGGACCCGTGCGGCGACCAGAGCCGATTCGCGCTTTCTTGCCATGCGGCGTGCCGAGCTCGCTCAGCTTCAGTCAAGAAAATTTCCGGCTCGCGACCCGTCAGCGGGTTAGGGCGCTTCTCGAGCACCTTGGCCCTCACAGCGTGCCGGTCTTCATGCGTCTTGATGGAATGGCAGTTTGAGCACAGGACCTGGTACGCGCCGGAGTCAAGCTCTGCTTCCATTTGAATGTAGTATTTGCGGCTGCATCCTAGGTCCCTGACGCGGTGTGATGCGCCGTCGCCGTTGACATGGTCAAGTTGCAACGCACGAATATCGTCGCTATAGCAACAGCGAGAGCAAGCGCCGCCGAGCTTGCGAACGATACGCTCACGCAGTACCCGGGCCGTGGTTGACCCACTGCTCATTCGCGCATGGCAATCGCGACAGTAAGTAGCGAGTCCGTCTTCCTTGTTCTTGTTCTTGTAGAACCACGATTGCGGGAACACTGAATCGCAGGCCGGACAATACTTATACGAACGCACGTCGCCATTATGCCGCGCCACTATGCCATAGGCTTGGCATCGTGGCACGGCATTGCTATTCCAGCGCCGCGCGCTCTTCTATACCGATCGAGTATAGACCGAGGTACTTCCACCACTCATTTGGTGCGGTGTTACGGCGGACGACGACCCAGGGGATGAACCGCGGCTCGCGCGCCTTCCGGCGC
The DNA here is from genome assembly GCA_035943995.1 of Candidatus Elarobacter sp. Taxonomy (GTDB): domain Bacteria; phylum Vulcanimicrobiota; class Vulcanimicrobiia; order Vulcanimicrobiales; family Vulcanimicrobiaceae; genus Vulcanimicrobium. The sequence goes on along the minus strand of DASZBS010000103.1, from coordinate 24,058 downwards.
AGCGGCATGCGCGCCTCGGCGGGCGTGCGGTCGCGCTTGCGCGCGTTGCATGCCGAGCAGCACGCGACGAGGTTCTCCCACGCGGAGCTTCCGCCGCGGCTGCGCGGCACGACGTGGTCGACCGTCATGTCACGGCCGCAGCGCGTGAGACAGTACGCGCACGTGTAGTCGTCGCGCAGCAGCACGTTCTTCTTCGTCAGCGCGACGCGCTTGCGCGCGCGGCGAACGTAGTAGAGCATGCGCACGACCGACGGCAGCGGAAACGCGAACGACGTCGTCTGGACGTCGCGGTCGCCGCCGTGGACCACCTCGACCTTGCGCGCGAAGAGCAGCCGCACCGCCCGCGCGAGATCGACGATCCCGAGCGGTTCGTACGTGAAGTTCAGCAAGAGAACGGACTCGGACACTGGGATCGCCTCCTTTCGTGATGGCGTGCGTGCGGGCATGAGAAATGGGGCCGGCGGCGGGAATCGAACCCGCGACTTCTGCGTGGAAGGCAGCGGCATTGCCACTATGCAACGCCGGCGTGGTCCGGTCAGCGGGAATCGAACCCGCGCTCGAGCCTTGGCACGGCCCCAGGCTTCCACTACATCATGACCGGAAAAATTGGTGGGCAGTGGGTGATTCGAACACCCGACGACGCACGGTGTAAACGTGCCGCTCTCCCGCTGAGCTAACCGCCCGACGTGATTTTCGACGCAACGCTAACGCGCTGTCTTTTGCGTTTCGCCTAATTGTGTGGCCCCGGTGCGCTATCGGCGGGTTCCACCGCGAGGCTTCATCCCAATTGAGCCCGCGCGCCCAAGTCGTGATCGCGCTGGTTCGCCGCCCGGCGCATCGAGGACAGGCAATCCCGACAATACGCGTTGAGTCCATTTGGTCGAGCGGTGTTGCGCGGAAATAACGTCCTGAGGAGGTACGCGCGATGCCGAGAGCACCAGGCATGTCCTTCAGGACAATTCTCTTGGCACCAAGAATTTCCGCGAAATCGCGTGGGTCGGTTACACGCCCGATGTGAAAAAGCTATGTTATCAAGATCCCAAAAGAGTGTCAATGAAACACCCTCCCAGGGGACGATGTGTTCGATAGAGAGTTCGTCGGCCGATACTATCACCTCGCTGCATTTGGCACAGCGGTTTTCACATAAACGCTGGAGGAGCGAGAACATGATCAACACGCGTAACCGGTGAGATGCGGTTCCAAATGGCATCCCCAACTCATGAGCGCGTCGCATCGCCTTCGTACGAAGTCGGATAGGCTTCACAAGAACGATTATAACATGGTCCCGCTACATGGAATCGAACCATGCTCCCGCGCTTATCGAGCGCGTGCTCTCGGCCCCTGAGCTATAGCGGGATGGTACGCCGGATCGATTTCGATCGACCTGACGCTGTTGAGGAGTCGCAGCCTCGCGGCCCGAGTAATGCACTAAATACCCTGTGACGGTTCCGACCCGTCTTCGCAGCGGTGAAAACGCCGCATCCTAGCCATTAGAAGAACAGGGCTGGCGCACACGATGGGTGCTGACCCCACGACCCTCCGGTCGACAACCGGGAGCTCTGCCGTTGAGCTACGTGTGCATGGCGGAAGGTGTAGGTATCGATCCCACGCGGGTCTGAGCCGCGCCCACGGCAGTTTTCAGGACTGCTTGCCCGGCCACGAGCGGCACCTTCCGAAATTGGAGCCTTCCGCGAGAATCGAACTCGCATCAGCGGTTTACGGGACCGCGGCTCTACCATTGAGCTACGAAGGCATGGAGTCCACGGCCCGACTCGAACGGGCGCATAGCAGTTTTGCAGACTGCAGTGTTGACCGCTTCACCACGTGGACGTGTTGGTGCGCGCGGTCGGATTCGAACCGACCGTATCCGAATTAAAAGTCCGGTGCAATTCCTCGTTTGCTTCGCGCGCGTGCTGGTTCGGGAGCGTGGAGTCGAACCACGTCATGACGGGGCCAAAACCCGTCGCCGTCCCGGCTGGCTCCTCCCGATAGTTTGGTCTCCCCGGCGAGAGTCGAACTCGCGGCCACGCGCTTCGGAAACGCGCGCTCTTCCGCTGAGCTACGGGGAGATGGTGCCGGGTGAGAGACTCGAACTCCCGTAGCGCTTACGCGCAGCTGATTTACAATCAGCCCCGATTGCCGCTCCGTGCAACCCGGCTTGGTGCGATCGACGAGACTCGAACTCGTACGCCATGCGGCGCCTGCCCCTCGAACAGGCGGGTCTACCGATTCCCCCACGATCGCAATGTGTATTTGGTCGGCGACGAGCGACTTGAACGCTCACGTCCGCGAGGACGGCAGGGTCTGAGCCCGCCGGGTCTGCCAATTCCCCCAGTCGCCGATAAAACTCCCCGGCAGCGATTCGAACGCCGTTTCGCAGGTTAACAACCTGCTGTCTTACCTATAGACGACCAGGGAATGTGGAACCCCCGGGGAGATTCGAACTCCCGCATTGACGGATTCGTAATCCGTCGCTTTTCCGCTTAGCTACGGGGGCATGACACGGCGAGCTGCTCCGGCCGCGGACCATCGCGACACGGAGCGTGTGCGCGCGTCGCCCCACGACGGCGCCTTCGGATCGCACGGCTCGCCGTGAACGCACGATCCTGGGTGACGAGTGTTGAATAGTTTGTGCGCGCCCCGGGGCTCGAACCCGGACACCTCCGATCAAGAATCGGATACCCTGCCGCTCGGGCGCGACGCGCATGATTGGTAGAGACGGCCGGAATTGAACCGGCGAATCTCCCGCCCGAGGGGAGCGCGTTGCCACTACGCTACGTCTCTATGGTTAGGGTGGGCGGACTCGAACCGCCGCCGGTACGGCTTATGAGGCCGCTGCCCTGCCGCTGGGCGACACCCTATCGATTGGTGGACCGCTAGAGAATCGAACTCTACGCAGCCTCATTGCAAGTGAGGCTCGCCGGCCTTGGAACATGGCAGCCCGCGTGTGGTGGGAACGGACGGAGTCGAACCGTCTTCTTCTCGGCTTCAACGAGACGCTAGAACCGTTTCAGCTGCATTCCCGTGGCGGAGTGGGCGCGAGTCGAACGCGCTCGTCGCCTTCGCGACTCATCGACGTAGCAGATCGACGCCTTACCGTTCGGCCACCACTCCGTACATTGCGATCTCGCCGCGTTCCGTCTTGCCTGGGAGACGCGGCGTTGCCCCGACCGCTGGAGCGCGTGAGGCGGCTCAACGAACGCCGGCGCGTGCCAGCACGCCGCGCAAGGACCTCACGCAAAGATTTCGATCAACGATGCAGTTTTCAAAGGACGTACTGAACCAGGCGTGCACGACCGCGCACGCAATGAAATTGGGGTGAACGACCAGACTCGAACTGGCTTTCCCTCGGCCCACAACCGAGTGCCTCGACCGCTTCGGCCTCGATCACCATGGCAGGCCCGGACGGAGTCGAACCGCCTTCGTGCGTTTTGGAAACGCACTCGTCGCCGTGACACGAACCCGTACAACGCCGAGGGGACCGGCTTGCGCCGATCCCCTCGTGGAACTCACAAGAGCTTCGGTGCAAGCGTTATGACGTGGCGATCGTACCTTCCGGCCGCGCGACGGACCAGCCGAACGCTTTCGCGTTCAGATGATACGAATTCGAGAACTGCATGCTGCAATCTCGAAGTCGGAGTCCGGGTCGGGTGGATGCTATTCGCTGCATCATGATTTGCCGATCCTAGAGCTTTGCCGCCTCGTTTGTCAAGCGGTCTCACCAAATTTGTTTATCCGTGCGCTTGACAAACGTCGCGTCGGTCGCGTAGTCTCGTAACCGGAATATGAATCTACGCAAACACATCGTCCGAACCGATCCAGATACAGACTCCTCGCAGGGCAGTCTGTCGGCGTTGTTTTGCCTCGCCGGGGCGAATCCGGCGTAAATCACGAGCACGCTTCCTGAACGCTGATTGCAGCGGGGTGGGCGATGCGCTCACCCCGCTTCTGTTTTCAGCGAAAGGAGGTATCACCGTGGAAGTGTTCGAGACGGCCGGCGCGCCGGTCAAGGCTTGGGTCAAGGGTGTCGAGTTCGACGAGAACGCGCGCAAGCAGGTCGCCAACATGGCATCGCTTCCGTTCGTGCACTCGCACGTCGCGGTGATGCCGGACGTTCACCTCGGCCGCGGCGCGACCGTCGGCAGCGTCATCCCGACGCTTGGCGCGATCGTCCCGGCGGCAGTGGGCGTCGACATCGGCTGCGGTATGGTGGCGCAGAAGCTCACGCTCCGCGCCGAGGATCTCCCGAGCGATCTGCGCGGCGTGCGCAGCGCGATCGAACGGGTGGTTCCGGTCGGCCGTGGTCAGCACCGCGACGCCACGGCGTCCGCGGAGCGCGCATGGGAAGACGGTCTCGGCGAGCGCTACACGCGGGTGAAGGAACGTGCGCCGCAGATCTCAACCCGCAACGTGCGCGAGCAGCTCGGCACGATGGGCGGCGGCAACCACTTCTGCGAGGTGTGCCTCGACGAGTCCGGCAGCGTCTGGCTCGTGCTGCACTCCGGCTCGCGCGGTGTGGGCAACCGCATCGGCTCGTACTACATCGAACGCGCGCACGAAGAGCTCGCGCGCGCCGGTGTCACGATCGCCGACCGCGATCTCGCCCACCTCACGGAGCACACGCCCTCGTTCGACGCCTACGTCGAAGCCGTCGGCTTCGCGCAAGACTACGCACGGCTCAACCGCGAGATCATGATGGAGAACGCGCTCGAAGCGGTGCGCGATCGCAAGGTCAAGCTCCCGCGCTTCGCTCGCGCCGAGATCGCGGTGAACTGTCACCACAACTACGTCGCGCGCGAACGGCACTTCGGTGCCGACGTCTACGTGACGCGCAAGGGTGCGGTTCGCGCCGGCAAGGACGAGCTCGGCTTCATCCCGGGCTCGATGGGTGCGCGCTCGTTCGTCGTGCGCGGTCTCGGCAACCCGGAATCGTTCGAGTCGTGCTCGCACGGCGCAGGCCGCCGGATGAGCCGCGGCCACGCGAAGTCTCATCTCACGCTCAAGGATCTCGAGCGCGAGACGAAGGGCATCGAATGCCGCAAGGACGCGGGCGTCCTCGACGAGGCGCCGTCCGCGTACAAGGACATCGATGCCGTGATGCGGGCGCAGCACGATCTCGTACGAATCGTGCACACGCTCCGCCAGGTGGTCTGCATCAAGGGTTGACGCGCCGGCCGTGGGCCGGACGTTTCGGGTTATCGACAGATGCTTACAAGGCACCGCCGGGAGGATCGCAGCGAAGGCCGCGGATAACGGCCCCGCTGCTCCCTCCCATCCCGGAACACTTTTGCCCACGGCTCGCGGGCCGAACGGCAGCGGTTATTTGGTTCCGCCGGTTCGATCCCGTAACGGCTCGCCGTCAGCGGTGAGCCGGAGGAGATTCCGCTCCAAACACTTGTCCGCGAAACGCGTTCATCTCCGCAACACAAGATCCGGCCGCCGTTGGGCCGGACGTTCGAGGTTACCACTCGTCTGAACCACGATGTCCGCACGGACAGGGGAAGCCGCGGGTCGGCTTCATCCTCGAACACCTTTCGTCCAACGGTTCGGCTCGCGGGCCGGACGTCCGAGGTTATCGCTAAACCAGGGGTCGCGGGTTCGAGTCCCGTCGCGTTTCCGCACGCGTAGCTCAGCGGTAGAGCGCTGGGGGGCGCAAGCCCCCGCCTCAGACCCATTTTGCCCGCGAGTACCCGCCGGCTCGCACTCATCATCATCCACCTTAGAATTCGCACGCGAAGGGAGGGACACTTCATGAACATGCTCGCACGCATCTTCCGCGGCCGTGCTGCCGGAACGCTGCAGACGGTACCGCAAGCCGGTCGTACGCAAGTGCGCGCCGACAACGGCGGTTACGTCTACCCGCTCGACCGCTGGGCGCGCGTCGACCGCTGGCTGATCCTCGGCTCCGAATCAGGATCTTTCTACGCGACGGAGCAGCGGCTCACCAAGGAGAACGCGGTCAACCTCGTCGAGGCGGTTCGCGAGGACGGGGCACGCGTGGTTGCACGCGTCATCGCGCTCTCGGAGAGCGGCCGTGCACCGAAGGTGCAGCCGGCGATCTTCGCGCTCGCGGCGTGCGCCGGCTTCGGTGACGACGCCACGCGCGCGCTCGCGCTCGGCGAGGGCCTGCGGCGCGTGTGCCGCACGGGCTCGCACCTGCTCACGTTCTGCTCGTACATCGAGCAGTTCCGCGGCTGGGGCCGCGGCCTGCGCAAGGGCCTGCGCGGCTGGTACGAGGCCAAGCCGGTGCGCGACCTCGCGTACCAGGCGCTCAAGTACCAGAACCGTGAAGGCTTCACGCACCGCGACGTGTTCCGTCTCGCGCACCCGCTCGCGGCGGACGCGGAGCGCGCGGCGCTGTACGCGTGGATCGTGAAGGGCGACGTCCCGGGCGAGGAGCTCCAAGCGCTGTCGCTCCTGCGCGCGCACGCAGCGGCCAAGGCATCGGAGGATGCCGACGCTGCGACGTGCGCGGAGCTGGTGCGCGCGACCGGGCTCCCGCGCGAGGCGCTTCCGAGCGCGTGGCTCAAGGAGCCGCGCGTGTGGGAGGCGCTGCTCCCGACGCTGCCGATGACGGCGCTGATCCGCAACCTCGCGACGCTCACGCGCGTCGGCGTCCTCACGCCCAAGGGCGAGACGACGGCAGGCGTGATCGCGCGCATCACGGATCGCGCGGCGCTCCGCAAGGCGCGCATCCACCCGATCGCGCTGCTCGCGGCGCTGACCACGTACGGCAGTGGTCGCAGCGCGCGCGGCTCGACGTCGTGGAACCCGGTCCCGGCGGTGGTCGACGCGCTCGACGCGGCGTTCACGCTCGCGTTCGAGAACGTCGAGCCGACGTTCGCGCGCATGCTGATCGGTCTCGACGTGTCGGGCTCGATGAGCGGCGGCGAGATCGCCGGAATCCCGGGCATCACGCCGCGCGTGGGCGCGGCGGCGATGGCGATGACGCACGTGCGCACGGAGAGCGACGTCCACGTCATGGCGTTCGCAGACGACTTCGTGCCGTTCGCGATCGGCAAGGACGAGAGCGTAGCGTCGGTCGTGCAGCGCACGAACGACCTCCCGTTCATGAGCACGGACTGCTCGCTGCCGATGCTCTACGCGCTCGAGCACCGGCTCGCAATCGATCTCTTTATCGTGTACACCGATTCAGAGACGTTTGCGGGCACCATCCACGCGGACGAGGCGCTGCGCCTCTACCGCCGGCGTATGGGCATCGCGGCGAAGCTCGTCGTGGTCGGCATGACGTCGAACGGGTTCACGGTCGCGGACCCGAACGACGGCGGCATGCTCGACGTGGTCGGCTTCGACGCAGCAGCGCCGGCGCTGATCGCGGACTTCGCCCGCGGCGTCTGACACCAAGCGCCGGACGGCACGGGAACGTGCTGCCCGGCTCTTCTCGATAATGGCGCCGCGTAGAGGACTAGGCGCGCGGTGAAGTGGAGTATCCGGCATGCGCCTGCTTCGAATAGTCCCCGCCCTCTTCGCGATAGTGCTGCTCGGCAGCCCGCCCGCAAATGCCCAGTCCGATCGGGATGCCACCCGCGAACAAGTCCGTCAGGTGCTGACGACGGGGGGGCAACGATCCGACGTCAACGTCACCTTCCGGCAGAGCACGAAAAACCCGTACAACTTCGTCGGCTCGATGACCGGATTGAAGAATGCCGACTCCTTGGAGATCGTGGTGAGCGTCACCAAGAGCGACACCATCGGCTTCCGGATCTATCCGCACTATAAGGCTGGCTACATCAACCTCGGCAAGGCGCGCGACGTCAACGGCCTCATGCGCAAGCTCCTTTACTACAGCGACCAGAACTTCTTGTTCTGGGGAGCCGACGACACCGCCGACGTGTTCTGCGGCTATACCGTCACGCTGGAATCCGGCTTCCCGTCGGATGCGATCGTCGTCATCCTGCGCAGCATCAAGAACACCGACAAGTTCGTCGGCGAGATGCGCCCGTTCATCGACGGCACGACCGCCGCCGTTTGACGCGCGGCTAGAGCGTCCGCATCGTGCCGGGGGTGCTCGTCCCCGGCGCGAGCCGGTCGATCGCGCGATGGAACTCGACGGCCACCACGACGAACGCGGCGGTAACGAGCGCCAGCAGGCCGGCGTTGAGCTCGTACTGCTCTGCCGGCGTCGCGCCGGCGCCCGCGAACGCAAACCGCGCCAGCAGCCGCAGCACGATCGCGGCGACCCACACGATGACCGTTTTCGCGCTGCCCTGCGCGACGACGGCGCCGCGCTCGCCCGCGGGCGCGAACGTCGTCAGGCGCGCGACGAGGACGCCGACGCCGACCCCGAACGCCGCGCCAACGAGCACCGACAGCGCGACAACGCCCATGCTGACGTGCGGGATCGCGAAGCCGGCGCCGATCAACACCAGGGTGAGGACGGCCAAGATACCCGGCCGGATCCACAGCGTTCGCACGCGAATCTTCCGCGCCCGCAGCTCGCGGAACAAAAACCGCACCACGACGACCGCGACCAGCGCGAGGGTGAGCCACGTCGAATTCATCCCGGACGTGCCGTTGGTCATGCCGCTCCTCCCAGATATGCCGCACGTACCGCTTCGCTCGCCGCGAGTTCCGCCGCGGCGCCGGAATGCGCGATCGCGCCGACCTCGAGCACGTACCCGCGCGCCGCGACCGCGAGCGCTTGCCGCGCGTTCTGCTCGATGAGCAGGATCGTGGTGCCGCGCGCGCTGATGTCGCGGATCACCTCGAAGATCGTCTGCACGAGCTTGGGCGAAAGGCCCAGCGACGGCTCGTCGAGCAGCAGCAGGCGCGGTCGCGACATCAGCGCGCGCGCGATCGCGAGCATCTGCTGCTCGCCGCCCGACATCGTGCCGGCCTTCTGCTCGTAGCGCTCCTTGAGCCGCGGGAAGATCGCCAGCACCTTCTCGGTATCCTCGGCGATCTCGGGCTTCGAACGGCGTGTGTACGCGCCCAGCTCGAGGTTCTCGCGCACCGTCATGCGCGGAAACACGTGCCGGCCTTCCGGCGAATGGCTGATCCCCGCGCGCACGATCTCGTCGGGCGCGAGGCGCGTGACGTCGCGCCCCGCGAACCGGATCGTCCCCGCCGCCGCGCGCACCAGGCCGCTGATCGCGCGCAGCGTCGTCGTCTTGCCCGCGCCGTTCGCGCCGATCAGCGTCACGATCTCGCCTTCGTCGACGGTCAGCGACACGTCTTGCAGCGCGGTGATGCGGCCGTAGCGCGCGACGAGGTTGTCGACTTCGAGCAGCGCCACGCTATGCCGGCGCTCCGAGGTAGGCTTCGATCACGCGCGGGTCGTTGCGCACGTCGGCCGGCAGCCCTTCGGCGATCTTCTCGCCGTGGTCGAGCACGGTGATGCGCTCGCTGATCTCCATCACCAGCCCCATGTCGTGCTCGATCAGGAACACGGTCACGCCGCCGTCGCGGATGCGGCGGATCAGCGCGACGAGATCCTGCTTCTCGCTGGGGTTCATCCCGGCGGCCGGCTCGTCGAGCAGCAAGATCTTCGGACCGGTCCCGAGCGCGCGCGCGATCTCCAGCCGGCGCTGCGAGCCGTACGGCAGGTTGCGCGCGTACGTGTCCGCGTTCTTCTCGAGCCCGACGAAGCGCAGCAGCTGCAGCGCCTTCTCGCGCGCCGAAGCTTCTTCGCGCCGCTGACCCGGCGTGTGAAGCAGCGATTCGACCAGGTTCGCGCGCAGCCGCGCGTGCTCGCCGGTCATCACGTTCTCGAGCGCCGACATGAACGCGAACAGCCGGATGTTCTGGAACGTGCGCGCGACGCCCAGCGCGGTGATCCGGCTCGTCGCCAAGCCCGTGACGTCCGCACCGTCGAACACCACGCGCCCGGCCGACGGCTTGTAGATTCCCGTGACCAGGTTGAACACCGTCGACTTGCCGGCGCCGTTGGGCCCGATCATCGCGACGATCGAGCCGGCCTCCACCTCGAAGGTCAAGTCGTCGACCGCGACGAGCCCGCCGAAGCGCTGCGTGACGTGGTCGAGCGCGAGCAGCGCCATCTAGTGGACGGCCTCCGTGTAGAGGGCCTGCTCCTGCGCGGCCACGCCGGCGTCGGTGTCGGCGGCGTGCAGCTCCGCCTTGCGCTGACCGCTCGGGATCAGCCCTTCGGGCCGGAACAGCATCATCATCACCAGGATGACGCCGTAGATCAAAAAGCGCGAGTTGGTGAGGTCGACCTGCAGGCCGATGCCGTGCAAGAAGTTCGTGCCCTGCGGCAAGATGAAACGCTCGAGCGACGACAGGATCAGGCTGCCGGCGATCACGCCCGGGATGTTGCCCATTCCGCCGAGCACGAGCATCGCGAGGATGAACACGCTGACGTTGAACCCGAACTGGTCGGGCGACACCAGCTGCAGCTTCGATGCGAGCGCGCAGCCGGCCAAGCCGCTGAACGACGCGCCCATCGCGAACGCGGCGAGCTTGGTCGTGGTCGTGTTGATGCCCATGTGCGCCGCAGCGAGCTCGTCCTCGCGGATCGCCATCCACGCGCGCCCCAGCCGGCTGTTGCGCATGTTGTTCGCAAGCCACACGGCGAGCGCGATGAGCGCGAGCACCATGAAGTAATAGGGCAACGCGTCGAAGCCGAACTTGAACGTCCCGATCGACGGCCGGTCCAGCAAGTTGATGCCGTTCGGCCCGCCGGTGAACTGCGTGAGGTTCAAAAACGTCTGCGGCACGATCTCGCCGAACCCCAGCGTCACGATTGCGAGGTAGTCGCCGCGCAGCCGCAGCGTCGGCGCGCCCAGCAGGATGCCGAACACCGCCGCGATGCCGGACGCGACGAACAGCATCACCCAGAACGGGATGTGGATGCCGAACTGCGGCGACGCGAGCATCGCATACGCGTACGAGCCGATCGCGAAGAACGCCGCGTAGCCCAAGTCGAGCAGCCCCGCGAACCCGACGACGATGTTCAGCCCCAGCGCGAGCAGCACGAACGCGCCCGCGTCGGCGAGGAAGTTCGTGAACCCGCCGTTGTTCTGGTGAAACAGGAGCGGCACGAACGGCAGCACGATCGCGACGGCGAACCAGATCGTTGCGCTGCGCGCACCGCCTTTGAACCGCATCAGACTTTGTTCGGCAGCGACTCGCCGAGCAGACCCGACGGCCGGAAGATCAGCACGAGCACGAGGATCGAGAACACCATCACGTTGGACCACTGGTCGCCGATGAACTGCGTCGTCATCGCCTCGATCAGCCCGATCAGAAACCCGCCGAGCATCGCGCCCGCGAGGTTGCCGATCCCGCCGAGCACGGCGGCGGTGAACGCCTTGAGCCCGGCGGCGAAGCCGTTGAAGAACCACGTCGAGCCGTAGTACACGCCGGACACGAAGCCCGCGGCGCCGGCCAGCGCCGAGCCGATCAGAAACGTCAGCGCGATGGTGGTGTTGATGTCGATCCCCATCAGCTGCGCGGCGTCCTTGTCCTGCGCGGTCGCGCGCATCGCCTTGCCCAGGCGCGTGTTGTACACGAACGTCTGCAGCGCGAACATCAGCACGACGGCGAGCACGATCACCATGATCTGCTTGGTCTGGATCGAGATCGCGCCCAGCGCGAAGCTCGGGTTCGGGATCACCTGCGGGAACGGGACCGGCGACGGCCCGCGCCAGTACTGCATGATGTTCTCGAGGATGAACGACATCCCGATCGCCGTGATCAGCGGCGCGAGCTTCGGCGCCTTGCGCAGGCGCCGGTACGCGAGCCGCTCGATGATGACGCCGGTGAGCCCGCACAGCAGCATCGCGCCCAGGATCGTCACGGCGACGACCACGATCAGCATCGGCCCGGTCACGATCCCCGTCACGCCGAGCAGCGCGAGGATCGCGAGCGAGAAGAACGTGCCCAGCGTGTAGACGTCGCCGTGCGCGAAGTTGATCAGCTCGATGATCCCGTAGACCATCGTGTAGCCGAGCGCGATGAGCGCGTAGATGCCGCCGAGCGACAGCCCGTTGATGAGCTGCTGGAGGAAAAGGTCCAACGCTTACGTCTTGACCACGATCGTGTCGACGGTGACCCGCTTGCCGCCCTGCACCTTGAAGAGCGTGAGGATCGGTGCCGTCGTGTCGCCGTTCGCGTCGAAGCCCTGCTTGCCGATCGGCGAGTCGAAGTTCGTGGTCGCGGCGATGTTCTTGAGCACGTCCGCGCGGGTCGGCATCTTGCCGCCGGCGTCCGCGACCGCTTTCTCGATCGCGGCGATCTCGATCTTGGCGGCCGTGTACGCGTTGGCCGAGTACGGTCCGACGTCGCTCTTGAAACGCGCCTTGTACGCGTCGACGAACGTCTTGGCCGACGGCAGCTTCGCGGCGTCGGGTGCCGCGGTCGTCATGTACGCGCCGTTCGCCATGCTCCCGGCCTGCGTCTCGAACTCGTCGTCGGAGATGCCGTCACCGCCCAGATACGGCGTCTTGGCCATCCCGACGTCGGCCATCTGGCGGCGGATCAAGCCGCCGCCCGTCGACGTGTTGCCGCCGAAGAACACGATGTCGGGGTTCTGCGACTTGATCTTGGTGAGCAGCGCCTTGAAGTCGACTTGATTGGCGGTGATGTGCTCGTGGCCGAGCACGGTGCCGCCGAGCTGGCGGTACTGCGCGTCGAACACATCCGCGAGGCCCTTGCCGTACGTCTCGTTGTCGTCGATGACGAACGCTTTCTTGAAACCCAGGCGCTGATAGGCGACCTGCGCGAGGGTCTGGCCCTGCTTCGTGTCGCGCGTGCAGACGCGGAAGTAGGTGTTGGTGTCCGGGTGGGCCGTGCGCAGCTTCTTCGCATCGTCGCCGACCGTCAATCCGTCGTTGGTGTTCGAGGGCGAGATCTGCGGCAATCCGGCGTCGTTGCTGAGCGGGATCTCCGCCTGCGCGACGTTGGAGTTGAACGGCCCGATCATCGCGAGCACCGAGTCGTCCGCGATGAAGGTCTTGACGTTCTGCGCGCCCGCGTTGGGGTCGTGTTTTCCTTGTACCGCGTCGTCGAGCAAGGACGTATCGAGCTTGAACTTCCCGCCCGCGAAGCCGTTCTTGTTCGCCTCCTCCACAGCCAGTACGGCACCGTTCTGGGTCGGGATACCGATCGAGGCGTCCGCACCACTCACGGGGAGGTCGACGCCGATCTTGATCGTGCCCCCGGAAGCGCCGCTGGACGACGAGGACGAGCTGGTCGAGCTGGAGCTGTTGCAGGCCGCGAGGAGGGCCGCCAGGGCGAACGCGCCGGCGGCGCGCGAGACGGAAAACTGACGCATACACGACTCCTGGACCGGGAGCGAATCGGGCCTGTGTACGCCCGCTGCCGCCGAGCGCCCTGCGGTCAGCGACCCGATCGGCTCAGGTCAGGGCGCCGCGGTTGCCTTCGGCTCGGGAGCGTTCAGCTGCATCTGCGCATCGGTGCGCTCGCTCGCGCGCTCCGCGGCAAGCGCCGTCTGCGCCGTCGCCGCATCCGGGGTCGCCGTGCGCGACGCGGCTCAGCGGCGCGCGGAAGAGTGCCGCGCTGACCGTGCGCGCGGTGAGGTGCGGCGCGATGGGCCATGCCGTACCGCGTGGATATCCGCGCAAGTCGAACACGATCGCACGCGTGGACGCGAGCTGCGCGAACATCGCATCGACGCCGCCGGCCTCCAGCCGCGCCAGGTCCACGTAGCCGACGTTGCCGGCGAGCACCTCCACGACGGGGCGCGTGCGCGCGTACAGCGACAGCACGCCCGCAAACGGAACGCGCGCGGTGCGCACGTTGCGCGTGCGGCCGTCCGCACCGCGGAGCCGCAGCGCCGCGCTGCTGCCCGGTGGTCCGGCAAACAAGCCGAGGACGCTAGAATGATAGAGCCCCTCGCGGGCGGACTGCTCGGTCGATGCGTTGGCGTACGGCCGTAGGCGCGCGAGACGCGCGGCGACCGTCTCGCCGTCGACCGCCTCGATCACGTCGCCCACCGCGAACCCGTCGCGTTTCGCCGCGACGGGGTCGACGCGCACGATGGTCGGCTGCCCTTCGACGTCGCGCGCGAAGAATGCCGGCACCGCTCCGTTGGCTGCGCGCAGCGCGGGCACTTGCATGAAGCCGTGCGTGTCGTGGATGTGCGCGTACATCTTCATCAGCGCGAGATCGTACTCGAGCGGCGTGCTCACGCCGTGCAGATCGGCGAGACCGGCGTGCAGTGCCGCGTCCCAGTCGTCGTGCATGAGGTTCTTGTACGGAAACAGGTACTCGATCGTGCCCCAGATGCGAAACGCCGCCAGCACGCGGTGGGCCTCGTCCGGCAGCGCCGCATCCGCGAAGCGCTTGTCGGGAGCGATCGTCGCGCGCGGCGGGCCAGCGGACGCGGAAACCTCCGCCGCCGGCTTCGGATCGCGCGCCCAGGCGAGCGCGGCGTCGAGCGCACCGCGCCGTACCGGCGCCGGGTCGATCGGCGCGGAGGTTCGCAGCACCGCTTTGAGCCCGGCGCCTGCATCCAGCTCCGTCACCTCGCCGGGCAGGATACCGGGCGAGCCGTCCGCGGAAAAGATCGCGGCGTGCGCGGCGCGCTGGAGCGCGAGCGCCTCCCCAGGGACGACCGTGCGCGCGTCGACGACGAACGCGACCGGGATCGCGCGCGCATCGGGCGCCGGCGTCACCACGCGCGGCGCTTCCGTCTCGCGGCCTTCGCGGTAATCGCCGCTCGTCACGCCGCTTTCGGTCGGAAAACCCCGGAAATAGCGGCCGGCGAGGCCCGCCATCGTGACCGGCTCGCCGGCGGTGCGCGCGGCGAGCGGCGTCTGCGACCACACGTACTCCGCGTACTCGATCTGTTCGGCCGACGGCAGCCCGTTCGCGCGCAGGTCGAGCACGAGCGCACGATCCGACGCCGGCGTGGCGAGCGCGGCGGTCAGCGCCTTGCCGTACGCGTCGGCGTTCGCTATCGCGGGATAGCCGTTGAGGTGCACGACGCGCACCCCGCCTTGCTCTTGCGCGGTGGGCAGCGTGGCCGGCGCGCCGCCCGCCGCCGCCTCGAGGGCCGTCGCGGGATCGTGCAGCGTCGCGAGCATCACGGTCGCGGCCGCGCGCAGCGCGCCGGGGTCGCGTTCGACCATCGGCTCCGCGGCGATCAGCGCGTCTTCCCAGCTCGCGTCACTCTCACTTGCGAGCGCGGGATGCGTGAACCGCACCGCGTTCCACAGCCGGCAGAGGGCGACGAGCGCGTCCTCGCGCGACGGCTGCGCCGGCGCCGCGGAAACCGGCACCGCAGCGAACGCCAGGAGCAGGCACAGCATGAAAGCAAGAGCGCGCATACGGTCGCGCGCTATACCGCGGTCAGCTCGCGGACTGCGGCCGCGTTGAAGTACGCGGCGCGCGGGTGGTGGATCACGATCGCCGCCGTCGACTGCTCCGGCATGATCTGGTGCGCGCTCGTCAGCGACGCGCCGATCGCGCGCTCGACGTCGAGTAGCCGCCACACGATCTCGTGCTGCGCCAGATCGGGACACGCGCCGTAACCCCAAGAATAGCGCTTGCCGCGGTCGCCACGCAGTCCCAGCTCCGTGCGGATGCGGCGGTGCGTGCGTTCCGCGAGCGCCTCGGCCGACTGCACGGAGAACCCGTGCAGAAAGTACGCTTCGCCGTAGTCGTCGCGCGCTTGCAGCGCGTTGGTGCGCTGCGTCGCCGTGCCGCCGATCGTCACGACTTGCAGCGCGATCACGTCGCTCGCGCCGCCGTCCTTCGGCTCGGCGATGTAGTCGGCGAGACAGAGGTGCTCGCCGCCGAGCTGGCGCGCGAACGTGAACCGCGCGAGCTCGCGCGTGGGCTCCTGCGGGTCGTACACGATCACGTCGTCGCCGCTGCCGGCCGCGGGGAAGTAGCCGTACACGACGCGCGGCTCCAGCAGCGGCTCATGCTCTGCGAGTTGCTGATAGCTCTTGAGCCGCGGCTCGAACTCCGTTGCGACGAGCCGCTCCCAGTCGGCGCCCTTCGTGCTCGCGCCGCCCCATGACAGCCGGTATAGGCTCTTGAGGTCGAAGCAGTCCCACAGCTCGCGCGGATCGACGTGCGCCAGCGTGCGCGCGCCGAGAAACGGCGGCGCCGGAATGTCGGCGGTGCCGACGTCGGCACGCGCAGTACGCCCGTCGGCCACCGGCGCGGCTAGCGCCGCGGCGTCTTTCACCCGCAGGGTCGCAGCTTCGCTGCGCGCGCGCTCGACGAGCTGCGGCCGCGCGTCGTCGTTGATGAGCCCGTCCATGAGGTCGAGCCCTTCGAATGCATCCTTCGCGTAGAACACGCCGGGTGCGAAGAAACGCTCGTCGGCGGCGTAGGCTATGCGCCGCCCGAAGTCGCGATTGATCGCCGCACCGCCGATGACGACGGGGTACGTCAGCCCGCGCGACGCCTGCTCCTTGATCAGCGCCGGCATCTGCTTCGACGTCGACACCAGCAGCGCGGAGAGTCCGATCGCGTCGGCGTTCACCTCGACCGCCTTGTCGAGGATCGTATTTACCGGGACCTGCTTGCCGAGGTCGTGCACCGTGTAGCCGTTGTTCGAGAGGATCGTGGCGACGAGGTTCTTGCCGATGTCGTGCACGTCGCCGAACACCGTTGCGAGCACGACGACGCCTTTGGTGACGCCTTCCTTGCGCTCGAGAAACTGCTCGAGGTGGGCGACGGCCTTCTTCATCACCTCGGCCGACTGCAGCACGAACGGCAGGATCAATTCGCCCGCGCCGAACTTGTCGCCGACTTCCTTCATCGCGGGCAGCAGCACGTTGTTGAGCACGTCGACCGGATCGCGCCTTTCGAGCGCCTCGTCGATCTTCGCCTCGATCCCGTCCTTGCGGCGGCGCAGGATCGCGTTGTGGATGCGCACCTCGGCGGGCGCGTCCGCATCGTCGTCGACCTGCGGCGCGGCGCCGTTCGCCGATACCGTCGCGGACTCGAAGTGCTCGATGATGCGCTGCAGCGCATCGGGGCGGCGGTTGAGCACGACGTCGTCGCACAGCTCACGCTCGACCGCGCCGATCTCCGCGTACGGCGTGATCTCGGCGGCGTTGACGATCGCCATGTCGAGCCCAGCCTGGGTGCAGTGGTGCAGCATCACGGAGTTGAGCACGTGCCGCGCGGCAGGCCGGAGCCCGAACGACACGTTGGAAACGCCCAGCGACGTCAGCACGCCGGGCAGCTCGCGCTTGATGAGCCGGATCCCTTCGATCGTCTCGACCGCCGAGTCGATGTACTCCACGTCGCCGGTCGCGAGCGTGAACGTGAGGTCGTCGAAGATCAGCGCGCCGTCGGGGATGCCGTACTCGTCGACGACGATGTCGCGGATGCGCTTGGCGATCTCCAGCTTGCGCTGCGCGGTCTTCGCCATCCCCGTCTCGTCGATCGTCAGCGCCACGACCGCCGCGCCCGCTTCTCTGACCAGCGGCATCACCGAGTCGATCTTCGCGCGGCCGTTCTCGAGGTTGATCGAGTTGACCACCGGCCGGCCCGCGTAGATCTTCAGCGCGGCTTCGATAACTTTTGCTTCGGTGGAGTCGATGACCAGCGGCGCCTCGATCGACTGCGCTAGGCGCTTGACGATCGACGCCATCTGCACGTCCTCGTCGGTGCGCTCGGTGAGCGCCGTGCAGACGTCGAGCAGGTGCGCGCCGCCTTCCACCTGGCCGCGCGCGACCAGCGTGATCTCGTCGTAGTCGTTGGCGAGCAGCAGCCGTTTGATCTTGCGGGAGCCCTGGCTGTTGACGCGCTCGCCGATCAGCAGCACGGTGCCTTCCTGCTTCAGCGCAACGGCTGTCATCGACGACGCTGCGAACTGCAGCGGCTTGGGCGCCGGGATGCGCGGCGTGTAACCCGATGCCGCGAACGCGTCCAGCCCCGCGCGAAACGCCGTGATGTGCGCCGGCGTCGTGCCGCAGCACCCGCCGATCGCGTTGACGCCGAAATCTTTGACGAATGCGTGAAGCTCGGCCGCCATCTCGGACGGCGTCTCGGGATAGATCGTCTCGCCTTTGAGGCCCATGTGCGGCAGGCCCGCGTTGGGGATCACGCTCACGAAGCAGCGCGAGTTCTCGACCAGAAAACGGATCGGGTCGCGCATGTGCGACGGGCCGGTCGAACAGTTCAAGCCGATGACGTCGATCGGCAGCGCGTCGAGCGTCGCGCACACCGCGCTGATGTCCGTTCCGAGCAGCATGCGGCCCGTCACGTCGAGCGTCGCCTGCGCCTGGATGGGCACGCGGCGCACGCCCTTGGCGAACGCGCGCGTGATGCCCGCGATCGCGGCCTTCATCTCGAGCAGATCCTGGCTGGTCTCGAGCAGCAGCAGGTCGACGCCGCCCTCGATCAGCGCGGTCGACTGTTCTTCGTACAGATCCGCGAGCTCGTCGAACGTGATCTTCGAAAGCGCGGGGTCGGACGACGAGATCAGCATCCCGGTCGGCCCCAGTGAACCGGCGACGAACCTCGGGTGGTCCGGCGTCGTGAACGCATCGGCGGCCCGGCGCGCGATCTGCGCGGACGCGAGGTTGACCTCGACCGTCTTCGCACCTAGGCCGTACTCGTCGAGCTTGAGGCGCGAGGCGGTGAACGAGTCGGTCTCGACGACGTCGGCCCCGGCGGCGAAATAGTCGCGGTGGATCTGCTCGATCAGGTCGGGGCGCGTGAGGACCAGGGCCTCGTTGCAGCCGTGGTACGACGCGCCGCCGAAGTCGGCGTCGGTGAGGTGCAGCGCCATGAGCTGCGTCCCCATCGCGCCGTCGAAGAGCATCACGCGCTCGCGCAGCGCCGCCAGATAATCCGCCATCCCGGCCATCGTATCGGGTAGGACGGCCGGAGTAGCCGCCGCGATGTCCAACAGAGTCGAAATGGAGTCGATTGGACATAACAGACTTGGCGCAAAAGGGGTCGGATAGGTCGGTGGACGTGCCGAAAACCGAGGGGCAACCGAGGCACCGAGGACACCAAGGCAAGCGGGGAAAGAGGATGCTCCCCCTTGACAATGGTTACCGAGGCGTAGTATCGGAAAAACGCTTACTGACTAACCAGCCCGACCGTCTCGGAAAGCAAGCGTCGGAATCACCGCGAGTCGAGCACGCAAGGCGACCTTTAGACGGTCTAAGCGCGAGCCGGTGCTTACCAGGACAAGCAGGCTGACAACGTGACAGAAAGCGCGCGCGCTTTTGTAGGGTTGACTCGCGTCACCGTTGTATGGTGGGGTTACAGAAACAGAGTTGACCGAGGGTTTCAGAGTCCGCCTATACTCTGCCCGAGAACCGAGCCACAGACTACGCCGACCGAGGGGTCGGCAAAAGAGAAGCGACCCCGGAATCCGCGTCCTAAAGCATCATCCAAGGTCGCTAATGAGAGCCCACCGATTCGCCGAACCCGTCGGAGCCGGGAAACGTCCCGCCGCTTTCGTCGGGCCGAGGTAGCCGGGCTACTTCCCGACGCCTCGGATAACCCTCGTCGCGCAACTTCGCCGCACGCATGCGTCTCCCTCGAAAACGGAGGGGCAAGTCATCCCCAGATCATCCACAAAAGTACCGGGGAAAGAACCGCCTCCGCAGCCGAACGCCTTCGAGCAGTTCGTGCAACGGATAGCGGCCGTGCCCAAGGCGAAGATCGACGCGCTAAAGGCCGCGGAGCGACCGGAGCCGAGCGCGAGCGCGAAGCGCACCCGAAAACCGAAGGGCGCGACGAGCTAGACCTACTCGCCCGGCGGGAAGCCGCCGTAGATCGCGAGCCCGTCCTGTTGGATGCGCGCGTTGCGGCGCGATTTGCTCGTCCGTGCGAGCCCCGAAGGTTTTGCGCGCCAACGGCGATGCGAATTGGTCAACTGAACCCACGTCACGCGACGGCCGTCCGCGCCTTTCAGCGCCTGCGTGAAGCGCGCGCCGTCTTTCTCGGTGCGAGCGTTGAACCGAAAGACTTGCTCGTCCAGGTACGCGTCAAGGTGGAACGGCCGCGCGCAAATGTACGTCCCGGCCAGCGTCCGTTTCAGAACGCTCCAGAAGTTCTCGATGCTGTTCGTATGCACTTTGCCTTCGACGTACGCGATCGTATGGTCGATGATTTCGTGCCGGTACTGATAGGCCACGTCGCGGTAGCTCTTGAGCGCGTCGGTGTAGACCGTCGAGCCGGGGAGGACGTGTTCGCGGATGCGCGGCATGACCGTCGCGCGACGGACATTCGGGATGGTGAACGCGCGCACGCGCCCGCCGCGTTCGATGATCCCCATGACCGTCGTCTTGCCTTCGTGCGGCCCCTTCGACGGTGCGCCGACGTTTTGGCTTCCGATGTTCCCGCGCTTGTTTTGACGCGAGCCGCCGATGTACGTCTCGTCGGCTTCGACCTCGCCGGAAAGCATATCGGCACCGTCCGCCTTCATCGCGAGGCGCAAGCGGTGGAGCATGAACCACGCGGTCTTTTGCGACACGCCGATCCCGCGCGCGATTTCGTACGACGACACGCCGTTGCGATTCGAGGACAAAAGCCACATGGCGGGGAGCCACTTGTCGAAGCCAATCGGCGAGTCCTCAAAGACGGTTCCGACCTTGACGGTAAACTGCCGATTGCACTCGCGGCAGCGCCATGCATTACGGTTCTTGATCGCCGCTACGTCGGCCGAGCCGCACCCTTCGCGCGGGCAGGCCACGCCGTTCGGAAAACGCATCGTGACGAAGAAATCATGCGCGACTTGCGGGTCCGCGAAGCGGGTGACGGCTTCCAGAAGGGTTTTCGGAGCGGGCGTCCTGTCCATGTTCCAAGACTAACGAACGAGTGTGCCACATGGTAGGCATCGTTTGCGTCAAGTAAATCATGACCAGTCGATTGGACAGATTGCGAGCCGTTTGGAGATGCTCGCGTCCGACGTGCGGGCGGCCCCGCCCTCGGCGGCGCTGCGCGACGCGTTCGCGGCCCTGCGGCTCGACGAGATCGTCGGCTCCACCCGCCTCGCGGGCGCCCGCCTCGACGCGACCGAGGTCCGCGCGCTGCTCGACCGCGGCCGCGCGCTGGGCGGCCACCGCTTCGACGAATACCTCATCGTGCGCAGCTACGCCGACGCCGCCGGGTGGGCCGCGCAGCAAGGCACCCGCCGCGGCCCCGTGACGACTGAAGACGTGCGCACGCTGCACCGGCTCGCACTGCGCGGGGTCGGCGACGACGCGGGGGCCTGGCGGACGCGCACCGTGCCGCCGCTGGCCGACGGGACCGTCCCGCCGCCGCACTGGCTCGTGCCGTTCGAGACCGAGACCTACGTCGGCCGCCTCGCGCTGGGCGCCGACGACCCGGCCCCCCTCGCGCTGGCGCGCGCGGCCGCCCGGCTCGTGCGCCTGCAGCCGTTCGCCAACGGCAACGGCCGCGTGGCGCGGCTGGTCGCGAACCTGCTGGCCTACCGCCGCGGGCTGCCGCCCATCGTCCTGGACGCGCGCGGCCGGCGCGCCTACGGTGCGGCGCTGCGCGCCGCGCTCGCCGGCGACGCGACGCCGCTCGCGCGCGTCGTCGGTAACGCGCTGGCCCGCGGGCTCGAGCGCCTGCGCGACGCCGTCGAGCCCGTCGACGAGCTGCGCCCGCTGGCCGCGTTCGCAACGAACGGCCGTCCCGACCGCCTCTACAAAGCAGCGCAGCGCGGCCGCCTGCGCGTCGTCCGCCGCGACGGCCGGCTCTACACCACCGCGCCGTGGGTCGCCGCCTATGCCGCGCTGCCCGCCACCGAATCCGCGTAATGCCGACAGCACGCGTAATGCCGACAGCAAAGGAAGACATGCACGAACCGATCGTGGCCTACGTCTCGATGGAGATCGCGGTCGCATCAGAAGTCGCGACGTACGGGGGCGGCCTCGGCGTTCTCGCCGGCGACATGGTTCGCGCGGCGGCCGACGCAGGATATCCGATGGCCGGCGTGACGCTGCTGTATCGCGACGGCTACTTCCGCCAGCACCTCGACGCGTCGGGCGCGCAGCACGAAGAGCCGCTGACGTGGCAACCCGGCGCGGCGTTGGAACAACTCGTCCCGGTCGTGACGATCCCGATCTCAGGCCGTCCCGTCCACGCGAGCGTGTGGCGCTACAGCGTCACCGGCATCGACGGCCACGTCGTCCCGGTGTACTTCCTCGATTCGGATCGCACGGACAACGACGACGCGGCGCGCGGTTTGACGCGCGCGCTGTACGGCGGCGACGCGCGCTATCGGCTGGAGCAAGAGGCGCTGCTCGGCCTGGGCACGGTTGCGGTGCTGCGCGCGGTGGGGCACGAGCGCGTCGCCACGTATCACATGAACGAAGGCCACTCCGCGCTGCTGGTCCTCGCGCTGCTCGAAGAGTCGCGCAGCGGCCCGCACGGAACGGCGTCGTTCGACGACCTGGCACGCGTGCGCGCGCGCTGCGTCTTCACGACGCACACGCCGGTAGCCGCCGGCCACGACTGCTTCGGGCTCGACCTCGCGCACCAGGTGCTCGGCGGCGAGTACGCGGCGACGCTGCGCGCGCTCGACCTCGCCGAGCACGACGTCCTCAACATGACGCACCTCGCGCTGCGCGCGTCGCGCTTCACCAACGCGGTCGCGATGAAGCACGGCGAAGTGTCGCGCGCGATGTTCCCGGACGCGCAGGTCCACGCAATCACCAACGGCGTGCATGCGGCCACGTGGACGTCGCAACCGTTCGCGGACCTGTTCGACCGCTGCCTCCCCGGCTGGCGCCGCGACAACTGGCAGCTGCGCCAAGCCGTGGGCATCCCGCTCCACGAGATCGCGGACGCGCACGCCGCTGCGAAGCACGCCCTGCTCGAACGCGTCGCGCACGCGACAGGCAAGCTGCTCGACCCCAACCGCTTCACGATCGGCATCGCGCGCCGCGCAACCGCGTACAAGCGCAACGACCTGATCCTGCGCGACGCCGAACGCCTCGCCTGGATCGCGCGCAACGCGGGCGGCATCCAGCTCGTGTTCGGCGGCAAAGCGCACCCGCGCGACTGGGACGGCAAGGCGATGATCCAGCACATCGTCGGCAGCGCACACGCGCTCGCCGGCGCGGTGGACATCGTATACGTCGAAAACTACGACATGAGCTGGGGCGCGGCACTTACATCTGGCACCGACCTCTGGCTCAACACGCCGCGCCCGCCGAACGAAGCGTCCGGCACGAGCGGCATGAAAGCGGCGCTGAACGGCGTCCCGAGCCTCTCGGTGATGGACGGCTGGTGGATCGAAGGCGCGCTGGACGGCACGACGGGCTGGTCGATCGACGCGAACACGGGCCACGACGACGACGCAACGGCGAACGCACTCTACACCCTACTCGAACACACGATCCTACCGGCCTACACGCACGACCGCGACCGCTACCTCGCCGTGATGCGCGGCGCGATCGCCTTCAACGCAAGCTTCTTCAACGCGCAGCGCATGCTGGCTCAATACGCGATCGAGGCGTACACCCTACCGACGACCACTACAGCCCCGCGAGAACGCACCACGAAGCTCCTTGCCGGCTGATGCACTCACCCTCGCTCGCCCAGCAACTGGAGCCGAAGCTTCGTTCAGATCACGGTTAACCCGTTGCCGCTCGCGATCTCGAATAGCTCTGGCTCGAGCCGGGGGTCGCTGAGACGCGTCACGATTTGACGCGATGTGCTAATGGCACGTTGTCTGCGCTCGAAAAGCGCGATCGCGCCACGCTGATTGTGCGAGTTCGAATAGAGCAATCCGTCGATCGTGCCGTAGATATCGGCGCGGTCGTAGAAGTAGCGCCCCCACGCCTGGGTGAGCGCACGATTTTCGGTCCCTGCAATTCCGGCGGACGGTCCAGCGACCATGCCTCCCCGACTGCGTAAATCGAGTAATCGGAGCCGCATAGCGAGACGTGACCTTACGACGCAGAATGAACCTCGTTCGATCAAACGCGGAGGGTCGCCGAAAACCTCGACGACCGCGCCTTCGAGATCGAAAGCCGCATAGTAGATACCGCGCTCCGGATCGTCTGCAGGAGGAGTCGATCGCATCGGTCCAGCGCCACCGCGATGATGATCGAACCTTCCACGGGGCCCGTTATAGCGGAACGAGCGCGGACCTGGCCGATAGCGAGACTCCGGA
>DASZBS010000102.1:0-27382 GCA_035943995.1 Candidatus Elarobacter sp. | reverse complement strand
GGGCTCCGAGATTATGTCGACATCCCGAACTTCGAGACACTTGCCGCCACGCCCGCGACGTTCGAGCAGTTGATGTCGCACGTCTCCGGGATGCCGCTCGGCTTCACGCCTGGCGCGCAGTTTGGGTACTCCAGCACGAATTACTTGATCCTCGGCCGGATCGTCGAGCTCGTTTCGGGCCAAAGCTGGGAAGAGTACGTACAACAGCACCTCTTCGCTCCGGCCGGCATGACGGATTCCGCAACGATGGCGCAAGAAGGCCAGCTTGCGGACATGGCGCGTGGTTACGTGTACGCGCAGGGTCACACGGCCGAGTCGAAGCCGATCGCCGAATCCTGGGCGTCATCCGCCGGAGGCATCGTCTCCACGGCTGACGACCTGCAGAAGTGGGGGGAGGCGTTGTCTTCGGGCCGCATCATCTCGGCGTCCGACTACCAGCTCCTCACCAGCCCTGCGCGGCTGGCGGACGGTTCTGCCAGCGAATACGGATTCGGAATGAAGATCGATCGCTTCGAGGGTCAGCCGCGGGTCTGGCACGACGGCAACACCAACGGCTTCGATGGAAGCGACCAGCTTTTTCCGAGCCAAGACGTGCGCATCATCGTCTTGACGAATACCGTCGACGGCGGTAGCGACAAGATCGCGGAACGCATTTACAACGACCTCTTTCCCTCCATCGCGGCCGCCGCTCGGCGGGCGGAAGAAACCGCGCAGCATTCCGCAACGGCGTTGCTCTACTCTCGCTCGCTTCGTGTCATGGACGGCCTCCGACAGCCGCGATATCTCGCGTACCGCCTGGAAAGCTCGAGCGACGGGCTGCAAATCGACCTTTGGGCCGACGCTCACGGTCTGGTTTGGCTGCGTGGCCATGATGGTTCGGCGCCCGATGCGTGGACGTTTCGCCACCGCACCTTCGACTACATGAATGAGATCGTTCACGTTTCGGACGGCCGTCGTTTCGTTTCACCACGTGCGGTTTTCGACCCGACGTGGTACGGCGCGGTTCGTGCGATGCGGCTTGGCATGTTCCTCCCCGGAAAACAACCTCCGGCGGCCCCTCGCGATAGTACCGAGCAAGCCGGCGATGCCGCGCTCAAGCCGATCGGTTCGGTCTCCGTGATGGGCCCCGCCCTGTACGACATCGAGGATCGTGGCGCCAAAGCATGCCCGAGCGGGAAACCGGGCCACGCCTTGCACTTCACGTCGCGCGACAGCAATTATTTGCATCAGTTGAGCGACGTCGTCATCGATGTCGGCTCCGCGCGCTTTTGTGTCGTCACGTTCCTGGCTCGCGGCGCGGGATCTGTCGTAACCTCCGGTTCGTTCGAGCAACACTACGCCGACGTCAACGGCTACTGGGTGCAGACGGACGGCGTGCTCGACGGAACGTGGCAGGCTTCGATTCTGTCACGCAAGCGTCACGGCGTGTGGCGCTATCGCTTGGTCGACATGAGCTTCCCCGACACGCTGTCAAACGAGATTTTTGCGGCGCACACGCCACCTCAAGGGTCGTTTTAGGCCGCCCTTCTCATCGCGGGATCGCGAAACGCTCGACGCGGTTCTCGACGGGTTTACGCGAGTGACCGTCGTAGCGGGGCAACGGGATACCGTGCATTGCCGCGCGGATCCGATCGATCTCGCCGGCACTGATCGCCGCCGAGGCCACCATGTGTACCATTTGGTCGCCGTTGCGCCATACGAAGTTCTCCCCGCGGTCTCGGAGATTCGGCTTACCAGTCCGCGGCACGTCATCGACATTGTATATATAGCGTGGCGCAGGCAGGCTCAGGGCCGAGTAGCGATCCGCGATGATGTCGAATGCGCGCCCGTCTCTGCGGACGTACCCAAAGGTGACTTGGACGCCGTCGGCGCTCCACGCGTTTTCTTGCTTCGACCACACGGCGAGCGGAGCCGTGAAGATCCGCCGGTTCGCGATATCGTGCGGTAGGCCGATCGGTGGAACGAGGACGAAGTTCGCTCGTTGCTTGGCTGTAGCGAGTGAGACCTGCGATGGATTGATGACGCTGCGAACGTCCTGCGGCAAAGCTGTGGGAATTCTCGGCCCGATCCCCGCCGCGTGCAGCGCCGCGGCGTACCGCTCTTCGACGCTCTGCATGAGCGCCGGAGAAGCGGTCGTCAAGAACAAGCCCGCGATGATCGCCGCCGCCGAGGCAAGCGCGAGACGAGCGCGAACGGGACGTCCAAAGGGGCGTTCGCTCAGCGCGTTCATTCGGCGGCGAATTGCAGCGAGATCGACCGGTGGGACGGCTGCGTTCATCAGGCTGCTCCGTATCTCGGCGGGTATGCGTGCGTCATCGAACATTGGGAACGACCTCCAAGTCAGCTGAAGTGCTCGAATCGATGATGGCGAGTGCCCTGCGAAGAGTACGCCGGGCTAACATCAGGTGGAACCGAATCGTCGGAGCCGGCGCGCCCAGTACCGCAGCAATCTCACCGCTGTTGAAGCCGGCGTAATAGCGCAGCACGACTGCCGCGCGCTGCGACTTCGGCAGCGCCGCGATGGCCGCGACGATATCCAAACGCTCTTCGTCGCTCGACACCGTGGAGGGTTCAGCCGGTAAATTGACCTCCGCAACCTTCGCTATGCGTTTCGCGGACACCATGGCGTGCCGGATGATGATTCGGTACATCCACGTGTAGAACGCGTCGTCGGAGCGTAAACCCGGAAGACCGAGCGCAATGCTCGCGCAGGCCTCTTGAGCGGCGTCTTCCGCTAATCCCCGATCGTGCAACACGCCCAATGCGACGCGATACGCCTCAGGCCAAAGCGCAACGAGCAGGGCTTCGAGAGCTGCTCCGTCGCGCTGCGCTTCACGTACCAGACTGGGATCGACCGTGAACCCCATTGGGGCGTCTCCGTTTCGAAGGTGGTTATCCCTTACAGAGCGGTCGTCGCACCAAAGTGTTGGGGGCGCCGTGCTCCCGATACCCTCGCGCCAAGCAACCGAGCATCAGTCCGGGAAGCGTTCGGCGGCGAGTTGGATCGTGCTCAGGTTGAGCGGGTTTCCCTCCGCGCCGTGGACGACGGGGATGCGCACGAAACCGCTCCCCGGCGGGCCGCCGTACGATTTGATCCACGCCGCGGCGGAATGCCATTCGTCACGCGCGAGCACGGTGGTGACGCTCGGCGCATCGGCATCCCACGACGACAGCATCCACGACTGTAGTCCCCAGGCTTCTCCCGCGACGGTCGGCGTCGCGCTGACGACGTCGAAGTTGGTGTTCTCGAACGAGACGCCGAGCAGATTCTTCGCGGCGGCGCGGCCGATGTTCTTGAAGTCCGCGTCGCCCGTCTTCGGATCGGAGGAGAACAACAGCGGTGCGATCCCCGGCCACACCACCTTGCCGCCGGCGTCCAAGTAACGCCGGAACGCGCCGGTGCGCGGCTGGTCGCCGGCCAGCGCCGCCGGCAGGTGATCGATGGCGAACACGACGACGCTCGGCGCACGATCGGCGGTGCGGTCGCGCAAAAACGCCGCGAGCGCGGCCTCGTCCAGCACGTCGTATCCGCGCTTGGAGAAGTAGTCGCGCAGCGCGTCGCTGGACCGCAGGTGCGTCGCCTTCGCGTACGCGGCGTCGTAGAACACTGCGCGGCGCAGCGCGCGCGTCCCGAGCCGCAGGTCGTACACCATGCCGTCGTCGCTGCCGAACACGAGGTGCGCGCCGTCGATCGCGGCCGACGACATGATGCGCCGCCCGTCCGTGCGATATTTCCAAAAGAGCGCACCGCTCTTGGCGTCCACCGCGTAGAGGAAGCCGGCCCAGTCGCCGGTGTACACGGCGTCGCCGGCGACCGCCGGCGACGCGAACACTTGCAGCGCCGTCGTGTACTTCCAGGCTTCCTTGCCGCTGCGCGCGTCGACGCCTTGCACGAACAATCCGTCGGAGTTGCCGGCGTACACCAAGCCGTTGGCGCGCGCGGGCGACGTGTTCGACCAGAACACCGAGTTGTCGAAGCGCCAGCGCAGCGTGCCGCGCTGCGCGTCGACCGCGTAGAGCGTTCCGTCGCGCGAGCCGACGTATGCGATCCCGTCGCCCACCGACGGGGACGATTGGATCGTGCGCCGGTCGTAGCCGAACGAACCCGAGTCGAGCGCGGCGCCGTCGGTCGCGAACGCCCACCGCAGCGCACCGTCTGACGCATTTGCTTTGTAGAGCTTGCCGTCGAGGCTGCCGACGTACACCGCGTCGCCGCTGACCGCGGGCGACGACCAGATCCGCCCGCCGGTGCGCAGCCGCCAGATCACGGCGCCGGTGCGCGCGTCCAGCGCGTAGAGGTTGCCGTCGATCCCGCCGATGTAGAGCCGCGTGCCGGCGAGCGCGGGCGACGACGCGTAATCGTCGCCGCTCTCGTGTCCCCAGGCGAGCCGCGCGGCCGGGCCGAGGCTGCGCGTCCACACCGGCCGGCCGTCGGCGGCGCGCAGCGCGAACGCGCGGCCGTCGTAGGTCTGCGCGTACACGAAGCCGCCGCCGGCCGCGGGCGACGCGGTCACCGCGGAACCGCCTGCATATCGCCAGCGCATGCGGCCCGTGCGCTCGTCGAGCGCGTACAGGTAGCCGTCGCTGCTGCCGACGTACACGACGCCGCCGAGGATCGCCGGCGACGAGCGGACCGCGCCGCGCGTCGCGAACGTCCAGCGCACGCCGCCGAACTCGTGACCCGGCGGCGCCGCGTACGTCCCGGCGCGATCCGCCGTAGCGCGGAACATCGTGACGCCGCCCGGCGCGGAGCCCGCCGGCGCACCGAACGCGGCGAGGACCGAGATGCAAACCGCGGCGCACCGCAACAGACCGAAGAGCGAACGCTTCATTCGCCTCACTACGCCGTCGGCGACCGCGGTACAGGCAACGGGCAGAACGTCGTCAGTTTTCCCCGTTCGTCCGGACCGGTCAGGGTTCCAACGATTCCATCGATATGCCGAGCTCGTAGGTCGCGTCGTCGCACCCGAGCACTCGGACGAAGATCTGGTCGACGAACGCGGCGTGATCGCGCGGCGAAACGTTCTCGAAGCCGAACGTGGCATACTCGTTCGCGTTCCATTCGACCAGATACATGCCGGTCGGCGTGTCGACACATTGGTTGCGCAGTAACTCCAGCGGCTCCGCCGCGAACGGGTAGCCCATGTTGACGGTGCCGGCCATCACCTGGATCCAAACGTCCGAGCCCGACGCCGACTTCGACTCCATCGTGCAGCTCTCGGTCGGCGGATCGTCGGGGCGTGAGATCCCTTTGTAGACGTCGGCCACGCTGGGCTCCATCTCGTCGACTTGCTTGTCGCCCATCGAGCGTTTCCTCGCGTTATGCGATCGCGGGCGCGCCGGCGGCGGCGGATGCCGCTTCGGCGGTAGGAAAGCGCGCCCTCGACCTGGCTCGAGCCTTGGTCGCTTCATCCTTGCGGTCGCGCGGCGCCGCGTTCGTGACCAGCGAAGCGAGAAGCTCGTGCGCCGCGCGACTCACCTCGTCGACGGCCCGCTCGAACGCCGCCTCGTTCGCCTTCGACGGCCGCGCGAAGCCGCTCAGCTTGCGGACGAATTGCAGCGCCGACGCGCGGATCTCGTCATCCGTCGCGGGCGGGGCGAAGTTGTGCAGCGTCTTGATGCTCCGGCACATCGGGGGTCCTCCGAACCATGGGGCGAGGCGGACACCTCGCTTCGCCGCGCGAACCTCCTTCCCATGGTCCAGGCCGTGTTGGACATGCTGTCCGAAGCGCTGCGGAGCATCGCCGCGGCCGCCTTTCCGGTCGCGCTCACGCTGGCCGGTATCATCGTGTTGGGCGCGCTCGTCGTCGTCGTCGTCGGCGTGTTCGACCGCGACCGCGTGCGGTGGGCGTTCGGCGCGATCCCGGCCGCGCTGCGGCCGCTCGGCGCCTGGCTCGTGTTCGCGCTCGCGCTCGCAGGCGGCGTGTTCGTGCTGCACGTGGTGCAGCTTGCCACCGACGCGCGGTTCGTCGCCATGGAGTACGCGCAGAACACGAGCGGGGCCGACTCCGACGCGACGAGCATGGTGCAGGGCGCGCCGCACGCGTCGTTCATCTCGCAGAAAACCTACCGGCGCATCCTCACCATCCCACCGTTCCTCGTCAATCGCGTGACCGCCGAAGGCGTCGGCGCGCTCGCGCCGTATCTGACCGATCCGTCGACCGAGAACGTCACGCGGCTCGTCGACTCGTTCCGGCGCTCCGGGCGCAACGTCGTGTTCCAGCGCGACGCGACGCTGCAGGTCGAGACGCCGATCAAGCTCGACGCGAGCACCGTCGACGCGACGATCGAGCTCGTCGATCCCACGTTCGGCGGGCGGCGCACGTTCTACCGCGCGTCCTTCGACGGCAAGTACGTCGTGCACAACCCCACCGGCCGCGAGGCGCGCGTGCGCTTCGCGTTCCCGCTCCCGACGGGCAGCGGCACGCTGAGCGAGGTGCGCTTCCTCGCCGACGGCAAGCCGATCGCCGTCACCGACCTCACGGCCGGCTACGTGTGGGACGGGACGCTGCCGCAAGACGCGACGACGACGTTCGAGATCGCGTACGGCAACCAAGGCGCGCGCGGCTGGGCGTACCGCCTGTCGAGCCGCCGCGAGCCGATCGCCAAGCTCGATCTCGCCGTGCACGCGAACCGCTCGCCGAAGTTCGCGCGCTACAGCTTGTTCCCCACGTCCGTCTCGCACGGCATCGGCGGCGGCTACACGGCCGAGTGGCATCTGCAGAACGTCGTCACCGCGCAAGACGTCGGGCTCGTGTTCGCGCGCTTGGACGTGCGCGAGACGCTCGCGAAGATGCTGACGTACGCACCGGTCGCGCTGTTCGTCGCGATCGTGTTCGTCGCCGCGTACGCGCGCCGCCGCGGCTACCACGTCGGACCGGTCCAGGCGGCGGTCGCGGTGGCGGGCTACGCGCTCGGGCTCGCGCTCGCGGGCATCCTGACGTGGTACCTGCCGCTCGTCATCGGCGTGGTGCTCGGCTGCATCGTCGCCGTCGTGCTTGCGCTGCGCGCGCTCGGCCGGCCGTTCGTGCTGCCCGTCGCGCTCGCGACGCTGACGATGCTCGCGTTCCTGTTCGTCACGAATATCTCGCTGCTGCTCGTCGTGGTGTGCACGGCCGCGCTCTGGACGCTGGTGCCGATGCCGGGGCTCGACTTCGTGCGCGATTTGCTGCCGCACGCGCGCCACGGCACGCCGTGAGCCGGATCCGCGACGTCGGCGGGCTACCTGGCCTATCAGCGCGTGTCAGTTATGACACCACGTCGATACCGGCCACGGGCAGTTGGATTTCGCATCACGGCATGAGCATCGTCGACCATGCGGCAAAGAACGCGCAATACACTAAACAGGGGTACAATGAGATGTCGGTCTACACGCTTGCCGCGCGAGCTCCGCCTGCGTAAGGCCGAGCACTAAGCGGCGCCGCTTGAACGCTTGGCCTAGAGTCCCGGAATCTACTATCACTTCACGGATTATAGCACATTAGGACTTCTTACGGAGCGAACTCACTGAAGACAGGCCGGGCGCTGAGATCGGGCCCGCTCAGCGACGAAGACCTGCGTGCATGGACGTTGCTCGCCGGCAAGCAGCACATGCGTGGCCGAAACCGCACACGAATGGCCGCTCCTATCCGCGGCATGATGGAGAGCGCGCGTCTCGACGCCGACGAGGCTGGACGCGCATTTGTGCGACGGAACTTCGGCGACGGCGACCTGCTGTACCAGCCAGAAAACCTCGCACTGCTGTTCGGTCCGGACATCATCAACGCCGCGTGCGGCTGGTTCAACGGAATGCACAAGTGCGTGCTGACGAGCACCGGCCACGACTTCGTCACGTGCGACGAGCCGGTGGTCCTGTTGGATCCCGTCGCGGCGCAGAACCACGACGCGCAGGCACTGAAGCGCACCACGCGGTCGCGCGACTGCGAAGCGACGTACCCTCTCACGCGTCGCTATTGCCTACTCATGTCGTATAAGCCGATCGTCGCCGCGCACATGTGCGCTTTGGAATTATAGCACGAACATGCGTTCGTCTCAATGCGGAACGAAAATTAGTTCTTTCGACATTTCTGAATCGCACGACGTGATGACGCCGATCGAGCAGGGTTCGCGAGGCCGTCTGGCTGACGACGACGGACGGCATACCCGCTCGTCAAAGGAGATCGCGCATCGTGGGGAACCCGTTTGTTGAGTTCGAGCTCAATACCACCGACGTTGAAGCGGCGCGGGCGTTTTACAGGCGGCTCTTCGACTGGCGATTCGAGAACGATACCACTGGATCGGAACCATACGTCGACGTCGACACTGGCGGGGACGTCGCGGGCGGGATCGTCAAGAATCCCGTGGCGGGCGATCCGTCGGCGTGGATTCCCTACGTCGCCGTGGACGACGTTGCCGAAGCGACGCAAAAAGCACGCTCTCTCGGCGCGACGATTTGGAAAGGCGCCACCGAGCTGCCCGGTCACGGCACCTACAGCATCATCGCCGATCCCACCGGCGCGGTGCTCGGACTGTGGACGACGAGCGAAGACTGAGCGCGGCGAGGCGGAACCTCGCTTTGCCGGGCGAACCCCGTCCGGATGAGCCGGATTCACGACGTCGGCGGCATGCACGGCTTCGGACCGCTCGCGATCGAAGCGGACGAGCCGCCGTTCCACCACGAGTGGGAGGCGCGCGTGTTCGCGATCAACCGTTTTCTGCTGAAGGTGGGCCGCTACACGCTCGACGAGTTCCGCGCGACCATCGAGCGCATGCCGCCCGCGGAGTATCTCACCGCGTCGTACTACGAGCGCTGGCTGTTCGCCGTCGAGCACCTCGTTCGCGAGAAAGGCGTGCTCGGTGTTCGCGATCGGTGATCGCGTGCGCACGCACGTGATGAACCCGCCGGGGCACACGCGCCTGCCGGTGTACCTGCGCGGGCGGCCGGGCCGCATCGACTTCGTGCTGGGCACGCTGCCGTTTCCGGACGCGCGCGCCGCAGGCGCCGCGTCCGCCACGCAAACCGCATACACCGTGCGCTTTTCGACCGGCGACGTGTGGGGCGACGACGGTGATGCGCGCGGCAGCATCTGCGCCGACCTGTTCGAAACCTACTTGGAGCGCGCCGAATGAGCCACGTCCACGAGGCCTCCGCGAACTCGTCGAACCGCGTGAAGTCGCTGGTGGCGGCGCTCGAAGCCGCGCACGTGCTCACCGAGCGCGACCTCGACGCGGCCGTCGAGTCGTTCTTGATCAACGCGCAGCCGGCGAACGGCGCGCGTATCGTCGCGCGCGCCTGGGTCGACAACGACTTCCGCACGCGGCTGCTCGCCGACGCCAACGCGGCGGTCGCAGAACTCGGCATCGACCTCGCGCACTGGGCGCCGGTGAAGCTGCGCGCCGTCGCGAACGAGCCGCTGCAGCACAACCTGATCGTGTGCACGCTCTGCTCGTGCTATCCGCTCGCGCTGCTGGGGCCGTCGCCGAGCTGGTACAAGAGCGAGTCGTACCGCTCGCGTGCCGTGCGCGATCCGCGCGGCGTGCTCGCCGAGTTCGGTACGCAGCTCAGCGACGACGTCGAGATCACGGTGTGGGACAGCACCGCCGAGGTGCGCTACATGGTGCTTCCGATGCGCCCGGCCGGAACCGAAGACGCGAGCGAGGCGCAGCTTGCGGCGCTCGTCACGCGCAATGCTTTGATCGGCACCGCGCTCGTCTGAACGGGAACAGCGCCGGCGCGCACCAAAAAGGCCGCGCATGAGACGCACCCTGGCACTGCTCGTCGCCCTCTTCGTCGTCGCGCCCGTCGCGGCGGCCGCCGACGAGGGGATGTGGACGATCGATCACTTCCCGGTCCCGCAAGTCGCCAAGGCCTATCACTTCATCGCGACGCCGGCGTTCCTCGATCACGTTCGCGCCAGCTCCGTGCGCCTGCCCGGGTGCAGCGGCTCCTTCGTGAGCCGCGACGCGCTGATCATGACGAACCATCACTGCGCGCGCGGCTGCGTGCAAGCGCTCTCCGATCCGCAGCACGACTTCATCGCCGACGGCTACTACGCGAAGACGCCGCAGGACGAGCGCCCGTGCCCCGGCTTCCAGATCGTGTCGCTGCTCGGCATCGCGCACGTCACCAAGCAAGTCACAGCCGCGACGGCGGGCACCGCGGGCGCGGACTACAACGCCAAGCAGCGCGCGGTGTTCGCAAGCATCGAGAGCGCGTGCGCGAACGGCGACCCGCAGATCCAGTGCCAGGTCGTGCCGCTCTACCACGGCGGGCTCTACGATCTCTACCGCTACAAGAAGTACACCGACGTGCGCCTCGTGTTTGCGCCCGAGGAGACGATCGCGTTCTTCGGCGGCGACCCCGACAACTTCACGTTCCCGCGCTACGACGTCGACTGCGCGTTCTTGCGCGCGTACGAGAACGGCAAGCCCGCGACGGCGCCGGACTATTTCCGCTGGAACGCCGCCGGCACGAAAGACGGCGACCTGGTGTTCGTGCCGGGCAACCCCGGCTCGACGTCACGGCTGCTCACCGTCAGCGAGCTGGAAAATCTCCGCGACAGCGCGCTGCCCCGCACGCTGCGCACGCAGTCGGAGCTGCGCGGGCTGCTCACGCAGTTCTCGTCGGAGAGCGCGGAGCACGCGCGCATCGCGCGCAACACGCTGTTCGGCGTGGAGAACGGGCTCAAAGGCAACTGGGGCCGCGAGGAGCAGCTGCTCGATCCCGCGTTCATGAGCCGCAAAGCGGCAGCGGAGCGCGCGGAGCGTGCGGCGGTCGAGCGCGATCCCGCGCTGCGCGCAAAGTACGCCGGTGCGTGGAACGCGATTGCGCAGGCGGAGCGGCACGCCCGCGACCTGAGCCTGCCGTACGCATACCGCGAAGCGGGCGGCGCGCCCGGCGCGTATCTCGGCACGGCGCGCACGCTCGTGCGCGCGGCGGCGGAGCGTGCGAAGCCCAACGCGCAGCGCCTGCGCGAGTTCCAGGACGCGGCGCTCCCGCAGGTGCAGGCGCGGCTCGCGGCGCCGGTCCCGGTGTATCCGGACCTCGAGCGCGTGACGCTCACCCACAACTTGACGAAGATGCGCGAGTGGCTCGGCGCGGACGACCCGTACGTGCGCGCGATCCTCGGCAGCGACGCGCCGCAAGCGGTCGCGGAACGCATCGTGTCCGGCTCCAAGCTCGGCGACGCCGCGGCGCGCAAAGCGCTGTACGACGGCGGGCCGGCGGCGATCGCGGCGTCGACCGATCCCGCGATCGTGCTGATGCGTTCCGTCGACGAAGCCGCGCGCGCGATCCGCAAGCAGTACGAGGACGAGGTCGAGGCCCCGCTGCGGCTCAACGACGAGAAGGTCGCGCAGGCCGACTTCGCGCTGCACGGGCTCACGACGTATCCGGACGCGACGTTCACGCTGCGCGTCACGTACGGTTCGGTGCGCGGCTACCCGGAGAACGGCCGGACGATCGCGCCGTACACGACGATCGCCGGCGCGTACCGCCACGCGACCGGCAGCGATCCGTACGCGCTGCCCAAGAGCTGGCTCGACGCGCGCAGCGCCGTGAAGACGGACACGCCGCTCGACTTCGTGCTGACCGCCGACATCATCGGCGGCAACTCCGGCAGCCCGGTGATCGATGCGAAGGGGCGCATCGTCGGGCTGATCTTCGACGGCAACATCGAGTCGCTCGGCGGCGCGTACGGCTATGATATCCGCCAGAACCGGGCGGTCGCGGTCGACTCGCGCGGCTTGCTCGAAGCGCTGCGCGCGGTGTACCACGCCGACCGCGTGGCCGTCGAGCTCGCTACTCCGTAGCGCGGTTCAGCAGGTCGGCGACCTCGCGCGCGACCAGCGGCAGCGGATCCGTCATGACGTGCGTTTTTCGCACGTCGGTCTCGTCGCCGTGCCCGCCGCTGACCAGCAGCTGCATGGACGTCACGGCCTCGACCCGCGCCCAGCGGTCGCCACGCCGCCACACCGGGTCGGCTCGCTCGCTCCACGTCTGGACCACGTCGTTGGGAGCGTCCACGAGCGACGGAACGAGCTCCCGCAGGGTGGCGTAGACATCGCGCGTCCTCATCCCGCCATGATCCGCTGAAACTCGCATTATACCTGGGGGACACCCGGCGGCCCGGCGTACACCTCGGGATGCCGACGACACCGCTGACCGCCGACGAGCTCGAACGCCTGCGGCGCTACGACGCGCCGACCGTCGCGAACGCGATCGAGACGTTCGACGTGCGGCCGCGCACCGCGGGCTACGCGTCGTCCGCGATCCGCAGCATCTTTCCGCAGCTCGGCGTGATGGTCGGTTACGCCGTGACCGCGCGCGCACGCGCGAACAACCCGAGCGACGGCAGCTACTCGCGGCACGGCTGGTGGGACGCGATCGCCGCCGCGCCGGGACCGCGTGTCGCCGTGATCCAGGACCTCGACGACCCGCCGGTCGGCGCATTCTGGGGCGAGGTGCAGGCGAACATTCACCGCGCGCTGGGCTGCGTCGGCGCGGTGACCAACGGCGGCGTGCGCGATCTGCTGGAGGTCGAGCCGCTGGGCTTTCAGTATTTCGCCGGCTCGGTCATGGTGTCGCACGCGTACGTGCACATGGTGGACTTCGGGACGCCGGTGACGATCGGCGGCCTCGAAATTCAGCCGGGCGATCTGATCCACGCCGACCGCCACGGCGTGCAGGTGATCCCGCCCGAG
Organism: Candidatus Elarobacter sp.; assembly: GCA_035943995.1. GTDB lineage: Bacteria > Vulcanimicrobiota > Vulcanimicrobiia > Vulcanimicrobiales > Vulcanimicrobiaceae > Vulcanimicrobium. The sequence goes on along the minus strand of DASZBS010000102.1, from coordinate 14,701 downwards.
ATCGCGCGCGACATCCCGGCCGCATGCGAGAAGATCGTCGCGCACGAGCGGACGATCATCTCGCTGTGTCAGTCGCCGGACTTCACGCTCGACGGTCTCAAGCGCATCCAGCCCTAGCGAACCGCCGCGCTCAGTGCGGCGACGTGCTCTTCGTCGTCGCCGCCGGGTGGTGCTCGGTATGCGCGGGCGGTGGGGCCGAGTGTTGCTGAACCGCCGCCGGCTGCGCAGCCGATTGCTGCACGGCGCGTGGTGATTCTTGCACGGCCGTCGCACGGCGCGGCGCGTCGTACGAGCGCGGCCCCGCCGGCTGCACGTCGCGAACCGCATGCGCCTCGCGCACCGTCGTCGCGTCGCGCACGGCCGCCGGGCGCGTGGTGTCGGCGTGGCGCCACGCTTCGGCGTCGGACGCATTGCGCGGCACGACCGTCGCGGACGTCGCGGTGTGCGACACCGGCGTGCCGCGGCTCGCGCCGAAGCGCGCCCACGGATCGCTCACCGCGCGCCTTGTCGCGTTCGACGGAACCATCGTCGTGGTCGTACCGCTCGTCACCGGGATGGTCTTCGCGACCGGCTCCGCGACGACGGCCTTTTGCACCGCGGCGGCGGGGTGTGTGCGGACGACGCTCGCGAGCGCTTCCTGCTGCTGCACGAACGGCGTGCGCGGTACGGCGATCTGGTTGCCGGCGAACGTGCCGCCGGTCAGCGCCGCGCCGACGGCGAGATGCGCCGCCGCCGGACGGTTACTGAAGCGAAGGTTCGCTTCGGTCGGAACCGCCGGGACGACGCCGCGCACGAGCTGGACCGCGCGCAGCTTCGCCGGCTCGACCGCGCGCAGATGGTCGAAGTCGCCCTTGAGGAAGCGTTCGTGCGAGACGGACGTGGCGTAGCGCATGTTGCCGAAGCCGCGCTGCCGGTTGTGCGCGTCGTTGTTGTTCACGACGGTGATGTTGCCGTTGTTCACGTTGCCGTAGTAGTAGTTGTTCGTCACGTACGTCACGCGGTTGCCGTAGCCGCGGCCCCACCACGGGTAGAACGGCTCGTACGGCGCGAGCGGCACCCAGCCGATGTCGCCGAAGCCGAAACTGAAGTTACCGAAGCCGAAGAACGCGACGACCGCCGGCCGCCACGTGACGAACGAGCGCTCGGGGTACCAGCACCAGCCGTAGAGCGAGCTGTGGTACCAGCGGCCGTAGTGATACGGCGCCCAGCCCCAGGGCTCGTAGCCCAGCCACGTCCAGCCGAAGCCTTCTTCCCACACCCAGCGGCCGTCGCGGTACGGCGCCCAGGTCGACGCCACCGTGTACGGCACCCACACGCGACCGTAGCCGCCGTCGGTCACCCAGCGGCCGTACCCGTCGAGGTCGTCGATCCCCGCGACGCCCGGCGCCGCGTACGCGGCATCCGCCAGCGCGCGCTGCTCGCGGTCGTCACGCTCGCGGTTGAAGCGGTCGAAGTCGTCGTACGCCAGCGCGTCGCCGCTCTGGATCGTCGGGTTGGCCGCGGAGCCTTGCGCGAGCAGCGTCGTGCCGGCGACCAGCGCCTGCGTGCCTTGCGACGTCACGATGTCCGCGGCGCCGGAGCGCACCGTCACCTGCGTGCGGCCCGCCGCGTCGACGCTCACGCGATAGCTTCCGGTGGCGCGCGGCCGGACCGAGATCGACGGCGTGTCGATCTGCGAACGGCCGTCGGTGCCGCGCAGCAGCCGCAGGTCGACCGTGCCCGCGGCGAGCTGCAGTTCGCGGTCGGCCGTGTCGAGGTGCGTGAAGCGCATTTGCACGTCCGCGCCCAGCCGCACCGACGTCGAGCCGTCGAACTGGATCTCGGCGCGCGCGCCGTCGCCGGTCGTCACGTAGTCGGCGCCCAGGACGGGCGCGTTGATGGCGGCCGCGAGCGGCGTCGCCGAGTCGCCGCGCTGGACCGCGACCGCGCCTTGGATCAGGCTGATGCGCGCGACGCCGACGCCGGCGCTCGCGGCGTCGGCCGCGCCGTCCGCGCGGGCCGCGACGGGCGCCGCGACGATGGAGAACAGAATGGCTGCGGTCGCGAGCAGCGCGACGGGCGTCCGGGAGCGGGATGAATGCATGAAGCGCCTCCGGCGACAAGCGTAGGGCGGTAGGCTTACAACGCTGTGGGATTCATGGGAGTTTCCGCGCACGGCCTCAGCGCTCCAGGACGTAGGTCCCGGGCGCGTCCGCGAGCGGCGCGTACTTCGCGCTGCCCGCGGCCGCCGGGGCGTCGATTTTGTCCGGCGAGCGCTGGGCGAGCCACGCGATCCAGTCGGGCCACCACGAGCCTTCGTGCTTGGGCGCGGCGGCGAACCACGCGTCGGGGTCGGGCGGGTTGGGCGCGCCCGCCGGCGGCCCCCACCACAGGGCTTTCTTCTTGCCCGGCGGGCTGATGATGCCGGCGATGTGCCCCGACGCGCCCAGCCGGAAGGTGGTCTCGCCCGAGAACAGCCGCGTCATCGTGTAGACCGAGCGCCACGGCGCGATGTGGTCTTCTTGCGTGGCGACGCAGTACGTGTCGAGCCCAACGCGGCCTAGGTCGATCGGCACGCCGTCGACTTCGAGCGCATCGGGCTTGGACAGGTTGTTCGCCACGTACATCTCGCGCAAGTAGTACGAGTGCGTCGCGCGCGGGATGCGCGTCGCGTCGCTGTTCCAGTACAGCAGGTCGAACGCGGGCGCGTCTTTCCCCAGCAGGTAGCGGTTCACCGCGACGCCCCAGATCAGGTCGTTCGCGCGCAGCATGTTGAACGTGTCCGCCATCTCGCGGCCGCTGAGCACGCCCTGCTCGTTCATGCGCTCCTCGATGTAGGCGAGAGCTTCGTTCGACAGGAACGACATCAGCTCGCCGGGGTCGGTGAAGTCGACGAGCGCCGCGAAGAACGTCGCGGTGTTCACGAGCTCGTCGTTCTCGCGCGCGAGGTACGCGAGCGCGGTGGCCAGCAGCGTGCCGCCGATGCAGTAGCCGATCGCGTCGACCTGCTCGGTGCCCGCGATCTCCGCCGCGACGCGCATCGCCGTCAGCGGGCCGAGCCGCAGATAGTCGGCCCACGTCAGGTGCGCGAGCGACGCGTCGGGGTTGCGCCACGACACGACAAACGTGTTGCGGCCTTCGTCGGTCGCGTACTTCACGAAGCTGTTCGCCGCTTGGAGGTCGAGGATGTAGAACTTGTTGATCCACGGCGGCACGATCACCAGCGGCCGCGCGTAGATTTGCGTTTGCGTCGGCGCGTACTGGATCAGCTCGATCAGCTCGTTGCGGAACACGACGTTGCCCGCGGTCGTCGCGACGTTCTTGCCGACCGCGAACGCCGACTCGTCGACGAGCGCGGCTCGCCCGGCGTTGTCGCGCCGATCCGCGGCGATGTTCTCCAAGCCGCGCCGCAAGTTTGCGCCGCCGGTGCGGAACGTCTCCTCGAGCACCTCGGGGTTGAACCACGGCACGTTGGTGGGGCTCATCGCGTCGCAGAACTGCTTGGCGAAGAACTTCACCCGGCGGCGCGTGGTGTCGTCGATCCCTTCGGCTTGATCGATCGAGTCGAGCACCGCCTTGGTGGCGAGTAGATATCCTTGCTTGAGCGCGTCGAAGTACGGGTTCGCGGTCCACGCCGGGTTGGTGAAGCGGCGGTCGCCCGGTTCCGGCGCGATGACCGGCTCGCCGGCCGGCGCTTCGCCGGCCGCGACGGCGTTCGCGTCGCGCACCGTGACGCCGGCGAGCGACTGCGCGAGCTCGATCTGCGCTTCGAGCAGCTTGCCCGGCGTCGCCATCATCGCGCGCCAGACTTCCATCGACATCGCGCCGACGCCGAGCGGATCGAACGGGTTGTTGCTGCTCATACGGGACTTCAGTCGCCTACCGGGATTCGAGGGGACTTCCGTAGTTCTACGGACGCGCGCGGCGGCCCCCGGGCGCTATCGTCGACCCATGGAGCGCATCAGGCATCTCCCCTCCCCCGACGTCGCCCTGACCAGTGATGTCACCCTGAGCCTGTCGAAGGGTGCGGTTGCTTTAGACGACCCCGCGACCTACGAACGCAACGTCGAGAACTTCATCGGCACCGTGCGCGTGCCGGTCGGGCTCGCAGGCCCGCTCGCGATCCGCGGCGGCGCGGCAAACGGCACGTACTACGTGCCGCTGGCGACGACCGAAGCATGTCTGGTCGCATCGTACAGCCGCGGCGCGCAGTTGATCACGCGGGCCGGCGGCTGCGACGCGCGCGTCCTCGACGCGCGGATGCGGCGCACGCCGGTGTTCGCGTTCGCCGACCTGCGCGAGACGATGCTCGTCGCACGCTGGGTGCGCGAGAACACCGAACGCTTGCGCACCGCCGCGAACGCGACCTCGCGTCATGCCCGCCTCCTCGAAGCAACGCCTATCGTCGAAGGGAATCATCTCTACCTCGACTGCGCGTACGCGACGGGCGAAGCGGCGGGCCAGAACATGGTGACGTTCGCGACGGAGGCGCTGTGCGCCGAGCTGCTCGCTCACGCACCGGTGCGCCCGTCCTCGTTCGCGGTCGAGTCGAACGCGTCGGGCGACAAGAAAGCCGCCGCGCACGCGCTGATGTCGACGCGCGACCGCCGGGTGTGCGCCGACGTGACCGTGCCGGCGGCACTGCTCGAAGAGCGCCTGCGCGTGACGCCCGCGATGCTCGCGGCGTATTGGCGCACCGGCGCGGTCGCGGCGGCGATGACCGGCACGATCGGCATGCAGGGGATGTACGCGAACGCGCTCGCCGCGTTCTACCTCGCGACCGGCCAGGACGTCGCGTGCGTCGCGGAGTCGGCGGTGGGGATCACGCGGCTGGACGTCGCACCGACCGGCGCGCTGTATGCCTGCGTGACGATGCCCAACGTCGTGGTCGCCACGGTCGGCGGCGGCACGGGCTTGCCGACGCAGCGCGCGGCGTCGCGGCTGCTCGCGCACGGCGACGAGCCGCTCACCGCGGACGCGCTGGCGGAGATCGTCGCGTCGATCGTGCTCGCCGGCGAGATCTCGCTGACCGCGTCGCTGTGCGCGCACGAGTTCTCCGCCGCGCACCACCGCTTCGCCCGCGCCGGCGCCGGCGTGCCGGCATGCGCGAACGCCGCCGGAGCCCCGGCGTGAACCGCTGGCTGGTGTACGCGCGCGAGCGCTTCCCGCTCGCGCAGAACGGCGTGCTGATCGCGGCGTTCAGCACGTCGGCGATCGCGTTCTCCGCGCTCGTGCGCGGAGCGGGCCGGCTTCCGCCGTGGTATCTGGTCGCGGCGGGGTTCGCGTCGTCGTTCCTGATGTTCGCGCTGCTGCGCATCGCCGACGAGTTCAAGGACGCCGCCGACGACGCGCGCTGGCGCCCGTACCGCCCGGTTCCTCGCGGGCTCGTCACGCTGCGCGGCCTCGCGGTCGCCGGCGCGATCTGCATGGGGCTGCAGCTCGCGATCGCGCTCGCGGTCGACGTGCGGCTCGTGCCGGGGCTGCTGATCGTTTGGGCGTGGTTCGGGCTGATGAGCGCCGAGTTCTTCGCGCGCGGCTGGCTGCGCGCGCACCCGATCGCGTACATCGCGTCGCACATGGCGATCGTGCCGCTGATCGACTGGTACGTGTCGTCGTTCGACTGGCTCGTCGCGGGTGTCCCCGCGCCGCGCGCGCTGGGCTGGTTCCTCGCGGTGACGTTCCTAAACGGGCTCGTCGTCGAGGTCGGCCGCAAGATGCGCGCGCCGCAAGACGAGGAGCCGGGCGTCGAGACGTACACCGCGCTGTGGGGACGCGCGGGCGCGACCACCGTGTGGGTCGGTGCGATCGCGTGCAACGTCGCGCTCGCGACGATCGCGGCGGCGCACGTCGGCTTCGCACGCGTCGACCTGCCGGTGTTCGCCGCGCTCGCGCTCGCGGCCGTCGCGTGCGGCATCGCCTTCCTGCGCGCGACGCGCACCGGCAGCGGCCGCCGCATCGAAGCGATGACCGGCGTCTGGACGGTCGGTTCCTACCTCTTCCTCGGCATCGTCCCGCTCGGAGTACACGTGCTGTCATGATCACCTTCGAGCCCCTCGCCGGACGCGGCATCCTCTTCCCGGACGACGTGGGCGCGACCGACGTCGCACGCGCCGGCGGCAAAGCGGTGGGCCTCGCGCGCCTGCGCGACGCCGGCTGCGACGTACCGCCCTGGTTCGTCGTCCCGCCGAACTGCGAAGTCGACGACGAGACGGTACGCGAAGCGCTCGAACGGCTCGCTGCGGACGTGTCATGTCATCCGGACGACGCGCAATGTCACGCGGACGAAGCGCAACGTCACGCGAGCGCTGCCCGATGCCACCGGGACCAAGCCCAATGTCGCCGGGACCATGCCCAATGTCATCGGGACCATGCCCAATGTCACCCTGAGCTTGTCGAAGGGTGCGCCACCACGTTCGCGGTGCGCTCGTCCGCAGTCGTGGAAGACGGCGCGACCGCATCGTACGCAGGCCAGTTCGCGTCGCTGCTGTTCGTGCCGCGCGACGGCGTCCTCGACGCGATCCGGCGCGTGCGCGCATCGACCACCGGCGACAGCGTCCGCGCTTACGACCGCGGCCACGACGAGATCGCGATGGCGGTCGTCGTGCAGCGCATGGTCGACGGCGAGGCGAGCGGCGTCGCGTTCGGAATCGATCCGGTCGACGGCAGCGACGTCGTCGTCGTCAACGCTGCGTACGGGCTCGCGTCCGGCGTCGTCGACGGCGAGTGCACGACCGACGCCTGGCGCGTCGCGCGCGACGGCACGATCGTGGCGCGCACGCTCGCGGAGAAGGACCGCATGCACGTGCGCGCACCGGGCGCCGGGACGCTCGCCGTCGCGGTCGACGCTGCACTGCGCGCGCGGCCCGCGCTCGATGATAGCGCGGTGCGCGCGGTCGCAGCGCTCGCGCGGCGGATCGCGAGCGCCGCGGGCGCGCCGCAGGACGTCGAGTTCACGTTCGCCGGCGGACGGTTGTGGGCGCTCCAGGCGCGGCCGGTCACTGCGGTTGCGCGGGTTGCAACTCCCGTCGCGATCTGGGACGACAGCAACATCGCGGAGAGCTACGGCGGGATCGTCGGCGCGCTGACGTACTCGTTCGCGCGCCATGCCTACGCCGGCGCGTACCGCGCGTTCTTCCGGCTCGCCGGCGTCCCGCGCGATACGATCGACGCGAACGCGCGCACGTTCGAGGCACTGGTCGGGCGCATCGACGGCCACATGATGTACGACCTCGTCGGCTGGTACCGCATGCTCGCGCTGCTGCCGGGCTATCGTCTGAACCGCCGCTTCATGGAAGAGATGATGGGCGTGCGCGAAGCGCTGCCTATGGAACTCGCCGACGCGATCGCGCAAGGCTGCCGCCGTGGGCGGCTGCGCGACGCGCTGATGCTCGCGCGCACCGCCTTCGCGCTAACCGTGACGGTGGTGCGATTGCCGCGCGAAATCATGCGCTTTCATGCGCACGTCGACGCTACGCTCACCGCTGGTGCCGAATTCGGGCGCACCCTTCGACAAGCTCAGGGTGACACTGGCGTTCACGGTGACACTGGCGTTCACGGTGGCACTGGCGTTCAGGGTGACGCGACGTTGGTGGAGCTCGTGCGTGAGTATCGCCGGCTCGAGCGCGCGCTGCTCGACCGGTGGGACGTTCCGATCGCGAACGATTTCTTCGTGATGCTGTCGTTCGGCGTGCTCAAGCGCGTAGCGTCCGCATGGTGCGGCGATGCGTCGCTGGCGCCCGCGCTGAGCGCCGGCGCGGAGCCGGCGCGCGGCGGGATGATGAGCGCCGAGCCGGCGCGCGCCGTGCGTGAGCTGGCCGAGCTGGATGCCGCCGGGGACCGGCTCGGCTTCGATCTGGAGTTCGGCGCGTACCTCGCGCGTTTCGGCGACCGGTGCGAGAGCGAGCTGAAGCTGGAGAGCCCGACGCTGGTCGACGATCCGCGCCCGCTGCTGGAAGCGATCGCACGGCTTCGCGACGCACCGCGCGCCGACGATCGCGCAGCGGCGAAGCTGCGACGCGACGCCCAGCGCCGCGCGCACGACGCGTTGCGCGGGCGGCCGCTGCGGGCGTTCGTGTTCGCGCGACTGACTGCGTGGGCGCGCGCGCGGATCGTCGCGCGCGAGAACCTGCGCTTCGAGCGGACGCGCGTGTTCGGCCGCGTGCGGCGCATCGTGGTCGCAATGGGTGAGGCGCTCGCGAAGCGCGGTGCGCTCGACGACGCGCGCGACGTCTTCCACCTCACGATCGACGAGCTGTTCGGCTACGTCGAAGGCACGTCGGCGAGCCGCGACCTGCGCGCGCTCGCGGCCGTACGCCGCGCCGAAAGCGCGCGCTACGCCGCCGCGCCCGCGCCGCCGAACCGCTTCGCGACGCTCGACCTGCCGGTCGCGCCGCTCGCAGCGCCTACCGCGTACGACGGCGACGACACCGTTCGCACCGGCACGGCGTGCTGCCCGGGTATCGTGCGCGCTCGCGTGCGCGTGGTGCACGACCCGCGCGAAACGCTGCGTTCCGGCGAGATCCTCGTCGCCGAGCGCACCGATCCCAGCTGGGTGGTGCTCTTTCCGGCGGCGGCGGCGATCCTCGTCGAGCGCGGCAGCCAGCTTTCGCACGCCGCGATCGTGTCGCGCGAGATGGGGATTCCGTCGGTCGTCGCGATTCGCGGTTTGACGGCGTGGTTGCGCGACGGCGACCTCGTCGAGCTCGACGGCGCGACCGGCGTCGTGCGGCGCATCGAGGCGGCGTCATGACGAACGCGTTGCGGTACGCGCAGTGCTGGGAGGACGCCGACGTGCTCGTGTCCGCATTGGCGGTTCGGCCGGGCGGGACGTACGTCGCGATCGCATCCGCGGGTGACAACGCGCTCGCGATGCTCGCCGCCGGTCCGGCGCGGGTGATCGCGCTCGACCGCGAGCCCGCGCAGCTCGCCGCGCTCGCGCTGCGCGTCGCCGCGTACCGCGCGCTCGCGCACGAAGAGCTGCTCGCGCTGGTGGGCTCGCGCCCGCACGCCGACCGGCTCGCGCTGTACGCGCGTTGCCGCCCGCTTCTCGACGACGCCGCGCGCGCGTACTGGGACGCGCGCCCCGGCGCGATTCGGGCGGGGGTCGGCGGCGCGGGCCGCTTCGAAGGCTATCTCACGCTGTTCCGCACGGTCGTGCTGCCGCTGATCCATTCCGATCGCACGGTGCGCGAGCTGCTGGCGTGCGACGATGCCGAGCGCGTGCGCTTCTACGACGAGCGCTGGGACACCGTGCGCTGGCGGCTGATGTTTCGCGCGTTCTTCGCCAAGCCCGCGATGAGCGCGCTGGGGCGCGATCCGCGCTTCTTCGCGCACGCGGACGGTCCGGTGTCGCAGCGGCTGCTCGGGCGCATCGCGCGGTCGCTGCGCGACGACGACGCCGGCGCGAATCCGTACCTGCGCTGGATCCTCACGGGCGCGCACGGCGACGCGCTGCCGCTCGCGCTGCGGCCCGAGTCGTTCGACGCGATCCGCGCGAACCTCGACCGGCTCGACGTCCGCGCGACCTCGCTGGAAGAGTTCGTCGGCGCGCACGACGGCGAGCTCATCGACGGCTGGAATCTCTCCGACGTGTTCGAGTACGTCGACGAGGCGGCGTACGGCTCGTTGCTGGCGCGCATCGCCGCGATCTCGGCACCGCGCGCACGGCTCGCGTACTGGAACATGCTCGTCCCGCGCCGCCGGCCCGCGTCGCTCGCGCCGTTCCTCGCCGCGCGCGAGGACGTCGCCGCGCCGCTGCGCGCGCGCGACCGCGTGCCGTTCTACGGAGACTTCGTGGTGGAGGAAGCGCGATGACCGCCGTGCTCGCCGCCGCCGTGCTGGCACTGCTGGTCGGCGGGATCGGAATGCTCGCGCACCGGTTCGCGTGGGAACCCGAAGCCGCCCGCAAGGCCTCGCACGTCGCGGTCGGCGCGATGTGCCTGCCGCTGCCGTGGCTGTTCGCGGACGTCGCGCCGGTGCTCGTGCTCGCGGCCGTCGCGTGCGCCGGCTTGCTCGCGCTGCGCACGGTGCCGTGGCTGCGCGTGCGGTTCGGCGCGGCGCTGCACGGGATCGCGCGCGCGTCGTACGGCGAGTTCGCGTTCGTCGGCGGCGTGGCGCTCGCGTTCGTGCTCGCGCACGGCGACAAGCCCGCGTACGTCGCGACGATCCTCGCGCTGGCGTTCGGCGACGCCGCCGCCGCGCTGGTCGGACGGCGCTTCGGCCGGCATCCGTTCGCGGTCGGCAGGGCGCGCAAGTCGCTCGAAGGCTCCGCCGCGTTCTTCGTCGTCGCGCTGCTCGTGTGCGCGGTGTTTCCGCGCGCGGAGAGCGTGGCCGCCGTCGCGGCGTTCGCGCTCGCGACGACGCTCGCCGAAGCGTTGGCCGGCGACGGCCTCGACAACGTCGCGATCCCGCTCGCGGGCCTGCTCGCGCTGCGCCTGTTCGGAGGGTCGTTCGCATGACCGCCACGCACGCGGGAACCACGACGCCGCCCGACGCGGCGTTGCAGCAGCACGGCGCCGGAATCGTGCAGGCGCGATGTTCGCTGTGGTGGCGCTCCACGCCGTTGCACCGCGGACGTCGCACCGGTTTCATCGGCGCCGTCGAATCGTGCGGCGACGACGCGCTCGTCGCGCTGCTCGCGCGCGCGGCGGAGCGGCTCCGCGAAGCGGGCTGCAAGCTCGCCGTGGGGCCCGTCGACGGCGACACGTGGCACCGTTACCGGCTCGTGACGGGGAGCGACGGCACGCCGCCGTTCCCGCTCGAACCGTACTCGCCGGCTGCGGCCGTCGCGCCGTGGCGGCACGCCGGGTTCGCGCCGCTCGAGACGTATGCGTCGTACCGCGACGACGCGCTCGCCGAGCGCGATCCGCGCGCGGCCACGCTGACGGCGCGTTTGCACGCCGCCGGCGTCTCGCTGCGCGCGCTCGATCTCGACCGCTTCGACGAGGAGCTCGCGCAGATCCACGCGCTCGCGCTGCGCGCCTTCGCGCACGCGCCGCTGTTCGCGCCGATCGGGCTCGCCGCGTTCGCCGCGTTGTACCGTCCGCTCGCGCCGCTGCTCGACCCGCGGCTGTGCCCGGTCGCCGAGTGCGACGGCCGCATCGCCGGCGTGCTGTTCGCGCTGCGCGATCCGCGCGCGCCCGAGACCGTCGTGCTCAAGACGGTGCTGCGCGACGCGGACCGGCGCTTCGCCGGGCTCGGCTTCGTGCTCACCGACGTCGCACGCGCCGCCGCGCACGCGCTCGGCGCGACGCGCGCGATCTCCGCGCTGCAGCACGACGGCAGCGTGGCGCGCTCGCTAGCGTCGCGCGCGATCCCCTTCCGCCGCTATGCCGTCCTCGCCAAGGAGCTGTCATGAACGTCGTCGAGATCCTCCGCGCGCGCGCCGCCGCGCACCCGCAACGCATCGCCCTGATCGACGCTGCGGCGCAGCGCACCCTGACGTACGCCGAGCTGGACGAGGCGAGCACGCACGTCGCCGCGTCCGTGCGCGGGCGCGGGTTGCGCGCCGGGGAAACCGTGCTACTGCTCCACCCCGTCGGGATCGAGTTGTACGCCGCGCTGATCGGGCTGCTGCGCGCCGGGCTCATCCCCGCGATCCCGCCGCCCGGCGCCACGCGCGCGTCGCTGCGGCACTGCGCGCGAACGCACGCGCCGCGCGCCGTGCTCGTCGGCGGGATAGGCTGGCTCGCGCTCGCCGCGGTGCCGTCGCTGCGCCACGCCGTGCGCCTGTCGACGACGCTCGCGCCGCTCGCGCACGACGTGCTGCACGACGCCGCGCTCGACGCGAACGGCGCGGTCGAACCGTGCGGCGACGCCGCGCCCGCGATGCTGACCTTCACCAGCGGCAGCACCGGCGCGCCGAAGGCGCTCGTCCGCACGCACGGCGTCGCGCACACGCAGGTGAACGCGCTGTCGGACGCGCTCGGTCTCGACGGCGCGACGTCGCTGTGCACGATGCCGATGGTGCTGCTCGCGGAGCTCGCCGCCGGCGCGACGTGCGTGCTCTCCGGCGTCGATCTGCGCCATCCGGGCCGCGCCGACGCTGCCGCGCTCGCCGCGGTCCTGCGCGACTACGGCGTCGCCCGCATCGTCGCGTCGCCGGCGCTGCTCGGCAACCTCGCGCTCGCGCTGCGCCGCGCGCACGCGACGCTGCCCGCGCTGCGGCTGATCGCTTCGGGCGGCGCACCCGTGATGCCGCCGCTCGCGAGGGCGCTGCGCGCCGTTGCGCCGAACGCGCGGCTTCTCGCGGTGTACGGGAGCACCGAGGCCGAACCGATCGCGCTGCTCGACGCGGCCGACGTCGCGCCGTCCGATCACGCCGCGATGCGCGCGGGCGCGGGTTTGCTCGCGGGCGTTCCGTGCGCGCCAGGTTCCGTCGCGATCGTGCCGGCGCGTCGCGGCGCGGTGTTCGGACCGTTTCCGCACGACGACGACGTCGAGCGCCGCACGCTCGGCGCCGGCGAGGCCGGCGAGATCGTCGTCAGCGGGCCGCACGTGGTGCCGCATTATACCGACGCCGCCGCCGACGCCACGACGAAGATCCGCGCGGGCGCGCGCACCTGGCACCGCACCGGCGACTTGGGCTACTACGACGCGCGCGGCCGGTTGTGGCTCGTCGGGCGCGCGGCGGCCACGATCGACGACGCGCACGGCACGCTCGAACCGTTGCGCGTCGAATGCGCGCTCGCGTACGTGCCCGGCGTCGCGCGCAGCGCGGTCGCGGGCGCGGACGGTGTGCGCGTGCTCGTCGTCGAGCCGCTCGCCGGCCACCCGCTCGACGAGCGCGCCGTCCGCGACGCGCTCGAGTTCGCGCGGATCGACCGCATCATCGTCGCGCCGGTCCCCGTCGACCCGCGCCACGACGCGAAGGTCGACTACGCCGCGCTGGAACGCATCGTCCGCCGCGGCGCGCGTGCGGCCTGACTACGCCGGCGCGTTGCGCTCGTTCGCCGCACTTGCCGAGCGCGACGACGACACGATCCACGCGCGCGGCGGCACGATGCTGCTGGCGCACGGCCGCCCGACGGCGCGCGTGGTGCTCTTCCTGCACGGCCTCACCGCGAGCCCGATGCAGTGCGATGGGCTTGCTCGCCGGCTGCACGCGTGCGGGGACACCGTGATCGTGCCGCGGCTGCCGGGCCACGGCGCGCGCGACCGGCTCACGACACAGTTGCGCGACCTCTCCGCGCAGCACCTCATCGACGCGGCGTACGAAGCGCTCGCCATCGCGCGCGGGCTCGGCACGTCGGTCGTCGTCGCCGGCTTCTCGCTGGGCGGTTTGCTCGCGGCGTGGCTCGCGCAGTACGAGCACGTCGACCACGCCGTCGCCATCGCGCCGTTTCTCGGCGTCGTCGGGATCCACGGCACGGCGACCGCGGCGCTGGCGGCTTCGCTGCGCACGCTGCCCAACGCGTTCCTGTGGTGGAATCCGATCAAGCGCGAGCGCCTGATGCCGGACCACGGGTACGCGCGCTTTCCGACGCGCGCGATCGCCGAAGCGCTCGGTATCGCGACGCAGCTGCGCGCGCTCGCGCGCGCGACGCCGCCCGCGACCCACCGCATCACGCTCGTCACCAACGAAAGCGAGACGGGCGTGAACAACGGCGCAACGCGCGCGCTCGCCGCCGCCTGGCGCGCGCACGACGGAACCGCGATCGAGCTGCACCGCCTGACCGGCCTGCCGCCGTCGCACGACATCATCGAAGCGCTGCGGGCGGGCACGGTCGCGCGCCGCGCGTACCGCACGCTGCTGCCGATCCTGCACGACGCGCGACCGTAGCCGCGCCGCGAAACAAGGGGTCAGCGCAGCGCGATGCGCATGCGCCGCTGTAGCGCGATCTGGTCCCAAAAGGGTCCGGCGAAGAGGGCGTCGTTCAGCGGACCGCGCGACGGCTCGTTCACCAGCGTGAGGTCGTGCGACGCGAACCGCGCGTCGAGGAGCGAGAACAGCGCGTCCGCCGCCGCCTCGTCGCGAGCGCCTGCGTCGAGGACTGCGGCGGCGCGCGTTGCGCCGGGCCGCACGAACGCATACGCAGCGGCAGCGTCTCCGACGGTCAGCGTGACGAACGGCGCCGCGGCCGCGACGCTGCGTGGCTCGCGCTGCCAGCACGTCGCTGGGCTGCGCGCGAGCGCGGCGACCGCGACCGCATCGCGCGGCGTCTCTGAGACCGTGCCGACGGCTTCGCGTGCCGGAACGCTGAGCCACTCGCGCCGCCACACGCTCAACTCGTCGATCTGCTCGAACCCGGCGCGCTCGTAGAGCCGGATCGCGGCGGCGTTGTTCTCCAGCACCTCCAGCTCGACGGTCGCAGCACCCGCGTCGCGGGCGATCCCGAGCACGTCGACGACGCACACGCCTCCCATGCCGTGGCCGCGAGCCCCCGGTACGACGCCGAGCCCGCCGATCCACGCGCGGTCGCCGCGGAACGCGATTAGCGCAACGGCGGAGAGCTCGCCGTCGACGGTGTAGCGCGGCGATCGCTCCAGGTCGATGTCGTTGCGCGCGACGTGGTCGGCGAACCACTCGGCCGTCATCGTCTCGGCCTCGCCGTAGACCTCGCCGCGAAAGCACGCCTGCACGTCCTCGGCGGTAACCTGATAGCCCGGCATCGCTACGCCTCGAGCGCGCCGACGAACGTCGCGATACGGTCGAGGACGATCTCGGGGGCGTCGCGGTGCGGTGAGTGCCCCGCGCCCGGAACCATCACCGTCGTCGTGCCCG
>DASZBS010000101.1:0-70880 GCA_035943995.1 Candidatus Elarobacter sp. | reverse complement strand
GTCAGCGTGCTGCGCACGATCGAGATCCTGCTTGGAATGCGGCCGCTCTCGACCTACGACGCGACGGCGGTCCCGATGTACGCAGCGTTCGGTCCACCCGACCTGCGGCCGTACACCGCGCTGCCGCCGCGGATCGACGTGACGCGACGCAACGGCGCGACGGCGTACGGCGCGGCCGCAAGCGCGCGCTTCGACTTCAGCCGGCCCGACGCCGTCCCGGGCGACAAGCTCGCGAAAATCCTCGCCCACAACCATTGAACCGCTGCGGTGCGACGCCCGCTTCGTCCGGTCGATGGCGCGCCGCAAAATTTCTGAAGATGCATCGTTAATGTTTGAGGTGGTGAACGTACCAACCGGTTGTTGCGACAGCCCTCGAGCGGCGGCGCCGCTTGCAGTTCGAGATCGTCGAACAGCCGGTGGAGTTGCGCCGCTTCGACGATGCCGAAGTTCGTCTCGGCGCGGGCGTACGCGCTGGCGCGTTAATGTCGTATCTGCGCGTGACGTCGCGAACAGCATTCCGAAAAAAGTCAGGACTCCCGGGCGCCACGTACACCGCCTCGACGAAGTCTCTCAGGTCAACCGGATGCGTCAGCCCTGGATTTTTCCTACCGCCATCTTTGAATTCGATAGCCCGAAGCTCGCGGTCGGTGCGGAACGACCGGCGTTTGTAGAAGTAGCGGTCTTGATCGCCGTAAGCTTCTAGCGGCAGAGCTAAATAGTCGGCATACTTTACACGTCCTACAACAACGCTCGATGGAAGTGCCTGAACGACTACCGCAAACGTCGAGCGGATTGCGATTGATTCGCCGAGGACTCCGTAGACACTCCACATTGCGGCCAACTCATGCGGTTGTTGATGCCAGCAACTAATATAGACGCGCTCACGTTGTGCAGTAGTACCACGTATGCTTGGGGGAGGAGAGTACGCGGCGCGGGAGTTGCTTACACCAATAGCTCCTTCAAACCGGTCGCCCGGCAAATCCGCCCTCGCGAAATACAAATTGCCAGTTGATATGAGGCTCAGGTATTTTGAGAGACTCATGTAGCGCCAGACCTTATCGTCGTCGCGCGGGCGCATGCGAGCAACATCGCGAATACGTGCTGTCATATATTTTAGACTGCCCATTCTGAAGAACGCCTTCGCTCTGCGTACGACCGGGGGCGGGTGGTTCATGATGCCGGGGCCGGTTGACTGCGTGCAACGACTATACTATGGCCTTTTGAAGCGTCCGCGTGGCCGACTCGCGCCTATTTGCGCCGCTGAACGATCTGCCCTTGTTTGATCGCCGGATATGTTTTTGTGCGCCTGGACTTTCACTCGGAGCGTATCAACGTGAAAGAGGTTCACGTGGCGGTACCGAAGGCATCCGAAGCCCATGGTGCCGACGCCAGGTTTAGCGACCGCAATAATGGAGACATCGCCGGCGCCGCTCCGCACGTGTGATTGTGCAGTATTGAGCGTTGGTGAGGAGCGAGCAGAAAGGGTGTCCGTGAGGTCGTTCATGGTGACCCTTGAAAGCGTCCGCCGCGCCACGTGGTCAGCAGGGCATGACCACGTCGGCGCGGGCTGCGCGCTCAGTCGGAGCGGCTAGCGTCCGGTAAACCGGCGTCGCAGTACACCAAGTTGCCCTTCCCGGCCGTGACTATTTTGCTCCAAAATCGGCACACTCCGGCCGCCTGGGTCGTCGTGGCGTGCATGCCAACAGCGCCCTGGGTGATGCCGAGGATGACGACGTCCACGCCAGCGAGTTGGGGCAGCGCGCTCTTTTCCCGCAACTTGCGCAAAACTGGTCCGGCGAACGTCACCGGGTCCACACCGAATACAAACGTGTTAAACTCCGCCGTCTGCTCGTAGCCGTTCATTACCATGACGACGACCCGTTTTACGTCTGCCGGTGCGTGGCGTAGGGAGTCGCTCGCGGCCAGAAGCCCACCGACAGGGTCCGACCAATCAAGTGGGTTGGGATACGCCTCTAAACGGTCGATCTGGGCGGTTTGCCGGGTGATGAACGCGTGCATGTCGACACGGTAGTGCAGAGGGTTGATTGAATTGCGACCCATGCGGCTCGGCACGGTTTCGGTCGACAATGCGCGCTCGCTGAACGAGCGCGCATTAATCGGCCGAAGCGCAAGCGTTGCGTCCGCACCGGTACAGCGTACAACGTGCAATGCCAGGTCCCGATAATCAGACCATGCACCTTTCGGAACAGTATTGCCGGCCGCGACGAGGAGTTGTACGGCGGAATTAGGCTTCAGTTCGAGCCCGAGGAACCGGCTTTGACAGCCGACTGGGATTCCGACGTTGCCGGCATCGGCCGTCGCGCATCCGGTCGCCGCAACGATCAAGGCCATTACGGCGGTCGCCATGTTTATGACAGAAACGATCGATCTCATGCGCTCTTTCTCCGTCTAAAGGATGCGGGACGGCCCACGACGATAGTCGGAGCGTCGGGAAATGCGTCACGATATGCAGCCTCCGCTTCGTCAAGCTCATCCTCGGCGGCAGCGAGATTTGCGTTGCTGAGGTTGAGCTCACGGTTCAGCCGCACACACGCACGCCGCAGCGCCGTTGCCTCGGTCGACTCTCGTAGCACTCCCGTCAAGAATGCGACGATGATTCCCAGTGCGCTCAGTGCGCTTAATGAAAGTGCAATTTTCCAGGGTTCGAGCATTTGCGACTTCGCCTCGAGCGCGATGATCGTCGCATACACGAGCCTGTTCTGGAAGCCCATTGCCAGATAGCCGACAGCGCCAGCCACCGCGAGGATCAATGCGATTTGCCTGACGGTAGATCGCGGCTGCGGTTTTCTGTACGCCGCCGCCAACTCGCCGATCATGAATCCGAGAAGCCAGCCTAGCACCGCGATCCCAGCTGTGACGATGTTCAGCGCGATAGGATCGCTTATGTCGAACGCATATGCGACTAGACGCGAAGGATACCATTCAAGGCAGAACGCAATCGCTCCGAAGACGGCGATCGCCTCGATCCACCATCCGCGCAGGTAATCTGCCAGCTGTCGCCTTCGCGTTTCGGTGGCGAGTACGTCCGCCGCGAGATCAGCGGTCTTTCGCGTGAATGTTGCTACTCGCTTCACGGCGTCGCGGATCTGTGCGCGCATCGCACCTTGCAAGGATTTCGCGCGGACGTCGGATGCAATGCGCATCGTGCCGTCTCGTGCTTTTCCGTTTGTACGTTCCATCGAATTCGAACCGCCCTTCGTTTTCGGTAAGGTTGGTGCGTTCGATTGCGCCGCAATGCGCTCGGTCGAACGCCCATTTTTATAGAATACGAATCGCCCAACCGTTTGGTAGACCAGGGAACCGCCAATCGGATATCGCGCTCAGTGCTACACGGGATAGCGCGCGAGTTGCGCGCACGGATCGGTATCCACGCGCAGTAATGGGTAGTGCGCGTGACTGCGTGTTCCGGAGGGGTCGATGCCCAGTGGCGGCGAAACCGGAGGGTAAGGCGAGCTAGCGAATCGCGGGAGCCGCCTATGCGATGGGGGACGTAATGCGTCGAGCGAAGGTGCGACTAAACTCCGAGTTCATGATGCGACTGCGAGAAAAGCATGAGTTCAAGATGGCATCGCTGCATGTGACCACCGGTATCGGCCTCCGTACCCTCGGCGACGCGGTTGCCGGCCGACCGACGACTCTGAGGACGGCTCAAGCGATCGCGGACGCGGTCGACCGACCTCTTCGCGACCTGCTAGAGCGGGGCTACGACGTCGATGAGTACACTGCCGAGACGCTACGCAACCGACTTCGCGAAGGGAGCTATGGTTCGGCGAATTGCTCAGCGTATTTGATTGGCGACTACTCTGTACTTCTAACAAAGCGAGCATACATGCTTCCGATCGCCGCGAAGATTCACGTCTGCGTCGAGGAAAACACCCGAACAGTCGTCGATCTGTACGTTGCCAGCGGAGACCATTGGGTCCGTGACGCAGAGCTCGGCGGTTATGTGGAAAATGGCCTGCGGCTCCACCTCACCAACAAACTCTTGCTGCATCACTTCCCATGGTGCCCGATCGCACTGCGCATCGGCATTGTTTCGGAGGTTCCAGCCGGCTTCGGCATCCACGAGGAGTGCGCGCTAGCACTCGCCCTGTCAGAGGCGATCCGCAGGCATTGCGGCCGACCGGAAGATCCTGAAGGCCTTGAAACGCTTCTCTTTGCCGGCGCGCTCTTGAGCGCGCGCTACGTCGACATTTCGTGGGCCACATTGGTCGCCTCTCAGCACGGTACCGAGCCCGCCGAAGTCTGGTCGTTCAATCGAAATAACGACGGTGGTATTGACCTCCTCGACCTATACGAATCGAATCAGCGCGGAGCCGACATGGAACCGAACGTCTATCCCGGGAGAGCGCTGTGGAACGTCGTTTCGCAGCCGCAGTTCGACGTGAATCGCGTTACGGTATGGTGGAATGAAGAGACGCTTCGGGCGCCCCAGACGTCGAGCGGGCGACATCTCATCCGGAAGGTGCCGATGTCGTTCGTAATCGACCAGATCGACGCTGCCGCATATGACGGTGCCCATTTTCCACAGCGTTTCGGAATGCTGATGAGGATGCACCAGCTCATGCTCGCCTCGGTCGATGCTGTCCGTCCTGAGGTGCAAAGCCTAATTGCGCGCATCAGCGGACTGCCCGGCGTGCTCGGTGCCAAGCTCGCGGCCGGGCGCGAGCGGGGGGCAATCATCGTCTTCGGCGATCATCGGTTTAACGCGCATGAGTTCCAGCGCCGTATGAAAGCCGATCGCCTAAGGCCGCTGGAGGATTACCTGTTGCGCTTGGACATTGACTTAGCCGACCTCAAACGTGCAGCTACTCCGAAATTATAATCCAACCTAGTCAGCGACGCATGAAGTGAGTGCCCCTGCGGCTAATCGTAAGAGTTCAACGGGAGACCCAGACTCTCCAAATGCGCTGCCGTCTGCTCACCGTATTCCGTCGCGATGCTCTTGTAGTGCGCGCCGGTGACCACATACACCGCCAGCGTCTGCCACGCGATCGACACCTCGCAGGCCCACGAACGATCACACCGGGCAGTAAACCCGGGAAGCTCACGCCCTCGTCGTACGTGGCGATCAACGACCGGGCCGTCGGCGAGATGGTCGACACGCTGTCGCATGCTCGCGCGTGGAGCTCGTCGGTCATGTTCATCATCGAGGACGATGCGCAGGACGGACCCGATCACGTCAGCGACCAGCGCACGACCCTCTACGTCGTATCGCCGTACGCGCGCGGCGGGGTTCGGCACGAACACTACGCGACCGTCAGCGTGCTGCGCACGATCGAGATCCTGCTTGGAATGCGGCCGCTCTCGACCTACGACGCGACGGCCGTCCCGATGTACGCAGCGTTCGGTCCGCCCGACCTGCGGCGGTACACCGCGCTGCCGCCGCGAATCGACGTGACGCGACGCAACGGCGCGGCGGCGTACGGCGCGGCCGCAAGCGCGCGCTTCGACTTCAGCCGGCCCGACGCTGTTCCCGGCGACATGCTCGCGAGAATCCTTGCCCGAAACCATTGACGTACCGCCGGTTCAGGGGTGAAGCACCATTCCCGGCCCGGTACCCGGTAAGTTGAAGCCCGCGCTGACGATCGGCACGTTCTCGCGGCGCACGAGCGCAGCGTGCATGTCGTCCCAGGCGCGTTGCAGAGACGGCGTCAGCGAGCGCATGAAGTGCGTGCCCTGCGGTTCTTCGTAGAAGCTCACGGGGAGGCCGAGGCTCGCGAGGTATGCCGCCGTCTGCTCGCCGTATTTTGTCGGGATGCTTTCGTCGTGCGCGCCGGTGACGACGTACACCGGCAGCGTTTGCCACGCGATCGATACCGCGCGCACGCCGCTGTTGAGGATCGCGCCGGAGATGCACATCGCCGCCGACCAGCGGTAGCCGCCGCGCGGGCCGATCTTGAACACGCTGAAACCGCCCATCGAGTAGCCGACCAGATACGTGCGGCCGCGGTCGATCGGCAACGCGTCCTGCACCGCGCGCAGCAGATCGTACACGTCCGTCGCGGCGGGTTCTTCGAAGTCGTAGATGCCGCGGCCGAACGGCGCGACGACGATCGTGCCGGTGCGGTCGGCGAGGCGGCGCAGGTACGGCATCCCGAGCAGGTGCGACTCCGTCTCGGGGTTGCCGTGCAACGCGATCGCGAGCGGCGCTTTGCCCGGCTTCAGCGATGGCGGCACGTACACGGCGACGAGCTGCCAGTGTTTGTCGACGCGCGACGGCACGAGCACTTCGTGCAGTCCGGGCGTCGCGGTCAGCGGCGTCGGCGATCCCGCGACGAGCTGGTCCACCGCCTGCGCGTCGAGGCTCAGCGTGTTCGCCACCGTATCGGACCAGTCGGCGGCGGTGTAGCCGTCGGGTGGCGGTGCCGTTTGCAGTTCCAGATCGTCGAACAGCCGGTTGTGGAGCTGCACCGCTTCGATGACGCCGAGCTCCGCCTCGTCACGGGTGCGGGCGGCTTCGTAGCGCTGTAGCGCGTCGGCGATCCCCTTCGACGCGCTCGGCGCCGCCGGCGAATCGGCGTGCGCGGGCGCGCCGCAGCGGAGCGTCAGCGCGGCGGCTGCCAGAAGCACGGCGGCCATCCAGCGGTTCATCGGCCTTCAGTCTAGCGGCGTCCGCGACGGCGGTCGAGGGCCGATCGCCGCGAGCATGACGGTACCGCCCGAAGGCGCGGCGTTTACGCTGCGCGGTGGCGGCACTAGCCGTTCGTAGGTCGTTGCTCCGGCGAAGGCGACGTGGCGGAGCCCAAGTTCATTCCGAGCTCCGTCATCACGGCGCCGACCAGAAGGTCCGGGATCATCTTTTCGCTTTTCAAAAGGTTTCGGTGAAAACCGTCTCCGGATGTATCCCGCGGCATGCACATGTTAGTCTGCGTTCGTACGCTGACCCGGTCGATCATCTCAATCAGAGTGCTCATCAAATAACGCGTTGGCGGCAGCGTCGTTATCAAAACACCGAGTCCAAAAATCCCAACCCACTCCTGGGGGCCAATCGTCAGCGTCGGAGCATCGGCTTCGTCAACGTGGATGCGCCAACTCGTCGGAACGCTACCGTCAACCAGCGAAAAGGCGGAACGCAGCGACCTAACGTCGTTGTGCCGGTGTCCGTGGTCGTCGTGGTCGAACTCGATGGCTGGTCGGGAAGCGTCCGCGTCGCACGATCACGGGATGGCGGTAAACCGTATGGTTTTCCGCGTCATAGAGCGTGTCGGACTCATGACCGTGGTGATCGCGGCGCCGGCGGAATACCCGCCCTGCTTGTTGCCGGCCCGCACTCGGGCCCGGCTATCGATCACCCAACGCATTCGAGCAACGGATGATCGCTGCGGCTTGATGTCAAACCAAAACGTCTCGACGAAGGCGGGGCAACTCCAGTTGACGGCCAGGGCCTCACGTAGGCGGCATTGACTACGGTCCTTCTGCTGTGGCACCGTGGACGAGACCTGGTCATCGGACTTCATGGCCGTTAATCTCGCCGGCGCGGCGACCCGGGTGTCCCATTGTCACCCGCAATAAGCTAAACTCACGTCTTGCTAAAGCCCTCCTCCCAGTAGTCCTCGTCCAACCGATACTCATCGATAATGTAGCCGTCCGGAAAGTCACGAAATCCAGGAACCGAGCCGTATTTCTGTATCGTCTTCGACGCCCGATCCTTCGTGGAGTAGACCCCGATAAGTTTCTCGCTGTCGTTGTTCGGATTTACGTGCAACAAAATATACACGCTCTGTCCCTTTGAATCCATATTACTTTTCGCCTCGGAGGTGGAAATTCGTACTGGCCCATTTCTTGATTTTGCTATATTCACTTTTCGCGCCCCGCTGAGCAGCCCTCAGGTTCCCCTGCCCATACTTCTCATTCAAGATTCGCTCCGCGAACGAGCCGGGCGATTCCGTCGCCCGCGGGCGTTGGCTCATCGCCCAACTTGGAGCATCATCGTTTCGCTCCTTCCCGCTCATCTTCGTGGTTTTCTTTACCGCGATTTTCTTCGGCGCGTAGACCGGCTCGTCGGGGTGTGGCCGACCGTTCCCAAGAGCAAGCACACCATCGGGATCGCCGTCCGATGCACGTCTATTCCCTTGGCCGCAGTCCTCGGACGGGTCGCCAATTCTCTGCGTGCAATACCCGCTCGGATCGGAATATGCGTACGAGTTGTTGCCCTCGTACATATACGGTTTCTGCGAGGCAGGATCGTGGCTCGAGCCTGCGTATGCGTCAGGCGTCGTCCACTGAGTCAGACTCCCATCGACTCCGCGCACGCCTTGGATGGTGATTAGTCCCCAACCGGTCAAGTTTTGAGGCCTCGGCTCGGAGATGGCCCCGAAGCTAAAAGCAGGATTCGGACCGTCAAACGTCCCGCCGAAGCGCCCGTACGAGTCGTTCCAACCGCTGGCCACGGTCGTGTGGCCATCCCAGATTTCGCCCGCAGTGTCGCGGTCAAAGACCTGAATCGCGCCATCGCTCGGACGGATCTCGGCGATGCTCCCGACCTTGATGTTGTCGGGAGGCCCCGACGGCGTCCCGCTCGTGAACAGGAGCGTGTCTCCGTCCCAATGGAGATATTCCGGGTACGTGGCGATGCTATGATTGAACGTGTTATCCGTCCTGTCCGTAATACTGATCGGATGACCGCTCGTGCCCCAGTTCACGGCGTAGGTGTCGTTGTGGCCGGGTATGCCGCCGAAGCTGCATGTTGACGGCGCTGAAGAGCTGCCGTTGGCCTGCCAGAGCATGTGATCGTCGGCGTCGTACGTGTACGTCGTCATGCTTTCCGACGACGAAGCGTTGCCGGAGTTGTCGTTCGAGCACTGCTGCAGGTCCGTCGAGCTCATCCGTCCGGACGCATCGTAGTTGTAGGCGTTCGTATAGTACGTCGCCGCTCCGTACGCGTCGTAAAACGTGCCGGTCGTCGTCACAGCGAACCCGTCGAGCGGATTGTATGCCGAGTTGTACCCGGGCGAACTAAAGGCGACGAGCGAAACCGGATTAATGCCGTCACGTTGTGGGGTCAGCAATGGTCCCGGCCCAGTCGGAAGGCGTATCCCGTTTGCAAACGTCGCGGGCATGACATGGCCCCAAGACCCGACGTCCTCACCGCGCACGGTGACCGGATCCACCTCGGAGACGTGGTCGGATGCGGACGCAAACGTTTCGTAGGACTGATTGCCCTCGAGGTCAGTTGAGATGGAATTGATGGGGAGGCCGTCGCTGTACGTCATGCCCAAGAGCGCGCCGGCGTTATTGTATGCGTACGTGAGCGGGCCGAAGACGCTTGCCGTTCCGGTCGCCATGAGGATGCCTAGCGGCGCGGACTCACTCACGGCCCGTCCCGTCGTTGGGTCTGTTCTTTGCAGAACACGCCCGGCGGCCGTGCTTTGCCACGTAAACGTCTTCCAGCCACCGCTATTGACCTGCTGTTGCGCGAGCGCTCCGTTGGGCAGACGGCTGTATGAAAAGAGTGTCCCGTTCATCGCGCCGCTCGTGCTGAGCGACGTTTTCCAGCCGTTGCCGGCGTAGCTGCTCGTGACGGTATTGCCGCCTACGGCCGCGGGCTCTGTGTCCGCGATCTTTCTGCTGTCGGCGTCGTAGGTCAGCGTTTCCGTGCCCAGCGCCGACACGACGCGCGTCACGTTGCCGCGCGCGTCATACGAATAGGTGCGTGACGGCGCGCCGCCCGCGGCGTTCGTAACGCTGCTGGCCGGGTACGTGACCGAGGCCGTATGGCCGAGTTCGTCGTAGCCGGTGGACACGACTTCGCCCGTTGCCTTCGAGTGCGTCGCCTGAAGTCCCAGCGTCGACGTGCTTTGGTCGTATGCAAACGTATCCCGCGCCGTGACGCTGCGGGCGACGTCGTACGATGCGACCTTTCGATCGAGCGCATCGTACGCGGTACCCAAGTGGTCTACCCAGCGCGGCGCACTGTCGTCATATGACCAACCCAGATCGACGTACTCTTGCGTGTCGTATTGATTTCCGTACGCCAAGAACGGCTGTGTGCTCGCGGCGGAGGTCGTCGCCGACGTGGGGACCGTCAGTTGCCGCGTGCCTCCTAGGCTCAGATCGTACAAATGACGAGTCAGCCACGAGTACGTGTGATAATCGTTTTTCGCATCGTGCGGCAGCATGACCTCGACGAGCCGATCGGCGCCGTCGTACCACTTGGTCGTGACGCCGGCCGTGCAACCGGCGGTCGTCGTGCAGCCGTGGTGATGCGTTTCCGTGATCACGTTGCCGTCGAGGTCGTAGGTATACGATACGGCGGCGGACGTCGAGCCGGAGGCGACGTCGGCCGCATGCTGGATCGGGGTTTCGCTGTATTTGAGGCTGCCGTCGGGGAAGTACGCTTTGTAGGACGCGGTCGTGTACGACGACGACGCCTTTCCGCAACCCGGTAGTGAGCCGTCGTCGGGATCGCCGTGCGCCGTCGGCCGGCCCAGGGCATCGTATTGGATCACCGACGTCCCGACGCCGTCGGAATAACACACCACGTTCCCGTTGACATTGTATTGATAGCTCTGCAACGGGGTGACTTGCGCTGGAACGTTTTGGCCGGCGGTCTGCGTGATCGGGTCACCCTGTACCGAGGTCGGAAGTCCGAAGTCGCTTCCTCCCGTGCCCTGCTTGCTGACATCGTATGCGATGTGCCGGCTGTATCCCAACGGCGAGGTGATCGTCGTGAGCTGGCCGTACGGCTCGTTCGCGGGATAGGAAAACGACATGCTCGTATGCGCAACGCCGTGCGAGGAGCACAGCGTGTCGGACGCGCTGGGCGGCGAAGTCCAGTCCGCCCCGGCGGCATGTGTTTCACTTGGATCACAGTAGGCCGTCACGTTGTTGTACGCGTCGTAATCGTAAAGTGACGTCGGCCGGAACGTGCCTTCCGTCGTGGTCGTCTGCGGTTGCGCGACCGCGATCGCGTTGCCCATCGCGTCGTACGCGTAGTCCGACTCGTACCCGCGCGGATCGATCTCGGATACCAAATTATTGTTGACATCCCAGACTTCGTTGGTCACGAGCCAGGTACTAGTGCACTGCTGCCCTTGATTGGTACTTGCCGTGCATTCTTGGGTCTGCAACGGGCGGCCCGTACCGTCGACGACCCAGTTGGTCATGTGACCGTCCGTATCGCGAAACGTGGGCGTCGTGACGCCGGTTGTGTAGTAGTCAGCCCGCATCGTAGAATAGTTCAATCCGTCCGGTCGATAACCGGAATACAGCGGCGTATTCGTCCCGTCTTGGATGGTAGGGTTTACGGTGACCGCATAGGCGTTCAGTGCCAACGTTGAGGACGCGGCGCTCGTACCGCTGAAACCGAAGTACGTCCATGAGCCGTCATAACCGCAACCGCTGGGGCCGCCGCACCAGCGGGGGCTCGCCTCGTACTCCAAGATCGAGTCGCTGCCGAGGCTCTGATAACCATACAGAGTTTGAGGGCGTGCTCCCGCCGCGTTGTTCGACGGATGCGACACGGCCGCTAAGTTGCCGCTCGCATCGTAGGCGTACTGCACACTCGTGGTGGCGTCCGGGTAGGTGAGCGTCTGCAAGAGCCGGCGACCGTTGACGTCGGCGAAGACCAATGACGTGGTCATCCCAGATTCCGTGGTAACGTTTATCGTATTGACTTTTCCGGTGGACGAAGCATCGCCGTTGTCCCACAAGTACTGGAAGGTGAGAAACGTGTTCCTGTTGCGTCCGATGATCTGGTAGAGTCGACCTGCGTAACCGCCGATCGGTGAAAGGCTGGGACAAGCTGTAGTATCCGGAGCGGAGCGCCAGAAATAGTATGTTGTTCCGCCCTTCTTCGTCCAGAGATAGCCGCACGAGCCGTCAAAGACTAGCGTGGCATGATTGCCGGGCGTGAGCGAGACGTAACCTGCGCCGTTGCTATTCGGCCCATAGTCGTACCGAGTGCCGTCGATGTCATATACACTTTTGTGGCCAGCGCCTCCATCGAGCAGGTGTGCGTCAAACGTATTCGTCCAACCGGTTCCGTAGAGGCTTTGCCAAGATCCGTAGGTGCTCGGCTGTGCCGCGAGCGCCTGCGAGTTGTAGGTCCGCCGGAAGGTCATTGAGATGCCCTTGTGTGGAACGGACATGTCGTCGCGCTGCAGGAGCAGATTTCCGGTGCCGATGTTTATCATCGCATGGTCGCCGCCCGGCAGGTTCTGTTCTTGATATCGCCACCACGGGTTGATGCCGGTCCCCGATGCACTCGGATTCGACGGCAGCGATTGAGCGGCGCGCGGAACCGAGCCGCGATGAGGCGTTCCCGGCTCGCCCAACCTGCGCGACGTACCAGCGGCCGCCGCGGCCGGCGCGGGCGCGTTCGACGTTCCGGATAATGGTGTACGTCTGTGCGCACTCGCTCGGAGCTTCGCATCGATCTCGCTCGGGCGGAGCATCGGCGGCCCTGGCACGCGAACGCCGGGGCGGGAACGGACGCCCGGCGCGAGCTTCGCCCGAGTCGCGGTCGTGACGAGCCGCTGTTTCACGCGCAGCGGCTCCTTCACCGGGATTCGCGCCGGCGGCACCGCCGATGCGACGGCAACGTGCACACGCCGCATCGACGCAGCACCGTTCGTCGATGCAAACACCGGCTGCGCCGGCGCGATCTCCACGAACATGGCGAGCGAAAGCAACGCCGCGAGCGCTGCGCGAACATGTGTAGGCACGACAAAATCTCCACCCAGCCAGAGCGGTGTCGGGCAAAGCGCGAGATCTGCGCGTAAACGCGGCGCCTATGTTAACGGCGCCCCACCCATACGGACGAACCTGGCGAACGACCCTGGTGGTAACCTACAACGAAAATACCGGCTTGGTCAAGAGGATAGGCGAACCAGTCTTTGAGAGCTAAAAGACGTCGCCGACGCGAGGCGAAACTACGCCGGCCGGGTCACGCGAGGTCGCTCGGCGAAGACGCCGAGTCGCCGCCTACCGTCCAAGAACTGGAACGACCACGATGCTCGTGCGACCGATCGCACCGTCCGACGAAGAAGCGTACCGCACGATCCTCGAGTCGACCACCGCCGAGGATCGCTACTGCCGCTTCTTCCACCTCGTCGACCACTTCGACCCGGAAGAGGTGCACCGATTCGTCGAAGACCGCGCCGACACGATCGGCGTGATCGCCTTCGACGGGACCGTTCCGCTCGGCGCCGCGCACGCTGTGCTGCTGGACACGGAGTCGGCGGAGCTCGCGATCGTCGTGGCGCGCGGCACCCGCCATGTCGGCGTCGGCACCGCGCTGCTGGAAGAGCTGATCGAGCGCGTGAAAGCGCGCGGGCTGCGGCGGCTGGTCGCATGCGCGCTGCGCGAGAACCACGCGTTCGTGCACCTCGCTCGCCGCGCGGGCTTTCACGTCGACGAAGCCGAAGGCGCGACGCAGCACTGGGTGCTCCCACTTACTGCCGACGAGGAAGCCGCGGCACCGTGAGCGCCGCGTTCGCGCCGTCGAACGGCATCCAGCTCTGCTACGAGACGTTCGGCGACCAGGCGAACCCGCCGCTCGTGCTGATCATGGGGCTCGCGGCGCAGATGATCGTGTGGGACGACGAGTTCTGCGCGCTGCTCGCCGCGCGCGGTTTCTGGGTCGTGCGGTTCGACAACCGCGACATCGGCATGTCGACGCGGTTTCCGAAAGCGCGCACGCCGAGCTTCGCGGAGATGATGCTCGCGCAGACGACGCGCATCAAGTTTCGCGTGCCGTACACGCTGCGCGACATGGCGGCGGATACCGCCGGGCTGATGGACGCGCTCGGCATCCGCAGCGCGCATATCGTCGGCGCGTCGATGGGCGGCGCGATCGCGCAAGAGTTCGCGGTCCTGTACCCCGCGCGCGTCCGTTCGCTGACGTCGATCATGGCGCCGACGGGCGACCCGCGGCTGCCGGGGCCCAGACCGCGCGCGCTCGCGGCGCTCGGCAAGAAAGTGCCGCTAGACCGTGAGGGCTACGTGCGCGAGTACGTCGCGACGTGGCGCGTGCTCGCCGGCGAGCATTTTCCGTTCAACGCCGAACGCACTGCCCGGCAAGGCGCCGCATCGTACGACCGCGGGATCAACCCGCCGGGCGTCGCGCGCCAGATGCTGGCCATCATCGCGTCCGGCAACCGCAAGAAGGTGCAGCGCGCCGTCAAGGCGCCCACGCTGGTGATCCACGGGACCGCCGACCCGCTGGTCCCCGACGAGCACGGCCACGCCACGGCGAGCGCCGTCCCCGGCGCGCGCCTGGTCCTCATCGAAGGAATGGGCCACTCTTTTCCACGAGAAGTGTGGCCCCGCATCATCGACGCCATCGCCGCGCACGCTCAGGAGAGCCCATGAACGACACGCCTTGGGTCAAATCGTATCCCGCGCCCGCCCGCTGGGACGCGCCGCTCGCGCTCGGCGCCGTGTACGAGATCCTGGACCGGGCTGCGGGGCGCTTCGCCGACCGTCCCGCGATCGAGTTCATGGGGCGCCGCGCGACGTACCGCCAGCTGAACGCGCTCGCGAACCGCGCGGCGAAGGGATTCCAGCAATTGGGCGTGCGGCCGGGCGTGCACGTGGGGCTGTACCTGCCGAACACGCCGCACTACATGGTCGCGTTCTTCGGTGTGCTCAAAGCCGGCGGTACGGTGGTGAACTACTCGCCGCTCGATGCCGCGCAAGTGCTCGCGCACAAAGTGGAAGACAGCGAGACGCAAATCCTCGTGACGCTCGACCTGCCGATGCTGCTGCCGCAGATGGAAGCGCTCGTCGGACACGCCGGGTTGAAGACGCTCGTCGTCGGCGGTCTCGACGATCTCGCGGGCTTCCCCGACTTCGCCGGCCTCACCGGCGGCGCTGCACCGGACACCGGCGGGCGCGTCTCGTTTCAGGCGCTGATCGCCAACGACGGCAAGTATGAGCAGCATCCGTTCGGCGATCCGGCCGAGACCATCGCCGTGCTGCAGTACACCGGCGGCACGACCGGATTGCCGAAAGGCGCGATGCTCACGCACGCCAACCTCACGGCCGCGATGAGCCAGTACATGGAGACGACGAAGCTCGACCCGCCGGTGCTGATTCCCGGCGAAGAGCGCTGTCTGCTGGTGCTGCCGCTGTTCCACATCTACTCGCTCAGCGCGTGCATGCTGCTGTGCATGGAGCTCGGCGCGGAGTCCGTCATCCACATCCGCTTCGACCTGGATGCCGTCATAAAAGACCTCGCTGCGAAGAAGATCACGATTTTCATGGGCGTCCCGACGATGTACACCGCGCTGCTGGCACATCCGGGCCTTGGCGAGCTCGACCTGACCGCGTTGAAGTATTGCGCGTCGGGCGGCGCGCCGCTGCCGGTCGAGGTGCAGCAGCAGTTCAAGAAAGTCACGGGCGCCGAGGTGAACGAGGGCTGGGGGATGACCGAGACGTCGCCGTCCGGCACGTTCACGCCGATGCGCGGCATGCGCAAAGGCGGCTCGTGCGGCATCCCGGTTCCGCGCGTGATGCTGAAGTTCGCAAGCGTCCAGGACCCGACGCAGTACGTCCCGCCGGGCGAGCGCGGCGAAATCTGCATCCAGGGCCCCAACGTGATGAAAGGCTACTGGAAGAACGAGCAGGCGACCCAGGACTCGATGACTGGCGACGGATTCTTCCGCACCGGCGACGTCGCGTACATGGACGACGACGGCTTCGTGTTCATCGTCGACCGCATCAAGGACATGCTGCTGTGCGGCGGCTTCAACGTGTACCCGCGCAACATCGAAGAGGCGATCTACACGCACCCGGACGTCGCGGAAGTCTCGGTGATCGGCATCCCCGACGAGTACCGCGGCCAGTCGCCCAAAGCGTTCATCGCGCTCAAGAAGGGCGCGGCGGCGTTCTCGATCGGTGAGCTCAAGGAGTTCCTCAAGGACAAGCTCGGCAAGCACGAGATGATCTCGGTGATCGAGTTCCGCGACGCGCTGCCGAAGACGGCGGTCGGCAAGATCCTCAAGACCGCGCTCTACGAGGAAGAGGCGAAGCGCCGCACCGGCGAGACGGCGCACGTCTGACGTGGCGGACAACGACAAAACCCCCGACCCGATGGCGCTGTGGCGCGACATGCTCTCACAGTGGGAGACCAACGTCAACGCGCTCGCCAACAAGACGATGGCGACCGACGAGTACAGCAGCTCGATGCACGGCGCGATGGGCGGCATGCTCAAGCTGCAAGACACGATGAAGCAGTTCATGACGACCTATCTCGCGACCGCGAACTTACCGAGCCGCGCGGAAGTACTCGCCATCGCGGAGCGCATCGGCGGCCTGGAATCGCGGCTCGACCGCATCACGGCGCTGCTCGAACGCATCGCCGAAGCACCGCGCGGTGACGCGGGCGCAACGACGGCGGCTACGGCACCCGCCGCGGCGCCGGCGCGACCGCGTCCGCCCCGCACGAAAAGCCCGCCAGTCGACGCCCAGTCCTGAGCCGGTCGAAGGACGTGAACCCCACCGCCGAGCGAATTCAGGACGAGGTCCAGCGCGCGATCCAGCGCAGCCTCAAAGGCCTCGACTACCTGGCTTCGCCGGCGCCCGCCGTCGGCCCGACGCCCAAGGACGTGCTGCTCGACCGCGGCACGCTTCATCTCTATCATTACCGGCCGCTGGCCGACGAGATCTATCGCATCCCGATCCTCATCGTGATGGCGACGAGCAACCGCGGCTACATCCTCGATCTCACCAAAGGCCAGAGCTTCGTCGAATACCTGCTGCGCGCAGGGTACGACGTGTACCTGATCGACTGGAGCCCGCCGGTCGCGGCCGACAGCGGGCTGCGCTTCGAAGACTACACGATGCGCTTCATCCCCGAGTGCGTGCAGATCGTGCGCGACGACAGCGGCGTCGACGACATCACGGTGCTCGGCTACTGCATGGGCGGCGTGCTGTCGGTGATCTACGCCGCGCTGCACCCGCAGGACCGCATCACCAACCTCGTGTGCTTCACGACGCCGATCGACTTCAGCCGCATGGAGCTGTTCGCGAAGTGGTCGGACCGGCGCTACTTCGACGTCGACAAGCTCGTCGACGCCACCGGCAACGTGCCTTCGGAGCTGATCTTCACGTCGTTCGACATGCTGCGCCCGGCGACGCGCATCGCCGGCCAGCTCCAGCTCTGGGAGAACATGTGGGACGAGAGCTTCGTGCGCTCGTACCGCGCGTTCGAGCGCTGGTCCACCGACACGCTGCCGCTGGCCGGCGAATACTTTCGCGAGACGATCAAAGAGCTGATCTGGGAGAACCGGTTGCACAAGAACGAGCTCGTGGTCGGCGGCAAGCGCGCCGACCTGCGCGCGATCACCGCGCCGCTGCTGCACGCAATGGCCGAGCACGATCACATCGTGCCGTACGACGCGGCCAAGCCGCTGATCGGGCACGTCGGCTCGACCGACAAGCAAGAGATCGTGCTCAAAGGCGGCCACGTCAGCCTGGTCGCGGGGCCGAACGCGGTGAAGCGCTTGTGGCCGAAACTCGACGCGTGGCTCGGGGTGCGCTCGGTATGACCGCCGACGTCGCGGCGTATCCGCGCACCGTCTCACTCAGCGGCGGCGACGTAGAGCTGCAGTTCATGCGCGCCGGCGACGAGGCCGCCGTGCTCGCCTTCGCGCGCGAGCTGCCGCCGCACGACCTGCTGTTCTTGCCGCGCGACATCACGCACCCGAAAGTCCTCGCCGCGTGGATGAACGAGATCGAGCGCGGCGCGATGACGACGCTGCTCGCGTTTCGCGGCGGCGACGTGCTCGGCTGCGCGACGATCGTGCGCGATCCGCTGTCGTGGTCGCCGCACGTAGCCGAGCTGCGCATCGTCGTCGCGCGCGCGGCGCGCGGTCAGGGTTTGGGGCGCGTGCTGAGCACCGCCGCCGGCGAGCTCGCGGTCGGGACGGGCGTCGAGAAGCTGGTCGCGCACATGACGCCCGATCAGATCGGCGCCGTCACCGTGTTCGAGACCATGGGCTATCGCGCCGAGGCGCTGCTACGCGACCACGTCAAGGACGAAGCCGGCGTCAAGCACGACCTCGTGATCCTGAGCCTGGACGTCGAGCGCTTTCGCACGCGCGCCGCGGCGTACGGGCTGTCCGCGGAGGACGTCGACGAGTCATGAACGATCGCACGGTCACGTCGTCGCCGAAGATCCCGCGCGACCGCGACGACGACTACACCGACGACCAGGCAGCGTCGCGTCGCGACTTCGTGCGCGAGCAAACCGGCGCCGAGCTGGCGCACGTCGGGAAGCACTCGTTCGACCCCGGCCTGCTGCGGGGCAATGTCGAGAACTTCGCCGGCGTCGCGCAGGTGCCGATCGGCATCGCCGGCCCGCTGCGCATCAACGGCGAGCACGCACAGGGCGATTTCTACGTCCCGCTCGCGACGACCGAAGGGACGCTCGTCGCGAGCTACAACCGCGGGATGCAGCTGCTGACCGAATGCGGCGGCGTGAAGACGACGGTCGTCGAGCACTCGATGCAGCGCGCGCCCGTGTTCATCTGCGAGGACGCGCTCGCGGCGCGCGAGCTTGGCGGCTGGATCGAGCAGCATTTCGCCGAGATCAAGGCGGCCGCTGAGACCACGACGCGCACCGGCAAACTGCAGAACATCGGCCAGTACGCGCTCGGGCCGCTGCGCTACCTGCGCATGAACTACACCACCGGCGACGCGGCCGGCCAGAACATGACGGGCAAAGCGACGCTCGCCGCGTGCGAGTGGATCATGGCGAACTATCCCGAACGCGAGCGGATGACCTATCTGCTGTCGGGCAACATCGACACCGACAAGAAGCACTCGCAGATCAACATGTTGCTCACGCGCGGCAAGCGCGTCGTCGCCGAGGCCGTCATCAAGCGCGACGTGTTCAAGCGCATGATGGGCGTCGACACCGCGGAGCTTTTCCACCACCGCCAGATCTCGATGGCGGGCGCGTTCATGGTCGGTGCGGCGAACAACGGCGCCCACGCGGCGAACGGATTGACCGCGATGTTCATCGCGACGGGGCAAGACGTCGCGAACGTCGCCGAGTCGCACGCGGCGGTGACGTACACGCAGCTGCTGCCGAACCAGGACTATTACTGGTCGATCACGCTCACGTCGCTGATCGTCGCGACGTACGGCGGCGGCACCGGCCTCGCGACGCAGCGCGAATGCCTCGAGATGCTGGGCTGCTACGGCAACGGCAAGGCCGACAAGTTCGCCGAGATCTGCGCCGCAGTGGTGCTCGCGGGCGAGACGTCGCTCACCGGCGCGATCCTCCACGGCGACTGGGTGTCGAGCCACGACCGCCTGGGCCGCAACCGCCCGTCGTGAACGCATCAGCCATCTCGCCTTGCTCACTTCGCTTGATCCCGAGTTCGTCCGCAAGATCACTCCAGCCGCCTACGACATCCGAAACGCGGTCGATGATCGACGTCGCTTGAGCGGCTTTGACCCGAAAATACGGAGCGACGGATCGTACGAGACCGCCTTCCATCACGACTCGCTTCTTGTCCGTGCGCTACGCGGCAAGGCCGCGTCCTGGAGATCACGACCGAGGATATCGACCGCCGCGACCGCATCGAGATCGCCGGCCAGCCCGAGCACGTGCAGAATGGCAGCGTACGCGCCGATCGTGACGCCCATGCCGCCGTGCTCAACGTTCCGAAGCGTTGTCACGGACATGCCTGCCCGTTCTGCGACGAGTTTTGCCGAGAGCCGGCGCCTCAGCCTTGCTTTGCGGATGCGTTCACCGAGCCGCGAAAGCCGGCGCTCCATCGGCGGGAGCAGCAAGGCTATCCGCTTGGCCATGCTATTATTCTAGCATATTTGCGAGTTAAATAGAAGAATAATGCCACCATAGGGGCGAAGTCGCTCCTGCCCTGAGACCTCTGGCGCCGGAAAGAGTGCGACTCCGCTCGCTTGGCGAATGCAAGCGAGCGCGAACTACGGTTCGCAGCACACGCGGCGGGGAACGAACCTGATGATGAGAACGGTTGATTTCGCATGACCGCAGGCAGTTGGAACTTCGCCGGTTCGACGGCACCGAGCCACCGAGGGCTTCGTCCGCCGTCGAAGCTGCTGTGGCTCGCGGAGTACCGCGCGTTCTGGGAGATCGGCTTCGCGCTCGCCGCGTCGCCACTGCTGCTCGCCGCTCCGCGCGGCGACGGACATCCCGTTCTCGTGCTGCCGGGCTTTCTCGTCAGCGACATCTCGACGAGCCTGCTGCGCCGCTTCCTGACGACGCTCGGCTACGACACGTACGGCTGGGAGCTCGGCCGTAACCTCGGCGGCGTCACGCGGATGCGCGCGAAGCTGCGCGAACGGCTGCGCACGATCCACGAGAAGACCGGCAAGAAAGCCACCGTCATCGGCTGGAGCCTCGGCGGCGTGTACGCGCGCGACCTCGCGCTCTCGATGCCCGACGCCGTGCGATCCGTCATCACCTTGGGCAGTCCGTTCTCGCGCAACCCCAACGCGAGCAACATCAGCGACGTCTATGAGTTCGTCAGCGGCGAAGGTCCGTGGGACAACGGCGAGCAGATCGCGCACGAGCTCGACGCGCTGGCCGGCGACCTGCCGATGCCGTCCACGTCGATCTGGTCGAAGATCGACGGCGTCGTGAGCTGGCGCTCCTCGGTTCTGAAAACGAACGCGCGCACGGAGAACATCGAAGTGATCGGCGCGAGCCACATCGGACTCGGCGCGAACGCCGCAGTGCTGTGGGCGGTCGCAGACCGCCTCGCGCAACGCGAGAACGCGTTCGCGCCGTTCGCGCGGACCGGCCCGTTCGCGATCGCATACGGAGCGGGCCGCTAAGCCGAGCTCACGCGCGGCGCCGCTCATGACGGGCGGCGCCGCATTCGCGCTACTTACGGAAGATTGGGGTCGCTGTATTGGACGGCGGGATCCTGAGGATCCCAGGTGTCGGTAGTTTCGTTGTTGCAATCGAGCGTCGTGACGTGGATGTACTCGCCGAGATCCGTGGTGCTGTTGTACACCTCGTAGTGCCAGGAGTTGACGGCAGAGTAATTCCCGTCACCGCACGGGGTGTGGCGGTTGGCATGGGACAACAGGACGTAGCAATACCCGTCGGAATCGGGCGTGCACGGAATCGAGCGAACGTGCCGTCCTTGGTTGCCGGGAACGACCGTTCCGGGCTTCGCCGCGGGAACGGTGGCGCCGCCGCCGCAGGCGGCCAGCGAGAACACCGCGATGCACGCTACCGATAGCGCGCGGACAGCATGATACATGAAGCACCTCGCCTTCACTGTGTCTTGTGGATGTACCGACAACGGTACATTTTCGGCGCGCGGTTTGCGCGTGTTTGGCATCACGCTGTCTGCGCGCGCCCATCCTAGTCACGTCGTCGTGATGGTGCGGTCCTGCGGAGGCGCCGCCGGCGGCCGGTTATACGGCGTCGCTCGCCACGAGCGCTGCGGGCAGCATTACGCCATGCCGTCAGCTCACCATACCATGCCGCCGTGAGTGAGATAGTCGTGGACGGCGTCCAGCGCGTCGGCTTGGTGCTTGCGCAGCTTGATACCCAGCAGGATCTCGGCGTGGTCCGCGGCGGCCTGGAGATCTTCGGCGACCGATCCTTGTCGCTGTGACACGACGGCTAACAGCAGCACGGAGACCAAGCCGTTGGGTCCGCACGACAATTCGTAGGTTAGGAACGCTTCGCGCAGCGAACGCTCGGGCTCGGTGCGGGCAGCGTGCATCCAGTCGATGCCGAACTCGGCGAACTTCACGGGAACTCGAAACGGTACGGCGTCCTTCATGCTACGGACGCCCCGTGAACCACTGGAAGATCATCAAGCTTCCCAACAGGTAGAAGTAGAATCGAAACGTCCGGCCGGCTTCGTTCACGATCCTGAGCTCGTAACGGAACGTGTACGCCGACATGTCGAACCGGCGCTGGTAGTCGGCAATGCCAACTGAATCGTGCCAGAGGAGCTGTGCGGCGATCCAGACCAGTCGGACGAACCGAGGCCCACCGATGTAGGTGCTACGGCGCATCGGAATCGAGGTCGAAGCAGACCATGCGGTAGTTGTTGGCCGCAGTGGTCTCGAGGTAGAAACCGGCTTGCCGCAGCAGCGCGACGTCGCGGCGAAACGATCGCAGCGAGACGCCGAACCGGCGCCGGTAGTCCGCGATGGTCACCGACTCGCGCCGGGCGAATAGTGCAGTGAGCCAGACGACGCGGACGATATGGAACGCCACGCCGCCGCGGTTGGTGTGCGGGCTCGCGCCTCGGCGGCGCGGCCGGGTTTTCGACGCGAGGGCGTCGAATCGGGTGCTTGTCATTCGGTGGCCTTAATCCATCGGGTGACGGACTCGGTCGGTGTATCAGCACCGGCCGAGTCGCTATGTTTGTGCGCGTTAGCGCGTAGCTAGATTATAGCATTCGCGAATGCGCTGAGCAAGCGCCTTCGTGCGGTCTCTAAACTACTTGCGAAGCGACGCTTTGCGAATCGCTGGAAAGTGGTGGCCTATTGCCGCGCCAGCGCAGTCGCAAATGTGGGATCGCGAGGTTCGCGAAATAATCAGAGCTGAGCGTCCTCATCAGCGCTGGCTTATGGATTTCGTCTCCGACTCGTTCTCCGATGGCCGTCGGTTTCGGGCTTTGACGATCGTCGACGCGTTCTCTCGGCTCTCACCGGAGATCGAAGTCGCTCGATCGCTACCGGCGCAACGCGTGATTCGCTTCCTTGAACAGCTCGTACTCCGTTTTGGGTAAACCGGCCGTGATCACGGTCGACAACGGGCCGGAGTTCACGAGCCGCGCGATGATTCGCTGGTGTCGCGAGCGCGGCATTCATCTCGACTTCATCGACCGGGTCGGCCGATGCAGAACGGACACTGACGGCCGCCCGGCGAACTCCGGTGTCATGGACGCGCGCTCGTATGCAGTCGTGCTTGAGCCGGAGCCCGAGGGGGGCTATTCGGCCCATATCCCGGCGTTCCGTGGCGCGCACACGCAGGGCGAGACCGTCGAGGAAGCGCTCTCGAACGCCCGCGACGTCATCGCCGGGTACATCGAGATCCTCACCGACCGCGACGAACCGATTCCGCCTTCGGACCTCGCGACATCGGTCGCGATCACCGTCCCCGCCGCGTAGACCGAGCACGGCGATGGGCGAGAAACTTCCCGCCGTCGAAGGCGGCCGACTTGTGCGCGCGCTCGAGCGCGCGGGATTCGCGGTCGTGCGGATCACGGGCAGCGCCCATATCATGCGCCACACGAACGGCCGCATGGTCAGCGTCCATGTCCACAAAGGTGCCACGATCAAGCGCGGGACCCTTGCGGGGATCCTGGACGACTCCGGGCTTGCGGCCGACGATCTGCGGGAACTACTCTAAATCGCAGCGCGCGAAACTCGCGAGGAAAAAGCAAAGCTCGGTCCGATCCGCTTAGGCCGCGCCGCTCACCACGAGGGCTGCGTGCAGCATAACGCCGGCGGCGCCGCCGACGAGGCTGCCGTTGAGCCGGATGAACTGCAGGTCGGGGCCGAGCTCGGTCTCGATCTTTTGGCTGATCTCGTCGGCATCCCAGCGCTGCACGATCTCCGTGATCAGCAGCGAGAACTGCTGCTGAAAGCGCGCGAGCACGGACTCGGCGACGTCGCACAGGCGCACGTTTAGCCGCTCGACGAGCGCGGGGTCGTCCAGCATCTCGCGCGCGATGCGCGCGGCGATCTCCGCAAACCGTAAGCCGGCCGATTCGGGCGAGTCCGATGGCGGAAGCTCCAGCCGCGCGCGCAGCGCGCTCCAACCGGCGGTGACGAGCTGGTCGAGCTCGGAGCCCTGCAAAATGGCGGTTTTGAGCCGCTCGGCCTGCGCCTGCATCTCCGGATCGGCGCGCAAGCGCACGACGAAGTCGCGCACGTACGCGTCGAACTCGCGGCGCATCGGATGATCCGGCGTGCGGGCGATCTCGTCGACGAGGTCGACCATCCCGTCGACGAACCGGTTGACGATGTACGCATCGACGAAGCCCGGCGTGAGCAGCGAGCGCTTCGCGAACCGGCGCTTGATCTCGGCGCGCTGGCCGTTCAGAAATCCGGCGAGCACGGGGAGGACGCGCGCGAGCACGCGCTGGTGCGCGCCGTCGGCGGTGACGATCTCGAGCACGCTGCCCGCCGCGCGCGACAAGTCGAGCTGCGCGACTTCGTCGGCCACGACCTTGCGCACCACGGCGCGGATCTCGGCGTCGTCGACGGCGTCGAGCAGCCGCGGCACGAGTGCGCGCACGTTCGCGAACAGTGCGGCGCAGTTGCGCGGAACGGCAAACCAGCGCAGCACGTAGCCGGCGAGATCGAGCTCGCGCAGCTTCGACGCGATCAGCGTCGGCGTCAAAAAATTCTGCTCGACGAAGATTCCGAGCTGGGTGCCGATGCGGTCTTTGTTGTGCGGCACGATCGCCGTGTGCGGCAGCGGCACGCCGCCGGGATGGCGGAACAACGCGACGACGGCGAACCAGTCGGCGAGCCCGCCGATCAGCGCCGCTTCGCTGAACGCTTGAACCCAGCCCAGCCAATGATGCGCGGGCTGCAAGCGTGACGCGATCACGAAAACGACCGCCATCACGGCCAGCAGGCCCGTGGCGATCGTCTTCATCTGCCGCAGGCGGGCGCGCTTGGCGCCCGCACCCGCGTCGATCACGGCGCTTACGCCTTCTCGGTGACGCCTTCCACGGCGGGCGTCTCGGCCTGCGCGCCCTTGAGCAGGCTGACCAGCTGGTTCACGTACTCGTTCTGCTGCTCGATGAGCTTCACGGCGAAGGCCGAGTTCAGCTCGCTGACCTGCGACACGACGGTCGGGATGTTCTTGAACGTCTGCGCGCCCGGGAGCTTGCTGGTGGCGTTGGTGATCAGCTCGCGGAACGAGTTGACGGCGGCGGCCTGCGCGGCCTGAGCCTGCTTGAGGGCCTCGAGGCCTTGCGCCTGGAGCTTCTCGATGGTGTCGACGTAGGTATCGTTCACGGGGGGCTCCTTGCGCGTTGGCGCGCCGGGTGAGGGACTGCGTGCTAAGTATACCAAGCACTACGCTGTATTTGTCAAGCGGCCTGGTCGCAGCCCACCGTGACGTCTCTCCGCCTAGCGAGGGACCGCCTGCTCCGGCGGCCGCGAGGGGGGAAGCGGTTCTGGCACGATACCTAGCGGCGTCAGCATCGTCGCACGGCGCGCGGCCACACCGGAGGATATCGTCATCACTCGGGTACTGCTCATCGTAACGCTCCTCGTGGTCGCGCCCACGCCGTGGCCCGCCGTCGCAGCCGGCGACGAGCTCGTCGGCCATTGGACGGGTGCCATGACGCACGCCGGCGCGACGGTCGGCGTGGAGTTCGATTTCACTCGGCGCGCGGGCCGGCTCGCGGGGAGCTTCTCGTCCGCGCAGCAGCGCGTGCTCGAATATCCGTTCGACTCCGTCAGCTCTTCCGCGTCTCGCGTAGTCATCAATCTCGGTGGCGGCGGCGTCGTCTTCACCGGGACGGTCGCGCACGGCGAGATGCACGGCACGTTTCGCGATCGGGAGTTGGGCACCGGGACCTTCGCGCTGCGCGAAGTCACCCCCCAAACACCGCCGTATTCATCTGAAGACGTGACGTTTCAGAACGGCAACGTCGCGCTCGCGGGATCGCTGTACGTTCCGTCGACACCCGGGCGGCATCCGGCGATCGTGTTCCTCCAGGGTTCCGGACCGGAGATTCGCTGGGGTGCCAACCGGTTTTGGGCGGACTATTTTGCCCGGCGCGGGATCGCGGCGCTCATCTACGACAAGCGCGGTTCCGGCGGGTCGAGCGGAAACTGGCAGACGTCTGATTTCAACGACCTCGCGGCCGATGCGCTCGCCGGAGTCGCGCTGCTGCGGTCGCGGCCGGACATCGATCCGAAGCAGATCGGCATCCACGGTCATAGCCAAGGAGCGACGATCGCGCCGCTCATCGCCGCGCAATCCGGCTCCGTAGCCTTCGTGATCGCGGTTTCCGGTTCGGGTATCCCCGTCTGGAAAAGCGAGATCAACAGCCTCCATCATGCCATGACGGCGGCTCACGTCCACGGCGGCGCGCTGCGGCACGCCGATGCGTTCATCGCGCGCGTCATCGATTACGCGCGGACCGGAACGGGATGGCAGCAGGTCACCGCGGCGCAAGCCGCTTACCCGAAGGAACCGTGGCACGACGTGCTGAGCGTGCGGAAGAACTGGTATTTTTGGCCGTTCTTCAAGAAGATCGCGAACTTCGACGCAGCGACCTCTTGGCGCCGGGTTCACGTGCCGGTCTTGATCGTGCAGGCCGGCGATGACGAGCACATCCCGGTCGAACCGTCGATCCGCGCGATGCGCAGCGCGCTCGCCGCGGCGAACAACCCGGATTACACGATCGCGCTGCTGCCCGGCGCACCGCATTCGCTCGTCGTCCACCCGCAAACCGCCTTGCACTTCGGGTGGCCGTTCCTGTACCCCGGCTTCGCGGACTTGCTCGGAGCGTGGGTACGGTACCGAACGATCGACCGCACCACCTCGTCCTCCACGTAAACCGTTGAGGATCGAACGGCTCCTCATCGCGAATCGCGGTGAGATCGCAATTCGCGTCGCGCGCGCGGCCGCATCGCTGGGGATCGCGTCCGTCGCGGTCTTCTCGCGCGACGATGCCGAGTCGCTGCACGTGCGCATCGCGGACGACGCGGTTGCGCTGAGCGACTCGGGGCCGGCGGCATATCTCGACATCGACGCGCTGATCGGCACTGCCCTCGCGGCGCGCTGCGACGCCGTCCATCCCGGCTACGGCTTCCTCAGCGAGAACGCCGTGTTCGCGCAGCGCTGTGCCGACGCCGGGCTCACGTTCGTCGGCCCGCGGCCCGACGTGCTGGAACTCTTCGGCGACAAGGCACGGGCACGCGCGCTTGCGCGGCAACTGCACGTTCCGGTGCTCGCTGGTAGCGACGAGGAAGTCGACGTCGACGGCGCGACGGCGTTCCTGGCGTCGCTCGGTGACGGCGCCACGATGATGATCAAAGCGGTTGCGGGCGGCGGCGGACGCGGCATCCGTGCGGTATCGCGCGCCGAGCAGGTCGCCGAGGCGTTCGCGCGCGCACGTGCGGAAGCGCTCGCCGCGTTCGGTCGGCCCGGGCTGTACGTCGAGCGCTTCGTGCGGCGCGCGCGGCACGTCGAGATCCAGATCGTCGGCGACGGCTCGGGCGAGGTGTCGCACCTCTGGGAGCGCGACTGCACGCTGCAGCGCCGCAATCAGAAGCTCGTCGAGGTCGCGCCCGCTCCCGGCCTATCGCCGGCGGTCCGCGCGCGGCTGATCGACGCGGCGCTGACGATGGCCCGCGCGTCACGTCACGACAGCCTCGGCACGTTCGAGTTCTTGCTCGACACCGAGGCCACGAACGAAGCGACCGCGTTCGCGTTCATCGAGGCGAACCCGCGGCTGCAGGTGGAGCACACCGTGACCGAGGCGGTGACGGGCGTCGACCTCGTCGCGGCGCAACTGCGCCTGGCGCAAGGCATGACGCTCGCGGAGCTCGGGCTGCAGCTTCCGCCGCCGTTGCCGCGCGGCATCGCGGTGCAGGCGCGCGTCAACCTGGAGACGATCGGCGCCGACGGCGACGTCGTTCCGGCGAGCGGAACGCTGTCGGCGTTCGAACCGCCGACGGGTCCGGGCGTTCGCGTCGATACCTTCGGCTACGGCGGCTACCGCACGAATCCGAGCTTCGACTCGCTGCTCGCGAAGGTCGTCGTGCACGCGGCGGACGGCGATTTCGCACACGCCGCGGCGTTTGCGGCGCGCGCGCTGCGCGAGTTTCGCATCGGGGGTGTCGCGACCAACCTGCCTTTTCTGAGCGCGTTGCTGCTGCGCCCCGAGGTTGCCGCGTACGACGTGTACACACGCTTCGTCGCCGAGCACGCGCGCGAGCTGGCCGCGCAGTCGCAGGATATCGCCGCCGAAGCGCGCGCCGTGGCGACCACAGCGACGTTGTATGAACCTTCGTACGAACCGCCGCGCACGCCGGCGCACGGACCGCCGAACACCTCGCCGCTGCGCGCGCCCACGCCGGGGAAATTGCTGACGATCGACGTAGAGGTCGGCGCGCGCCTCGCGCGCGGCCAGCGCTTCGCCTTGATCGAAGCGATGAAGATGGAGCACGTGCTGACGGCCGAGCTCTCCGGCATCGTCCGCGCGATCGCCGCGCAGCCGGGTGACGTCCTCGACGGCGGCGACCCCGTGCTCTTCGTGGAACCGGCCGAGGTCGACGACGAAGACCCCGCCGATGAGACCGCGGTGGATCTCGACGTGCCGCGCGCGGATTTGGCGGAAGTCCTAGCGCGGCGGCACGCGCTCGGCGACGAAGCGCGCGCCGCCGTGCACGCCAAGCGGCGCGCGCAAGGCCGCCGCACCGCGCGCGAGCAGCTCGCGCGGTTGTTCGACGACGGTGAATATCTGGAGTACGGCGAGTTCGCGCTCGCCGCGCAGCGCCGCCGCCGTGACGCCGCGGAGCTGGAACGCATGAGCCCCGCCGACGGCCTGATCGCGGGGATCGGTCACGTCAACGGTGACCGGTTCGACGACGAGCGCTCGCGCTGC
Organism: Candidatus Elarobacter sp.; assembly: GCA_035943995.1. GTDB lineage: Bacteria > Vulcanimicrobiota > Vulcanimicrobiia > Vulcanimicrobiales > Vulcanimicrobiaceae > Vulcanimicrobium. Next base: position 42,306 of record DASZBS010000101.1, on the reverse strand, counting down.
GCCGCGATGGCGTACGACTACACGGTGTTCGCGGGAACGCAAGGCTACGTCAATCACCTCAAGACGGACCGCATGCTGGGCCTCGCCGAAAAGCGCCGTCTGCCGCTCGTGATGTACGCCGAAGGCGGCGGCGGCCGGCCCGGCGACACCGACGTCACGTGGGCGTCGGGCCTCGCGGTGCCGACGTTCGCGAGCTACGCGCGATTGAGCGGGCTCGTGCCGGTCGTCGGCGTCGTGTCCGGCTACTGCTTCGCCGGAAACGCCGCGTTCTTGGGCTGCTCCGACGTGATCATCGCGACGCGCGACGCGAACATCGGCATGGGCGGCCCCGCGATGATCGAAGGCGGCGGCCTCGGCACGTTCCGCCCCGAAGAGATCGGTCCGGTTTCGGACCAAGCACCGAACGGCGTGATCGACGTCGTCGCCGAGAACGACGTCGAGGCAACGGACATCGCGCGGAAATACCTGTCGTATTTCCAAGGCGCGGTCGCGGACTGGACGTGCGCGGACCAGCGCGAGCTGCGCCGCGCGATCCCGGAGAACCGGCTGCGCGTCTACGACGTGCGCAAGGTCGTGTCGACGCTCGCCGACGAGGGCTCCGAGCTGGAGCTGCGCGCGGCGTACGCGCCCGGCATGGTGACGGCGCTCGTGCGCATCGCGGGCCGGCCGTTCGGCCTCATCGCGAACAACCCGCTCTATCTCGGCGGTGCGATCGACGGCCCCGGCGCGGACAAGGCATCGCGGTTCATGCAGCTCTGCGACGCGTTCGATCTGCCGATGATCTCGCTCTGCGACACGCCGGGGTTCAACGTCGGACCGGACGTGGAGCGCACGGGCCAAGTGCGCCGCGTCAGCCGTATGTTCGTCACGGCGGCGAGCATGACGGTGCCCGTGTTCTTCGTCGCGCTGCGCAAGGGCTACGGCCTTGGCGCGCAAGCGATGGCGGCTGGAAGCCTGCACGAACCGTTCTTCTCCGTGGCGTGGCCGACGGGCGAATTCGGTCCGACGGGTCTCGAGGGCGCAGTGCGCTTGGGCTTTCGCAAGGAACTCGCTGCGATCGAGAACGCGCAAGAGCGGCAAGCCGCGTTCGACGCGATGGTCGCGCAATCGTACGCGCAGGGCAAGGCGCTGCACGTCGCGTCGGTGGGCGAGCTGGACTCGGTGATCGACCCGCGCGACACGCGCGACTGGATCGTGCGCGGCGTGCGCACGATACCGTCACCACCCGCGCGAACGGGTAAGAAGCGACCGTCCATCGACACGTGGTAACGCACACGAAAGGCAAATCGCAATGAACGATCTGTTCTCGCTCGACGGTCGCGTCGCGCTGGTCACGGGCGCGTCGTCCGGCCTGGGCCGGCACTTCACGCAGGTGCTGCACGATGCGGGTGCCACGGTGGTGCTCGCCGCGCGCCGCACCGACCGCATCGAGGCCGATGCGAAGCGGCTGGGCGACCGAGCACGCCCACTCACGATGGACGTGACTGACGAGGCGTCGATCACTGCGGGCTTCGAACAGCTTGCCGCAGACGGCATACTGTGCGACATCGTCGTGAACAACGCGGGCATCAGCGGCGAGCACCTGATCCTGCAGATGGACACCGACGAATGGGACAGCGTGGTGGAAGTGAACTTGCGCGGACCGTTCCTCGTCGCGCGCGAAGCGGCGCGCCGGCTGGTCGCAGCGAAAAAGCCGGGCAGCATCGTGAACATAGCGTCGATCCTCGGCTTGCGCGTATCGCCGGCGGTAGCGCCGTACATGGCGAGCAAAGCGGGGCTCATTCACCTCACCCGAAGCATGGCCTGGGAGTTCGCGCGCTACAACATCCGCGTGAACGCACTCTGCCCCGGCTATTTCTCGACCGAGATCAACGCCGATTTCCTGAAGACCGACTGGGCGCAAGCATCGCTCAAGCGCGTCCCGCAACGCCGCATCGGCGACCTTAACGAGCTTACGGGACCGCTGCTGCTGCTCGCTTCGAACGCGGGCTCGTTCATGACGGGCGAGGCGCTCGTCGTCGACGGCGGCCAGTCGATCAACAGCATGTAACTGGCGCCGAACCGTCTCGGACCGTGGCGGCGTAGGGCGGTCATGAAACCTTTGCTCGCCTTTGCTGCGGCACTTCTCTTTGTCGCGGCACTCGTTCCCACTGCCCGCGTCGCCGCCGGGGCTACGTCGCAGCCGCCACGCGGCACCGTGACGATCGCCAACGACGCGTTCGCGCCGGCGATCATCCACGTGCGCGCCGGTGACAAGGTCACGTTCGTCAACAGCGACGACGAGACACATACGGTCACTTCCGACACCGCGATCTTCGACTCCGGGCGCTTGGACGAAAAGCAGCGTTACGTCCACACCTTTGCGACGCCCGGGAGCTACCCGTATCACTGCACGATCCATACGTTCAGGAAAGGCACGGTCATCATCGCGCTCGTCCCCACGGTGTCGTCGGCTCAAGGCGCTCAGTTGCAGGGCGAAGCCCTTGTTCAAGCGTTGCGTGGAGGCGGATACGTCATCCTCATGCGACACGCCGCAACGGAGGAGAAACTAGACTCCGATACCGTCGATCTCGGCGACTGTACCACGCAGCGGAACCTTTCGCCGGAGGGCCGCGACACGGCGCGGACGATCGGCGAGCGCGTTGCCGAGCTCGGGCTTCCCATCGGTGATGTCGAGGCGAGCCCGTACTGCCGCGCGAGAGAATCCGGAGAGCTGATCTTCGGTCACGCCGATGTGATGCGCGGCCTCGGCGATCACGCCGTGAAGGATGCAGCTGCGCGCGCGGAGGCTGCCGCCGCGTTGAAGCCGCTGCTCGCGGCACCGCCCGCGCCGGGCAAGGACAACGTCGTCGTCACGCACGGCTTCAACGCCAAGGCGGTCACGGGGCTCGACCTTCTCGAAGCCGAGGCGGTCGTGGTGAAGCCCGACGGCCACGGCGGATTCGCGATCGTCGGCGACATCAAGGCGGACGCCTGGAACTCGCTCTAGGAGCGTTTCGGGGTCGCGAGGTATTCGCGCACCGATCGCTCCGGTGCGCGTGCGATCCACGCCTCCACGATGAGCCGCTTCAGGGAGTTGGCCGAGATCTTGTCGAGCTGCACGAGCACCGCCGGATAGCCGTCGAAATGCGGTATCGTAAAAAGCGCGTGGGGCTCGCTTCGCAGCAACGCCTCTTTCATCTCGAGATCGGCGGTGCGCACCCCGAGGACCGGACCCTTCGGAGCCGCATCACCGAGCGCTGCGAGATCCGACTTCCGAAGCGGCCGTTCCCACACGAAGAGCTTCTTGTTGACCTTCCATGCCGCGTCGCCGTACGCGGTCGCTTCCACCGCGCCGGGCAGTGCTAGAGCGTACCGCCGGACCTGATCCCACGTCGCCACGACGCCGGCCTACGTCGAGCCCCAGACGTCGAGGTTGTACCGTTTGTTCGCGGTCAGCGTCTCGAGCCAGCGGTTCGCGGCCGCTTCGTCCACGCCGGACTTGCGGCGGTAGAGATCGATGAGCGTCGCGCGGACGTCCGGTTCCATGCGGCTGCCGTCGCCGCACACGTACACGACGCCGTCGTTGTCGAGCACCGACCACACGTCATCGGCATACTGCGCGATGTCGTGCTGGACGTACCGCTTCGCTTCGCCCAGCCGCGAGAACGCGACGTGCAGCTCCACGACGCCGTCCGCGGACCAGCGCTCCAGCTCTTCGCGATACAGATAATCCCGATCCGGATGCCGACAACCGAAGAACAGCATCGCTCGCCCGAGCGCTTTGCCGTCCCGCTTGAGCGCTTCGCGTTCTTGCAAGAAGCCGCGGAACGGCGCGAGTCCCGTACCTGGCCCGATCATCACGATCGGCTTCGACGGATCGTCCGGCAGCCGGAAGCCGCTCTTCGAGTCTTTCACGAACGCGTCGATCGTCTGCTCCCCGGCATGGCGCTCCAGGTACGTCGACGCGACGCCTTCGAACGTGCCGTGGCCCGACCAAGCCGGCTCGCGCACAACGCCGACGGTGATGCTGCACCGGTCCGCTTCCGCGAGCGGCGACGACGAGATCGAGTAGTAGCGCGGCGTCATCGCAGGGAGCATGTCGAGGAACGTCTCGAACGGTAGCTCGCAGGCAGGGTTCTCGTCGAGCAGGTCGAGCACCGAGCGCCGCTTGCGCTTCACCTCGGTCCGGTAGGCCGACGTTTCCGTGTCGTCGGCGGCCAGCGCTTCCAGGCGCGGCTTCGTATTCGGGCACTGCGTGTGCTCCGCCAGCGTCGCGATCTGCTTGCGCGTCGCAGGATGCTGCAGCTCGACGTGGTGCGCGAGCAATCGTTCGAGCGACACCGGCGTGTCGACGGGCAGCGCCGCGGGCCGCGACGACGCCGCGCTCAACCGAACGTACGTGTCGTCCGCAAAGCCGAACCGCCGCAACGCGCGCGCGACCACGGCCGGCGGGTTCTCCGCGACCACGCCGAGATGATCGCCGACGCCGTACTTCGCGTCCGCGGGTAGAGCGATCTCGAGGTGCCGCGTCGAGCGCTGGCCCGACGTCTGCAGCTCGCGGTTGGCGAGCACGCGCATCGCGTTCGCGCCGTGCACGGCGGCGAGCGGGTTGGCTTGCGGCCCCGCGACAACCTCGACCGCGTACCGCGGGCGCGTGTCGGACTCCGCGCCGGCGTCGAACGTGACGCCGAAGTCCTTGGCGACCTGCTGCCACAGCGCGATGCGCCACGCGCGGAACTGGCCGTCGAGGTCTTCCTGCGCGTCGCCCTCGCCGCGCGCGAACAGCCGCGCCGCACCGAACTCCGCAAGCTTTTCGTCGACGAAGCGGGGCACCGCCTGATACGTCGACGCCCAGTTACGGTTGCCGCAGCCGAACACCGCGTACTGCACGCCCGCGAGCGCGTCGGGCGCCATGCCGTCTTGCAGCCACTGATAGAACGCGGCGGCGTTGTCGGGCGGCGCGCCGTTGTACGACGCGCACACGATGAGGACGCCGCCTTCCGCCGGCAACTTGCCGGCGAAATCGTCGAGCCACGCGACGCGCACGTCGAAGCCCTGCCCCGCCGCGAGGTCCGCGACCCGGCGCGCAGCGTCTTCCGACGTCCCCAAGTTCGACCCGAACAGGACGAGCAGCGGCGTCCCGTGCACGGGCAACTGTGCAGGCGGCGCGCCCGCCGTCGCACCGGACGGTGCGGCGCCGTTGCGCCGCGCCGGTGCTTGCGGCGTCACCGCAACAGGCGCCGCCGGGGTCTTGTGCACGCGCGGCCGCACCTTGATCTTCAGCCCCTCGGGCTTGATCGTCAGCGTCTCCTTGAGCTTGAGCTGATAGCGCGTATGGTCGATCAGCCGGAACCGCTGCAGCATCATGCCGATGACGAGCGCCGACTCTTGCATCGCGAACTGCCGCCCGATGCACGCGCGCTGACCGTTGCCGAAGGGCTTGTACGCGTTGATCGGGCGCGCGCGCTCACGCTCGGGCGCGAAGTTCTCCGGATCGAAGATCTCCGCGCGCTCGCCCCAAACCGCAGGGTCGCGGTGCAACGCCGGTAGCAACACGACAACCTGCGCGCGCGCCTTGAGCGCGTACTTGCCGCCGATCACCTCGTCCTTGTACGGCAGGAGCGCGAACGCCGGCGCCGTCGGCCACAGCCGCAGCGACTCTTTGAGGATCTGCTGCACGTACGTCAGCGCGTTGACCTGCTTCATCGTCGGCTTGACGGACAGGTCCGTGCCGAGCACGCGATCGACTTCCTCGTACGCTTTCGCCAACACCTCGGGGTTGCTCAGCAAAAAGTACGTCGTGAACGACAACAAGCCGCTGGTCGTCTCGTGGCCCGCGATCAGAAATGTGATGATCTGGTAGCGGATGTTCGTGTCGTCGAGCCGCTCGCCGGACTTGCGGTCCACACCCGCTAGCATGTAGTCCAGCATGTCTTTCTTCTGCGGCTCGTCGGCCTGCGCCGCGCGCGCTTCCTTGCGGTCGTGCACGATCTGGTCGACCACTTTGTTGAGGTACTGCGCGTCGCCCGCGAGCCGCGCCTGGCGCGGGCGCGTGAAGATCTCTTCGAACGGCAGGCCGCGCTGGCTCATCGAGATCTCGAGCGCATCGACCATCGCGTCGACGAACGGGTGGTTGTCCTCGCGGTAGAACGAGTTGAAGCGGTAGCCGAAGCCGCAGATTCCGATCGTGTCGAGCGTGAGCGCCGTCATGTCGTGGACGACGTCCACCTCGTCGTCCGGGTTGAGCCGCTCCCACTTGAGCATCAGTTGCTCGGCGACGTCGAGCATCATCGGGTGATAGCCCTGCATCGCGCGGTCGCCGAAGTTGGGCAGCAGGATGTTGTGCGCTTTGGACCAGTTCGGCTCGGTGGTGTACGCGGTGAACAATCCGTCGCCCGAGATCGTGCGCACGCGGTGGAGCGCGCCGCGCACCGACTTGTCGAAGCGCGACTCGTCGCTGAGCTCGTCGACGAGCGAAAACCCGGACACCACCGTGATGGGCTTGCCCATCATGTCGAGCTGGAAGATGGGCCCGAGCTCGCGCGCCAGCGCGACGAGGTTTTGGATCGGCGCGGAGGCGCTGACGTCGAGCATGTTGCCGAGGATCGGCTTCTTCGGCGGGTTCGGGATCGCTTCGAGCGCGTCGCGCGAGAGCATGTCGCTCAAGGTTCTAAGCGGCCGATCCGTACGCGCGCTCGAGCTCGTCCAGCTCGGCGGTCAGCATCCCGGTGAGCCGCGTGACGTCCGGGATGACGTTGGCCGCCGCCATCAAGCCGAAGTCGAGCCCGTCGACGTAGCCGTGCACCGTGATGTTGAGCGCTTGGCCGTGCACGGGGATCGACATCGGGTAGACGTGCTCGATCTGCGCGCCCGCGATGTAGATCGGCGTGCGCGAGAAGAACACGTTCGACACGACCACGTTCATCGGCGGCGGCACGCTGTTCGCGAGCTGGGAGCGCCCGAGGAAGACGGCGAGTAGCTGAAGCACCATCGGCGTACCGAACGTCGGGATGTCGGCGAAATGCGGGATCAGCGCGCGAAACGGGTTCGCCAACTCCTTCGACGTCGCGGCGCTCGCGACGATCGCGGTGAGCCGCGCCTTCGGGTCGTCGACGTCCGTCGCGAGCGGGACGACCATGCCGAACACCTGGTTCTTCAGCTCCGCGTCGCCCTTCTCGCGCGCGGAGATCGGCACGAACGCGGTGAGCGACTTCTTCGGCAGCGCTTCGAGCTCGTTCAGGTAGCGTCGCAGCACGCCGCTCGAAAGCGCGAGCACCACGTCGTTCACTTTGCCGCCGGCTTTCGCGGCGATCGCCTTCACGCGCGCCATCGACACCGTCACGCCGGCGAAGCTGCGCTCGGACGAGATCGCGACGTTGATCGGCGTCGACGGCGCCGAGAGCAAGTCCAGCGCTTTGAGCGACTCGGGCTTGAACGCGTTCGACAGGGCGGCCGAGTATGCGGTTGCGATCTCGGCGAAGTTCGCGCTCATCCGCAGCGGCCACTCGACCGAATGGATCGTCGCGTCGAGCAGGACCGACGCGAGGTCGGTTCCGCCGCTGCGCGGTAATTCGAGGTTGCCGAGCGACGTCTGCTGGTACGGCGCGCGCCACAGCTCCGCGTAGGCGGCGAACATCGACGACGCGACGTCGCGCACGTCTTGCTTCCGCGCCGCCGTGCCGCTCGGCGCGGGCGCGGACGGTGCCGCGGCGGCCGGCTGCGGTTCGGCGGACGTCTCGTACAAGATCTCGGTCAGCGCCGCGCCCGCACCGCCGTCGATGAGCGCGTGGTGCATCTTCGAGTAGATCGCCGCCTCGTTGTTCGGCATACCGTCGAAGATGTAGATCTCCCACAGCGGCCGCGCGCGGTTGAGCGTCTTGGCGTGCAGCCAGCCCGCGAGGCGCTGCGCCGTGTTGCGGTCGTGCGGCTCGGGCAGCGCGCCGCGCAGCACGTGCCGGTCGAGGTCGAACTGCTCGTCCTCCACCCAACTGGGGCGGTCGATGTCGAACGGCGTCTGCGCCAGCTTCCAGCGCAGGCTCTTGGCGAGGTGCAGGCGGCTCGCGATCCGCGCCTTGAAATCTTCGTAGAAATCGCCGTCGTAGCCGTCGGGCAGCTTGACGATGGTCAGGCTGCCGACGTGCATCGGACATTCCGCGGTTTCGGCGAACAAAAAGGCCGAATCCACGACGGACAGCTTTCGTATCGTTTCACTCATCGTGTCGCGCCCTTCGCTGCCAAGCGAGCAGTCGTGCCCCTTTGGCGGGGCCCGCGAGAACCCCCTGGTCCGGCGCTATTCGGCCGGCCGGACCGCGGCGGCGGCGGCGGTGTCGGGCCCGATCCACACCGTCTGCACGTTGACGAACTCGCGGATCCCGAACTCCGACAGCTCCCGGCCGACGCCGCTCTTTTTCACGCCGCCGAACGGCAGCCGCGGGTCGGACGCCGTCATCCCGTTGATGAAGCAGTTGCCCGACTCGAGCTGCGCGGCGAGTTCTTCCGCTTTGGCGATGTCGCGCGTCCAGAGGTTGCCGCCCAAGCCGAAGCGCGAGTTGTTCGCGAGCTCGACCGCGTGCGCGGCGTCGCGCGCGCGCATGAGCGCGGCCGCCGGACCGAACGTCTCTTCGGCCGCCATGCGCATCCCCGGCGCGACGTCGCCGACAACCGTGGCTTCGACGTACGCGCCGTCGCCCGGCAGCGGTTCGCCGCCGGCGAGCAGCTTCGCGCCGGCCGCGACGGTGTCGCGCACCTGCGCGACGAGCTCGTCGCGCAAATCCGTGCGTGCCATTGGGCCGATCTTCGTGTCGCGCTCGGTCGGGTCACCGACTTTGAGCGCACGCGTCTTGCGCACGAACGCTTCGGCGTACGCGTCGTACACCGCATCCTCGATGATGAACCGCTTCGCGGCGATGCAGCTCTGCCCGGTGTTCTGAAAACGCGCTTTGACACCGATCTCCGCCGCCTGCTCCAGATCGGCGTCGGCGAGCACGATGAAGTAGTCCGAGCCGCCCAGCTCGAGCACGGTCTTCTTGATCGCTTTGCCAGCGGCGGCGCCGACCGACGCGCCCGCGGCTTCGCTGCCGGTGAGCGTCACCGCCGCGATGCGGTCGTCGAGCACAATCGGCTCCATCGCTTTGCTGCCGACGAGCAGCGTGGTGAACGTGCCGACCGGAAAGCCGCTCGCGCGGAAGATCTCTTCGATCTTCAGCGCGACGCCGGTGACGTTCGCGGCGTGCTTGAGGACGATCACGTTGCCCGCCATGAGCGCGGGCGCGGCCGCGCGAAACACCTGCCAGTACGGAAAGTTCCACGGCATGATCGCGAGCAGCACGCCGAGCGGCCGAAACGCGACGTAGCTGCGCGTCGCGCTCGACGCGATAGTTTCGTTCGCCAACAAGCGCTGCGCGTTGGCGGCGAACCACTCGCAGGAGACGGCGCACTTCTCGACCTCAGCCTCCGCCTCGGCGATCGGCTTGCCCATCTCGCGCGTCGCGAGCGCCGCAAGCTCGCCCTTGTGCTCGCGCAGATACAGCGCCGCCGCGCGCAGCCGCTCGCCGCGCTCGTCGAACGACGTGTCGCGCCAGCTCCGCTGCGCGGCGACGGCAGCATCCAAGCGCGCGTCGACCGCGGCACGGTCGTGCGGTTCGTAGCTTCGGATGACCTCGCCGGTGGCGGGATTGCGCGTCTCGATCGCAGCGGCATGTTCGGCGGCGGTGCTCATACGGGACGTTTCGACTTCCGAACGGCCGTCACTGCGCCCGGACCCCGCCTTGCCTTCGGCAGAGCGCTCGCTCGCGGGCGCAGTGCCGAGGTGTGCTCTTTGTGACACGGCGGGCACAGCGTCTCGAGGTTGTCCAGGTGGTGCACGCAGTCCAACGCCTTGTGCCGCCCGCGGCAAGGCACGATGTGGTTGACCTCCATCCGCGCCGTGCGCTTCTCCGCGCGCCACGCGCGCATCGCGGCGAGGTACTTGGCGCGCGTCGTGTACGCGGACTGCACGGGACGCTTCGGCGCGCGCACGCCGCAGCGGCGGCAGCGATAGCGATCGCGCCGCTTCGCGGACTGCCGCGCGACCGACCACCAGTGGTTCGCCCAGAACGCGTCGCCGCAGCCGTCGCTGCACCACGACCGCCGTAGCGGCGGCAGCGCCGAGCCGCACCATCCGCACGCGCCGTCGGCGCGCGGCTTCGCGAGCGCGCAGCTCGCGAGCAGCGCGTCGCGCTTGGTCAAGGGCGCGGCGGGCGCGCGCACACTTCGAGCCGCGTACCGAGCGGATCGGTGAAGAACACCGCAGGATACGAGTCGTCCTCGCAGCGCTCGAGCTCGCGCGCGCCCATCTCCGGCAGCACGCGCGCCCACTCGTCGAGGCTCGCCTTCTCGACGGCGAACGCGATGCGCCCGTGCGCGGGCACGGAGCCCTCTTCCTCGATGACGCCGAAGAACGGCACCCGGCGCCCGTGAACGTGCTCTTCGTACCACTCGACGGCGTTGTAATTCTCGGGCGTCCCGTCGTTCCACGACTCGCCGCCGAACGTGACGACGGAGTATTTCTTGCGCGTTAGCCCGAGCCGCGTGAAGAATTTGTCGTAGAACGCTTCAACCGCGCCGAGCGCCGGCACGCGCAGATCGATGTGATCGATTCCCAAGAACGTCATTTCGAGCTTACCTCGGCGACGAGCGCGGCGGGGCGCTCGCGGTATTTCGCCCACAGCTGGGGCATGTGCGCGACGTCGCTGAGGATGCGCGCGTAGGCGGCGTTCACGGGCGCCGCGACGCCGGCGTCGCGCGCGGCCCGCGCGACCGCGCCGTTGAGCACCTCCACCTCGGTGCGGTGCTTGGCGCCGCGAAGGTCGACCAGCAGCGACGGCGGCTTCTCGCCGCGCGCGCCCGCGATCCGCGTCGCGAGCACGGCGCGCGCGACCGGGTTCGGCAGTGTCGCGATGCCGAGCAGCGCGCGCACGGGATAGCGCGGCAAGTCGATCGCCGCGATGCCGAGCGCTTTCATCGTCGCGCGCACCTCGCGGATCGCGCGGATCTCCAGCGCGAACACGGCGTCCTCGCGCACGAGCCGATCGGGCAGCACGTCGAGGATCGCGCAGGCCGCGTTCGCCACGACGTTGAGCGCGAGCTTCGACCACTTCAGCGAGCGGTGGTCGCCGACGGCGAGCGTCGGCAAGCCGGTGGCGCCGAACGCGGCGAGCAGCCAGTTGTGCGCGCTGGACGAGCCCACGGGCGCGAACGCGATCCCGCCGCCCTTGGCGGCGACGCCCTTCCCGCTCGCATCGACGTCGACCGGGACGGTCAGCGCCGCGGCGACGACGTTGTCGGCGCCGAACGCCGCCGCGAGAAGCTCTTCGTTGCCGACGCCGTTTTGCGGCGTGACGATCGTCGTCGCGCTCGGGTCGCGCAGCGCGCGGCGCAGCGTCTCGATCGCCGCAGGCGTGTCGTACGCTTTCACCGTGACCAGCGCGAGGTCGGCGTCGACCGGTTCGACGGCGTCGAGCTCGCGCGGCGCGTACACGACGTCGTTGCCGATGCCGCGCAACAGCTCGCCGAGATACGTTCCGACCGCACCCTTTCCGACGACGTACACCTTCACGATCGCGCTCGCCCGTCAGCTACCGGTGCTGCCGAAGCCGCCCGCGCCGCGCGCGCTCGCGCCGAGCGCGTCCGCTTCACGGAACGCCGCTCGCACGACGGGCGCGACCACGAGCTGCGCGATGCGCTCGCCGCGCCGCACGACGAACGGCACGCTGCCGAGGTTCGCCAAGATGATGCCGACGGGTCCGCGGTAGTCGCTGTCGATCGTCCCCGGGCTGTTGAGCAGCGTGACGCCGTGCCGCAGCGCCAACCCGCTGCGCGGGCGGATCTGCACTTCGAAGCCGGCCGGAACTTCGAGCGAGAAACCGGTCGGGACCAGCGCGCGTTCGCCGGGTGCGAGCACGAGGTCGGCGACGACGGCCGCGACGACGTCGGCGCCCGCGGCGCCCGCCGTCATGTAGGCGGGCAGCGGCAAACCCGCACCGTCGGGCAGACGCACGACCGCAACGGTGGGCGTCACTTTGCGAGCAGGTCTTCGAGCTCCGCGCGGAAGCTCGCGACGTCGCGGAAGTCGCGGTAGACGCTCGCGAAGCGCACGTACGCGATCTCGTCGACCTTCTTGAGCGCCTCCATCAGCTTCTCGCCGATCAACGCGCCCGCGACCTCGTTCTCACCGCGCGAGAACAGCTCGCGCTCGATCGAGGCGACGACGTCTTCGAGCTGCGCCTCGGACACGGGCCGCTTCTCGCACGCGCGGCGCAGGCCGGTGAGGATCTTGTCGCGGCTGTACTGCTCGCGCCGCCCGTCCTTCTTGACGACGAACAGGCGCGGGGCTTCCATCCGCTCGTAGGTGGTGAAGCGGTGCTTGCAGCCGAGACACTCGCGCCGCCGGCGGACGGAGTTGTCGTCGTCGCGTGAGTCGACGACACGGGTCTCGTTCTTGCGACAGTGCGGGCAGAGCAGGTCGGATTGGTCCTCTCGCGGCGTGGGGTCGTCTCGACCCGCCACCCCTACATCTTGTGGGTGCCGTCTGAGTATAGCCCGTCCGACGCTGAAAACGAAGCGGAGCTGCATCCTCGCGGAGCAGCCCGAGAGCTGCACCCGCTAGGATGCAGCCCCGATCTTGAACATCTTGGTCCCGCAAACCGGGCACTTGCCCTCGGTCGCGGGGCGGCCGTTCTTCATGGTGATCACGTGCGCGTCTTGGATCTCGCGCTTGGTCTTGCACTTGACGCAGTAGGCTTCGGCTGCCATGGTCGGTTGCTCTCTCCTCGGGATGGGCCCGGCCCGCAGGGCGGGCGGTGGTCGCGAGGGCCGTTACGGGGGGCGTCGAGGGAATCCTTGAAGGCGGCGGTCGCCTTGCCGTAGGGCCGACCCCGCGTGATAGACCGGCGTGGACACTTCGGAACGGCGCTGGGTGCCCCGCGCGGAGCTCGACGCGCTGTGCGGCGAGCGGCTCGGGGACGCCGCTTTGGAAGGCTTGTGGGTCGCCGGGGCGCTGGACGGGCTGCGCGCGCCGTGCGTCGCCGTGGTGGGCACGCGCGCGCCCTCCGACGACGGCCGCCGCCGCGCGCGCCGCCTCGCGGAGGACCTCGCCCGCCGCGGCGTGTGCGTCGTCTCGGGCCTCGCGCTCGGCATCGACGGCGCCGCGCACGAAGGCGCGCTCGCCGCCGGCGCGCCGACGATCGGCGTGCTGGGCGGCGGCCACGGCCACTTCTTCCCGCCGCGGCACCGCGAGCTCGGCGCACGGATCGTCGCGGGCGGCGGCGCGGTCGTCTCACCGTTCGCGCCCGACGTCGTCGCGCGGCCGTGGCAGTTCCTCGCGCGCAACGCGGTCATCGCGGCGCTCGCCGACGCGGTGGTCATCGTGGAGGCGGCCGCGCGGAGCGGCGCGCTGAACACGGCCGGCCACGCGGGCGACCGCGGCATCCCGGTGCTCGCGATCCCCGGCGACGTCGATCGCCCCAAAGCCGCGGGCTGCAACGCGCTGATCCGCGACGGCGCGACCCTGGTGCGCGACGCCGACGACGTCGTCGCGGCGCTCCCGCTCCCGCTGGCGCCGCCGGCCCGTCGCACGCGCGGATCCTCGCACGCGCACGGAGGCTTGCAAGACGGTGACTCGGCCGACGTGCGGCGCGTGATGGCGGTACTGCGCGACGGCGCCTGCGATCCCGGCCTGCTCGCGGACCGCCTCGATCTCGCGGCGGCGGAGCTGTTTCCGCTGCTCACCGAGCTGGAATTATCGGGCCGAATCACGTCGGGCGCGGACGGTTACGCGCTGCCGCAGTCGCGGGTGCGGGATTGACATGGACGAGCGTCCACTGCGATACTCGGCCCACGCACGGGAGCGGATGAGGCGCTATCGCATTTCGGAAGATGAAGTCGAGGCGATCGTGTGGTATCCGATTCACCGCATCGCGAGCCATTGCGCGGTAGAGCACTACGGTTTTGCGGACGACGGGCGCAAACTAAAAGTCGTGACGAATCGCAGCGAAACCCTCGTCAGGACGATCACCGATCAAGAGCGCCGCTGGGAGCATCGGCGCGAAAAAGAGCGTCGCCATAGAGAGCGGCGCAAACAACGATGAAGCAACCAATCCGAATTACGGTCGATCCCGAGTGTACACTTGGTTACATCGAGTACCGCGAGCCTTCGAGTAGCGACGGATCACTTCGAGTTCTGCGCGAGCCGGACGGCAGCGTCGAAGAGTACGGTAGCAAGGACGGACGCGAAAACGAGCCTACCGGCGTATCGGTCGAGGTGAGCCAAGACAATGAGGTGGTCGCGCTCGAGATCCTCGACATCGACGAACCCGAGCTCGTCGCAATTGCGCGCGACTACGCACGAGACAATCACCTCGCGTTTCCGAACGACATACGCGCGGCTGCGGCGAGCCGGGATCCCGCCGCCTGAACGTCCGGCTGATCGCCGTCGGGAAAGTCCGTGAGCGCTACGTCGCCGATGCGCTCGCGGACTTTCGCGTGCGGTTGCGGCCGTATCACCGGCTCGACGAGATCGAGGTTCGGGCAGCGGACGGCGGCGATCCGGCGCGGGCGATGCGGGCGGAGGGTGAAGCGATCCTCAAGCTGCTCGATCCCACCGACCACGTCTGGTTGCTCGAGCGCTCCGGCGAGATGTTCTCGAGCGAGGAACTGTCGCGCCGGATCGAGCGGTTGCCGCATGCGGGGATCGCGCGGCTCACGTTCGTCGTCGCCGGCACCTACGGCGCGTCGGAGGCGCTCCTCGCGCGGGCGGACGTGCGCTGGTCCCTTTCGCCGTTGACGTTCCTGCACGAGTGGGCTCGCGTGCTCGTGGTGGAGCAAGTGTATCGCGCGGCGAAGATCGCTCGCGATGAACCCTACCACCACTGAGGAGATCGCGTTGCTCTCGCTCGACGAGCTGGCCGCCCGCTTCGCGGCGGCGGCGCGTTCGCTGTGGCCCGACGCGGAGCCGGTGGTGCAGTTCGAGCCCGCGCGCCGGCCCGAGTTCGGCGACGTTGCGACCAACGTCGCATTCGGCCTCGCGCGCGTCGCGCGCAAGAAGCCGCAGGACATCGGCAGCGAGATCATCGCACGTGCGCTGGCGGACGACGGCGTGCGTGCGACGGTCGCGGGAGCGACCGCCGTCGCGGGCTTCATCAACCTCAAGCTGCACCCGGCGTTCTGGCAGCGCGTCGTCGGGGACGTGCTGCGCGACGGTTCGGACTACGGCCGCGGTGCGCCCAACGGCGAGCGCGTCTCGCTCGAGTTCGGCAGCGCGAACCCGACCGGACCGCTGGTCGTCGTGCAAGGCCGCACCCTTTCGATCGGCGATACGCTCGCGAAGGCGATGCGCCACGCGGGCTACACCGTGTTCACCGAGTGGATCATCAACGACGCCGGCTCGCAGATCGGCGCGCTCGGGCGCTCGCTCTACGCGCGCTATCGCGAGCTGTTCGATCCGTCCTATCCGTTTCCGGAAGACGGCTATCCCGGCGACTATTTGATCCCGGTCGCGGAGAAGCTGCGCGCGCGTGACGGCGACAAGTGGCTGCACGTTGCCGAAGACGAAGCGGCCCAGCTGCTCGCGAAGATCGCGCGCGACGAGATCGTCGCGGAGCAGCAGGACGTCGCGCACCGGTTCCGGGTCGACTACGATCTGTGGCAGTCGGAGCAAGAACTGCACGACGCCGGCAAGATCGAGGCGGGGATCGAGCGCCTGCGCGAGCTCGGCGTGCTCTACGAGAAGGACGGTGCCGTCTGGCTGCGCAGCACCGACGCCGGCGACGACGAAGACCGCGTCGTCGTCCGCGGCGACGGGCGCCCGACGTACCTCGCCAACGACATCGCGTACCATTACGAGAAGCTGCAGCGCGCCGACCATGTGATCGACTTCCTCGGCCCCGATCATCACGGCTACATCAAGCGGCTCGACGCGCTCGCGAACGCGTACGGCCGCCCGGGCGCGTTCGAGATCATCCTCGTGCAGCAGATCACGCTCAAGCGCGGCGACGAGATCCTCTCGATGTCCAAGCGCGCCGGCACGCTGGTCACGCTGCAGGAGGTCATCGACGAGGTCGGCGTCGACGCGGCGCGCTTCTTCTTCGTGATGCTCTCCACCGATCAGCCGCTCACGTTCGATCTGGAGCTCGCGAAGAAGCAGTCCAACGACAACCCGGTATTCTACGTGCAGTACGGCCACGCGCGCATCGCGTCGGTGCTGCGCAAAGCGCACGACTCGCACGCCGCCCACCTCGCGGCCGCGCAGCGCGGTGAAGGACTCGGCGCGCTCGTCGAGCCCGCCGAGCTCGCGCTCGCGCGAAAGCTCGCCGAGTTCGGCCCGACCGTCGCCGGGGTCGCGCGCGCGCGCGCCTCGCACCGGCTGACGAAGTACGCGCGCGAGGTCGCGAGCGACTTCCACCAGTTCTACGACGCCTGCCGCGTCCTCACGCCGGACGATGCGACGACGACCGCGCGGCTAGGCCTGTGCATGGCGACGAAGACCGTGCTCGCGACGACGCTCGCGCTGTGCGGCGTGAGCGCACCGGACTCGATGTAGATGCGCGTCATCATGCTCGGCGGGACGGTCTTTCTCGGCCGCCACGTGGTCGAGACGTTGCTCGCGCGCGGTCACGAGGTGACGCTGTTCCATCGCGGCAAGCGCGGCGGCGAGCTGTTCCCCGGCGTCGAGCGCGTGCTCGGCGACCGCACGACCGATCTCGACCGCTTGCCGGCGGGCGCGACGTGGGACGCCGTCGTCGACACGTGCGGCTTCGTGCCCGGCGTCGTCGCGACGAGCGCGCGAGCGCTGCGCGAACGCGCCGGGCGGTACGTGTTCATCTCCAGCATCTCGGTGCACGACATGTCGCAACCGCACGTCGACGAGTCGTCGCCGACGCTGGAGCTGCCGGAAGGCGCGTCGCGCGACGAGATGAAGCCCGAGACCTACGGTGCGCTGAAATTTCTGTGCGAGCAGGAAGCGACCGCCGCGTTCGGCCCCGAGCGGACGCTCGTCGTGCGGCCGGGGCTGATCGTCGGACCGCACGATCCGTCGGACCGCTTCACGTACTGGCCGCTGCGGTTCGCGCGCGGCGGCGACGTGCTCGTGCCCGATGCGCTCGACATGCCCGTGCAGTACGTCGACGTGCGCGATCTCGCGACGTTCGTCGTCGACGCGCTCGAAGCGGGACACACCGGCGCCGTCAACACGGTCGGGCCCGCGCGACCGACCACGCTGGGAGCGCTACTCGCCGCGTGCGCCGCCGCGAGCGACTCGCACGCGAACCCCGTCCCGGTCGACCGCGAGTTTCTCCGCCGGTGGTCTACGGGGCCCTGGATCGACCTGCCCGTGTGGTCGGAAGACGGTTTCGACTTCGACGGCATCACGCGCACCGACCCGTCGCGCGGGATCGCGCTCGGCCTGCGCTATCGCCCGGTCGAGGAAACGATCGCGGACACGCTGCGCTGGGCGCAGCACGAGCGCGGTGACGCGCCGTTCAAAGCCGGCCTCACGCCGGCCCGCGAAGCAGCGCTGTTCGCGCTCGCCGAGCACGAAGGCTCACGACGGTCCTAGCTTCACGCTGACGACGACGGCCTCGGCTTCGACGACGGGCTCCGCCGCCTCGCGCGACTGCATGCGCACGACGTACGGCTGCACGAAGTAGCCGAACAGCACCTTCACCAATGCCGCGGCGGGGATGCCGAAGATCAGGCCGGGGAAACCGAACAGCTCGCCGCCGGCAAACACGGCGAACATCACGGTGATCGGCGAGACGCCGACCGACTTCTCCATGATCTTCGGCGTGAGCACGTTGTCGGCGAGGCGCGCGACCACGAAGATCGCGACGGTCACCCAGATCACCATCCCGGTTCCCTGCGGTACCGCGAGCAGCGCGGCCGCGATCTGCGCGACGAGCATCCCCACGAACGGAACGGCGTAGCCGAGCGCGCAGATCACGGCGACGAGCAGCGCGAACGCGAAGTGCGTCGGAAACAGCAGCAGCCACACGGCCGCGCCGACGATACCGCACAGCAGCACCTGGCCCGCGACGAAGTGCCCGAACACCGCGGTCAGCTCTTGCAGCAGCGCGCCGACGCTCGCCCGGCGGCGCGGCGGGACGAACGCGAGGATGCCGTCGCGCACGCCACCGCCTTGCAGCAGGAAGAACACCGACAGGATGAGCGCCGAGACGCCGATCAGCAGCGCGGTGAACGCGCCGACGACGATCGTGCCCAAGCTCGCGACGGCGGCGGTGATGAACGCCGAGAGGCGCACGCCCGCCTCCGCTTGCATGTCGGTGTACGACGGCAGCGGGACGCGGTTGCCCAGCAGGTGGCGCAACGCGCCCTCACTGCGCCGCACGACGTCGCCCGACCACGCGAGATACTCCGGCGTGTGCCCGACCAGCGCGAGGATCTGCGCGTAGCTGATCGGGATGACGACGAGCGCCAGCAACACGAGCGCGCTCATCAAGCCCGCGTACACGAGCGCGATCGCGAGCGGGCGCGGCATGCGCTCCTCGAGTCGCGTCACCAGCGGGAGCGCCCCGAACGCGATGAATGCGGCGATAAGGAAGATCGCGATCGTGTGCGGGATGCGTGCCGCGAACAGCACCACGGCGACGAGCACGATCGCCGTGACGACGACGATCAGCGTCCGGCGCAGCAGCGTGGGGCTCACAACGCCTTCGTCATCATCCGGCGCTCCGTCACGAAGCCGGCACGGTCGTACAGCGCGCGGGCCGGGACGTTGTCCTCGGTCACCATCAGGCTCATGTAACCGAAGCCCGCGGCGCGCGCGTGCGCTTCGGCCGCCACCAGCAGCGCGCGCCCGACGCCGAGCCCGCGCGCGTGCGACTCCACCGCGGTGTACGCGACGAACGCCTGCTGCGTGAGCGTCACCTCGTCTGGCATGTCGTACAGCATGAGCAGGAAGCCGACGCGCTCGCCGTCGCGCTCCGCGATCAGCGCCTCGTGGCGGTGCGCGAACACGAAGTCCGACAACCGGTCCACGGAGTCGAGCACGTCGTCGTGCTTGGCGATGCGCACGGCCGACACGCTGCTCGTCGCGGTGCGGCGGCCGAGGTCCCGCACGAAGTCGCGGTCGTCGCGGTCAGCCCGGCGCACCGCGGTCGCCGAGCTCATGCGTGCGCGAGCACCAGCGAGCCGAGCGCTTCCACCAGCAGCACGTTCTGCTGCGCGGTACCGATCGTGATGCGCAGCCGGCCCGGCATGCCCAGCGCGTCGCCGCTGCGCGTGACGATCCCGCGCCGCAGCAGCGCTTCGTACGCGTCGGTCGCGGTGCCCGGTACCGCGACCGCGACGAAGTTCGCCGCCGTGGGATATGCGTGCAGCCCGAGCCGAGCGAGCTCGGCGGTGAGGTACGCTTTGCCGGCCTCGTTGACGGCGAGGGACTCTCGCATGAAATCATCGTCGTCGAGCGCCGCGAGCGCGGCGACCGCCGCGGGGCGCGACACGTTGAACGGCAGGCGCACGCGCTGTGCGTACGCGATCAGCTCGGGATCGCCCAGCCCGTAGCCGAACCGCAGCGACGCGAGCCCGTACAATTTGGAATGCGTGCGCAGCGCGATCGTCCCGGGCCGCGACTTCACGTAGTCCGTGGCCTCGACCGAATCGGGCGGCATGTACTCGCGATAGGCCTGATCGACCAGCAGCACGACATCGGCCGGCAGCGCGCGCGCGAAGCGGTCGAAGGCGTCACGCTCGACGCGCGTCGACGTCGGGTTGTTCGGATCGACGACGACGACGATCTTCGTGCGCGGCGTCACCGCGGCGAGCATCGCGTCGAGATCGTGCACCCCGTCGCGCAGCGGTACCTTCACCGGAACGGCGCCGAACAGGACCGCGTCCTTGGGGAACAGCGAGAACGTCGGGTCGGCCATCACGACCTCGTCGCCGCTCGCGACGAGCGCGCTGAACAGCGTGCGCACGACGTCGTTCGAGCCGTGCCCCACCAGCACGTGCTCGACCCCGAACCCGTACGGCTCGGCGAGCCGGCGCCGAAGCTCGGCGTGATCGTCGTCGACGTACACCTGCAGATCGCCCATCGCCGCGAGCGCCGCCGCCGCCTTCGGCGACGTCCCGAGCGGGTTCTCGTTCGACGACAGCTTCACGAACGAATCGAGCCCGTACTTTGCGCGCGCCTGCGACACGGTAGTACCGGGCGTGTACGCCTTCATCGAAGCAACTTCAGGCCGAACGATCTTGCCGTAGTCCATCTAACGGCGCTCCGCCCTAGGCTGCGCGCCCCCCACGCTTTGCGTGGGGCCCCCGGTCCGAGCTCGCAACGACAATTCGGGAAAATCACGATGTTCCTGGGCTCGCTCCATCACCATCATCGAATATACCTCGAGCCCGGCTCGGTGATCGGCTCGCCCGCCGCGCACTGCGGGCATGAAGCCGGATCGAACGACTCGATCGGAAGGTCGAGCAGCGCGAACGCCGGCACGCCGAAGTCGACCTGGGCGCGGCTCACGATCACGCCGACGCCCACGACCGTGGCGCCGCGAGCGCGCACGACGTCGAGCACCTCGCGCACCGAGCCGCCGGTCGTGACGACGTCCTCGACCACGAACGCGCGGTCGTTCGCATCCAGCGCGAAGCCGCGGCGCAGCGCCGGCACGCCGTTCTCTTTCTCCACGAAGATGCCCAGCGTGCCGAGCTGGCGCGCCGTCTCGTAGCCGAGCACGATCCCGCCGACCGCCGCGCTCACCACCACCGTCGGCTCCTGCGCGCGCGCGTGCGCGGCGAGCGCCGCGGCGACACGTTCCACCAGCACGGGATCCTCGAGGATCCGGAACTTCTGCACGAACCGGTTTGAATGCCGGCCCGACGACAGCCGGAAGTGTCCGCTCAAGATCGCGCCGCGCGCTTCCAGCTCGTGCAGCAGATCCACGGCCGTCGCTTCGGTCATCCGCTCAGCTCCGCGAGGATCGCGCGCGCCGCGCCCACGGGGTCGGCATCGTCGACGATCGGGCGTCCGACGACGGCGTAGTCCGCGCCGGCTTCGCGCGCTTCGCGCGGCGTCGCGGCGCGCCGCTGATCGCCGTGCGCGCTTCCCGCCGGGCGAATCCCGGGGCAGAACGTGCGAAACTCCTCGCCGAAATACGATTTGAGATCCGCCGCCTCGCGCACGCTGCACACCACGCCGGCGCAACGCGCGTCGCGGGCGAGCGCGGCGAGCCGCATCGCGTTCTCACCGGGTCCGCCGATGAGTCCCAGCTCGCCGAGATCCTCCGGCGCGATGCTCGTCAGGATCGTCACCGCGAAGACGCCCGGCACCGGGATTCCGAGCTCCGCCGCGCGTTCGCCCGCTGCGTGCACCGCCGTATCGAGCATCGTCGCGCCGCCGAGCGCGTGAACCGTCAAAAGTCGCACCCCCGGCCGAACCACCGCGCGGACCGCCGCTTCGACGGTATTCGGGATGTCGTGCAGCTTCAGATCGAGCGCGTACTCCGCGCCGTTCGCAGCAAGCGCTTCGCGAATCGTGTCGCCGTAGCCGTAGAACGCTTCGTAGCCGATCTTGAACAGCACGCCGAGCGACGTAAGGTTTTCGACCAGGCGGACGGCGCGGGCAGGATCGTGCACGTCGAGGGCGACGACTAACTTCGGAGGACTCATCCTTTCGTAATGCTTCGCTCAAAGGAGTGGAAGAACTTCGCGAGCTTGCCGAACGTTAGGGATATACGGCGTCGGACAACGGCGTCGGGAAGGAGAACGAGATGCCCGGAATCATGGTCTTCAAGACGTTAGCCGACGCGCTTCGAGCGGGCTACCACGTCTACGACCGCACCGACCACGGCTATCTCGTCCGCACGCGAACCGCAGCCGGCTGGGCCATGGCGATCGTCTCCTGTCGGTGACGGTCCGCACGCGAACGGAAGTCTAGGCCAAAATCGAAGGGACGGATCGCTCAGGCGACCCGTCCCTTCGGCTTTGTCCGGCCGGCGCGGTCAGCGCAGATCGGGCGGCTGAACCGGCTTGGAAAGCTCCTCAAACGGCGAGCGCTGGGCCCACGGGGGCGGCGTCGGAGGCTGGGCCCCGTAGCCGGGCGGCGGCTGGGGCGGCGGGGCACCGGGCCCGGGCGGCGGGTACGGCGGCGGCGGGATGAGCGTCGTGCGGCCCTGGACGCCGGGGAGCTGCGCCCCCGAGAGTACGGCGATGAGGATCTGCGCGATCCCGACGAACATCGGGATGAGCCCGGCCAGCAGCCACGGGCCGCCCCGGAAGTCCGGTGAGCCGGGCGTGCCGCCGATGAACGACAGCCCGATCACGAGCGCCAGGCCGACCGCCGCGATGCGGATCCCCTTGTGGAGAGCGCACTGCGGATCGTCGTCGACGCGTTGCTGCTGCCAAGTCGCCGGCGCGGGCTGCGGCCACGGCGCCTGCGCGGGACCCGGACCGCCGGGACCCGGCGGCCACGGCGCGCCGGTCCTGCGCCATGCCCGGTACGCGCGCTTGTCGAACTCGAACGGCGGTACGATCCCGCGGCGCAGCATCTCGATGCGCTCGTGGTGCCGGAGCACGCGCGCGACGATGAACGCGGCGACCGGAAAGCCGAACAGGAACATGAACACGAAGATCGCGACAATTCCATCGCCATGCATGACTAAACGCTTGCCCCCGGAGTGATGGTGATCGGGCCGTCCAACGTGGAGACCTCGAAGTGGCCGCGGCCCGAACCGACGCGGAGGATGCTGTGCTGATCGCCGGTCTCGGTGATCGGGAATCCGGAGACGCTCACCTCGCCGTCGCCGGTGTGGGCGTTGACGGTCGCATCGCTGTTGCCGGTGAACGAGAGGATGACGCGACCGTCGCGCGTGGTCAGCGTGCCGTCCACGGCGCGCACGTCGACGCCGACGATGCGCCCGGAGCTGGTGGTCGCGTTGATCCGGTCGGCCCCGACGCGCGTCAGGTAGATGCGCCCGTCGCGCGTGTTCGCCGCGATGTCGGTGCCCTGCACGTCGATCATCGTGATCCGCCCCTCGCCGGTGCTGACGTCGACGTCGCCGCGGTGATCCCGAATGTGGATCGCACCGTCGGGGACGTGCGCGAGCAGCTTCGTGCGCAGTCCGCTGACGTCGATGCTGCCGGCGCTGGCGAACTCGACCTGCGCCGTCGCGGGTACGGTGATGCGCAGCTCGTGCCGCTGGAGGTGCGCGTCGTTCGCGCCGGACGTGGCGACCCGCACGCCGTCGAGCGATTGCTGCGCCGTGACGGGCGGGACGTCGCCGCCCCCGAAGAACCAGCACCGCTCCAGCGTCTCGTCGATGCGCACCGCGGCACCGCTGCCCGCTTGAAGGACGACATCGACGTCTTTGACGTCGATCACGACGTGCGGGGCCGGTCCGGCCACGAACGAACGATGGAGCGCGCCGGCGGACTCGCTTCCGAATCCGAGTTGGGGCGGCGCGGGCGGGCCCATCCGCGGGAAGATGCTGCCGCCGGCAACTGCCTCGGTGGCGAGCCCGACGATGGCGAGCTCGACGACGACCAAGGCGCCGATGAGGGTTGAGCGGGAAATCATGCCCCATGTACGACCCGTCGGCTGCGGAGTTTCGGCGAAACCGGGGGAGCGCTCCGGCGTACATGGGGGCACCATGGGACTCGCCCTCGCGGTGGACCCGCCGTTAGCCGCGCCGGTCGTCGACGACCAGGCGCTGATCGCGGCTACCCTCGCGGGCCGGCCGGAGGCCTTCGGCGAGCTGGTGTCGCGATACGAGCGCGCCGTCTACCACCTCGCCGTCCGAACCCTCCACGACGCCACCGAAGCCGAGGACGCGGCACAGGAGGCCTTCTTCAAAGCCTACCGGGCACTGGGCACGTTCCGGCCGGGCGCGAAGTTCTCGACCTGGATCTTCACGATCTGCTACCGCGCGTGCTGCGACCGGCTCGGCAAGCGCAAACGGCTCTCCCGCGACGAGCTCCCGGACCGCGCCGACCCGTCGGCCGGCCCCGAGGCTCTCGCCGAGCGCAACGACGAGGCGCGGCGGCTCCACGCCGCGATCGACGAGCTTCCCGAGAAGTACCGCGCGGTCATCACGCTGTACCATCTGCAAGGGAAGCAGTACGAGGAGATTGCAACCGTGTTAAACCTTCCGCTCGGAACGGTGAAAACGCACCTCTTTCGGGCGAAAGAACAGCTTAGAAAGGCCTTGAGCCTATGAGCAGCTTCGAGACACCAGAACATATGAGCAATCACGACGACGACGCCCTCGACCGCGCGCTCGCGGCGCTCCCGCTGGCCGAACCCCCGGCCGGCTTCCACGCGCGCGTCATGGCCGCGACGGTCTACCGTCCCGAGCCCGCCATGCGCAACTGGGAAACGTGGGTGATCGGGACGGTGGTCGCGATCGCGGCCTGGGTCACCTGGATGCTCGCGACCTCGCCGCTCGCCGGCGACCAGCTCGCCGACGTGGCGGCCTACGCCGTGCGGACGACCGGCGAGCTCACCTCCACCTATACCGTGCTCTGGCTGGCCGTCGGCATGTCCGCGGCGTGGTGGATCTCGCAGCTATCAGTCCCCTCGACGCGCAGCCGCATCGAGGCGCGGTGAACGCCGCGACGTCCGCCGCCGAGGAGCACCGCAAGTACAAGATCCTGCTCGTCGAGGACGACACGCAGATCACGCGCGTGCTCAAATTGGAGCTCGAGCACGAAGGCTACGAGGTCGACACCGCCGCGGACGGCCTGTCCGGGCTCGAGAAAGCGCTCAAGGAACCGGATCTCGTCGTGCTCGACCTGATGCTGCCCAAGCTCGACGGGATGGAAGTCGCATCGCGCTTGCGCGCGAAGTCGCGCGTCCCGATCATCATGCTCACCGCGAAGGACCGCATCCCCGACCGCGTCGCGGGGCTCGACCGCGGCGCCGACGACTACGTCGTCAAACCGTTCTCGATCGAAGAGCTGCTCGCGCGCATCCGCGCCCGGTTGCGCGACCGCGACCCGCACGAGAACGTGCTGACGGTGAAAGATCTCGTGATGGACCGCGACCGCCACGAGGTCACGCGCGCCGGTCAGGCGATCCATCTCACCGCCAAAGAGTACGCGCTGCTGGAGTACCTGCTGCTGCACCGCAACAAGGTGCACTCGCGCGACGAGCTGTTCAACGGCGTGTGGGGGAGCGACTTCCTCGGTGACTCCAACCTCATCGACGTCTACATTCGCTACCTGCGCGGCAAGATCGACGATCCGTTCACCGAGAAGCTCGTGCAAACCGTGCGCGGTGTCGGTTACGCGCTAAAAGACTAGGTTGTGAGCTCGCTTCGCACGCGCATCGCGGCGGTGTACGCCGCGCTGATCGTGTTGGTGCTTGCGGTCGGCGCGGTCGCGATCGACTTCACGCTGAAGTCGGAGCTGATCGACCAGACGAAGCTGAACCTCGCGGAGACGTCCGACCAGATCGAGCGCAACGCGGTCGAAGCGACGACGTTCGGCTTCGCCGGTCCGGGCTCGCTGACGCTCGTGCTGTCCAACCGCGCGACGCTCGACCATTTCGCGGCCGCGAACCAGTACATCCAGATCGACACCACCGGCGGGCAGATCCTGGGCAAGAGCACGAACCTCGGCGGCCTCGCGTTCCCGCCGTTCGTGCCGCCGAGCGGCACCGATCGCGCGTACGCAGAGCTGCCGGTGGGCGGCGACCGGCCGGGGACGATGCTCGTGCTCAACCGCGTGCTGCTCGACGCCGCCGAGCGGCCGATCGCGATCGCGCACGTCGCGGAGCGGCTCGACATCGTCGCGCAGCTCATCGCGCGCGCGCGCACGGTTCTGCTGCTGGTGACGATCGCGGCGATGATCGTGATCGTGATCGCGTCGTACTTCATCGCGGCGTCGGCGATCGATCCGATCGAACGGCTCACCCGCACCGTCGCGGAGATCGGCTCCGAACGCCTCGACCGGCGGCTGCGGTGGAAGCGCCGCGACGAGGTCGGGCGGCTGGCGAGTGCGTTCGACGCGATGCTCGACCGTTTGCAATCGGCGTTCGCGCGCGAACGGCAGTTCATCAGCGACGCGTCGCACGAGCTGCGCACGCCGCTCACCGTCATCAACGCGAACGCGCAGATGCTGCAGCGCTGGGGCGACCGCGATCCGGAGATCACGCGCACGTCGCTCGAAGCGATCGCGGAGGAGAGCGGGCGCCTCGCCGGGATGGTGTCGGGGATGCTGACGCTCTCGAAGGCCGAGGCGGGCGACGCGATCCCCAAAGAGCCCGTCGTCCTCGAGCGGCTCGTCGACGACGTCGTCGCGCACGCGCAGGACCGCGCCGCCGCGGAAGGGCTGGCGCTGGCGTCGCACCATCCGGCGAACGCGAGCACGATCGTCGTCGGCGACGCCGGGCTGCTGCGCCAGCTCGTCGGCAACCTGGTCGACAACGCGCTCAAGTTCACCAACGAGGGCCGCGTCGACGTCGAACTGCGCACCGAGGACGGCTACGCCGTGGTCGAGGTGGCGGATACCGGACCCGGCATCGCCGGGGACGCGGCCGAGCGCCTGTTCGACCGGTTCTTCCGCGGGGACCCGTCGCACGCGCGGGAGGTGGAGGGGACCGGGCTGGGGCTCGCGATCGTGCGTAGCATCGTGCGGGTCCACGGCGGGAGCGTCTCGGCCGAGGCGCGCCCCGAGGGCGGATCGGTCTTCCGGGTGCGCCTGCCGGCCGAGCCGGAATCCTTCACCGGGGGTTCATGACGCAGCGCACGCTCGGGCGGTACGATGGCGCCGTGGACGAGCTCCGAACCCGAGCCTTGCGGTGGATCGCCGCGGGGCTAGGGGCGCTTCTGGCGTGCTTCGCGGTCGCCGCCGCGCCCGCGGCGGCGGCTTCGACGTCCTATGACGTCGGCGACGGCGCCGTGGTGAACGTCATCGTTCGCGGAAAAGGCAACGACGTCACGGTGCGCATGTGGGACCGCCAGACGGTGCAGTTCGACTACGCCGACGACAACGTGCCGGCGATCGAGCGCAACAGCGTGCAGTTCGGCACGCCGCGCTTCCCGCTGTCGCGGCAGATCCCGGCGATGATCTACACGAGCCGCGACCCCAGCGGGCAGATGAGCGCCGGCGCGCTGCCGCCCGAAGAGTTTCCGTACGCGGCGTTCCGCCCCGGCCTGCACGACACCGTGCTGGTCGACGCGCCGGAAGGCTCGCACCTCGTCGTTACCGTGCCGGCGTCGACCGGACTGCTGGGGCTGCGCATCGGCGGCGGCCAGACGACGATCGAAGGCTACCGCGGTGCGAACCTGATGGTGGTCCAAAGCCAAGGCCACGTGCAGCTCACCGGCGCGACGACGACGGCGTTCGTGCAGATGAACTACGGGACGTTCTTCGCGGCGGACGACACGTTCGACCGCATCCGCGTGCGCGGGATCGCCGCGCACGACGTGTTCGAGAACTGCCGCAGCAAGCAGATCGAGGCGAGCAGCGTGCACGGCTCGATCGTGTACGACCGCGGCAGCTTCGACCCGGGCCTCGCGCGCTTCGAGACGCAGAACGGCAACATCGCGCTGGGCGTGACGGGCGCGGCGCAGCTCACGGGCCGCTCGCAGGACGGTCACGTCTACACGATGTTCGACCGGCGCAGCGGGAGCAGCGTCGATCAGCGCGGCGACGGCGAAGCGACCGCGACGGTGGGTGGCGGCGGCCCGCTCGTCAACGCGATCAGCGGCCGGGGCAACGTGTTCCTGTACGACGGCTCGCTGCAGACGCGCCGCGGCGCCGGGCCGCAGTGGAAAGCCGTGCACGACGTGTTCGCCGCCCGGCGGCGCGCTGCCGGGCTACCGCGGCCCATGCGCAACCGCTAGCGCTACAACAGGAACTTGCGCAGCAGCGCGACGTCGAGCTTGAACGTGTGCTGCGGGATGACGGCTTCGACGACGTAGCCGCACGCGACGAAGAACTTCTGCGCCTCGCCGCCGTGCAGCACGGGCACCGACACCTTGTGGCAGTTGTAGTAGTTCGCGACGTCCTCCGCGCGCGACAGCAGCAGCCGGCCCGCGCTGCGGCGCCGCTGCGCCGGCGCGACGTAGAGCGCGTCGACGTGGGCCAGCGACGCGGCGATGCGCAGCCGCAGCGCGGCCGCGATCTCGCCGGCATCGTCGCGCGCGATGAGATCGTGCGTCTGCTCGTGCCAGATCACGCGAAAGTTCCACAGCTCGCTGCGCGCGTCGCGGTCGTGCGCTTTCCAGAAGCCGTCCGTGTCGCCCGGCTTGGCGCTCTCGATCTCGAACGTCATCAGGCGGCGTCGTAGCTCCAGCCGTCGTAGGCGGCGAACGTCTTGATGCCGGTGGCGTCTTCGAGCTCGTAGGCGAGCCGCTTGGGATCGCGCTCGAGCATGCGCGTGCTGAAGTGCGACATGATCGCGACGCCCGGACGAATGCCCTCGATCAGCTTGCGCGCGTCGTCGAACGTGAGGTGGTCGACGTCCATCGAGTCGCGGTAGCGCAGCACGTTCATGACCAGCACGTCGGGGGCGTGCGCGCGATAGTCCTCGACGATCTCGTCGAAGTAGCGCGTGCACGGGACGTACGACACGGCCGCACCCGGCGCGCGAAAGTGCAGCCCGTACGTTTCGACCGGGTGCTGCAAGCGCAGCGACGCGCGCAGCTCCACGTCGCCGACGGCGAACGGGCCGCCGTTCGCTTCGACGATCCACTCGCGCGGCACGAACCGCCGCGCGTACGGCAGCACGACCGGTTCCTGCGCGGGGTCGAGCGCGTCGCGCGGTGCGCACAGCGCGCCGCGCGGGCGCCAGCCGCCCTGGCACATCGCCTCGATCATCGCGTTGACGTCGCCGGAGTGGTCGAGGTGCTTGTGCGACAGCACGATCGCGTCGAGCGACGCGGGATCGCAGCGCGGCACCTGCGCGAGCGCGCGCACGAGCGCGCCCGGACCGGGATCGACGTGGATGTTCGCGCCGTCCGTCTGCAGCCAGAAACCCGCCGACGAGCGGATCTGCTTGGCGACGACCCAGCGCGCGCCGCCGGTGCCCAAGAACCGCAACGTGACCACGCGAGCCGGTTCGCGGCAAGGGATCGGGCACCTCGGCGCCGATTAGGCATTCCTAACTCATCATTTAGGAGCGCCTACCCTGCCGCACTTCCTCCGCTTCGCCGTCGGTGCGTTGCTGCTCGGACTCTTCCTTGCGCCTCGGCCCGCCGCCGCGATCCCGGTGTTCGCCCACCGCTACGGGCTGTCGTGCGAGGCGTGCCACACGACCGTCCCGCACCTCACGGAGTTCGGCAAGGCGTTTCTCGAGCGCGACTACCGGCTGCCCGGAGCGCCGCGGCGCGGCGCGCTCCCGGTCGCCGTCAAGGTCAACCTGCAGTACGGCAGCGACGGGGAGGGGCATCTTCCAAAGGCGGTCGTCGACGAGGTCGAGCTGCTGGTGGGCGGCTCGCTCGGCAAGCGCGGCTCGTACTTCGCCGAGCAGTATGTGGTGGACGGCGGCCTGCCTGGGCGCACGCGCGATCTGTGGCTCGGGTGGCGCGTGACGCCGGACGATGCGCGGGTGCCCGTCAGCCTGCGCGCCGGGCAGTTCACGCTGAGCCTGCCCGCCGACCCGGAGACGTTTCGCGAGTCGCCCGACCACTATGCGATCTGGGACCAGACCGCGGGGGCGAACCCGTTCTCGTTTTTCGTGCCGAAGACGGGGCTCGCCGCGACCGTGGGCGACGACGCGCGCGGCTGGAGCGCGACGCTCGCCGCCGTGCAGGGACACGAGCCCGGTTCGGGGCTGCCCGCGCGCGCGCTCGACCGCGCCGTGTACGTGCAACATGCGAGCGCGCACGTCGTGCTCAGCGCGTACCGCTACGACGGCACGCGCGCGGTCGACGGCGTCGACGACCGCTTCTGGCGCGAGGGCTACGGCGTGCGGCTCGAGCGCTCGCGCGCGCAGCTCGACGCGGTCTACCAGCGCGGTTTCGACGCGCACGCGAGCGCCGGCGGCGCGCTGCGCTCCAGCGGCGGGTTCGCGCAATTGCGGTACGACGTCGCGCCACGCTGGTTCGCGCTCGCGCGCTACGACGCGACGCAGGACACGGCGTTCGCGCGCGCGCTGACCGGCGGTGTCGGCTATCGCGTCGCGCGCAACGCGCGGCTGACCGTGTTCGGCACGCTGCACCGCGACGGCGAAGGCAACCGCCGCGACACGCTCACCACCGCGCTGCTGTTCGCGTACTGAACGCTCCGATCCGAAGCGCTCCTCGGCGGCGTATCGCTTGCGGTGCACCGTTCCAGGAGACTCTCGTGAAATCACCCTTCCACGCCGCCGCGATCGCAATGGTCGTCGCGGTCGGCGCCCAGTACACCATCATCGACGAGCAGGGCCACGTCGTCGGCTCGCTCACCACCGACACCCCGCCGGGCGCGCAGATGCGCGTGATCGGCCTCACGAACGCGAAGCGCGGCGGAACCGTCGCGCAACCGGATCCGCGCGCGGACCGAACGTTCCGCCCCGACTACACCAAAGCGCTCACCGTCGAGCAGATGTCGCGCGCCTGGCAGGCCGAGGCCGACCGGCTCGCGCCGCAGATCGTCACGGGCGGAGGCTAAAGCACGACGGCTGCCGCGGATCGCCTAGCGGCGGCCGCCGGCGCGACGCAGCAGTTCTCGAACGGCTGCGTCGAGCTGGGGGTCGTCGCCGCGTTGCGCCGCACCCGGCGGGTTCTCGGCGCGAATGTCGACGGGGCGCGGGTGCAGCTCCATGTCGACGCCGTCGTGTGCGATCACGCGCGTCGACGGGATGCGCAAGAAGCCGCCGTCGGCCAGGCTCGCTCCGCTCGTGAAGATGATCCAGCCCGCCGTCGGCACGCCGACCACGCTGCCCGCGTGCAGCTGGCGATATGCCTCCGTGAAGTTCTCCGCATCGGAGAGGCTGCGCTCGTTGACGACGAGCACCGTCGGCCGGTCGAGCGCACGTTCGCCCAGCGACGTGCGTTCCGGCGCATCGTAGCCGAAACGCGATTTGAACGTGAGGTACTCGCGGCGCGTGAGCACGTCGACGGCGTACGGGTCGACGAAGCCGCCGTTGTTGTTGCGGATGTCCACGACCACGCCCGCCTTCGCGCGGTTCTGCACGTCGAGGTCGGCGTAGAACTTCGCGAGCGCGTCGGGTCCCATGTCGTAGATGTGCACGTAGCCGAGCCGTCCGCCGCTGATGCGCTCGACGTATGCGCGCCGGGTCGCCACCCACGCACGATAGCGCAGCTGCTCCTCCGTGGCGCGGTCGACGGGCTGCACGACGACCGTGCGCGCCGCGGCGGCGTCGCCGCGCGGCGCGATGCGCAGCTCGGTGCGCTTGCCGATGCGGTTCGCGAGCAGCTCGTCGACGTCGGTGGTGCGGTCGGCGGTGCGCCCGTCCACCGCGAGCACGTCGTCGCCGGGCGCGATGTGACCGGCCACTACGGCGGGTCCGAGCGGGACGAGCGCTGCGATGCGCAGCCGCCCGGTGCGCTCGTACTCGGCGGTGTCCCAATCGACGCCGAGCCGCCCCGTCGTGGAGACCGGCGCGCCGGGCGTCGTCGGCGGGCGGATGCCGGTGTGCGAGGAGTTCAGCTCGCCGATCATCAGCGACAGCACGCGGTAGAACTCTTGCGGCGTGCGCGCCGCGAGCGCGTACGGTTCGTACTCGCTGCGCACGGCGTTCCAGTTCGCGCCGTGAAAGCCCGGGTCCGCATACCAGCGGTCGAGCAGCGACCACGCCTGCGCGAACACGACGGGCTTGTCGTGCGCGAAGTCGACGTCGAGCTCCGCGGCGAGCCCGAGCGGCTTTGCGCCCTTGCCGCCGAGGTCGGCGACGAACGCGCGACCGGCGTCGAGGTAGATCGCGGAACGGCCGTCCGGCGCGATCGCGACGTCGGCCTTGTGGCCCGCCGTGCTGGTGAGCTGCTTGGCGACTTGCTCGTCGGTCGACGTCTCGTCGATGGAGAACGCGTATAGGTTCTCCTGGCTCGCGGCGTTCGCGACGAGCACGAGCGTCTTGGAATCCGGCGTGACGACCACGCGCTGCACGTCGAGACCGGTTTGCACGAAGCTGACGCGCTCGCGGATGTCGTTGAAGTCGATCGTCGTCTCGCGCTTGGGCGCGGCGGACGGCGCCGGTGACGCGACGCCTTGCGGTTTCGGCGATGCGCTGGGCGGCGGCGTGGGGATCGCGCGCGACGGCAGCTCCTGACGCGGCGCCTCGTCCGGGAAGAGCTTGCGGAACGCGTCCTCGCGGAAGCGCGGCGAGCGCGGGATCAGATCGATCTGCGCGATCGTGCTGTTCTCCGTGCGCTGCGACGTGACGATGAAGAGGCGCGTGCCGTCGGGCGCCCACGCCAGCGGGCCGCCGTTGCCGTTGGGCAAGAACGTCACGGCGCGCGGCGTGCCGCCGGCGGCGCGCACGACGTATGCGTTGGTGTAGCCGCCGCGGTCCTGATCGGCGTACGCGATCCAATCGCCGGCCGGCGAGAACGCGATGTCGCCCATGTCGCCGAACGGGCGGCGGTCCATGATGCCGTGCGCGACGACGCGGTCGGCGTGCGTCGCGACGTCCATCACGTGCAGCTCGCGGCCGTCGCGCACGAACGCGAGCGACTTGCCGTCGGGCGACCAATGCGGGTAGTCGTCGTGGTGACCGGCCGGCGTGAGCACGCGCTGCGGGCCGTCGGGGAAATCGTACGTCGCGATCGCCTGTTCGGTGCCGCGGTCGACGACGTACGCGATACGGCGGCTGCCGGCCGCCCACACCGGGACGTCGTACGCGGCGTCTTCGCGCGTCGTGACGAGCTGCGCCTCGCCGCCTTCGGTGGCGCTCGCGGCGAAGATGCGGCCGCGGCCGACGAACGCGATCTTCTTGCCGTCGGGCGAAAGCCCCAACGACGTGAAGCGGTTCGTCTGCGTGACGTGGCGCTGCGTGACGACGGCGGGCAGACCGCGCGGCACGATCCCGAGCTGACGCGTCGTGCCGCTGTCGACGTCGTACGTCCAGACCTTCATCGCGCGCTCGAACGCGATCAGCTTGCCGTCGCGCGAGATGGACGGCCACAGCACGCGCCCGCCGTGCAGCGACGTCAGTTGGCGCACGCGCGCGTCGGCGCCGCGCGCCCACAGCTCGTCACTGCCGGCGCGGTCGGACACGAAGTACAGCGTGCGGCCGTCGGGAGCCCACATGGGCCAGAGGTTCTTCGACGCACCGGACACGACGGTCTCGAAGCTGCGCGCGGCCGGATGCGCGACCACGATCTCGCTCTCGTCCATGTGGCTGTGACCGCGCCGCCACCACTGCGCAAACCCGTTGCGCACGAACGCGATCGCCGCACCGTCGGGCGACGGCGCCGCGGCCGTCTCCGGCACGTAGTCTTCGTGCAGCACGCGCATCGGCGTGCCGCCTTCCACCGCGACACGGTATATGTCCGCGGTGCTCGCGATGTTGTGCGACGCGGACGAGAAGTACACGAACCGCCCGTCGGCCGACCACGCGCTCAGCTCGGACGGCTGATCGTCGTGGGTGACGCGCCGCAGCGTGCCGCCGTCGAGCGTCAGCACGTACACGCCGCTCGCACCCGGCTGCGTCGACACGAACGCGAGCCGCTTCCCGTCGGGGGAGAACAGCGGCCGGTGCGCGGCGCCGCCGGTGGCGGCGAGCAGGCGCGCCGTGCCGCCCGCCGACGGCACGCTCCACACGTCGCCGCCGGAGACGAACGCGATCTCCGCATGATCCGGCGAGACGGACGGCTCCGCGAAGGTCGGAGCGAGATCGGACGTGACGTCGGCGGCGTTCGTCGAAACCGGCAGGCCGGCCACGAGGCACGCGACGAGCGTCGCTATGGTGAGGACGCGGCGAACGAGCATCCCGCGGGATTCGCACCTCGCGGCGTGGCGCCTCCGTATTCGTTCGGAGGCCCGGTTCGGCCGCGGATCGAGGCTTATAGCATCTCCGGGCGCACGGTGAAGATCAAATCGTCGGGCGCCGCGAGACGGCGCAGCGTTGCGACCGCCGGTGCGAGCTCGTAGCGGAAGAAATACCGGCACGCCGCGAGCTTGCCGCCGTAGAAATCGTCGGGCGGCGCGCCGGCCGCGACACGCGCTTGCACGAGCCAGCGCCAGGCGACCGCGATCGTGCCGAACGCGTCGAGATATGCCGTCGCCTCCGCGAGCGCGCGCTCGGGGCCGAGCTCGAGCTGCGCCGCGAGCAGCGTGCGCGTCACGCGCGTGAGCTCTGCCGTCGCTTCCGCGAGCGCGCCGGTTTCGTCGCGGAGCGCTTCGACGGCGCGCGTCGCGGCGACGTCGCATGCGATCGCGTCGACGAACACGCGCAGTCCGGCGCCGTCGTGCAGTCGCACCTTGCGGCCCAGCAGGTCGAGGCCTTGGATACCCGTGGTGCCTTCGTGGATCGGGTTGAGCCGCTGGTCGCGGAAGTGGCGTTCGACGGGGTATTCCGGCGAATAGCCGTAGCCGCCGAGGACTTGGATCGCGAGCGACGTCGACTCGATGCCGTGTTCCGACGGCCACGTCTTCGCGACCGGCGTGAGCACGTCGATCAGCAGGTTCGCGTCGTCGCGCTCGCGCGCGTCTTGCGATGCCGCCGCGGTGTCGACGAGCCGCGCGCAGTACAGCACCAGTGCGAGCCCGCCTTCGGCGATCGCCTTCTGGGCCAGCAGCATGCGGCGCACGTCGGCGTGCTCGACGATGGCCACCGGCGGCGAGAGCGGGTTCTTGTCGGTGAGCCGGCGGCCTTGCGGGCGATCCTTCGCGTAGCCGAGCGCGTACTCGTACGCGGCGAGGTTGAGCGCGGCGGCGCCCGCGCCGACCGCGATGCGCGCTTCGTTCATCATGTGGAACATCTGGCGCATGCCGTCGTGCGGCGCGCCGACGAGATAGCCGACGCATTCGCCGCGCTCGCCGAACGTCAGCACGGTGTTGACGACGCCGCGCTGGCCGAGCTTGTGGTTCAGCCCGGTGACGACCACGTCGTTGCGCCGCGCGGGGCGGCCGTGCTCGTCGAGCACGAACTTCGGCACGATGAACAGCGAGATGCCCTTGACGCCGGGCGGCGCATTCGGCAGCTTCGCGAGCACGAGGTTGACGATGTTCTCGGTGAGGTCGTGCTCCGCCGCGGAGATCCACATCTTGCTGCCGGTCAGCCGGTACGTGCCGTCGCCCGCGGGCACGGCCTGCGTCGTGATGTCGCCGAGCGACGAACCTGCCTGCGGCTCCGACAGCGCCATCGTGCCGAAGAACTTGCCTTCGATCATCGGCTTCATCCAGCGCTCGCGCTGCTCGTCGTCACCGAATGCCGCGAGCAGATGCGCCGCGCCGATCGTGAGAAACGCGTACGCGTTCGCGGAGCCGTTCGCCGCGTTGAACACGATGCCGGCGGCCGACGACAGCGTCGACGGAAGCTGCAAGCCGCCGTCCGCGGCGAGGAACGTCGCGCCCATGAAGCCGGCTTCGACGTACGCGCGCACGGCGCGCTTGAGCGATTCGGGCGTGGCGACGTTACCGCCGTCGAGCCGGAACGGGAACGCGTCGAGCTCTGCGGCGGACGGCGCGAAGTAGTCGGCGGCGATCTCGTACGCCGTGTCGAGTACGCCGTCGAGCGTCGCGCGGTCGTGCTCGGCGAAGTGCGGCAGGCGCAGCAGCGCCTCGAGATCGAGCACGTCGTAGAGTTGGAAGTCGAGGTCGCGCCGGCGCGGCGCGATCCCGGTGGCGGCGGAAGCTAGCATGGCGTCCTCCCTATTGCAGGCACGTCAAGGGCGTCCCCGTCGGAAGAACGAACCGGCTCGACCGAACACCCCTGCCTGCTGTGCGGTTGCGGCGGTACCTATGAGGAGCAGTACCTTGGCACGACCCGCTGCCGCTGCGTTTGCAGCCGGCTGTATCGCTACGCTGGGATTCGCGGCATCGTCCTTTGCCGCGATGTCGCCCGACATGAACGCGCCGCCGGTCCCGTGGAAGAACACCGGTGCGAAGCCGGTCGTGCAACTCGACGCAAAAAAGCATCCGACGTCCATCGCACTCGTCATTCCCGCTGCATTGATCGGCACGTTGCCGCAGAAACGCTCCGAAGCCGTGTACCCGGTTCAAGGCGGCGGCCTGGTGCAGACCGCGAACCTCCAATGGCATCCGATGGGTCACGAGCCGGAGCACGTGTACGACACGCCTCATTTCGACGTGCACTTCTACACGATCACCGAGGCCGTGCGCGGCAGCATCGTGCCGAACGCCCCCGCCGGCAAGATCATGCCCTCCAAAGGCACGCTGCCGCGCGGTGTCATCCTCGCACCGGGCTACGTCCCGGGGATGGGCATGCATGCCATTCCGCACGAGCAGCCGGAATTCAACCACGGGAAGTTCACCGTGTCGCCGCTCATCGGCTACTGGAACGGCGACCTGGCGTTCTTCGAGGTGATGTTCACCAAAGACTGGCTCGTCAGCAAGGCCGGCAAGGCCGGCGCGTTTCCGCAACCCGTGTCGGTCAAGCAGCACGGATACTACCCGACGAAGTACAGCGTGAAATACGATGCGGCGGAGAACGAGTATGAGGTTGCGATAAGCGACTTCGTCAAGCGCTGATCGGCGGAGCGAACACGACGCGCGTCAGCCACAGCGCCGACAGCGCGGGTTTGGGCGCATCGCGGACCTCGACTTCGGCGCGCCACGTGATCTGCGCGCCGTCGTCGAGCGCGCGGACGTCTTCGATCGCGAACGTGCCGCGAATCTGGGAACCGACGGGTACCGGCGATACGAAGCGTAGGCGGTCGAAGCCGTAGTTCAAGCCGAACCGCGGGTTCCGCATGCTGATGACCTCTGCGCTCATGGATGACAAGAGGCTGAGCGTCAGAAAGCCGTGTGCGATGGTCGTTTTGAACGGCGACTCGCGCCGCGCGCGCTCGGGATCGACGTGGATCCACTGGTGGTCGCCGCTCACGTGCGCGAACTCGTCGACGAGCTCTTGCGTGACGGTGCGCCACGCGCTCTCGCCGACGCGCTGACCGCGCATGCGCTCGAGGTCGGCGACGCTGGTGAAGACGGTTGGCGGCATCCCGTGCGCTTCGGACGAGGAAACGTTCGTCCCGCTTCGCAAGCACCGGCGGATGAAAGCGATCGTGTGCCGCGCCTACGGGCCGCCGAAGGACCTCGTGCTCGCCGACGCGCCCGAACCGCAGGCCGGACCGGGCCAGATCGTCATCGACGTGTACGCGGCGGGCGTGAACTTCCCCGATGTGCTGCTGGTGCAGGGGCTGTATCAGGTGAAGCCGCCGCTGCCGTTCAGCCCGGGCGTCGAAGTGGCGGGGATCGTCGCGGCGGTCGGCGAGGGCGTGCGCGAGCCGCGCGTCGGCGACCGTGTCGCCGCCGGCGTGATGGGTGGTTTCGCGGAGCGCGCCGTCGCGAGCGCGGCGACGACGGTCGTGCTGCCGGAGACGCTCGACTTCGTCACCGCGGCCGGGATGATCTTGACGTACGGCACGGCGTATCACGCGCTCGTCGACCGCGCGGCGCTGCGCGCGGGCGAATGGCTCTACGTGAGCGGCGCGGGCGGCGGCGTCGGAACGGCGTCGGTGGACCTCGCGAAAGCGCTCGGCGCGAACGTCATCGGCACCGCGAGCTCCGATGCGAAACGCGCGGCGGCAAAGCGCGCCGGAGCGGACTTCGTGCTCAACGCGGACGCGGCCGATCTCGTCGACGCGGTGAAGAAGGCGAGCGGCGGTGGGATCGATGTCGCGATCGATAATGTCGGCGGCGAGCAGTTCGACGCGGCCCTGCGCGCGGCGGCGCGCGACGCGCGGCTGCTGGTCGTGGGCTTCGCGGGCGGCACGATCCCGCAGATTCCGGCGAACCGGATCCTGCTCAAAGAGCTCGACGTGCTCGGCGTATACTGGGGCGACTGGGCGTCGCGCAACCCCGCGCACAACCGCGAGAACTTCGATGCGATGTTCGCGCTGATGCGCGAGGGCAAGCTGCAACCGCGCATCGACGCGACGTACGCGTTCGCCGACGCGCCGCAGGCCGTCGCGGACTTGCACGAGCGCCGGCTGGTCGGCAAGGGCGTCGTACGAGTGCGTGAGGCGTAGCGCACGACGCGCTCCTAGACGCCGACGATCCGCACGACTCGCGCGCGGTTCACCCACATGCGCGTCAGCTCGTTGATATCGTTGAGGGGGACCAACGCGTCGCCCCGCGCGTCTCTGAGGGCGGTGAAATCGGCATGATCGATCGTATGCTCGCGGATGCCGCCGGGGACGCTCGGGTCCTCGAAGTACACCTGGTAGTTCGCAGGCGGCGATTGCGGAACGACCGGAGCTCCGCCGAAACGGTCGATGATCGCGAGCGCCGTCGCGTCCGACGCCCACGTGCTCAAGTGCATCCAATCGTCGAGTAAACCCGGTAGCGCCACGCCGTTGCGCACTTGATCGCTCCAGCGATCCACGAAGAGAACGCCTGTTTCGCGAGCGATCGAGGCCAGCACGGCGTTCGCGACCAGCGCGCATTTGGAGCGCCATGACAGTGTAGCGTGACTTGCCGTCTCGGTGAGTCCGAGGGTTGCCCTCATCGCGCGGAACGCTTCATCGTTCGGCGTCGGCGGAGCCAGCGAAAGCAACGCGAGACGCGTAAACCCGTGGTGCTGCAGCTCGCGAAGCCCTTGCGCCAGCGGCAGCATACGGTCGGAAAAGATCAAGACCGCGTCGTCGAAGGGCATGGCTTCAAAAAGCGCGGGCTCGGACAAGGGACCGGTGGATTCGGTAAGCGCGGGCGGAAGAGCGATGTCGTCGATTTTCGAAAGGCTGACGCCGAAATGCATGACGTCCAACCCGCCGATGCTGAGAACGATGGGCGGATCGACTCGTGGCCGGTCTTCCATCTGCGCGAACAGGCGCGACTGCGGGTCCTCGGTACGATGGAATGCTTCATACCGGCCGTCGACTTTGACCAAAAGTCCCGCGCGCGAGAGCGGCGCGGCGAGTGCCGGCGAGAGTTCGCCGTCGCTGCCGGCGCAAACGGACGCGCTGAGCCCGGCGTAAAGAGACTGAAAGAGGAATTGGCGATCGTCGCCGGTGGTGTAGAGACGCAAATTGTACGCGAGCGAATGGCTGTCGCCCACGACGTAGATCGATTCGGGGCGGACGGACGGCTTCGAGTTGACGGCAGGCGGCATGATATCGGTGGTGGTCACGGATCTCATCTTCGCCGCCGCCCGTGGCGACGTCCGCCCAGTTGGCATGGTCTTTGCACACGCGCGCGACGTCCGGCGGTGAACGGAAACGTGACGTCGAAACATCCCGATCGCTGCTGATTCCGAAGAGGCGCACATGCTGGCTTTCCTCGTCCTCGGGGCACTGCTCGCCGCTGCCGCGACGCCGGCTCCCGCACCGGCGCCGATGCCGGGCAGTCCGTTCAACTTCGAACCGCTTCCCGTCGAGACGACGCTGCCGGTGATCGGGACGACGCGGGCCAAGCCGGTGTGTACCGCGGTCCGCCACGCCATCGCGCCGGCCGTCGCGGCGGCGCTCAACAGCGACCGGTCCTTCGGCCGGATTCGCAAGCGCATCTTCGACTACGTCGTCACCGACTCGGAAAGCGCGCGCGATCTCCATCTGATGCAGATGGATCGTGAAGTCGACAAGATCGTCAAGGACGTCGACACGCTCGAGTCAGCGCTGAGATCGCCGGCGCTCGACGCCGGCCCCGCGACGAAACCGGAGGACGCGAGCACGCTACGCGAGTTGCGCGCGGCGATGGCCGCCGTGCTCGTCGCGCAGCGGGTTCAGCTCAGCGCGATGAACGGGTTCGTCGAGACCGAGCGCATGCGCCGTTTCGGCCAACTCAGCGAGTCCGAGCAAAACATGCAGCACATGCTCGGGTCGACCATCGTTAGCGCGAACGGAGGTTCGCCGGCGGCGGCGCCTCCGCTGAGCGCGTTCCTACGCGCCTCCAACCAGGCAATCGGAGGCGCTGTTTCACCGCTGCACGGTGCGCATTTGATGGACCGCGACCTCGGCGAGATATCCGCCTTCACGACCAAATACGAGGACGCGGCTTCCAAGGTAATCATCCCCGCGGCGAGCGGATGTAGATAGCCGCCGCTGGACAAAGTATAGCATTTTGCTATACTTCTGCCATAGTGGGACGCGTGGAAGATACCCTCCGCGGCATTGCCGCGGAGCATGACGGCTACTTCACGTCGGGCGAGGCCGACGAGGCGGGCATCAAGAGAGCTATCGTCGTCCAACTGAAGCATCGTGGTCGGCTGGAGCGCGTCGACCGCGGCCTTTATCGACTCGTCCATTGGCCACAGAACGATCTGCAAGACTACCACCGAGCAATTCTGTGGCCGACCGTGCACCGAGACCTCGACTACGCGGTTATCTCCCATGACTCCGCACTCCAGCTCTACGGACTTTCCGATCTAAACCCCGCGTCTGTTCACATTACCGTTCCGGCGGGCTTTCGTGCGCGTCGCCCTACCCCCGCGTGGTTGCGCATCCATAGTGAGGACGTCCCCGAGCGTGATCGTACGAGCGAGCGCGGGGTACCGACCATCTCGATCGTGCGTGCTATCGAGCAGATCGCTCCGACTCGCGGACTTGGCATCGTCCATCAAGCCATTTCCGAGGCCCGCGAGCGAAACTTACTTCGCGACGACGAGCTGCAGCCGCTTGTCGAGCAATTTGGCGCGGGAATACTCGAGCCATATCATGCCTAGACTGAGCGAACAACGGCGAGGGCTCGAGAGCCGAATGGCCAGCCTGGCGCGCGAGCGGAACACAACCCTTGCACGCGTTCGCCACCTCGTAGGCTTCGGCATTATCTGCGAAACACTCACCGAAGCCGTCGCGCGAGGCGTCATACCGATCTTCTTCGTCAAGGGCGGCGTCGCCATAGAACTCCGGCTCGGGCTTCGCGCTCGCGCAACGAAAGATCTCGACATCGGACTGTGCGCGCCTTCTGAGGAACTCGTTACCGCCTTCGACCGTGCGCTGGAAGTCGGATATCCCGGTTTTCGACTCCGAAGGCGAGGCGAGGCACGCCTACTCGACAACGGTGCACGTACGTTCGAGGTACGAATTGAACATCTAGGCCGCGCCTGGGCTACCGTCGACGTCGATTTGGCCGCAGCGGCTTCGGACATCGTGATGGAGGACGTGCCGACGACCGCACTCCATGACGTGGGGCTCGGCACCGCACGATCGGTCCCGTGCCTTACGCTCACCACGCAGATCGCGCAAAAAATTCACGCGCTGACGGAATCTGAACCACGTGGGCGGTCCAATACTCGCGCTCGAGATGTGCTGGACGTCCTTCTGCTGATGCGCCGGCTAGCGCCGCCGATCGACGAGATCCGCAAAGCCTGCGCGCGCGTATTCTCGGAGCGCGGGACGCACGAATGGCCGGTTCATCAATTCACGTTTCCCGCGCACTGGTCAACGGTAATCCGGGAACTGGCACAGGATGTCGGACACAAGAACAGTGATCCCGACGAAATCCAGCAAGAGTTCAATCGCCTATTGGCTCGTATAGATGGAGTATCTCTTATGGTGGCGCCAACAGCTGAGCTGAACGCGCGAAGTGAGCGGCGAGGGGTGAAGGTACGCCGTCAGGTGAGTGCGGCCAGCGTTGGGAACGTTCCGCCGACGATCGCTGCCGACGGCCGGCCCAGCCAGCGTTCGAGTACCGTCGCGTAGACTTGGCGGAAGTCCGTCGTGAATGCCAGGTTGCCCGCGTTCAGGCGGTTCAGGTCCGGGTGCTGGCCGTAGAGGCCGCCCTTCACGCCGCCGCCGATCATGAACACCGGTGCCGCCTCGCCGTGGTCCGTGCCGCGGCTCGCGTTCTCCGCCGCGCGGCGGCCGAACTCGCTGAACGTCATCGTGAGCACGCGCTTGTCGTTGCCGTGCGCGGCCAGGTCTTGGTAGAACGCCGCGATCGAGTTCGCGAAGTCGGCCAGGAGGCGTTCCTGCGTCTGCTTCTGCGTGACGTGCGTGTCGAACGAACCGTGCTGCACGTACAGCACGCGCGTGCCGAGCTTCGAGCCGACGATCTGCGCCGCGAGCGCCAGGCTGCGGCCGAGCGGGGTGGCCGGATACGTCGCCTGCGTCTGATAGCCGGCGACGAGCTTCGGCAGCTCTTCCGCGCCGCGTTGCGCGTGGTCTTCGATCTCCGCGACTTTCGACAGGAACGGCGAGCGGAACGGCACCGTCGTGTCGCGCACGAACTCGTGGAAGGCTTCCTTGTTGCCGCTGGTCTTGTCGCTGCGCAGGCCGTAGTTGCGCAGCGCGTCGATCGCCGGCACGTCGGTCGTCTTCGAGATCATGA
>DASZBS010000100.1:0-12917 GCA_035943995.1 Candidatus Elarobacter sp. | reverse complement strand
CGTAGCTCCACACGCCGCGCTTGCCGTTCGTCTCGCCCATGACGTGATGGAACAACACGTAGGCGGTGCCCGGCATCGACGGCGACGCGAACGCGCCGATGATCGCGTCGGTCGCGAGCGTCGCCTTGAGCTCGTCGGACTCGAACCAGCGGTCGAGGATCGGCCGCGCGGCGCCGGTGAGGATCTCGACCGCCTCGCCCATCGTGCCGTCGAGCCCCTTCACGGAAAGCCCGAGCTTGCCGAGCGACAGCAGGTCGCCGATGCCGGGCCGCACAGCGTTGGGCGGCGTCTGCGTGAGCGTCGGTTCGATCACCGTCGCGACGCGCTCGAGCATCGCGACGTACTCCGGATACGCGAGCGCGTCTTTCTCGCTGAACTTCGCGATCTCGCGCGCGTTCTGCGCCTCGTCGGCGCCCAGCATGAGATAGCGCCCGTCGGGGAACGGCGAGAACGACGACGGGTTGCGCTCCAGCAGCTCGAAGCCGTAGTCGCGCAACCGCAAGTCGCGGATGATCTCGGGCCGGAACAGGCTGTTGACGTACGCCGCCGTCGACACTTTGTAGCCGGGGAAGATGTTCTCTTCGGACACGCAGGCGCCGCCGACGATGTAGCGGCGCTCCAATACCAGCACCTTCCACTTCGCGCGTGCCAAGTAGCACGCGGTCACCAGCCCGTTGTGGCCGCCGCCGATGACGATCGCGTCGTAGACCGCGGCCGCGGAGGGCCGCGCCGTCACTTGCCGGTGCGCCCCGTCGGCGTCCCGTCGTTGCCGACGTTCTTCGTTGCGCCGTTGCTCATGCGCCGGTTCTCGTCGACCGACGCTTTGCCGTTGCGCACGCGGGCGTGGCGCGGCGTGAAGGGCTTGCCGACCTTGTATTCGCCGCCGCGCGGCAGCG
The DNA here is from genome assembly GCA_035943995.1 of Candidatus Elarobacter sp. Taxonomy (GTDB): domain Bacteria; phylum Vulcanimicrobiota; class Vulcanimicrobiia; order Vulcanimicrobiales; family Vulcanimicrobiaceae; genus Vulcanimicrobium. Next base: position 12,021 of record DASZBS010000100.1, on the reverse strand, counting down.
CGGTGTCCACGTCCTCGCAACCGATGGGCGTGAACGCGCGGCAGTCGTGCGGGCGCGACTCGTAGATCCCGCAGTAGTAGCGGCCGCTGCGCGAGCCCATCAGGAACACGCATTTGTGCTCGGCGTCGTCGCTGTACGCGCCGTCGTCGTCGACCTTGCGCAGCCAGCCGACGGCGAAACCGTCGGCCGTCTCGCGGGCGACGACGTACTGCTCCATCACCTGGTCGTACGTCATCTCGAAACGGTCCGCGATGCGCTGCACGTCATCGCGGTTGACGAACGGCTCGTAGCCGCTGCAGCACTCGGCGCATCCCGGCGGGCACGCGATGTTCTCGGGGAGATCGAACAAGTGCTTGCGCGACAGGTCGATGACCTGTTTCACCGCCGCGACGAACTCAGGGTCGTCGTTGTACTTGTAGACCCACTCCTTGCGCGTGACCTCGTTGACGTTGTACTTCCGCTCGGTCACCGTGTTGTAGTGCACCGTCACGTGCTCTTCGTCGATCTCCATCGACTGCACGTTGGTCATCGGGCCGAGGTCGAGCTCGCTGAGCTTCGTCGGTTGACCCGTGTCCTTGGTGTACGCGCGCAAATTGCGAAGCTCGCGGTGGGCGATGAGATCGATCGTCTCCTGCATGGCCGCTCTGCTTCGGTGCGGACGGCGGACGAACCCGGCGCTCCGGAGAACAAGCCGAATCCCATGCGGTTTCGTCTCGTCCCGCTCGCTTTGGTCGCCGTGCTGGCGGCAAGCGTTCCCGCGCGCGCGGACGACCTCGCCACCGTGCGCGCCAAGGTCGCGAGCGCGATGCGGTCGGCGACGTCGTTCGTCGTCACGACCAGGGCCACGACCGGCTACAAAGTCATCATGACCTTCGTCGCGCCCGACCGTTACCATAGCGCGGTCGCGTACAACGGCGCGAGCCCCGACATCGTGCTCGTCGGACCCGTCGCGTACGTCAGCGGCAACGCCGGGCAACCGTATCGCAAGACCGATGCGCCGCCCGAGGTGATCGCCGCGCAGGCGTACCTGCGCGACGTCCCCGTCGAGCAGGTGCTGCCCGACGCGACCGCGGGCGGCAAGACCTGGGGCCGGTTCACGACGACGTCGTCCGGGCCGGAGAAAGACCAGCGCCTGATCTGCACCTACGACAAGCTGACGTACCGCATCAACGACTGCTCGAACGAATTCTGGACGCTGACGTTCAGCCGCTACGACGATCCCGCGAACGCGGTCACGATCCCGACCAACCTCGCGAAGCCGGCGGCGCACTGACGGCGGAGCGGACCGAACGAATGAGGAAACCCGTGCCATGCAGATGACACGCGCGCGGAGCGCGCTCACGCTCGCTTTGGTCGTCGCGACCGGCGTCCCCGCGGCAGCGGCCGACGACGGCGCGGCGCTTTCGGCGAAGATCGACCAAGCGATCGGCGCGGCGACGTCGTATCACGTGGCCATCAGCGGGCCGAGCGGTTTCGTGGTCGACATCCTCGAGGTCGGCCACGACCGCGTGCGCGTCGTCTCGACCGTCGGCGGCACGACGACGGAATCGCTGGTAATCGGCACCGCGATGTACTATCACGGCCCGGCCACCCCGTGGGCGGCGTCCGCGGTGTCCGCCGTCAAGCGCCCGCGCAAGAACCTGCTCTACATGGCGGCGCCGGACACCAAGCTCGAACCGCTGCCGGACCGCAGTGACGCCGGCGTCACGTACGGCGCGTTCGGCTCGCTCGCGCTCGGCAACGGCGGCATTCCGGCGACGATGGAATGCACGTACGACAAAGCGACATTTCTGCCGCACGCGTGCACGATCGTACTCCAATCGCTGCCCACGCCGCTGCACGTCACCTACGACCGCTGGAGCGATCCGGCCAACGTGGTCGAAGCGCCGCCCGGCGTCGCGCCGCCGACGCCCTCGCCGTTGCCTTCGCCTTCGGCGAAACCCTGATGCCGCGCGCGGCGATCGGCGTCGATCTCGGCGGCTCGCACGTGATGGCGGCCGCCGTCGACGAAGCGGGCGAGATCCACGCGAAGTTCGAGCAAGATATCACGGACCGCGCGCCCACCGCGGTCGTCGATGCGCTCGCGACGGTCGTGAAGAGCGCTATCGACGCGTGCAAACACGACGTCGACGCGATCGGCATCGGCTCGCCCGGCAACATCGATCCCGTCAGCGGCACCATCCGCTACTCGCCCAACTTCGGCTGGACGAACGTCCCGCTCGGCGACCGCGTGCGCGCCGCGTTTCCGCGCTGCACCGTGTTCGTCGGAAACGACGCGCGCTGCGCGACGCTGGGCGAGTACGCGCACGGCGTCGGCCAAGGCACGCAAGATTTCGCACTGCTCACGCTCGGCACGGGGATCGGCGGCGGCTTCGTCGCGCGCGGCGTGCTCGCGCTCGGCAACCAGAACGGCGCCGGCGAGTTCGGCCACCACACGATCCGGCCCGAGTCCGGCTTCATCTGCGGCTGCGGGAAAGTGGGCTGCTTCGAAGCGCAGGCGTCGGGGACGGGCCTGATCCGCCATGCGATGAGGCTGGCGCCGTCGTTCCCGCGCAGCGCGCTGCTCGACGTGCCGCGCGAGAAGCTCGGCTCCAAGGCGATCCGCAAAGCCGCCCAGGCGGGCGACGCGCACGCGCTGGCGGCCTGGACCGCGTTCTGCGACGACCTCGCGCTGGGGCTGTCCAACGTGATCGCGTTCGTCAACCCCGAGGTGATCGCGCTGGGCGGCGGGGTGTCGAGCGCCGGCGATTTTCTGCTCGACCGCGTGAAGCCGCTGGTCGAAGTCCGCACCACGATGGTCCCGCGTGGGACCACCCGGATCGTGCGCGCGACCCTGGGCAACGACGCCGGCGCGGTGGGGGCGGCGACGGCTGCCCTGCGCGGCGGCCTGTTCGCGCAGCCGCGGCCGGCGGCGGTCGCGTAAGAGCTTCGTAAGCGCCCGGTAAGTACGATGAAATGGTCTGGGAGGAGACTGACCCCGTGAACGAGCGCGACATCCCGGCGCTGTTGCCGCCCATCTGCGACGACTGCGGACACCGGGCCTCACTCCACCATCTCGACGGTTGCCGGGCGCTGATGCTAGGCCGCGGCGCGCCCTCGCGAACGTGCGGCTGCGAGACGACGCTCCGCGAGATCCTCGGCGCGCGCTATCCGCGCGCGCCCGGCGAAGCCTTCCAGCGGCACCAGCCCAGCCGGAACTAGCCCGCGGCGGCGGTCGCCGGGAACTTGACGTAGACGAGCTCGGGATCGCCGGGATCCAGCTCGTCGATCTGCCCGCAGCGCCGCCAGCCGTAGCGGTCGAAGACCGCCTGCATCGCCGCGTTCGAGACGTTGGTGGAGCTGAACACGCGATCGGTCACCGCGCGCTGCTCGGTCGCGTCCAGCAGCATCCCCGCGAGGCCGTTGCGCCGGTACTGCGGCAGCGCGGCGAGATACGCTAGGAACGTGTGGCCGAAGAAGCCTTCGTAGATCCAAGCGTACGCGGCGATGACATCCGCGGCGTGCACGACGACGACCTCGCCTTCATCGAGCCCGCGCAGGAAGCGGCGGCGCTTCGGCTGCGCGAGCAGCGGCGGCCACACGATCGGTTCGAGCGCCGCCCGATCGCGCATGGACGCGGTGCGAATGCCCCACGCGCCGTGGGGAGAGTTCACGGCGCGTGCTGCGGTGCGTCGAGCGCGAGCGCGGTCATCATGCGCACGCCCGTCTCCAGCACGGACTCGTCGATGTCGAAGCGCGCGTGGTGGTGCGGGAACGCGCTGTTCGCACCGCCGTTGCTGCCGATGGTGAAGAAACACGCGGGCACGCGCTCGGCGAAGAACGAGAAGTCCTCCGCGCCCATCAGCTTGGGCACGTCGGCGACGCGCCGCGGATCGACGACGCGCTCGGCGAGCGCGCGCGCGTAGCGCGTCTGCTCGACGTCGTTCGACGTCACCGGGTAGCGCCACAGATACTCGAACTCGTACGTCGCGCCCGAGCTCTCGCAGATGCCACGCAACACGCGCTCGATGCGCTCGGCCATCTTCGCGCGGACGTCCGCGTCGAACGCGCGCACCGTGCCGAGCAATCGCACGCGGCTCGGGATCACGTTGTGCGTCGTGCCGCCGTTGATCGCGCCGATCGTCACCACCGCGGGCTCGATGGGATCGATGTTGCGCGACACGACTTGCTGAACCGCGACGACGAACTGCGACGCGACGTACACGGGATCGACCGTCTGGTGCGGCGCCGCGCCGTGGCCGCCTTTGCCTTCGACGGTGATCTCGATCGAGTCGCTCGACGCGTAGAACGCGCCTTCGCGAAAGCCGACTTGCCCGGCGGGATGCGTCGACGCGAGGTGCAGCCCGTACGCGCGCTCGATGCCGAAGCGTTCGAGCACGCCGTCGGCGACCATCGCCTTCGCGCCGCCCTTCCCTTCCTCGGCGGGCTGGAACAAAAAGCACACCGTGCCCGCGACCTCGTCGCGCCTGCCCATCACGATGCGCGCGGCGCCGAGCAGCATCGCGACGTGACCGTCGTGGCCGCACGCGTGCATGTGCACCGGCGTGCGCGAGCGGTACGGGACGTCGTTCTCCTCGTCGATCGGCAGCGCGTCCATGTCGGCGCGCAGCATGATCGTCTTGCCGGGTGTGCCGCCCTTCAGTACGCCCACGACGCCGGTCTGGCCGATCCCGGTGTGCACGTCGAAGCCGAGCGCGCGCAGGCGGTCCGCGACCATAGCGGCGGTGCGTTCTTCCTCGAAGCCGAGCTCGGGGTGCGCGTGCAGGTCGCGCCGGGTCGCGACGACCTCGGCGGCGACCTCCGGCGGAACGTCGATGCTGAGCGTTGCCACGCTGAGGACCTACCCGGCGGCGGGGATGGTGGGGCGGCGGCCGCTGATCGCGATCTGGCCGATCAGCTCGGCGATGCGCCGCGAGCTGCCGCGCGGCGCGATAGAGTTCTGCTGCGAGCGCATCTTGCCGAGGCGTTCCTGGTTGTGGACGATCCGCGCGACCGACGAGACCACCTCGGCGGTCGTCAGCGCGACGACGCCGATCCCGTTGGTGCGGACGTAGTCGAGGTTGCCGCGCTCCTGGCCCGGCACGTAGTCGTACACCACGACCGGGACCTCGGCGACCGAGGCCTCGGCGATCGTGCCGGGCCCGGCCTTGGTGACCAGCAGGTCGGCGGCGCGCATCAATTCGGGGACGTCGTTGCGGAAGCCGAGCACGGTCATCGGCGTGGGCAGCGACGGCGCAAGCTCCTCGAGCTTCGCCTTGAGCGCGGCGTTGCGGCCCGTCACGACGACGAGATGGTAGTCCAACCCCGCCTTCGCCAGGCCCAGCGTCGTCGGCAGCAGCTTGCCGCCGCCCTCGCCGCCGGCCATCAGCAGCGCGATCGTGGCTTTCTCGGGCAACCCCAGCTTCTTGCGGATCTCGGCCTTGGAGCCCGAGACGTCCTCGAACCGCGGGTGGATCGGGTGGCCGAGCAGCCGCAGGCGCTCGGGCGGTACGCCGCGCTCGATCGCGCGCTGGTACACTTCGCGCGCGGGGACCACGGTCAGGTCGGCTTCGGGCAGCAGCCAGCCCTCGTGCACGCGGCCGAGGTCGGTGATCACCGTGACGATCGGGACCTGCTGCATCCCGGCGTCGGCGCGCGCGCGCAGCGCGGCGTGGTTGAGCAGCGGGTGCACCGACACGATGACGTCGGGCTGGTACTGGGTGAACACCTCGCGTAGCCGCTCGCGGTACAGCGGCTCGCAGAACCGCACGATCGTCTTGTAGCGCCGCCGGCCGTTGGTGGCGTGGTAGAGCGCGCCGTAGATCGGCGGGGCATAGCGAAGGGCCGCGCTATACGCCGGCCCCAGTGCGGAGAGCGGAAACGTGCAGTGCGTCGCGATGTCGTCGATGCGCCACTCGAAACGCGTCGCTCCGTCGATCTCGTCGAGCGCGGCGCCGACGGCTTGCGCGCCGGCGCGGTGTCCGCCGCCCGTGTCCGAGATCAGAAAGAGAACGCGTTTGGTCATCCCACCTCAGCTGGTCTGCTTGACCATCTTGCGCCGCTTCATCATCGCGGCGCGGCGCATCATGGCGGCTTTGCGCTTGGGGTCCAGCGTGCGGAAGAACGCGATCATCGCGCGCGACGGCGCGTCGTAGAAGCGGAAGATGTCGCCGAACTCGATCTCCGGATTGCGGTGATGGCCGTCGTGGTCTTCGGGGAGCACGATCTGCAGCGCGCGCGCGAGCCGGACGCCCCAAGCAGGGGTGCGCCAGCCGAGCTCGGTGGTGTGGCGCCACCACACGTGGAGCTGGCCGAGCAGCAAGCCGGCGACCGCACCGTAGACCGAGATCGAGGCGCAGAGGAACGCGACGGCGAGGTACGGCACCGCCCCGAGGAAGCCGTCGAGCAGGACCTGAGGGTCGCGCGACAGCACCGCGTGATCCCAGTAGGACCTGCGGCGGTCGTGGTGCGTGCGGAGATGCAGCTTCCCCCACACGTGCTGGGGCACGTGGTAGAAAAACGTCGAGGCGAAATCACCCACGAGCAGGACGATGAACGTCGCCGCGATCGCGGAGATCACCGGCGAGCTCGACCAGAACGAATGCACGCTGATCCTTGTCAGTAACAGAAGAGGGCTAACGGCGGATTGGTCCCGACTCCCGGAAACCCTCTCACGACCGTGATCGTGGCAGCCGCCTTGACGTTCGCCTCACCCGGGGTGCGGATCGACGGTCTACGCGATGCCGCGCTGTCGTGGCATATACCCCCGCCGGTCCCCGTCATACGCGGTCTGCGGCTCTGCATGGACGCCGGGCGCACGGCGCCTACGAGCGTCAAGATCGCGCGCGAGGTGATGCGAACGAACCCTCGCATCGGCGCGGTCGACGCGCTGCTGCTCGGCACCGACGTGGTCGTGGCCGCGCGCGCGAACGGCTTACAGCCGCAGTTCCTCGCCGCGACGCTGCTCCAAGAGTCGGCGTTCGACCCCTCGGCCGTCTCCTCGGCCGGCGCGGTGGGCATCGCGCAGTTCACGGTGCCGACCGCGCGCGAATACGGCGTCGATCCGTGGGAGCCGCGCTCGGCGATCGGCGGCGCCGCGCACGTGCTCGCCGCGTACGCGTACGACTATCGCGCGCGCGACGACGACGATCCGCTGGCGCTTGCGCTCGCCGCGTACAACGCGGGTCCCGCGGCAGTCGCGAAGTACGGCGGCGTTCCGCCGTACACTGAGACGCGCGAGTACATCGTCGACGTGCGCGACCGCTGGTCGCGCATGGTGGGACGGTAGTGTGGCCTACGGCCGATCCGCCGCCGTCAGGAAAGCGATCGTCGCAGGAACGCTTGCACGCGGCCCCACGCGTCGGCGATCTGGCGCGTCGCGATCGTGCCGAGGTCTTCGCGGAAGAACGAGTGCCCGACTTCGGGATAGACTTCGATCTCGAAGCGCGCGTGCTTCGCGGTGAGGCGCTCGCGGATCGTCGCGATCTCGTTCGGACCGATCTGCTCGTCGTGGCCGCCGAACACGAGCAACAGCGGCATGCGGACTTCATCGATCTCGTCGAGCGCGGGCTTGCCGTGCGAACCGGGGAGCGGGCGCGCGATGCTCTGCCCGTAGAACGCGATCGCCGCGCCCAGTCCCGCGAGCGTCGACGCCAGGAACGCCGCGGTGCCGCCGTAGCCGAAGCCCCAGGTCGCGATCTTGCCGTGCTGCACGTACGGCTGCGCGTTGAGCCAGTCACGCGCCGCGGCGACGTCCTCGCACACGTTCTTGGTGTTGAAGACGGTCTTCGCGTCGCCGCCGCGCAGGTAGTCGACGGCGAGCCCCACGTAGCCCGACGACGCGACTTGCTCGGTGATCCGCTTGATCTCGCTGTCGAAGCCGTACACGCCCTCCAGCACGATCACCGCGGGACGCGGCTTGGCGTCCAAGTGCACGACGTACGCCTGCATCGGTCCCTGCGGCGCGTCGATCGTGATCAACTCCTCGATCATGCGGTGTGCTCCCGGCGTACGATGGTGGGCTGCTCGGCCGTAGGTTCCCTCGCGGCCGCAGGTTGCCGGACGGCGGCTCGGGTAAAGGCGTGCCCGAGGTCCGGAGAGGTGGGGCTCCCGAGGACGTCGATGGTGATCGCTTGAGAGACCACGCTACCTCCTTCGAGCAGGGACGATTTGCAAACCGGTCGGGCGGTCCTGGGTTGAGCGTCGCACGATGAGTCCGACGACGCAGCCGGGGCTTACCGAACGCTTCGTGCTCCATCGCGATCCGCATCCCGCGCGGGTCGCCACGTTCGCGGAGGACGTCCGCAGCGGTTTGGGCACCCGGCCGATGAGCCTGTCGCCGAAGTATTTCTACGACGACCTGGGCTCGGCGCTGTTCGAAGCGATCACGCGCCTGCCGGAATACTATCTGACCCGGGTCGAGCGCGATCTGCTGGCGACCTACGGCCGCGAGATCGCCGGCGCGCTGCCGGGGCCGCTGGAGCTCGTCGAGCTCGGCAGCGGCAGCGCGATCAAGACGCGCCTGCTCATCGACGCCATTCTCGAGCGGCAGCCGTCGCTCACGTACCACCCGGTCGACATCTCCGCCGATGCCGTGACGGAGTCGTCGCTCGCGCTCGTCGGCGGATACGACGCCTTGCGCGTCATCGCGTACGCGAGCGACTATTTTCCGCTGCTGCGCGAGAAGCGGCTGGTGACGCACGCGCGCGTCTTGGCGCTGTTCCTCGGCTCGAACATCGGCAACTTCGAACCCGACGAAGCGCGCGAGCTGCTGCGATTGCTCGCGGCCGCGCGCCACCCGGGTGACGGGCTGCTGATCGGCTACGACCTCAAGAAAGATCCGTCGATCCTCGAGCTCGCGTACGACGATCCCACCGGCGTGACCGCGGCGTTCAACAAGAACCTGCTCGCCCGCATCAACCGCGAGCTGGGCGGCGACTTCGACTTGAATGCATTCCGGTTCGCCGCGCGCTGGAACGAGCAGCGGGGCGCGGTGCAGTCGTTCCTGATCAGCGAGCGCGAGCAGCGCGTGCGCATCCCCGCCTCCGGACTCACGCTCGACTTCGCAACCGGCGACGAGATCCACACGGAGTCGTCGTACAAGTTCACGCGCGAGGACGTCGTCGCGATCGCCGTGAGCTGCGGCTATGCGGAGAAGAAAACGTACACCGACGCCGCCGGCCGCTACGCGCTGAGCTTGCTGACCGTCGTCTGACCGTCAGTCCGCCGGGCGGCGCAGCTCGCGCACGATCCGCTCGAACCACGCGATCGACGTCTCGACCTCCGCGTCGGCGATCAACGCGTACCGGTCGTCGTCGACCGGGATCGCGCCCGTGTCGTCGGAGCAGACGTACGTCCACGCTTCCGCCGGACCGCTCATCGTGTTCACGACGACGTCGGTGCGGCGGTATTTCGGGACCTCTTCCCACGCGTCGGCGACGCGCCAGCCGAGCTCGTCGAGCTCGACGAGCACGCCTTCGATGAGGCCGACTTCGAACAGCGTCTCGCGCAGCGACAGATAGCCCGACGCGCACGCGATGCGGCGGAAGCCGCGCAGCGTCGCCGGTTGCGCCGGGTACGGCGCGCCGAGGATGCGCTCGCGCCAAGCCGCTTTGCGGAACGTGCCGTAGCCGAATAGCGGTTTGGCCGTCACGCGCGCGCCGTCACGTGCGCACCGCGCGTTCGGCGGCGCGCAGCGACAGGTCGGCGGCCACCGCGAGCACCGCGGCCGCCAGCGCGCCCGCGAAAATTTTCTGCGGGTTGTCCGTGCTGATACCTTCGAACAACAGCTCACCCAACCCGCCGGCGTGGATCCATGCGGCCACCGTCGCCAGCGCGACGAGCGAGACCGCTGCGACGCGCACGCCGCCGAGCACGACCGGCAGCGCCACCGGAAACTCGACGCGCAGTAGCGTCTGCCGGGCCGTGAGGCCCAGCCCGCGCGCGGAGTCGACGAGTGCCGGATCGACGCCTTGGAGGCCGGCGACGATACCGCGCACGAGGATCATCTGCGCGTAGACGACGAGCGCGACGATCGCGGTGAGCTGCCCCAGGCCCAGCGCCGCGACGAGCAGCGCCAGCAGCGCGAGGCTCGGGATCGTGTAGAGCGCGCCGGTCACGCCGAGCACGACGGCGGCCGCGCGCGGGTTGCGCGCGGCCACGACGCCGAGCGGGAGCGCGATCAGCAGCGCGACCGCGAGCGAGACGCCGACCAAGAAGACGTGCTGGCCGATCAGCGCGCCGACGCGGTCGAGGTGCGTCGCGAGGTAGATCACGACCGCTCGACGAGCGGGCGTTCGAGCGCGAGGCGGCGCGTCTCCGCGTCGACGCCGACGAGGTCGCGCACGAAGTCGTCGGCCGGGTGCTCGAGGATCTCCTCCGGAGGAGCGGCCTGCACGACGCGGCCCGCGTTCATCACGACGACGCGGTCGGCGAGGCGCAGCGCTTCGTCGACGTCGTGCGTGACGAACACGATCGTCGTGCCAAGCTCGCGGTGGACGCGCGCGATCTCGTCCTGCAGCGACGCGCGCACGATCGCGTCGACCGCCGCGAACGGCTCGTCCATCAGCAGCACGCGCGGCTGCGCCGCGAGCGCGCGCGCGACGCCGACCCGCTGCGCTTCGCCGCCCGACAGCTCGCGCGGCTTGCGATCGCGATAGCGCGCGGGATCGAGCCGGATCAGCCCCAGCAGCTCGTCGACGCGCCGCTGCACGCGCGCGTCGTCCCAGCCCAGCAGCCGCGGCACGACGGCGACGTTGTCCGCGACGGTGTAGTGCGGAAACAGGCCGACGGCCTGGATCACGTAGCCGATTCCGCGCCGCAGCTCCGTCGCGTCGCGCTCGCGCACGTCGGCGCCGTCGATGAGCACCGTGCCCGCCGTCGGCTCGACGAGCCGGTTGATCGTGCGCAGCAGCGTGCTTTTCCCGCAGCCCGACGGGCCCAGCAGCACCGCGAACTCGCCCGCCGCGATGGTGAGGTCGACGTCGTGCACGGCGGCGACGGCAGCGTTCGGATAGCGCACGGCGAGCGCGCGCAGCTCGACGCGCGCGCCGCCGCCGTCAGCCGAGATTGTTTTGCTTGAGGAAGTCACGCGCCACGTCGGCCGGCTCGCGCTTCTGCGGCCCGTCGACCTGCAGGTTGAGGTTTTGCATCACGTCGTTGGTCAGCAGGGGCGCGAGCGCGTTGAGCGCCGGCGCGATCGACGGCCTCGCATTGAGCACGGGTTCGCGCACCACCGGTGCGACCTGGTCCGGCGGGAACACGTGCTGGTCGTCTTCGAGCACGACGAGGTTGTTCGCCTTGAGATCGCCTTCGGTCGTGAACGCGAGGATGACGTCGACGTCGCCGTGCTCGAGCGCCTGGTACTTCAAGCCGTTGTCGACGATCTTGACTTGCCTGAAGCGGAAGCCGCCATAGCGTTTCTGCAGCCCCGGCAGACCGTCGGCGCGCGTCAGGAACTCAGGCACCGCACCGAGCCGAAGCTCGCCGGCCTTCGGGGCGAGATCGCTGAGCCTGCCGATCGCTTCATGTCCCGCGACCGCCTGCGTCGTCGCCAGCGCCTGCGTGTCGTTCATGGGCGCCGGCGCGAGCCAGATCAGTCCGAACCGCTTGTCGTACGCGGACTTCACCGTGCGGTACACGCGCGCGGCGTCGCCGTCCGGCGGCAGCTTGAGCACGTTGAGCAGCGCCGTCCCGGTGTACTCCGGATAGAGGTCGATTTCGCCGCGCCGGAGCGCCGCCATCGCGATGTCGGTGGTGCCGAGGTTCAGCTTGCGCGTCACCGCGACGCCCGCGTGCTCGAGCGCCTGCGCGTAGAGCTCGCCGAGGATCAGTTCCTCGGTGAAGTTTTTCGAGCCGACCTTGACGGTGTCGCGCCCGCCGCACGATGCGACCAGCGGAGCGGCGGACAGCAGCGCGAGCGCGCGAGCGCGTGAAAGCAAGAGAATCTCCTAGACTGCGAGTTTTCGTTGCGCGAGGCCGAGCGCGGCGTCGGCGGCGAGTGCGAGCGCGGCGACCGAGACGGCGCCGAGGAGCAGTTCCGCG
>DASZBS010000099.1:0-5846 GCA_035943995.1 Candidatus Elarobacter sp. | reverse complement strand
CTTAACACATGCGGCGGCAGTGTGTCTTGGGTGCCGTCGTCGTCAATGCACTCGTCTCACCGCCCTAACGGCGCTCCATTGCTAGACGCGCAGGGGATGGGCAAAGCAGGGCGCAATGACGGTGGTAGCTGGCAGTTGTGGCGGGGAGTCGCGATCGACGTGTCGCGAGTACATTTTTCTCGCTTGCGCATCTGGCTATAAGCCTTATCCAAGGCGGCTAGATTCAACGTACCAAGCGCGACCGATGGCGGAACTCGCGATTATGAACAACAGCTCAACTAATAAATCATTCACCATTTCGACAAGTCCATGACGTACGCGAACTACTACACCGGGAGCCAGGACGGACCGCCACGGTTCTACCGCGTTCCCGCAAAGGGCATTTCCAATCAACCGATATGCCTCGGCCCCTAAGTTTGTCGGCGAGCGCCGGGTTCGCGTTTGCTGTGGTGTTGGGCGTAGCGGCGCAGGCGTCCAGCGTCGTACATCGCGATAGCGTGGCCAATGCTGTTCCACGGGTGTTCGGAAGTCCCGATGTAAACCTCGCCGCTCATTGGCTGCGGACGCCGTATGCCGTCACGACCGACGAAAGCCGTTCACTCACGATCGCGGATCGCGCGAGAATGGTCGGAGTGGACGGTTATCGCTACGCCGCCGTCGTCGATTCCGAACACCACCTACAGCTCATACGCCGGACGTGCTGCGCCCTTCAGGAGTGGATCCTGTCGCCGCTCTCGACGCCGGTCCTGGGCGCCGCGGATGGCGACCTGTCGGCCATTCGCATCGGCGGCATTCGAATCGGGAGTAGCGTCGGCGATGTGGAACGGCGCTTCGGGCCCGCGCCGGCGCATGGGGGCGCGGCTACCCGCGGCGGCCAGGTCGTACTGCGCTATCGACACGTCCGTGACGCCAGTTGCTCGTGGTTCTACTCGTTCGCGACCCGGAATTCTCGCATACGCGCCATCTCCGTGAAGAACGCTTGCTGATCGCGCTCCGTCGCGCAGCACCGCACGGCGGGACCCGCCATCCCGTACGCCGACGAACGCGCCATGCGGTCATCCGCGGGGAGGACGCGCACGAAGTCGGCCCAAACTTGTGATTGGCTTAAGGTCGCAATAACGCACAATCGTGCCTTGGAACAAAGCTAGCGAGGGGCGGCAGCGCGTCGATTCGGCGCGAGTCTAATCCAGTCGTGCAACAAGAACGGTTGGTGATCCACGCGATTCTCGGATCCGCCGTACCGTTTCGCGCAGAATTTCGCCTAAGGTTGGGGGCAGCGCATGGGACGTTACAAGAACAAGCTGAGCGTCGCATTCGAATACGTAACGTTCTTCATCGTCATCGTGGTGCTCGGCACGCTCCGCGCATCATTCTTGACGTGGGTCATCGTCGGTATTCTCTATATTGGAGCGATGGCACTCTCACGCCGCGCGTTCGATTCATCGCGCAACGGCGATGATGCAAGGCCGACGATCTGAAGAGCCTTCCGCGGGTCGGCTCTGGCGTGCCTGCGCGGACGTTGAATGCACTTCGTTTAGAGCATTGATACGAACACATGTTCGTGCTATAATCGCGTAGCGAGTTTCTTCGCAATTTATAACTAGCGGCCCGGCCGGTGTAATCAGCACCGACCGAGCCCGTCACCCGATGGGAAAACATCGAATGACAACCTGCGAGTTCGACGTACCAACGTCGAGCCCTCGGCACGGCTTTGCCGTCGTCGAAGGGCATCCGTTTCACCAATCCGGCCCGGTGATCGCGTGATGGCGCCGCTCACCGAGTTCCACGCCTCGATGGCCGATGTGACGAACGAAGAGCACCAGAACATGGCCGGCCTGGTGCAGCCCGACGACTTCAATGCCGACGTCGTCGTCTGCTTCTTGCGCGACAACGGGATCGACGCTTGCGTCGACGAGTCGACCGGCGGCTTTCGTTACACGGCCGCCAATGCCGCGCGTGCATCAGACGTGCAATTCGCTTGCGTCTGCCTGCGAGCGTCCATCAGCTATGCGATCGAGGCTGCCTACTACTGCTTCAAGGCGAAGCGATGATGTCGAAACCTTCGCAATCGCCTCATCCGAAGCGGTGCAACGGGCACTACAAAGGCGCGCCGGCCGAACCACTGTCGGCGCGCATCGTGCGCCTTCGGATCGCACGCGGCTACAGCATCTACGAGCTGGCGACGGCAGCCGGCATTTTCGCGGGCACGATCCAGCGCCTCGAATCCGGCAAGCCCGCCGACAAGCGGGTCTTGCCGGCCATAGCGACTGCGCTCGGCGTACCGTTTTGCCTGCTCGTATGTGGAGATCACAGCTGCATCGACCGAGCCTGCGTGAGAGCGCGGTCGCCACGCACGCTACAGCAGCGGCGGTGCTGAGCGTCCTCTGCCGATGAGGTTGCGGGTTCGCGCGAGGACGCCGGATGCGCGCGCCCAACGGACCATGGACCGGGCCATTCCGGGCGTTCGGCCTCGTTCGCGGCATCTTTGCGTCGCGATGGACCGGTCCACGTGGCCCGGGCCATCGCACCACGCCAGAGAGGTTGCATCCACCATGACCACCCTAATCGCCGTCCTCGCCGCCGCCGTCGCACTTCTCATGGCGGCCCCATCGGGCGCACCGGTTTTCGGACCCGCCGCGCCGGTTGTTCATCCGATGGACGTCGTACCCCCGATGGGTATCTAGGGCTCCGGGCTTCGCGCGGGCGGATCGCCCGGTCGCGCGCAGAATGAACGGCACCCATCCGCGGCGGGCGCTCACCGGCGCCCGCCGCGTCCGCCTCTTCCGGTGTGGAGGTTCGGGATGCCGACCGACAACCGAGCACGCGCGCGCGTCACGCTTTCGAGCGTGCGCGACGCATATTTCCGCGGCGACTTCGAATGCGTGCTGGCGATGGCGGACGCGTTGCCGACGCGCGATGCCATCGACGTCGTGGAGTCGGTGCTCCTGCGGGCCCGCGCGCTGCTCGCGCTCGACCGCGCGGAGGAGGCGCTGGCGGCATTGCGCGTCTTGCGCTTGGTGGAGCGTCCGCGCGACGAGTACCTCACCGCGCAAATGCTGACCGCCGTGGCGTTCTCGAAGCTCGAGCAGGGCGCACGCGCCGTGGAGATGCTGCGCGAGGCGCACGCATCCGCATCGTCGGCTCATCCGACGGTGCGCGCGGAAATTGCGCTGCATCTCGGGATCGTGCATTTCTGCCGCAGCGAGCACGAAGAAGCCGCCCGCTTTCTCGCTGAGGTCCCGCCGGAAGCGGATATCGTGTATGCGCAGGCGCTCAAATACCGCGCGTGGATCGCATATGCGTCGTGCGAATATGAAAGCGCCGCAACACTTTTTGATGATGCCCTTTCGACCATTCCGCGATGTCGGCATTACGACCGCTTCGTCGACGCGACGACGCTGTTCGGCCTCGCGAGGCTGGCCGCGGAACTCCCCCGGCTCGACCGCTGGCCTGACATTACCGCACGGATGTCGTCGATAGACTGGAGCGCGCCGGGGCTGAACGTGTCGCATTTCTGGCTCGCGGCGATGGCGTCGATCATCGAGGAGATGCGCGGCGAGCGCGATGAGGCGATTCGTTGGGCGTCGATCGCCGAGGATGTTGCGCCGACCGCGACGAGCCGCGTCGCAGCGGCGTGCCGTCTCGCCGCCGCCACAGGACGCTACGGCGAGGCATACGCGCACCGCTATTTCGTCCGCAAGGCGCGGCGCATGTACGACCAGCTTCCGCGAGACGGCGCGTTCCGTGCCGAACTTTTTCTCGCCCTCACGGTCGCGGAAGAGATCGCCGCCGGCGACGCGCCGCTCGACGCCGCGCCGCTGTTGATATACCATCGCGAGGTGGTCGAGCCACTCGTGCGGCGCCGTCCCGAGCACGGCATGCTGACCGCGGTCCGTGACGCCGTTGAGGCGCGGCTTGAACACGCGCGTGGCAACCGCGCGGGTGCAGTGCGCCGATACAACCGCGCATTTGACGCGTTCGTGCGCATGGGCTACCGTCGGCGCGCGTCGATCGTTGCGTACCGGCTCGCGGAACTCACAGGCGACGCGCGCTACCGCGAATACGCGGACGATGCGCTGCGCGATGCCGGCGACGCGTATTGGGTCAAGGCCGCCTTCGCGCGCCTCGGCATGGGCGAGGTGCGGCTGGGCGAGCGTCACACGGCGATCCTCCGGCTTGTCGCTGAGGGCCGGACGAACAAAGAGATCGGCGCGGTGCGCGGTATCTCGGCACTCACAGCTCGCAACGCGGTTCGCGAATTGCTGCGCATCTTCGGAGCGACGAACCGCACGGAACTCGGGCGCATGGCCCGCGAGCGCGGCATCGTGTAGCTGCGCGCTGGTGCTGCGGTACCGGTCCATCCGACAGGCTGGACGCGCGCGCTCATTCCCGGGATGATCGTCGGCGAGCCTCGGACCTGTTGATGAGGGAGCACGGTTGAGCTACGCGTGGACGTGCAATGCGGGAAGCGGGTCGGAACCATATTCCGGCTGCGACCACCGCATCGCGTGGCACGGCGAGCTCGGACGCGGCCACCGTTCGGCGGGAACGATGCACGAGCGTCTCCGCGGACGCGGATGCCGACGCACGGACGCCGAGCTACGTCTCGGACGTGCGCTGCGCAGCGAGCCGTGAAGGCGCGCCGTCGCCGATCGTCCTTGCGACACGCGCTCCTCCACACCGGAGCCGCGGGTCGTCTACACCCCGGGGGCGATCGGCGGCGGTGAAATAACCCACGTGATGCGGTTGCGCGGACGACAGCCGCGGTGATGCGGTTCACGCGCGACGGCCGCCACGTGCCGTTCGACGTCGTGGGCACCGGCGAAGAGGGGACGCACATCCGAGGTGACCGCATCTCGGTGCGATGCGCCAGGTGCGGAAAGCCCATCGAGCTTCCGTCGTCGATGTCGCTCGGCGACGTCGTCGATTTGCTCGAGGCCGAGAAACGTTTTCGCCATCGGCGGTGCGCGCGTGAAATGCCGCTTGCAAATGTACGCGACCGTTCGCTCTCTCGCTTGCCTAGCAAGGAGGCATTGCGTGATGCGTAGATTTTCGGCAATATGAGCCAGAGCAGCGTCATAGCGCCGGCAATCCGCGCGCTGATCCTCGCCCACTACGAACGCAGCGCGCAATACCTCGAAGAGACCTTTTCGTCGGCGCCCGTCGTCCCAACGTATTATCCGCACGGACTCGGACGCGACGCGACATACGGCGGATCGTGGCATCAGGCCATTCCGCACACGGTACAAGCCATCGACGTCGGCGATCCCGCGCATACACGTCACTACATCGCGCTCGCGCCAAACGCGCTCTTGTGGCTCGTTCATCGCGATGCCGTCGGATTCGAATCGTGGACGCCCAGCCCGCTGGACGCCGAGAGTGTCGGGTACGCTCGCATTTGCCTCAAGCCGCGCGGTGGTGCGACCCAAGATCAGCTTGCCTTCGCGATGCTCGGGCTACGAACGATGCTCCTCGGGTGCGGCGTCGAGGCGGTGCCCGCCCTCAATGGCGTGGACGGGTCGACGCTCTTCATTCCGTTCAGCGACGCGCCATCATACGATTCCGTCCGGACCTGGCTGCACGAAGTGGCATCCGGAGCGGTAACACGCAACGCGTCCTTGTATACGACGGACGTTCACGATCACACGTCGCCCCGAATTCACGTCGATGTCAGCTCGAACGCGTTGGGGCATTTCAGCTCGCTGCCGTATGCGCTGATCGGTACGGCACAGCTCGGGATGGTGACGCCGATCCACTGGAACGAGCTCGGCGTGGTGCACAACGGGGACTTCCACGCTAGCAATAGCGCCGAGCGGCTTGCGCAAGGAAACGTCTTCGCCGAAGCA
>DASZBS010000098.1:0-7331 GCA_035943995.1 Candidatus Elarobacter sp. | reverse complement strand
CGTCGTCGTGCCCGGGATACGCGCGGCGATCGCACGGAGCTGCGCCGTCGTGCCGTACTCGTCGGCATCGCCTTGGATCAGCAGCACCGGCACGCGCACGCGGCCGGCGTATGCTTCGATGTTCCAGTCGCGAAAGCGCGGGTCGAGCCAAATATCGTTCCAGCCGGCGAAGGTCATGTCGGCGTCGGCATGATGGCGGCCGAGCCTCGCCGGGAGGTCGCTCGTCGCATACGTGCTCTTCGCCTCCGCGATGCTGCGCACGCTGATCTCTTCGACGAACACGTGCGGCGCCTCGAGCACCAGCGCGCGCACCGCGCCCGGATGTGCGCCCGCGTGGATCAGCGCGATGGACGCGCCGTCACTGTGCCCGAACAGGATCGGCCGCTCGATCGCCAGTTGCGCCAACAGCGCGGGCAGTACGATCTCGCCCTCGTGGTGCATGTAGTTCGGCTCGCGCTTCTCGCGCAGCACGTCGGAGCGCCCGTAACCGTAGCGCGAGTACGCGACGACGGTGCAGCGCGTGCGTTCGCACACGCGCGCGGGCAGATCGCGCCACAGCGAGACCGACCCGAGCCCTTCGTGCAGCATGACGATCGCGGGCCGCGACGCATCTCCGTCGTAGCGGATCGTCTCCAGCCGCTTGCCGTCGACCACGACGTCGCGCGTAAGCGGGTCGCGCCCATCCCGGACTCGCATCAACGCTGCTCATTTGCGCGGAGGACGTGCCGCCGGATCTTGCCCGTCGCCGTCTTCGGCAGCTCGTCGACGAACTCGATCCAGCGCGGGTACTTGTACGGCGCGAGCCGGCTCTTCACGTGCGCTTTGAGCGCATCGGCAAGCTCCGGTAGCGGCTTCACGCCGGGCTTGAGCACGACGAACGCCTTCGGCTTGACGAGGTCGCTTTCGTCGGCGACGCCGATCACCGCCGCTTCGAGCACGTGCTCGTGCGCGACGAGCGCCGACTCCACCTCGCTCGGCGACACCCAGATGCCGCCGACCTTGAGCATGTCGTCGACGCGGCCGCAGTACACGAAATAGCCGTCGTCGTCCTGGCGGTACTTGTCGCCGGTCCGCGTCCACTCGCCGGCGAACGTCGCGCGCGATTTCTCGCGGTTGTTCCAATAGCACGCGGCGGACGTTGGCCCGCTGACCTCGAGCTCGCCCAGCTCCCGGGGCGCGACCTCGCGGCCGTCCTCGCCGACGATGCGCGCGCGATAGCCCGGCACGGGCAAGCCCGTCGTGCCGTAGCGAACCGCGCCGGGCCGGTTGGACACGAAGATGTGCAGCATCTCCGTCGAGCCGATCCCGTCGATGATCTCGACGCCGAAGCGCGCCGTCCAGTTCTTGCCGATCTCTTCGGGCAACGGCTCGCCCGCCGACGTGCACAGTCGCAGCGCGAGCTCGTCGCGCGCGGGAAAATCCGGATGCACGAGCAGTGCGCCGAACAGCGTCGGTACGCCGCAGAAGACCGTCGCGCGGTTCGCGCGCAAGATCGTACCGACCGCATCGGGCGTCGCGCGAGCGGCATGCAAGACGGCGGTCGCGCCGATCGACATCGGGAACGTCAGCGCGTTGCCGAGCCCGTATGCGAAGAACAATTTTGCCGCCGAGTACACGACGTCGTCCTCGCACATCCCGAGCACGTCCCGCGCGAACAGCTCCGCGGTGCGAATCAAGCTGGTCTGCACGTGCACGGTGCCCTTCGGCTTCCCGGTCGAACCCGACGAGTACAGCCAGAAGCACGTGTCGTCGGGACGCGTCGGCGCCGCGTCGGCCAGCGGGGTCGCACGCTCCGTCAGCGCCGCGAGCGTCGGATACGGGCCGTCGTACGTTCCGTGCGGATCGGACACGACGAAGCGGCCGGTCCAGCTCGCGAGCCGCGCCGCCTCTTCGTACTGCGCGAGCAGCTCCACGGAGACGATCGCGGCTTTCGCGCGGCTGTCGGCGAGGATGAACGCGAAGTCGAGCGGCTGGAAGAGCGTGTTCACCGGAATCGGCACGACGCCGGCCTTGATCGCGCCGAGGAAGACGGCGGGGAAGTCGATCGTGTCCAGCAAGCCGAGGACGACGCGCTGCTCGGCGTCGAGCCCGAGCTCACGCAACGCGCCCGCTACACGGTCGACGCGCTCCGACAACTCGCCGTACGTGTACGCGCCACGGTCGTCGACGAAGGCGGTCTTCGCGGCGCGCGCCGGCAGGTTGCGCCCGACGAGGTCAGCCGCGGCGTTGTAGAACGCAGACTCCGCGGCGGGCGAGGGTGCAGGCGACGCGTCGATCACGGCAAGCTCCGGTTCAGTGGAGGTCCCGGCCCCTGGACGCGGAGCCGTTCGAAGCATTATAGCCGGTATCGTACAAAACGGCGCACTCGCAAAGGATCGTGTGCTCGGATGACCCGACGGCTAAGAAAAGCCTAGCGATTTCCTAATTTCATCGGAAAGGTCGCATATCTGCTGCAAGTCTCGAAGAATCGCGATGTTGGCGCCAGGATCGTACCTTGCCGCCCGCGCGGTATCTTCCAACGTCCCATATTTTGCCCGAACACCGCGCACCTCGCGCTCCACCGTAAGTGCCTGACGCCGTTGCCCGTGCGTTGTCGTCGGCTTACCGATGCGGACCAAGACAGCTTCCACGTAGTGGAGCGCCGCATAGAAATGAGCCGTGACGCGCCACGCCGCTTGGATCGGCTCTATCGTCGATAATGACCGCGCGAAACTCTCGTTGGCACGCGCACGGTCAACGTGCTGCTGCTCGGTCGGCACCCGGTGCGACCGGTCTAAGCGATGCGGCGGAAGCTTTGAGGGACGAGAGCGTCAACGGCTCGGCCTTGAACCTCGCGCACCCAGACATTAAAGATCACATGCTCGGCATCTTGGAAGGCGCCTTGCTTTTCATGGATACCTAGCGTTGCCGGTAGACCGATGTTGTCTACGAACAGCCAAACGGCCGGACCACCGTCGTCCGCGCCGATAGCTGCTCCGGCGAATGCCGGGCCGATATCCTGGCGAGCCGTCTCGACAAAATTCTGTAAGAGATGCACTGGCACGCTTGCTTCGGGTTGAGCCATTATATACTCACCCCAGGTGCTCTCGACGTGCGTGTCGCTGCCCATTCCCCGCACGATATCGCCCTAGCGCGACAACGTCAAGCGTGACTGCCGTACACGGTGCCATCAAATGATCGTTCGGCGAAGCTGCGGGCAGCCTTTAGAATGCATGAGGTTCAGCCTCTGAACGCACGCGCGGCGAGCACGATTCGCAAGAAGGAGGCGCATTATCATGCCACTTCGACTCTTGCTGCAAACCCTTATAGCCATTATAGTGCATCTCAGTGGATTCGCAAGCGTGATAGTGCATTCAGACGGGGGAAGCGACGACCTCTCGTTCCTGACGGCCCTCGGCGACCGGGTGCGCGAGCTGCGCGCCCGGCGCGGGATGACCCGCAAGATCCTGGCCAAGGACTCCGGCGTGTCGGAACGCTACCTCGCGCAGCTCGAGACCGGCCAGGGCAACGCCTCGCTCGGGATCCTGCGCCGGGTCGCCCGCGCGCTCGACGTCCCGCTAGCGTCGCTGATCGCAGACGTCTCCGAGGCGCCGGCGGAGCTGACGCAGGCGGTCGAGCTGCTGCGCCGCCTCGAGCCCAGCCGGCTCGCCGAAGCGCGCGCGCTGCTTTCGAAGACGTTCGGCGACGCCGACGCCGCCGGCCGCGCCGGGCGCATCGCGCTTATCGGCCTGCGCGGCGCGGGGAAGACCACGCTCGGGACGGCGCTGGCGGTGCGGCTCGGCGTCCCGTTCGTCGAGCTGGACCGCGAGATCGAGCGCGAGAGCGGCGTATCGCTCGCGACGATCTTCGACTTTTACGGCCAGGCCGGGTTCCGGCGGATGGAGCGCCGCTGCCTCGACCGCGTGATCGAGGAACACCCGCGCTTCGTGCTCGCGACGGGCGGCAGCATCGTCTCGGAGCCGTCGACGTTCGAGCGGCTACTGGCGGCCTGTTGGACCGTGTGGCTGAAGGCCGCGCCCGCCGAGCACATGGAGCGCGTCGTCGCTCAGGGCGACGTGCGCCCGATGGCCGGGAACCGCGAGTCGATGGCCGACCTTCAGCGGATCCTCGCCTTTCGTGAGCCGCTGTACCGCCGCGCGGACGCCGAGGTCGACACCAGCGGAAAGACAGCCGGCAAGGCTCTCGACGCCCTGGCCGAGGCTGCTCACGCCCCAAGCGCGCCACCCAGCAACCGAGTTGCACGATAATGCTTGCGCTAGCTCAGACTCATGCAGTATAATTCACCGACGATGCTTACCGCCGACGCGCCGGCCGAAGCCGGCCGGGTCACGTTCGACACCGCGCCCCAGCGCTATCGCCATTGGCGGCTCAGCGTTGACGGGCGGGTCGCGACGCTCGCGCTCGACGTGGATGAAGACGCCGGCATCCGGCCCGGTTACAAGCTGAAGCTGAACTCGTACGACCTCGGCGTGGACATCGAGCTGCACGACGCGCTCAACCGCATTCGCTTCGAGCACCCGGCGGTCGCGTGCGTCGTGGTGACGAGCGCGAAGGACCGGTCGTTCTGCGCGGGCGCCAACATCTACATGCTCGGCACCTCGTCGCATCAGTGGAAAGTGAACTTCTGCAAGTTCACCAACGAGACGCGCAACGGGATGGAAGACTCCAGCCGCCACGACGATTTGCGCTTTATCGCGGCGGTGAACGGGGCGTGCGCGGGGGGCGGCTACGAGATCGCGCTCGCGTGCGACGAGATCCTGATGATCGACGACCGATCCACCGCCGTGAGCTTGCCCGAAGTACCGCTGCTCGGCGTGCTGCCCGGCACCGGCGGGCTGACGCGCATGCTCGACAAGCGCAAGGTGCGCCGCGACGTCGCCGACCTGTTCTGCACCAACGCCGACGGCGTGCGCGCCGAGCGGGCAAAGGCGTGGAAGCTCGTCGATGCGATCGCACCGCCGTCGGAGTTCGACGCGCTGGTGCGCGACCGCGCCGCGGCGCTCGCCGCCGCCTCGTCGCGTGACGGCTCGGCGCAAGGGATCGTGCTGCGCCCGCTCCGGCGCACGATCGACGAGCGCGGCTATCACTACACGCACGTCGACGTGACGTTCGACCGCGACGCGCGCAACGCCACCATCACGGTGCGCGCACCGCGCGACGTACAGCCCGGCGATGTCGACGGCATCGTCGCAGCCGGTGACGCCTGGTGGCCGCTGGCGCTCGCGCGCGAGCTCGACGACGCGATCCTGATGCTACGCACGAACGAGCCGGAGCTGGGTTTGCTTCTGCTGCGAACGGAAGGCGACGCGGACGCTGTGCTCGCCGTCGACCGCACGCTGCTGGCGCTGCGCGAACATTGGCTTGTGCGCGAGACGCTGGGCCTGCTGCGGCGCACGCTCGCGCGGCTCGACGTCACCTCCCGCAGCCTCTACGCGATCGTCGAGCCGGGCTCGTGCTTCGCCGGCACGCTGCTGGAGCTCGCGCTCGCGGCCGACCGCACGTACATGCTCGCGCTCGCCGACGACCAAGAAAGCGCGCCCGCGATCGCGCTCGGCGAGACGAACTTCGGCGCGTACCCGATGGTGAACGGGCGCACGCGGCTCGAGACGCGCTTCGACGGCGACGCGGGCGCGTTCGAACGCCTGCACGGCGAGCTCGGCCGGCGGTACCACGCCGAAGACGCGCTCGACGCCGGACTCGTCACGGTCGCGCCCGACGAGCTCGACTGGGACGACGAGATCCGGCTCGCGCTCGAAGAGCGCGCGTCGCTGTCGCCCGACGCGCTGACCGCGATGGAGGCGAACCTGCGCTTCCCCGGCGCGGAGACGGCGGAGACAAAGATCTTCGGTAGGCTCTCGGCATGGCAGAACTGGGTGTTCTACCGCCCCAACTCCACCGGCGAGACCGGTGCCCTCAAACTCTTCGGCAGCGGTACCAAACCGCGCTTCGACCAGGAACGAGTCTAACGCAGATGGCCATCGACTACGCGGAGCGGATCCCCAACAACGTCGAGCTCTCGTCGAACCGCACGCTGCAGCGCGCGCTCGAGCACTGGCAGCCGGCGTTCCTGTCGTGGTGGAAAGAGATGGGGCCGACCGATTTCAACGCGGCCGACGTCTACTTGCGCACCGCCATCTCCGTCGACGCGAAGGGCTGGGCGAACTACGACTACGTGCGCATGCCCGACTATCGCTGGGGCATCTTCCTCGCGGAGCCGGAGACGGATCGCCGCGTCGGCTTCGGCGACGACTTCGGCAAACCGGTGTGGCAGCAAGTCCCCGGCGAGTACCGCAGCACGCTGCGCCGGCTGATCGTCACGCAAGGCGACACCGAGCCCGCGTCGGTCGAGCAGCAGCGGCTGCTCGGCCACAGCGCGCCGTCGCTGTACGACCTACGCAATCTCTTCCAGGTCAACGTTGAAGAAGGCCGCCACCTCTGGGCGATGGTGTACTTGCTGCACGCGTACTTCGGGCGCGACGGCCGCGAGGAAGCCGAAGAGCTGCTCGCGCGCCACTCCGGCGACGCCGACAAACCGCGCATCTTGCAGACGTTCAACGAGCCGATCTCCGACTGGCTGTCGTTCTTCATGTTCACGTTCTTCACCGACCGCGACGGAAAGTTCCAGCTCAAATCGTTCGCGGAGTCCAGCTTCGACCCGCTGGCGCGCACGTGCCGCTTCATGCTCACCGAAGAAGCGCACCACATGTTCGTCGGCGACACCGGGATCTCACGCGTCGTCAAGCGCACGCTCGAGGTGATCGCGGAGCTGGGCACCGACGAGCCGGGCGCGATCCGGCGCGCGGGCGCGATCGACTTGCCGACCATCCAGCGCTACTTGAACTTCTGGTTCAGCTCGTCGCTCGATCTGTTCGGCTCCGAAGCGTCGTCGAACGCGGCGGCGTACTTCGCGCAAGGCATCAAGGGCCGTCCCGACGAGAAGAAATATCCCGACCACGTGCTGCGCGACACCGCGTTCGAGCTCGCCGTACCGGACGGCGCGGGCGGCGTGCGCGCGGAGAGCGTCCCGCTGCGCAACGCGATGAACGAGGTCGTGCGCAACTCGTATGTCGAGGATTGCATGCGCGGCCTCACCCGCTGGAACAAGCTCATCGAAGCCGCCGGCCACGCGTTCCGGTTCGCGCTGCCGAGCACGCGCTTCCGGCGCACGATCGGCAACTGGGCGAACGTGCCGACCGATCTCACGGGCACCCCGATCGCGCAGGAGGAGTACGACGAGCGCATCGCGTCGTGGCTGCCGAGCGACGACGACCGCGCGTTCGTGATGAGCCTCATGCGGCGCGTGGTGGAGCCCGGCAAGATGGCCGCCTGGA
>DASZBS010000097.1:0-83004 GCA_035943995.1 Candidatus Elarobacter sp. | reverse complement strand
CCATTCACGCGTCGCGTGCGGATCGGCAAGGTCTTCGCGTCCCAGGATCACCAGGCGTGGCTTGCGCGCGGCGAGCCGGTCGAGCGCCGGATTCGACGACGCGCGCGGCACCCGCGCGTCGAGCACCTCGACCAGCACGTCGACGATGGCCAGCCGCTCGCCCAACTTGCGCATGGCCGTCGCCATGTGGCCCGGATACCACTGGATGGTCGCTTGCAGCGGCGGCCGCGCTGCCACGACGGCGTCTTCGTCCGGCATCAGATCGTCCGGGGCGGCCAGATGCCGACGAGCGCTTTGCCCACGACGTCGGCGTCGTGGAGAACGCCCCACGTGCGCGAGTCGTCGCTCTCCGCGCGGTTGTCGCCGAGTACGTAGTAGGCGTGCGGCGGCACGGTGACGGCGGCGGCGCTGCGCCGGTCGTTGAAGCGCACGTACGGCTCGGACAGCGGCCGGCCGTCGACGCTCACGACACCGTCACTCACCTCGACGCGCTCGCCCGGCAGGCCGACGATGCGCTTGATGTACGTCTCCGGGTTGGGCGCGTCGTGGCGGAACGCGACCACGTCCCCGCGCCGGATCGGCCCGAGCTTGTACGCGAGCGTATTGATCAGCAGCAGCTCGCCCGCGGGTACGCGCGGTTCCATCGACAGCCCGTCGACCGGCGACGTTCGGATGAAGAACGCCGCTGCGATCAGGAGCAGCACCGCGAGCTGCGCCGACAGCGAAACGATGGTCCGCGTCTTCGCCACGGACCGGTATGTTCGCGCGCGCTAGTGCAGAATCCTGATGCGGTTCAACGGCCAGAACAACAGGAACGCGTGGCCGGTGAACGAGGCCTTCTCGCCCTTGCGCTGTCCGCTGAAATACGTGCCGCCCGTCTGCGCGCAGCCCCAGGCGTGCGAGTCCTGCGAGTTCGTGCGGTGGTCGCCGAACATGATGTAGCAACCGTCGGGCAGCCGGTCCGGCGCGCTCCACTTCGAGCGCGGCGGGATGTTCGCGATCGCCGTATCGAGCGGCGTGCCGTCGACGTAGATCCCGTAGTTCTTGACCTCGAGCTCGTAGTTCTGGCGGTCGTAGATGTACGGCTCGACCATCGCGACCCCGTTGCGGTACACGGTGCCGTTGTGCACGCGAAGCTGATCGCCGGGCAGCCCGATGGTGCGCTTGATGAAATCGTTGGGGCTGATGACCGGCGGCGGAAAGACGACGATGTCGCCTTCGTGCGGCTTGACGAAGCGGTACTCGAACTCGTTGACGAGCAGCACGTCGGAGATCTGCAGCGTCGGCTCCATCGACCCGCTGGGGATGAAGAAGGTCCGCACCACGAACGTGATGAGGAACAGCGCGACGAGCCCGGCGACGATGAACGCGTCGAGGTACTCGCGAATGACCGTGCGCGTCGTCGGCGCCGCGGCCGTCTCGATGCCGGGCCCCGCCGGCGTGCGGTCGGTGCGAATGCTGATCGCAACGCGGATGATCGCGAAGACCGCGATCAGCGCGAGCAGTTCGAGCGGGGTCACGGGGAGACCGCCTTACTTGGCGGTCTTGCGCTCCGTCTTGCTGCGGTCGACTTTGCGCTCCTTGATGCGCGCGGCCTTACCGACCTTGTCGCTCAAGTAGTAGAGCCGCGAGCGGCGGACGATGCCGCGCTTGGAGATTTCGATGCGGTCGACGCGCGGGCTGTGCAGCAGGAACGAGCGCTCGACGCCGACGCCGTGGGCGACGCGCCGGACGGTGATCGTCTCGGCGAGACCGCCGTCCTGACGGACCGTCACGACGCCTTCGAACATCTGGATGCGTTCTTTGCCGCCCTCGACGACCTTGGAGTAGACCTTGACGGTGTCGCCCGGACGGAAGTCCGGGACGGACGGCTTCTCCTGTTCCTTCTGGATCAGGTCGAGTACGTTCATGACAGCTCTCTGACAACAGCGAAAGCGCCGCACGGGGGGCGGCGGGCAACCCCGGTAGTGTACCACGAGCCCCCTACCCGGGCAAGGGCGGGTTGTTCGCCGGTCGTCGGCCGCGGGATGCTCGGAGGATGAACACCGCCGCCGCGGCCGGGACCAGGCCGAACCCGATGAGCAGCAGCGGTAGGGTCAGCTCGCGCGAGTACGCCTCGTCGCCTCGCAGCGTGACCTCGATCGTCTTACCGATCGAGGACTCGTCGACGCCCTGGATGGTACCGACGATGACATGGCCCCCTTCGAACAGCGACCCGCCGACGATCCAGCTGCCGCTGCAATTCACGGTCCGCCATCGTCCGGCCCCGCTCACCACGCAGTCATCGACCGTCGCCTGGGCTCGAGCACCGGTCTGCCGCTGGTAGAGCAAAAACCCGCCTGGCCCGATCAAGCTCGCCGCCCAGAATATCGCGATGATCACGACGAGTCCGACTTGGCGCCTGTTCGGGTTGGGCTGGCTTCGACGCGTTATCATCGTCCCTCAGTCGGCGATCTCGGCGTCGTCTCGAGCCGGACCTTTGCGCCGGCCGGCTCGCAGCCGTGACTGCTCGCGGCGCCATTCCGCGATCTTGGCGTGGTCGCCGCTTAGGAGGACCGGCGGAACGTCGACGCCGCGAAAGCGGGGCGGGCGGGTGTAGGCGGGGTGGTCGAGCTCGTCCCCAGTCCAGGATTCCGAGGCGGCCGATTCGGCGTCGATCGCGCCGGGGACGAGGCGGACCGTCGCATCCAGGAACGCCATCGCGGCGATCTCGCCGCCCGTCAGGACGAACTCGCCTAGCGAGATTTCCTCGACCGGGTAGAGCTCGCGCAGGCGCTCGTCGACGCCCTCGTAGTGGCCGCAGATCAGGACCAGGCGGTCCAGCTCAGCCCAGGCCGCCGCGTCGGCTTGGCGGAAGAGCGGCCCGCTCGCCGAGGTCAGGACGATCTGACGGCGTTCGCCCTCCGGTGCTCCGGCGAGGATCGTGTCGAGCGTGCGGGCGAGGGGTTCGATCCGCAGCACCATGCCGGGGCCGCCGCCGTACGGGCGCTCGTCGGCGCGCTCGCGGCCTTCCAGTGCATCGAGCAGGTCGTGCATGCGGACTTCGACCAGGCCGCGCTCGACGGCGCGGCCGACGATCGACAGTCCGATGACGGGCGCGAACATCTCCGGGAAGAGCGAGACGACGTCGACGTGCAAGACTCCCACGTGGCGTTCTTCGACCGTATCCGTCGTCTGGTCCCGGGGCGGCCGCCGTCGGAGCCGTTCGCGCGCGGCGCACACGCGCTCGACCGCGGCCGGCTCGACCGGGCCGAGGCCGCGTTCGCCGAGGCGATGGCGATGGCGCGGACCGTTGCGGAGGTCGCCATGGTGCACAACAAGCGCGCCGTCATCGCGATCCACCGGCGCGACCGCGAGCTCGCGATCGCCGAGCTGATCGCCGCGCTCGAAGCCGATCCGCGCTGCGCGGCGGCGATGACGACGGTCGGGAACATGCTGCTCGAAGACGGCGACGTCGACGAGGCCGTCGCGCACTACGAGTTCGCGATCCTCGTGGACGAAGGCTACGCGCCGGCGTACCACAACCTCGGCGTCGCGTTCCACCGCAGCGGCCGGCGCGGCGAGGCGGTGCGCATGCTGCGGAAGGCGACGCGGCTCGAAGGGCGCATCAGACGCACGTGACCGACGGCGAGCAGTTACGGCTGGACGCGGACCTCCTCGACGTGTTGCGCGCCGGCGTGACGCACGCGGTCGCGCACGGCGCGGAGTTCGTCGCGCCGCCGCACCTGTTGCTGGGATTGTTGGCCGATCCGCTCGTCGGGCCGGCGATCGCGCCGCTCGTTCCGCGCGAAAAGATCGATAAAGCCGCCGCGGACGGTGCGCTCAAGCCGCCGCAGCTCGTGGACGTTTCGGAGGAACCGCCGCCGGACGGCGAGCCGCCGTTCGCGCGCTACGAATCGCTGGCGTTTCGCTCGCAGGACGGCACGCGCACGCTGTACCTCGACGCCGAGTCGCTCCGGCTTTTCATCGAAGGCGCGCGGCGCGCCGTCGGCGTCTACCGCGCGAAGCACCTCGTGTACGGCTTCGCGGCGGAAGCGGTGAAAGACCGCGATCTGCTCAGCCTGTTCGGCGCGGACCCGCAAGGCGTGAGCAAAGCCGTCGAAGGGCTGTAACGCGCAGCTACAGCGTCTGCGTGCCGATCGCGTCGACGGTCGTGATGTCTTCGAGGTAGCTGAAGAGCTGCGGCAACGTGATCTTCTCGAGCTCGCCGCGCTCCTTGATCACGTCGCCGTCCTCACCTTCGTCGCGCAGGTAACAGCGCGACTCGACGCCGCCCGCGCCTTCGCTCAGGAACGAGACAGCGAAGCCCTTGCCCAGCGTGTCGTCGTAGATGCGCATCGCGGCCGGGTTGAGGATCTCGATCGAGTGCGACGCGTTGTTCGCGTCGAAGATCGTGATCGTGAGATAATCCCGGTTCACGATCTCGATCGAGCCGACGACGAAGGTGTTTTTGGCCGAGAAGAACTCGTGCCCTCGCTTGTTGCGCGAGCTCACTTCATAGAACACGCGGTGCGCGACGAAACGGTTGAGGATCTTCCGAAGCGTCGCGATGGACGCCAGGGTCTCGGTCCGGTTGCCGCGGGTGTAGATGATCTTCAGGGCGTGGGGGCCGGCCTTCGGTGATCTCCGCGCGCGCCGCCTAATGCACCTCGCGGGGCATGACGCGTTGCACGGGACCGGGAAGAAACCCTCTGCATGTTATCCATCCCCGACATGGCGGTCCTGGGTGCCGCCGCACTCCTGTTCTTCGGCCCCGAGCAGCTCCCACGCGTCGCTCGCAAGGCGGGCAACGTCATGCGCGAGATCCAGAACACGTCCCAGTCGTTCATTCGCGAGCTCGAGCGCGCCGCGGACATGGAGGACGCCAAGGACGCCAAGCCGTACGAGCCGCCGCCGTACGACGGCGTTCCGTACGATGCGACCGCCTACGACACGACGCACTACGAACCGCCCGCGCCCGAGCCCGAAGCCCCCGTCTCCGACGTCGGCGAGAAGCTCGCCGAACCGCGCCCGGCACTCGATCTTCAAGCGTGGGAGTCCGCAGCGACGCCTTCCGATGTCGCGGCAACGCCGGCCGAACCGGCCGAAACGCCGTCAGAGCCCGCAAAGCCGCCGCCAGAGCCCGATCACGCGCCGCACCTCTGATCGCGTCTCCGCGTAGGGCGGGATCCCGCCGTACCGGTCGACCGCGCCGGCGCCCGCGTTGTACGCCGCGATCGCGCGAGCGTACCGTTCCTGCGGCGGCAGGCGCCGGTAGCGCGCCAGCAGCCCGGCCAAATGCGTCACGGTCCCGTGGAGGTTCGCCTCCGCATCGTCGGGATCGACCCCGAGCCCGGCGGCTGTCCCGGGCATGAGCTGCCCGAGCCCGCGCGCGCCCGCCGGCGACACGGCACGCGGGTCCCACGCCGACTCCACGGCGACCAGCGCGACGACGAGCCGCGCATCGATCCGCACCGCGTCGGCCTCGGCGACGACCCGTGCGGCGAGCCGCGTCGCATGCGCGTCGTCGAGCGCCGGATCGAACGCCCGCAGCGCCGACGCGTACGCGACGAGCACGGAAGCAAAGAAAGGGCTGAGCACACGACAAGCGGTGCCCGCCCTTTCAGAGGCTAGTTAACGCTCGCGCGCCTACAAATTAAAGTTCGAGCGGATCTCGCTGATGCGGGATTCGAGCGCGCCGCGGACCTGGCGGTGGAGCTTGTCTTTCTGCTCGTCCGGAAGCCGCTGGTACACCAGGTAGCCGGCAGCCGAGAGGATTCCACCTAGGACGCCCACGAGGACGGTCCGCCCCGCGTCGGAGTTGGCAGCCGGATCGCCGCCGGACTTGCTCTGGAGTTCCCCGTTGAGGGGTTTGGTCGTGTCGTGCATCGTGGGATTCCTTTCGACGCCGGTGTACCCGGAATCCCCATCCGATCTACGTGCGTTCGCGTTCTCGCTCGCGAACGTATCGGATCGCACCGTCGTACTGCTTGGCGATCTGCTCGATCGCGAGCTCGGCGGTTGCCACGATCGCCCGCACGTCGTCGCGGTCGCGGGCGTCCTCGGGCCA
Source organism: Candidatus Elarobacter sp. (assembly GCA_035943995.1). GTDB lineage: Bacteria > Vulcanimicrobiota > Vulcanimicrobiia > Vulcanimicrobiales > Vulcanimicrobiaceae > Vulcanimicrobium. The sequence goes on along the minus strand of DASZBS010000097.1, from coordinate 76,955 downwards.
GCGCATCAGCAGGTCGCCGCTGCGCCGGTGGCCGCTAACCTCGACGCGGGCGACGTCGGTCAGCCCGACCCAGGCGGCCTGGAGCAGCGCCGAGACGGCCGCGCAGGCGACGTCCTCGCCCGGCTCGCCGTGCCCCGCATGCCCGCTGGAAACGACAGAGGACAGCCGGTTACGGCTGTCCCTGCGAAAACGGACCTCCACCATGGGGTCAGAGGGCGATCTTGTCGATCCGGATCTCGGCGAACCGCTGGCGGTGGCCGTTGAGCTTGCGGACGCGCTTCTTGGACTTGTAGCGGAAGACGAGGATCTTCTTGTCCTTGGCTTGGCGCAGCACCGTGCCGGTCACCGTTGCGCCGCTCACGAGCGGGCTCCCGATCGACACGTCGTCGCCGACGGCGGCGAGGACGATGCGGTCGAACGTCACCGACGAGCCGACCTCGGTCTCGATGAGATCGGTCCGGATGACATCGCCTTCGGACACGCGGAACTGCTTGCCGCCGGTCTCAACGATCGCGTACATAACCTCGGAACCTTATCATGCGGCCGGGTGGATCGTCAACGCGACTTGTCGTGTCTCACCCTCTACAGGCTCCGTCACCCATCGAGGACTTATCGTGAGAACTACCGACCCGCCGGTCGCTTCCGCTCGTGCCGTCGTCCCGTTGACGCTGCGGCTGAACGGCCGTGAGGCGACCTTCACCATCGAACCGCAGGTGACGCTGCTCGACCTGCTGCGCGACCGCGCCGGGCTTTCCGGCACCAAGAAGGGCTGCGACCGCGGCCAGTGCGGCGCGTGCACCGTGCTCGTGAACGGTCGCCGCACGCTCTCGTGCTTGGCGCTCGCGCTGGCGCACGCCGGCGACGACATCACGACGATCGAAGGCCTGGCGAACGGTGACGAGCTGCACCCGGTACAGGCCGCCTTCGTCGAGCACGACGCGTTCCAGTGCGGCTTCTGCACGCCCGGACAGATTTTGTCGGCGGTCGCGGTGATCGCCGAGGGCCGCGCGCACGGCGAGGCCGAGATCCGCGAGGCGATGAGCGGCAACCTGTGCCGGTGCGGCGCCTACCCGAACATCGTCGCCGCGGTCGCCGCGGCGCAAGGCGCACGCTGATGCGCGCGTTCGAGTACGTCGTCGCGGACTCGCCGGCGTCGGCGCGCACGCTCGTGCGCGAGGTCGACGGCGCGCGCTTCTACGCCGGCGGGACGACCTTGATCGATTTGATGAAGAGCGACGTGGAGCAGCCGCGGCGCGTCGTCGACATCTCGCGGTTGCCGCTCACGAGCGTCGAGCGGCGCGGCGACGTGGTGCGGATCGGCGCGCTCGCGCGCAACAGCGACGTCGCGTACGATCCGTTGATCGCCGAAAACTTCCCCGCCGTGTCCGAAGCGTTGCTGAGCGGAGCCTCCGGGCAAATCCGCAACGCGGCGACCGTCGGCGGAAACCTGTTGCAGCGCACGCGCTGCACGTACTTTCGCGAGACGCGCTGGCGCTGCAACAAGCGCGAGCCGGGCAGCGGGTGCGACGCGCTCGACGGTTTCAACCGCGGTCACGCGGTGCTCGGGACGAGCGACGAGTGCATCGCGACGTATCCCGGCGACTTCGCCGTCGCGCTCGCCGCGCTGTCGGCGCGCGTCGTGGTGGAAGGCGATTCCGGCGAGCGCACGATCGCGTTCGTCGACTTCTACGTGCTCCCCGGCGACCGGCCGGATCGCGAGACGACGGTCGCGCCGGGCGAGCTGATCACGGCGGTCGAGCTGGACGTGGTGCCGCTGCACGCGCGCTCGCATTATCTCAAGGTGCGCGACCGCGCGTCGTACGAGTTCGCGCTCGTCTCGGTGGCGTGCGCCGTCGAGTTGAGCGGCGGCCGGATCGCGCAAGCGCGTGTGGCGCTCGGCGGCGTCGGCACGGTGCCGTGGCGTTCACGGGATTCCGAAAGCGCGCTCGCGGGTGCGGCGCCGGACGACGGCGCATTCCGGCGCGCGGCCGATGCCGCGCTTGCCGGCGCGCGACCGCGCGCGCACAACGGGTTCAAGGTGGAGCTTGCGAAGCGCGCGATCGTGCGCGCGCTGCGCACGGTATGCGGAGGTGCGGCATGACGGCAACTGCGGAACGGCCCGCGACGCGCGGGTTCGTGGGACAACCGCTCGACCGCGTCGACGGCCGCGCGAAGGTGACGGGCGCGGCGCGCTATGCCGCCGATGCGCCGGTCGACGCGCCGCTCTTCGCCGTGGTCGTGCAGTCGACGATCGCGCGCGGGCGGATGACCGAGATCGACGAGCGCGCGACGCGCGCCGTGCCGGGCGTCATCGAGGTGGTCACGTATCGCAACGCGCCGCGCGTGCCGTCGATCCCGTTCGAGTTCACGGTGCCGGTCCAGGAAGAGCTCGCGCCGCTGCAGACCGACGAGGTGCATTACGACGGCCAGCACGTCGCGGCGGTGGTCGGCGCGACGTTCGAGGCGGCGCGCGAAGGCGCGGCGCTGCTGCGGATCGCGTACGAGCGCAGCGACGCCGAGGTGACGATCGAGACCGCGCACCAGGTCGACTTGCCCGAACAGTGGTTCGGCGAAGACATCCAGCCGCGGCGCGGGGAACCCGAAACCGCCTACGCGGCCAGCGGCGTGCGGATCGACGCAACGTACGTCACGCCGGCGGAGAACCATAACCCGCTCGAGCCGTCGGTGACGGTCGCGGAGTGGCGCGACGGCGAGCTGATCGTGCACGACTCGACGCAGTGGGTGCGCGGGACGCGCGCCGCGCTGGCGAAGCACTTCGCGCTCGACGAGGAGCGAGTGCGCGTGATCGCGCCGTTCCTCGGCGGCGGTTTCGGCTGCAAGGGATTCTTCTGGCCGCACGCCGTGATCGCCGCGATGGCCGCGAAGCTGACGAACCGTCCCGTGAAGCTGGTCCTCACGCGCGAGCAGATGTTCACATCGTGCGGACGGCGCAGCGAGACGCACCAGCACCTGCGGGTCGGCGCGTCGCGCGACGGCCGGCTGAGTGCGGTGCTGCACGACGTGACGAGCGAATCGTCGCGCGTCGGCACGTTCGTGGAGTCGGCGGGCGGCGTGACGACGATGCTGTACGACATCCCGAACATCGCGGTCACGCACCGCCTCGCGCGGCTCGACGTCCCGACGCCCACCGCGATGCGCGCGCCGGGCGAAGCGCCGGGCTCGTTCGCGCTGGGCAGCGCGCTCGACGAGCTGGCGTACGCGTGCGGGCTCGATCCGCTCGACGTGCTGCGCCGCAACCACGCGAGCACCGACCCGTCGAACGGGCGGCCGTTCTCGTCGAAGCACCTGCTCGCGTGCTACGAGCGCGGCGCAGAGGCGTTCGGCTGGAGCACGCGCACGCATGCGCCGCGCTCGATGCGCGAGGGCGAAGAGCTGATCGGGTGGGGCGTCGCGACCGCGACGTATCCCGCGATGCGCGCGCCGGCCCAAGCGCGCGTGACGATCGGCGCCGACGGTACGATCGACGTCGCGAGCGCGACGCACGATCTGGGCACCGGGATGTACACGATCCTCGCGCAGATCGCCGCCGACGCGCTCGGCGTCCACCCGGACGCCGTTCGCGTGCGCATCGGCGACTCGTCGTTCCCCAACGCGCCGGTCGCGGGCGGTTCGATGAGCTCCGCCAGCGTCGGCCCGGCCGTGATGGACGCCGCGCAGCGCGCGTATCGCGAGGTGCTCGCGATCGCGACGTCGTCGGGGGGATCGCCGCTGCACGGCCTGCGCGAAGACGCGGTCGAGGTGCGTGAGGGCCTGCTCCGCGCGAAAGACGACCCGTCGCGGTCGCTCGCGTACGCCGACGTGGTGCGGCTCGGCGGCAGCGGCGCGATCGAGGCGCTCGGCAGCGCGGCACCAGGCGACGAGGGCGAGCGGTTCTCGTTCCACTCGTTCGGCGCGCAGTTCGTCGAAGTGCGCTACGACGAAGATCTCGCGCGGCTGCGCGTCGCGCGCGCTCTCGGCGTGTTCGACTGCGGTCGCATCCTCAACGCGAAGACCGCGCGCTCGCAGATGATCGGCGGGATCACCTGGGGGATCGGGATGGCGCTGCTGGAGGAGACGGTGCGCGACACGCGCGCCGGCGCCGTCGTCACGAACAACCTGGCCGACTACCACGTGCCGGTGAACGCGGACATCCCCAACATCGACGTGCTGTTCGTCGAAGAGCCCGACTTCGCGCTCAACCCGCTCGGCGCGCGCGGCGTCGGCGAGATCGGGATCACCGGCGTTGCTGCCGCCATTGCGAACGCGGTGTACCATGCGACCGGCGTGCGCGTGCGCGATCTGCCGATCGTGCCGGAGAAGCTGCTGCGCACGCTCACGGTATAGCGGCGGGTGGACATTGCGCGCGTGCGCACGGTCGTCCTGGGCGGCGGCCGTTCGCAGCGCATGGGTTTCGACAAGCTGGTCGCGCCGTTCGCGGGCGAACCGCTCGCGCGCCGCGTCGCGCGCGGTTTGCTCGAGCTGGAACCGCTGTTCGTGACGACGCCCGCGGTCGCGGAGGCGATATCCGGCTTGCCCGGCGTCCAGGTCGTCGTTACCGAGCCGACCGCGGGCCCGAGCGCGACGCTCGCGCTGGCGCACGCGGCGATTCCCTCCGGCTCGTACCTCGCCGTGCTCGCCTGCGATCTGCCGTTCGTCGACGCCGCGCGCGTGCGCGCGTTCGTCGCGCGCGTCCCGGACGACGCCGATCTCGCGTGGCCCGTCGTCGCGGGTGTGCCCGGTCATCCCGTCGTGTGGTCGCCGAGCGCGCGCGCGCGCATCGCGGCGCTGCGCGACGACGAGCCGCCGATGCGCGTGCGCCTGGACGCGGCACTGCGCACGGTCGCGCTCGACGAGCTCGACGACGCCTACGTCCTCGACGTCGACACACCGGACGGCTGGGCGCGCGCCGAGAAACGTGCAGTGCGCGCGTGAGTGCGTTGCGGCGGGCTTAGGCGGTGGCCGCCGCCGTCATCAAAGCCGGACCGTCGTCCAGCCGCAGCGTCAGGCACTTCGCGCCGCCGCCGGCCGCGTGGAACTCCGACAGATCGGTGCGGCACACGCTGTAGCCGGCGTCGTGCAAGCGTTCGCGCAAGCGGCGCGTGCACTCGTGGACGATCACGGCGTCGCCGATCTCCACCGCGTTGCACGCGAGGTGCAGCGCGTCGTCGATCGATACTTCGATCAGAAGCCCGGGCTCGATCGCGCGGCGCAGCAGCGTCTGCGCGTGCGGCGAGAACGCGTCCATGTACGCGAGCACGTGTCCGCTCGACAGCGGGCACAGCACGGTGTCGAGATGGTGGAAGCGCTCGTCGACCAGCAGCAGCGGGAGCACGCGGCAGCCGACGATCTCTTGCAGCTGCAGCGTCGCGCCGCGCTCGCTGCGCCAGCCGTAGCCCGCGTAGAGCAGCGGGCGCACGCGGTCGAACAGCGCGTCGCCGGCGCCTTCGAAATACGTCTGGCGCAAGAACGTCGTCGCGTAGCCGGCGCGCGCCAGCGCGGCGCGGTAGACCGGCTGCTCGCGGCGGCGCTGGGCGTGGCGGAAGCTCGAGACGATCGCGAGGTTGTCAACCATCAGCGCGGCGTTCGCGGTGAAGACGAGGTCGGGGGTGCGCGCTTGGCCGTCGATCTGCACGAACTCGACCTCGCCGACGCAGCCGGCGAGCTCCACGAACCGTGCCCATTGGCGCTGCGCATCCGCCGTCGCGTCGTCGTGGCCGGGCGGGCAGACCAAGAACCTCGTCGCCATGATGGACCGATGCTACGCGAAGCGGGGGGCGGTGTCGTTCGACAAACGGTGCGCTTCCGCTCGTCGGCTTGTCACCCTGCCGTGTTGTCAGCTGCGGCTGAGCTTGTCGAAGGGCGGTCGTGGGTACGGCGTCCGTATGGAACGCGACACGAGCACCGAGCAGCAGGGCGACTACAAGAACGCGCTCCCCTCGGAGGTCACCGACCACCCCGACTCCGGCATGCCGCGCCAGCTCCGCACCCAAGGCGACGACGAGGCCCCGCTGAGCCGCCGCGAGGCGGACGTCGCGGGCATCTCGACGACGCCCGAGGTCGTCTACGGCGAGAGCGACGAGGACCAGAACCGGGACGACCAGCGCGACGCGCACCACGCGGAGCCCGACGAGCACCTCTAGGGGCGGGCGCGGTCAGACGTCTTCGACGAAGATGTCGTCTCCCTCGACGCGCACCGTGTAGGTCTCCAGCGGGACGACCGCGGGCAGCGTGAGCGCGCGGCCGGTCGTGACGTCGAACAGCGCGCCGTGGCGCGGGCACATGATCCGGCAGCCTTGCAGCTCGCCCTGATCCAGCGGTCCGCCGTCGTGCGTGCATACGTCCTCGACGGCGTAGAGATCGCCGTCGACGTTGCACAGCAGCACCTCGGCGCCGTCGACCACGACGCGCTTGGTCGAACCGGGTGCGATGTCGTGAAGTTTGGCGACCGGCTGGGGCACGCGGGGTCGTTCGCGAAGGGCGCCCCATGACCCGTTCCGCATCGATCACCCTCGCGCTCGTCGCATCGCTGACCATCGCGCTCCCGCTCGCTTCGCCCCGCCAGGCCGTCGGCGCGACGGCGATGTCGTACAAACCGTCCGCGGCGAAGACGAGTGCCGCCAAGACCGTCACGCTGCCCGACGGCTTGAAGTACACCGACCTCAAAGTCGGCAAGGGGCCGAAGCCCCGCGCCGGGCAGACGGCGGTCGTGCACTACACCGGCACGCTCCTCAGCGGCAAGAAATTCGACAGCTCGCGCGACCGCGGCAAGCCGTTCGAGTTCGTGCTCGGCACGCACGGCGTGATCCCGTGCTGGGACGAAGCCGTTGCGACGATGCGCGTCGGCGGCCGCCGCAAGCTGGTCTGCCCGCCGCAGCTCGCGTACGGCGAGCACGGTTACCCGCCGGTGATCCCGCCGAACGCGACGCTGAACTTCGACGTCGAGCTGCTCGGCGTGCGATAGCCGCTCAGCGCGCGGCGAGAAACGCCGCGATCGCGTCGCCGGCAGGCGTGTTCGCGTAGAACACGTCGTTGTGCCGCGCACCGGGCACGACCACGAAACGCTTGTCGCGCGCGCCCGCCGCGCGCTCGACCGCTCGCCCTTGCGAGATCGGAACGAGCGTGTCGGCGTCGCCGTGCAGCACGATCAGCGGCGCCGCGACGTGCGCGATCTCGTGCGCTTCGTCGAGCGCGATGCGCAGCGAGCGCGTCGGCACCGGCCGCAGCCGGTTGACCGGCCACGGAACGAACCGGTCGCGCACCGAGTACGCCGCCGTCATCGCGTCCGACGGCGGCGCGTGCAGCACGAGCGCTCGCACCGGACGTGACGCGGCCATGTGCACCGCGAGCGTCGTTCCGTACGAAAGCCCGTAGACGAACGGGACGCCGTTGCTGCGCGCGCGCACCGCGTCGTACACGCGCAATGCGTCGTCGCGCGACGCGAGCGCGTCGATGTGCCCGCCGGAGAACTCGTAGCCGCGGTAGTCCCACATGACGGTCGTGTAGCCCAGCCGGCGCGTGAACCACGTCGCGAGCGGATAGATGTTCTCCATGCTCGAGGCGTTGCCGTAGTCGACGATCAGCCACGGGGCATCGCGCCGGCCGCGCAGGATCCAGCCGCGCAGCGGCGTTCCGTCGGCCGCCCGCACGCTGAACGTCTCGACCCCGGGCCGGTTCCATTCCGCGAGCGCCGGTCGCCGCGGCGGAAAGAGCAGCTGCGCGTCGCCGACGGGCACCGGCGCGCCGGCGGCAAACGCGGCCGCGGCGACCACGACGAGCGCCGCGAACGCAAGCGCGGTCCAGCGCAGCACGCGCCGTGCGCGCATCGTCAGCAGACCGGGCCGCGCGCCAGATTCTCGACCGGCAGAACCGTGAACTTGAAGCCGGGGCCGAGCGTGATGTTGCGCCCCCAGCGCACCATGTTCACGCCGGTCATCACCAGGCCGGGGATGGGCAGCGGCACGTGCGACGCGGCTTTGTTCAGCAGCGGCTCCGACGGCGTCCACGTGACGGGCAGCAGCGGGTTCATCGTGACGGGCACGACGCGCTCCGCGCCGTTCGCCGCCTCGAGCACGATGTAGCGCGGCTCCAGCGACAGCATCCCGTCGCGGTTGTGGCGCCCGGCCGAGCTCGCGGCGCGGATGATGCCGTAGCCGGGCGTGCCGGCCGGCACCTTCGTCCCGTCGTCGAGTGCCGTGCTATCGGCGACCTTGAACCGGAACGGAGCTCCGCTGTGCGCGTTCCCGGAGAACACCGTGGAGAGCATCTCACTGGGGATCTGCCACGCGCACACCTTCGCGGCCCGCACCGGCGCGGGCGCGACGACGGCCAGAACGCCCACAAAGGCGAGAAGCAATCGAGCGAGCACACGGAGATTGTTCCCCGATCGCGGTGGTTTGGACTTTCGCTTTCGGAGCGAGCCCCGCAGGGCTCGCGGGGGGTTCGGCCGGCTTAGCCGACCATTCAAATTCCGTTTTCGGACCGAGTCCGTAGGACTCGGGAGGGGTTCAGGCGGCGTCTCAGCCGACTGAACCCTCCATCTCCATTTTGATCAGGCGGTTCAGCTCGACCGCGTACTCCATCGGGAGTTCCTTGACGAAGAAGTCGAAGAAGCCGTTGACGATCATGGCCGTCGCGTCCGCTTCGGTGAGGCCGCGGCTCATCGCGTAGAAGAGCTGCTCCTCGCCGATCTTCGACACCGACGCTTCGTGCTCGACCGTCGAGCGCTGCTCGTCGATCTTCATCGTCGGCTTGGTATCCGACGACGACTTGTCGTCCATGATGAGCGCGTCGCACTTCACGCGCGTCTTCGCGCCGACCGCGCCGGCGTGGATTTCCACCAGCCCGCGATACGTCGTCTTGCCGCCGTGCGCGGTGACCGACTTGTTCGTGACGACCGACGTGGTGTTCGGCGCGGCGTGGATGACTTTCGCGCCGGCGTCCTGATGCTGGCCTTCGCCCGCGAACGCCGCCGAGAGGATCTCGCCGCGCGCGCCTTCGCCCATCAGGTAGATGGCGGGATATTTCATCGTCAGGCGCGAGCCGATGTTGCCGTCGACCCATTCCACCGTCGCGTTCTTGTACGCGATGGCGCGCTTCGTGACGAGGTTGTAGATGTTGCGGTACCAGTTCTGGATCGTCGTGTAGCGGATCGACGCGCCTTCCATGGCGATCAGCTCGACCACGGCCGAGTGCAGCGACGCGGTGGAGAACTGCGGCGCGGTGCAACCCTCGATGTAATGCACCTTCGAGCCTTCGTCCGCGATGATCAGCGTGCGCTCGAACTGGCCCATGTTCTCGGTGTTGATCCGAAAATAGGCTTGGAGCGGCATCTTCACTTCGACGCCCTTGGGCACGTACACGAACGACCCGCCCGACCACACGGCCGAGTTGAGCGCGGCGAACTTGTTGTCTTGAACCGGGATGACCGTCGAGATGTACTTCTGCACGATCTCGGGATACTCGCGCAGCGCGGTATCCATGTCGCAGAACAGCACGCCGTCGCGTTGGAGCTCCTCGATGACGGAGTGGTACACCACCTCCGACTCGTACTGCGCCGAGACGCCGCTCAGAAACTTGCGCTCCGCTTCGGGGATGCCGAGCCGGTCGAACGTGCGCTTGATGTCGTCCGGGACGTCGTCCCAGTTCTGTTCGGTCTTCTCGCCCGCTTTGACGAAGTAGCGGATGTTGTCGAAGTCGATCTCGTTGAGGAGCGCGCTGTCGCCCCACGTCGGCATGGGCTTGGAGCGGAACACGTCGTACGCCTTGAGGCGGAAGTCGCGCATCCAGGCCGGCTCGTTCTTCATCGACGAGATGCGCTCGACGATCTCGCGGTTCAGGCCCTTGTCGGACTTGAACGCGTAGGTGTCCTCGGGATCGTGGAAGCCGTGTCGGTATTCCTCGATCAGGGATTCGGTCGTAGCGGCCATGGGTCTCCCAGCGTATTCGGTCCGCACCAGCTCGGTCAAGAAAGTGCAGAGGTATCTGTACTATCTAACCCCTCAGAGGCCTGCACCGTGGCGGTCGTTCCTGTCGAAGTTGGCGCGGAGGTACCGCAGCGGCACATCCGGCGCGACGGCGGCTAGGAGGGCGGCGGTCATGGCCCGCTGGCTGGCGCTAGGCTGGAGGTGTCCGGGCGTGGGCGCGGATGCCTCGAGGAGCACCGCATCGTCGATGGCGGGATAGGAATCGCCCGCCAGCGTGAGCGCGATCAGCGCGCCTTGAAGGGGCGATAGGCTGGGGTTGAAGGCGGCGTTCTCGGCATAGCGGCCCTCGTAGATCGTTCCGTTGGCGGTGCGCAGCCCGACGCCGGCATAGGTGCCGCTGTACGGAGCGTACGCCGCCGAGGCGGCTGCCAGCGCCGCGGCGGTGACTGGGTCTGTGGCGCCGACTGCGGGCGCGGCGGTCGTGACGGGATCTTCGGCGGCGCCGGCGAGCGTCAGGGAGCGCGTGGACGGTTGCATGAGGCCGCCGCCTTTGCCGAGGTCGCCCGGGCCGAACGCCGCCGGAAGCAAGGCGGCGAGGGTCGTCGGCGGGCGACTGGGCACCACGACGCGCAGCTCGCTCGCGGTCGCCAGCTCGTTGAGGAACTGCCGGCACAACCCGCACGGCGCCGCGGTAGACGCGATTAGCGTGACGCCGGCCTCGCCGTGGACCCAGGCGTTGTAGACCGCTGCCTGCTCCGCGTGAATGGAGAAGCTAAGCGACGCGCCGGGAAATTCCAGGTTCCCGCCCGCGTAGAGCGCCCCTGAAAGTCCCAGCGCGATCGCGCCGACGCGGAAGTTCGAGATGGGCGGGTGGGCGTACGCTGCGGCCCAAGGGAGGAGCTCGAGGACGAGCTCGTCGAGCGGTAGCCCCCGCTCCGATGCGCGCGCTTGGACGTCCGCGGGACGGAGAAAGGGCGGACTCACGGGCTCGGCACGCATCCTCCGGCCTTCGACATTCGGCCCAGGCTTCACGCCGCGGATGAAAGCTATTTACAAGGGACCCCCCGGGGGGTACCATAGGCGTCGGACTTCAAACGACCCCGTGCTCCTTATGGGTATGGGGTCGCCGCAGTTCGAGGGGGACGGCGCGCCCTACGCGCCATCGCAGTGGAACGCCCGTTCGGCCCAAAGGAGGCCGCGCCGGCAAGAGTCTGCTGAAAGGTCGACAGCGAGACGGTGTACCGCACGCGCTGGACGACGCACCTGGAGGTGGGATTCTCCCAACCGAAAGCTTCCCGAGGAGACCAACAATTGAAAGCACTCGGTACGCACATCGTCTGCGAGCTGTCCGGCTGTGATGCCGCCAAGCTCACCGACGTCGACGCGGTCCGTGCGATGATGGAGAACGCCGCAAAAGCGGCCAACGCTTCCATCGTCACGACGGCTTTCCACCGCTTCCAGCCCCAAGGGGTGTCCGGAGTGGTGGTGATCGAGGAGTCGCACCTGTCGATCCACACGTGGCCGGAGACCGGCTACGCCGCGATGGACTTCTACACGTGCGGCGACCACACCGATCCCTGGGCGGCGTGCGAATACGCCGCGGAGGCGCTCGACGCCAAGATAATGCTGACCACCGAGGTGAAACGAGGCGTCGAAGCGGGCCACAACCGCTTCACCCACGTCGTCACCACCGAGCACGACACCCGCGAGCTGCTGGCAACGGCGTAAGGCTCCCCCTCGGGAAACCCGGCTCTGAGAGAACCCGAAGCCCGCCGTGAGAACGGCGGGCTTCTTCGTGGGAAGGGCATGGCGTTCGCTCGGACAACCCGACGAGCGCGATGCCCAAGACCGAGCACTATCAATGGTACACCGAGCAGTTCGCACCGACCGAACTGCACGCGCACGCGATCGAGGAGACGTACTTCTCGGGGCGCACGCCGTTCCAGTCGGTTGCTATCCTGCGCACGCCGGTCTTCGGCAAGATGCTGGTGCTCGATGGTGATACCCAGTCGTCCCAAGCGGACGAGAAGATCTATCACGAGACGCTGGTGCATCCGGCGATGGCGTCGGTGGAGGATCGCAAGGAGGTGCTGATCCTCGGAGGCGGGGAGGGCGCGACGCTGCGCGAGGTTTTGCGCGATCCGACGGTGCGACGGTGTACGATGGTGGACATCGACGGCGAGGTCGTCGAGCTGTCGAAGAAATACTTGCCCGAGTGGTCCGACGGTGCGTTCGACGATCCGCGCGCGCGAGTGATCATCGGCGACGCGCTGAAGTTCATCAAGGAAGACGGCGGCCGCTACGGCGTCGTGATCAGTGATCTCACCGAACCGCTGCCGGACTCGCCGTCGTTCCCACTCTTCAACGGCGAGGTATTTCGCGACATCAAGGCGCGGCTCGCTCCCGGCGGCGTGTACGTGCTGCAAGCGTCGACCGTAGGATTCCACAACATGGGGTTGCACGCGAAGATGGCGCGCTCGTTACGTGTGTATTTCCGGCACGTAAACAGCTTTTACACGCATGTCCCCGCGTTCGACAACGATTGGGGGTTCATCGCCTGCAGCGACGATGTCGACGTGGCCGTCGTTGAAGCGGCGCGAATCGATGGATACGTCCGTTCGCTCAAGAGCGACAATTGGTTTTACGACGCGGAAACGCACAGACGCTTATTCGCATTACCGCGGTATCTGCGCCGTGAACTCGCGAAGCAAGGTGACCTCTTCTCCTAGGAAATAGCCGCGGCTTTCGACGCGCTTATCCTGCTAAGACCGCAGTAACCGCTGAGCGAGTGCGCTGCGCGAAGGTACTCCGAGCTTCCTGAAGACGTTCGTCAAATGGACCTCAACGGTTCTTTCGCTGATTCTTAGCGCCACCGCAATCTCGCGATTTCCCATGCCGCTTGCAGCCAGTTCCGCAACGTCGCGCTCGCGCGCAGTGAGCGGCTTTCCCGGCTCAGCTTTCCTTCGAAGCCCGAGCGCATCTGCCAGAGCCGCATCTTTTGCGCGTGGAACGGGTAGCGCGACGCCGCTGATCGCGGCGTACGCTGGAGCGTTGAGCGCGTCGAACGCGTCGCGTGCCGCGCGTAACCGGCCGTCATCGCCTGCGACGAGACCATAGGCGAGATCGAGGTGTGCGCGATGCCAACGGGACCGGAAAGGCGGCCAGCAGTCGAGCGCATCCGTGCAGGCGGACACGCCGTACCCCGGAGCAACGAGTGCAATTGAAAGCGGTAATCCAGAGACGAGGTACGGCATCGGCGCGACTCCGAGGGTTTCGCGCACGAATGCGGCAATATCGGGCGGTGCCGAGCGTTCCGAAGAAGTAGCACACGCGAAATACAACCGGGCCGGCACGGCGGCATGCCGAATTTGCCCGCGACCGATCATTTCACGTATCACACGCAGCGTGCGGCGGGCTTCGGCGACAGGCCGACCGGTCAGGGCCGTGAAGAGCAGTCGCCAACCAAGGCTTTCGTACGGCTCTTCGAACGTTTCATCCCATAGCGGGATGTCATCGATCACGCTCGCGGCGGCGGCCCAGTTTCCATTGGCGATTTCGCGAGCGATACGTAGTCCCGTGGCGGACGGTTGAGCGCGGACGGAACGACCGATCTCATCGATATTCGCCAGCGCGGTCGTGCCCGCTTCGAACAGCCCGATCATGGCCTGCAGCACGCGGTCGGTCGGTTCCTGCCGCGCGTGCTCCGAGCGCAGTCCACCTTGATACGTTTCGAACGATGCCCTCGCGCATTGGTCATCGCCGAGCAGCGCAGCGACGAATGCGGCGGGCCGATGATCGACCCATGCGAGCGGTGCTTGCGCGGCGTTTCGCGTGTAATCGTCGAGCCGTCCGCCGAAGGCAAACGCCGCCAAGCGAACGCTGCGAACTCTTCTTAAAGCGCTTTCGTCGGCGCTCTTCATCGCCTCTGCGCGATCACACAGCGTTTCGAGTTCTTTGAATCGTTCGAGCGTTACCGCAGCCGAGAAGAACGAAGTTAGCAGCTCAGCTATTGCGGCAGCATCGTCGCGCTGGATTGCGGAGCGGATTTGCTCGCGCACGAACGCAGCGGCGCGTTCGTCGCGCGCTAGCTGCAGGAGCACACCTGCGTATTCAACGCTATACTCGACAGGCAGTGGCCGTCCGGCGTGTGCCAGCGCGGTAGTAATATAGTCGAGAGACGTTTCTAGAGACGACGCCGCCGCGAGCTTCCGCCCGATTTGCAGCGCGCACGAAGCCGCAATGTCGTCGGCGCCGCAGCCTTGCGCACAACGCAACCGCGCAGCAAGCGTCTCCGGACGATCATCGTCGTCATCAAACGTTTCGAGCAAGCGGGCGTAGTACGGCATTGGGTCAGCTATAGACGCACGAATCGCCTCGGCGATCACCGCATGGCGGAAGACAATCCGAAGGTTTTCCACCGTCGCCAGGTCCACCAGCTCGGTCAACGTGTGAGCAACGTCGCGCAACCCCAGGTTCAACGCGCGCGCGACCACGAGCAGATCGACCGAACCTTCGAGGAATGCACCATGCCGGATCGCTTCGCGGGCCGAATCGCTGCAGCGCTCCAGGCGCCGCGCGATCGCGCTCCCAACCGATACATCAGCATCGCTAGCAGAGCGCGCGCGTGCGCGTTCCGCCTGTGCCGCGAGAAACAAGGCTGCGAACGGTAGCCCCGAGGCCGACGCGACGATTTCATCGACCAGCGCTCGGCGTGCGCCCGGGAAACGGTCGCGCACAAGCTGCGCCATGCTGCTCGGCCGGAGCGGCGCCAAATGGATCGTCTGATGGGGCATCAGCTCAGGCGCGTGCTCACGCCGGTCACCGAGCAGCACGATGCTGGGAGATCCATAATGAACCAAATTGACGAGAATTCGTCGGCTGACTTCGTCGAGCCACTGTGCGTCGTCGATGCAAAGGGTGTGATGCTTCGCGAACGTGACGCGGAGCGCTGAGGAGATTTCGTCCTCGGTCGAATCCGGCGCGACGGCAACCGGGTGAACAAGGCGACGGACGGCAGCGCCGGGTTGTGTGCGGTCGCCCGGCTCGGCCGTGACCCACAGCGCTTTCGCACCATCCGGGGTCCGTGCGAGGGCGTGACGCAAAAATGCCGATTTCCCGATACCCGGCGGCCCCGAAATGCGGATAATCGCCGGCTCTCCGCGGCCCTGCGCTTCATCGACGTAGGTGCGCATCACACGCAGATCGCGGTTGCGGTCGAGTACTTTGCCGGTATCGCCCTCGAAGGTTGTCATCCCGTGCCGCCCAAGTCTTGTCGGTGCGCCGCTCCGAATTCTTGGCTGGTATCGCGACGGCCGCAAGCGCGCGTCCCGCGCGCGGTCGCACGCTGCGCCTCGACGCCAATCCGCTGGGCCATGACATCGACCCGTACCGCGACCCGGAAAGTGGCATCGACGAGCTCGCCTGGCTCTACGCGGACGGCCTCGTCGGGTGGGATGGGCACACCGTCCCATTGCTCGCGACGAGCCTGCCGGCGGAGACGGACGGGGGACGACGGTTGCATTATCGTTTGCGCCGTGCCGACTGGCATGACGGGCGGCGGTTCGTCGCGCGCGACGTCGCGGACGCGTTGGCGTCCATTCGCGCGACGCGGTGGGGCACCAGCGAACCGTACCGGTCGATTCGGGAACTCGTCGTCGGAGGTGATCACGACTTCGATGTGCTTCTCGATTCGCCGCGGCCGGGCTTTGTCCGTTCGTTCTTCGGGCCTTACGGAACGCCGGCGCTCCCGCTGGTCAGGCGTGCTCCGGACGGAACGCCGCTCGGGACAGGACCTTTTGCGGTGCGCGCACGTCCGGAACTGCAGCGCTGGCGCCTGGAGCGGTACGACGCGTCTCCGCGTGGGTCGCCCCGCCTCGACGCGATTGAGTTGCGGCTGCTCTCGTCCGACATGACGGCGAACGTGCGGCTCCTGTCCGGCGAAGCGGACATCGCGCTTCCGCTCACGCCGAACGCCTTTGGCGCCGATCGTTTCAGACGCCTACGCCGCATCTCCTCGACTGCGGTCTTGATTCTCAATGCAGACCGAACGCTGCACGACGTCGCCGCCCGGCGCGCATTCGCACACGCAATCGATGTCCCGTCGCTCCAAAGGGCTTACGACCGCAAACGAACGACCCTATTGGCCTCGCTGTTGCTATCCGGCGGCAACGACGCGGGGTTCGCCAGAGCGCTGGCGTTCGATCGGAGCACGACCGCGGCGCTCCGAGCGGCGGTGGCTGACCGCGAACTCACGATCGTGTTTGTCACTGAAAGCCCGGCGCAAACACGAATGGCGACATTGCTGCAGCAGACTTTGCTTGCGGTGGGGGTTGCCTCCACGTTGCGTCCGACCCCGACCTCGCGATATTCGAGTCTCGAAGGACCGTTGCGCAGCGGCGCCTTCGACATCGCCGTCGTTCCGCTGACGTACGGCGACAATCCCGACTATGAAGCGGACTGGTCGTGCGACAGCCGCCCGCCCGCAGGCGGCAACTTCGCGCGGTGGTGCGAACCAGGATTCGAATCCGCTATTCGCCGCGGAGAGCGTCAGGCGGCGCTCCGAATGCTTTATGACACCATCGCGTGTATTCCGCTGTCCCGCGCATATGAGGATCTAGGAATTTCCCCGCACGTACGAGGATTCGTGGCGCCGCCGCTCTTGGTGCCCGCGACATATTCTTGTGCGCGCTGGGAGCTCGATTGACATCATGCTTCGCGGACGAGCGCGCGCAAATCCTCGGATGGGCGTGAATTAATCTCGCGCTGAAGCACCGAGGCGTAGCGGCGATAGTGCAGCACAGCTGCCGCATGGTCGCCGGCGAGGAGAAATGCGCGAATCGCGATCTCTGCTGCGACCTCATCGAGAGGATCTTCGCGGCCGAGCTCCGCTACGAGCTCTAGCGCGCGCTGATAGTGTTCTTCGTCGAGTGCATCTCGCGCCAGAAGTAGGGTCAGCTCCCGGCCCAGTTCTCGCAACCGCTGTTCGGTTTCGTCGAACCACGACCATTGCAGGATGAACGCAGGGCGTCCCTCGAGAACCCGCCGTCGCAGGCGCTCCATCCGGTCCCGCGCCTCGCTCGTGAGACATCTGCCAAGCCGAAGGCATCGGAGCTCAGATTCGGCTCGCGGAAGATCGACGTCAATTGTCTCTCCCAAACGATACCGGCCGTCAGCGTGCCGAATCACGTTGTGTGACCCGGCTCGGCGGCGAACTCGATGAACGTTCACTTTCAATGTATTCGCCGCCGCAGTGATGTCAGCATTGGGGTAGAGATCTTCAGCCAAGAGTTCGCTCGGGACACCGCGCTCATTGAGGGCGAGGGCGATGACCACTGCAAGCTCGGCACGGGAGAACGCAATCGGGAGCCCGCGCGCGAAAACCCGTCCCGAGATGATATCGACGCGGATCGGCACGTCAGTATCGAACGACTCGTGCAGCGAAAGACGGGCTCCGCGCAGGTGCCGCAGCACTGTTCGGTCGCGGGTCCGCTCCGCGACCAAAATCGCTTCGTGGAGAAGTTGCGCCAAGTGGTCCGTTCGCTCGATCACCCCAAAACGGTAGCTCGGGGTCGCGCGGCGCGCTATCGTGGAAACCCCGTAGATCGTCGGTGTGGTCGGTCGATCTGCTGCCCGGGAGCGGCAGTGGTCGGAACGTTGGAAAGAGCGCCGCCTGAGGAATCCCGCAAACGGCCTCGCCCGGACGAAAGACGCGTCAATGTCGCCCGCTGTTGAAACCGGGTCGTAACCGTCGCGATGTATGATTACGCTCCCCATTCCCTGACGAAAGCGTGATTAGTCATGACTGATTGGCCACCTGAATACGACGCTGTTGGGCCGCTCAATCCCGGAGTGCCACATTGGACGAGGGATCAGGTTTTGCAGGCGGGGCGTGTATTGGCAAACCGCATCTTCGCCGATCGCTCGTTTGCAGAAAATTACCTCGGCACGGTGAAGGAGTACTATGCCGATCGTGGCGAGCATTCGGCCGAGTATCTCGCTTTGATCGAGACGGCGATACACGATGCACACCTGACGTTCACGACGCAGGGTTGCAACTCGAACGACTTCGCAAATTGCCATCGAGCAGCATGGTTGCAACTCGCCAACGCGTTTGCTCTCCTCGTGGACAAGTGTCCTCACGTCGATACAGCGGGGACCTCAGATTGGGGTAACCCGCCGATGGTCGAGGCACCGACACCTCATCGGGGAATTTCGCGCGGTGATGACGGCTTGGTGCAGGCAAGGAACGCCGGAGACGACCGTGCAGCGGCAACCTGGTGGTTCTACAACGTCCACAATATTCCGAATTCGACGGGGTTCTTCAACATTAGCACCGAGGACATCGCTGCGGCGCCCGTCAATCGCTGAAAGATATTCTTCACATAAGGAGTCCGAGATGACCGATTGGCCCGATCCGTATATCGACGGGGAGAAGAACACGCCACCGTCTTGGCGCCGAGCGCAGACGCTCGACGCGGGACGTATGCTGGCGAACAGGATGCTGAACGACCGAGGTTTCGCTCTTTCGTACCTTGGGGTCGTAAAGCAATTCTATCTCAAGCCGGACGATTATATCGAGCGATTCGCAACCTTGATCGAGCTCGCGTACCCGACCGGCGACATGAACGCATTCAACGCTAACGACTTCGCGAACGTACACCGGGCAGCGTGGCTCTATCTGTTCCAAGCATTCTCGTGCCTCGTGGACAAGAATCTGCACGGCAAACATGACGATTGGGGTGACCCCCCTCCCGGAGCCCAGACGTCAAATGGCAAAGAACAGGTGTTTTTCGGTGAAAGAGCGTTACGCTTGGTCATTCCTCCGAACGTCCACAACATTCCGAATGCAACCGGATATTTCGCCATCACCGGCACTCGGGATGTGCCGGCGCCGCTGATCGACGAGCGCACCTTGCTCGACGAAAGAACGCTGCAGGAGCTAGTCGACGAGCATTGCCGGCGCCAGGAAGCCGAATATACCGAATAGGGCGAGTCGTTCGAGTGCGTTGCGACGGACAGGGCGCGGCACGTCCAACGTACCGCCCGGCTACTACTGACCGCCGAGTTCAACGGCACGCTTCGCTGCGCCGCGCCTACGATGCACATCTAGCGCTCGGGGCACGGACCGTGCCGTTCGGCGATTCGAGATGGCGGTGTAGTCGTTCGACAAAAATTGGGATGTAGTGTGGTGGATCCGAGGTGGTGCCGAGTTCCTACTGTTACGGACTTGAAACCGTTTGGTCCTATGATTCTCACTAGGAGGGACCATGCGATGCAAATTGATCCTGTTGCGATAGCCGCGGGGCTTGCGGCCATTTTCATCCTTGCGGCATTAGCATTCCGGGTACCGGGGATGCTCCAGACCGACGGTCTTTACAGCACTGCAAAGCTCCAATTCTTTATTTGGACCGAGGTCGCACTGTTTACGTACGGATATCTCTTCACAGCGCACGCTGGCGGCCCCGCCGGAGTGTTCAATTGGTGCACGGCGAAAGACATTCCCAAAGTTGCCGTCTGTCCGCCGAAGTATAACGTAACGAACAAAGGTCCGAAGTTTCCGGACAATCTGCTGCTTCTCATGGGCCTCAGCATTACGGCGACTGCTGTTTCGCGTGCAAAGGGACAGCCGCAGGGCGCCGTCGCTGCTGCTGATCAACGCTTGTCGCTGCGCGCGTTCGTTCAGGACGCCGGCGTTGACGCGTTATCTCTACCAAAGGCACAAATGCTGGCGTGGACTGTCGTCGCGGCGGCGGTGTACGTGTACACCGTCTTGCAAGCGCATCCCGCCTTCGCGGACGCAACAGCGACATCGTACCCCAATATAGATGCCGCATTACTGGCCTTGGTCGGCTTGGGACAAGGAGCGTTCGTTGTCAACCGCTTCGCAGACAAGAACAGCACGGATTAATTCGGTGCGGCGATACGGTGTCGAGCTCTCCACCGGCGCGTAGTTCTGCATATGGGGCCGTAACCCGTGTGAAACCGCGTGGGCGTATCGTGAGCGTAATAAGAGATGACCGTGAAGGTGTAGTTTATGAAACTTTTCCAGCTCTCGACTCAGGTCGGGCCTCCAATCTTCGCCGCGGCGGTAGCGGTGGTTACCGCCGTCACATTATCCCGGCCTTCGGTTGCGGCTCCGAATCCTACAGTTCCGACCTACGTCATGCCGATCGCAAGCTCAGGTGGTCAGCCCTGCACGACGCCGGACATCGACGCTGTCAAACGCGTTATCCAGGCAAAGTTGGCCGAGAGGGCTCTCCTCATCGATGACCGATTGTCGCCGGATCCTCTGGGCGATGTAGAATCTCGTCTTGCGCCGGGAAGTGCGCAGCCTACCATCGTTGCAACTGCATGTAAAAACGGAAACGTCAACCTCGTTACCGTGAACGGCTATACCGTTTCGGCCGCCACGGCGTCTTTATCATCCGGGACCTCATTCGGCGTTAAAATTGGCGGATCAATAACCGGTTCACTTGAAACGCTTCGAGCGGCGGATTGGTCAGCGTTGTTCGCGGTGACGGCGTTCCCAAATGTTGCGTATCTACCGATTTTTGGCGACAATGCTGACATCATCAACGGTCGTTTGGAGCGTGAGCTTGCGATCACGGAGGTGAAGACGATTGATTCTAAAGCGAATCTATGCAAGGGAAGCGCAAGCAAGATGCTCGTCGACGGCCAAGGATCTCTTGCAGCGGCCAATCTCGACCCCCTACGGGCTGTGCTTACGGCGAGCGCGCTGAGCTTTTCGCAGCCGCAGCCGTGGGGGACAATCTATAAGGTCGGGGGTGCGGGCGTCTCATTGGTCGGCATTCCGAACACGGCTGACATCGCGGTTGACGTTTATTACTGCGACGCGGCGAAATTGATGCAAGTCGGCGGCAACGGACACCACATCGTAGGTCATGCGCGTCGGCTTTCCGTGGGCACGGGTGCCGGAACGCAACGCCGCGTGCTCGACGAAGCTCTCTCGGACCTCCAGAATCAAGTGGACTGCATCATCGAGCGAAACCTTAATGAGCGAGGTCTTTCGAACGACCCATACGACGATGTCGCGGCGAGCCAATGGTGCATTGCCTACTACGCGCAGGTGCGTCGTGCCGACGCGGACGTCACGAACCGCGGCCCGGCAAAGCCCCAAAATACCCAGTAAGCGTCGTCGCCTCCGCGACCGCGAAGGGCGGGGCCAGCCTGTCGTAGCACCGTCCTTCCATGACCACCGAGATCAACGGCACACTTCGCCGCACCGCGCTCTACGATGCACATCTGGCGCTCGGGGCGCGGATCGTGCCGTTCGGCGGGTTCGAGATGCCCGTGCAGTACTCGAGCATCCTCAAGGAGCACGAGGCCGTCCGCAAGCGAGCGGGGCTGTTCGACCTCTCGCACATGGCGCAGTTCGACCTCCGCGGCGCCGACGTCGGCACCTGGGCGGAGTCGCTGACCGTTAACAAGGTCGCGAACATGAAGCCCGGTCAGGCGCGCTACAACATCTTCACCAACGAGCAGGGCGGCGCACACGACGACGTCATCTTCTACCGGCTCGACGAGAACCGCTGGCTGCTCGTCGTCAACGCCGGCAACGCCGACAAGATGTGGGCGCACGTCAGCGGCAACCTGTCCGGCGACGTCAAGGCGACGAACCTGCACGGCGACCGCGCGCTCATCGCGATCCAAGGCCCGCGCTCGGTCGAGTGGCTGCAGCCGTACATCGAAGCCGACCTCGCCTCGATGAAATACTACGCCTGCGCCGAGACGCGCGTGAAAGGCTTGCGCGAGCCGGTCGTGATCGCGCGCACGGGCTACACCGGCGAGGACGGTTTCGAGATCTTCTTGCCGTCCGAAGAAGCCACGCCCGTGTGGGATGCGCTGCTCGCCGAGAACCGCGAGGCCGGTCTCGAGGCGTGCGGCCTGGGTGCGCGCGACGTGCTCCGCCTCGAAGCGGGGATGCCGCTGTACGGCCACGAGATGACCGAAGAGATCACGCCGCTGCAAGCCGGCATGGCGTGGGCGATCAAGTTCGACAAGCCCGAGTTCTGCGGCCGCGACGCGCTCGCCGCGCAGCGCGACGCCGGCGACTACGCGCGCATCGTCGGGCTCACGATGGAAGGCCGCGTCCCGGCGCGCGCCGGCTACCCGGTGTTCGCCGCAGGCACGCGCGTTGGCGAGATTCGCAGCGGCTCGTTCGGCCCCGCCGTCGGTAAGAACATCGCGACCGCGCTGGTCGAGCCGTCGGCGGCGGCCGACGGTACGCCGCTCGAAGTCGAGGTCCGCGGCACGCGCCATCCCGGCGTCGTCGTCCCGGTCCAATTCTACAAGCGCCCGAAGCCGGCATAAGCCGGAAGGTTCCACGGCGTCCAAGCCACTACCATGAGCACCGAGATGGCGAACGTACCGGCAGGGCTGCTCTACAGCAAAGAACACGAGTGGGTGAAGCTCGACGGCGACGTCGCGACGGTCGGGATCACCGACTACGCGCAGGCCTCGCTGGGTGACATCGTCTACGTCGAACTGCCCCGTGTGGGCGCCGGGCTCACGCAGTTCGGCAGCATCGGCGTGGTCGAGTCGGTCAAGGCCGTCTCGGACATCTTCACGCCGGTCGGCGGCGAGGTCGTCGGCATCAACGACGGGCTCGACAGCGATCCGGCCGCGGTCAACCGCGATCCGTACGGTGACGGCTGGTTCTACAAGGTACAGCTGGCCGACGTGAGCCAGACCGGCGACCTCCTGTCCCCCGAGCAGTACGAGCAGCTGATCGCCGCGGCGTAGCGGAACCATCCGCCGGCCGTCGCGGTCGAGAAATGGTGTTGCGGGCCCCCTCGGGGAACCTCGCACAAACAACTATTCGTGATGGGCCCCCGGGGGCCGGAGCGCCGTTAAAATTTACACGCCGCATACCGATCGCGACATCGAGGCGATGCTGCGCGTCATCGGCGTCGATTCGCTGGACGACCTCGTCCGCGTACCCGACGCCGTCGCGCTGCGCCAGCCCGTCGAAGTCACGCCTCAGCTCAGCGAGATCGAGATCGCCGAACGCTTCCGCCGCCACGCGGCGCGCACCACCGCCGGCGACTACACGTCGTTTCTGGGCGCGGGCGCGTACCGGCACTACGTTCCGCCGGTCGTCGGCGCGATCGCGATGCGCGGTGAGTTCCTGACGTCGTACACGCCGTACCAGGCGGAAGTCTCGCAAGGCTATCTCCAAGCGATCTATGAGTGGCAGACATACATCGCGCTGCTCACCGGGCTCGACGTCGCCAACGCGTCGGTGTACGACGGTGCGACCGCGCTCGCCGAAGCCGTGATCATGGCGGTCAACGCGACGGGTCGCAAAGGCGTGCTCGTGTCGAGCGCGGTGCACCCGAACTATCGCGCGGTGCTGCGCACGTACGCCGAAGGTCTCGAGCTCGACGTCGACGAGCTGCCGTACGGCCCCGACGGGCGCACCGATCTGTCGTCGCTCGAAGCCGCGCTCGCCGACCAGCGTTACGCCGCGGTGGTCGTGCAGTCGCCCAACTTCTTCGGCGCGGTCGACGCGCTGCCGGCGGGCGTCGCCGACACGATCAAAGCGACCAAGACCGTCGTCATCGGCGTCGTCGCCGAGGCGATGTCGCTCGCGGCGTTGTCGGCGCCGGCGTCGTGGGGCGCCGAGATCTGCGCCGGCGAGGCGCAATCGTTCGGCAACGCGATCGCGTACGGCGGGCCGCACGTCGGCTTCATCGCCGCCACCACCGCGCATCTGCGGCGCATCCCTGGCCGGCTCGTCGGCAAGTCCGTCGACAGCAACGGCAAGACCGCGTACGTGCTGACGCTGCAGGCGCGCGAGCAGCACATCCGCCGCGAGAAAGCCACGTCGAACATCTGCACCAATCAAGCGCACTGCGCATTGTGCGCGACGGTGTACCTCGCCGCGATGGGCAAGACGGGCTTGCGCGACTGCGCCGCGCTCAACGTCGCGCGCAGCAACGAGCTGCGCGACAAGGTCTCCGCGCTCACCGGCTTCGCGGCGCGCTTCGAAGGCACGCCCACGTTCAACGAGGTCGTCATCCGCGTCCCCGGCCGGGCCGCGGCCGTGCTCGCGACGCTCGAAGAGCACAAGATCCTCGGCGGCATCGACCTCGGCCGCTTCTATCCCGAGCTCGAAGACTGCATCCTCATGACGGCGACGGAGCTCACGTCGAGCGCCGACGTCGACCGCCTCGTCACCGCCCTTTCGGAGATTCCCGTTCGTGCCGTTGCCAGCGTTTGATACCCCGCTGATCTTCGAGACCGGCCAGGACGGCCGGGCGAACTGCTACCTGCCGACGGGCCCCGCGCTCGACACGCTGCTGCCGAAAGACGCGCTGCGCGACGACCTGCCGCTGCCCGACAACAGCGAGCTCGACGTCGTGCGGCACTTCACGCGCCTGTCGCAAAAGACGTTTGGCATCGACACCGTGTTCTATCCGCTCGGATCGTGCACGATGAAGTACAACCCGCGCATCAACGACGCGATGGCGAACGTCCCCGCGCTGCGCGACCTTCACCCGTTCGCGCCGGATCACGCGTCGCAGGGCGCGCTCGCGATCATGTGGGAGCTGGAGCGCGCGCTGGCGTCGCTGTTCGGCATGGCGGCGTTCTCGCTCAACCCCGCCGCGGGCGCGCACGCGGAGCTTGCCGCGCTGCTGATCGCGAAAGCGTACTTCAAGAAGAAGGGCGAGCCGCAGCGCAACGTCGTGATCGTGCCCGACACCGCGCACGGCACGAACCCCGCGTCGGCCGCGATGGTCGGCTTCAAGGTGCTTTCGCTCAAATCAGACGCGCAAGGCCGCGTGGATCCCGAGGAGATGCGCAAGGTCGTCGGGCCGGACACCGCCGTCTGCATGATGACCAACCCGAACACGCTGGGCCTGTTCGAGCCGCGCATCCACGAGGTGTCCGACGTCGTGCATGAAGCCGGCGGGCTGATGTACTACGACGGCGCGAACGCGAACGCGCTGATGGGCAACACGCGCCCGGGCGACATGGGCTTCGACCTCATGCACCTCAACCTGCACAAGACGTTCACGATCCCGCACGGCGGCGGCGGCGCGGGCGCGGGCCCGGTCGGCGTCGCGGCGCACCTGCTCGAATTTCTGCCGACGCCGATCGTGCACGCGTTCGACGCGGACGGCAAGGACGTCGACGCGAGCGGCTGGCGCGAGACCGCCGAGCTCACGTTCGCGCTCGACTTCGAGCGGCCGGACTCGATCGGCCCGATGCGCTCGTTCTGGTCGAACTTCGCGCACATGATCCGCGCGCTCGCTTACACGTACGCCAACGGCGCCGACGGACTCACGACGGTGTCGAAGCTCGCGGTGCTCAACGCGAACTACATCCGCGCGTCGATCCGCGACGTCGTCGACATCCCGTACGATGAGATCAACCGCCACGAGTTCGTCGCGTCGGCGCAGTCGCTCAAGCGCGAGACCGGCGTGCGCGCGCTCGACATCGGCAAGGCGCTGCTCGACCGCGGCTACCACGCGCCCACGGTCTACTTCCCGCTGATCGTCCCCGAGTGCCTGATGATCGAGCCGACCGAGACGGAGTCGAAAGAGACGCTCGACGCGTTCATCGCCGACTTCCGCGACATCATCGCGACGGCGAAGTCCGATCCCGAGAAGGTGCTCGAGACGCCGGTCAACACCGCGGTCGGGCGCATCGACGAGACGCGCGCCGCGCGCCAGCCCGACCTGCGCTGGCGCCCGGCGGCGGCGGAGTAGCGCTCAGCGGCAGCCGTGCGCGATCGGTAGGAACGTCCGCGCGGCCATGTTCTCGCTGGCGCGCACGGCGGCGGCCATGGAGCCGCTCCAGTCGTTGATCGTGTTCTTGTCGGCCATCGCGATCTTGCCGTTGAGGATCGGCATCCCGGGCGGCGCCGTGAGCACCGGCGCCGGGGCGTCTCGGTTGATCGGTGTCGGCGATGCGTTCCTGCCGTTGAACGCGCCCGAATCTTCCATCCCGTTCTTGGCGATCGCGTTGCGCTGGCGCATCACGAACTCCTGAAGCTGGTTCGCGCGCGCCTGCTGCGTGTTGTAGAGCTGCTGAAGCTGCGCTTTCTGCGCCGCGACTTGCGGGTCGGACGTGTCCTTCAAGCGCGGGTCCCCGAGCGCTTTGTTGAGCACGAGCGTTTCGTTCAGGATCGCCGTCGCGTCTTGGTCGAGCCTCGACAGCGCGGATTCGCGGAAGACGTCCGTCGCGTGTTCGGGATCGTCCACGAAGTCGATGTACTGCGGCAGCCGCACGCGCGTCTGCGCGAACCGGACGTCGGCGCGCCGCGCGGCCGCGAACGACGGTATGACCAGGTCGCGCATGACGGCGCAACCGGGCGTCGCGGCCCGCACGCGGCCGATCTCCGGAAGGTTCGAGGCGGGTGCGGGCGCGGGCGTGTCGGTTCCGAACGGCTGCAGCGTCCCCAGCGGGAACGGCGTGGGCTTCGGCGTCGGGACCGTCGCGAACGCGATCGCGATCGCCGCCGTGGTGGCGAGAACGTGGGGCATCGCGGCTATTTTCGCGGAGGCCGGGGGGGACGCCTCGGGAAGCAGGCGGCATGAATCGCGCCGATACCGCGGACGCCCAGCTCGGCGCGCTGCTCGCCGAGGATTGGCGCGACTATTGCCGCCGGCACCCGATCGCGGCGTCGCTGGACGGCGACCGGTCCGGCGACGACCGCTGGGACGACCATTCCGAGGCGGCGCTCGCCGACGAAGCCGGCCACCGCCGCGACGTCCTCGCCCGGCTCGAACGCATCCCGCGCGACGCGCTCGGTGACGCCGGGCAGCTCAACCGCGATCTCTACGCCGGCCAGCTCGCCGACGCGCAGCGCGGGTACGAGCTGGGCACGCGCTACCTCGCGCTCGACCCGCGCGACGGCGTGCAGACGTACGCGCAGTACGCCGACCAGTTGCCGTTCGCGCGCGCCGCGGACTACGCGAGCTGGCTGCAGCGCCTCGAAGCCTACCCGCGCGCCGTCGCCGACGCGATCGCGCTGCTGCGCGAGGCCGTCGCGCGCAAGCTGCTGTGGCCGCGCGCGTCGATGGAGCGCATTCCCGCGCAACTCGACCGGCTCGTCACCGAGCCGGAACGCTCGCCCTTCTACGCACCGTTTGCGCGGATCCCCGCGCAAGTCGCTGCGAACGATGCGGCCGGCTTGCGCGACCGCGCGCGCGCCGCGATCGCCGAACGCGTGAACCCGGCGCTGCGCGAGCTGCGCGCGTTTCTGGTCGACGTCTATCTGCCGGCCGCGCCCGAAGCGGCCGGGCTGACATACGTCCCCGGCGGCGACGCGCTCTACGCGTACTTCGCGCAAACCTACACGACCACCGACCTGGGGCCGGACGCGATCCACGCGCTCGGGCTGCGCGAGGTGGCGCGTATCCGCGCCGAGCTGGAAACGCTCGCGCCGCAAACCGGTTACCGCGGTTCGCTGGCGGACGTCTTCGCGCAAGTACGGGCCGATCCGGCGAACTACCATACGACGGGCGACGCGCTGCTGCACGCGTACCGCGCGATGTGCAAGCGCATCGATCCCGAGCTCGTGCGCGTGTTTCGCACGCTGCCGCGTCTGCCGTACGGCGTCGTGCCGATCCCCGCCGCTCTCGCTCCCGACACGACGACGGCGTACTACTATCCGGGCGCGCTCGACGGCTCGCGCGCTGGCCTGTACTACGTCAACCTGTACCGGCCCGAGCAGCGCCCGATCTACGAGATGATGGTGCTGTCGCTGCACGAGTGCGTGCCGGGACATCATCTGCAGATCGCGCTCGCGCAAGAGCTGCACGGGCTGCCGGAGTTTCGTCGCTCGTCGCTGGCGTACACGGCGTACATCGAAGGCTGGGCGCTTTACGCAGAATCGCTCGGCGACGAGATGGGCTTGTATGACGACGCGAAATCGAAGTTCGGCGCGCTGACGTACCAGATGTGGCGCGCGGTGCGGCTCGTCGTCGACACGGGGATCCACGCGCGCGGCTGGACGCGGCAGCGCGCGACCGATTATTTTCTCGACAACGCCGCCAAGACGCGGCTCGACGTCGAGAACGAGGTCGACCGCTACATCACGCGCCCCGGCCAGGCGCTCGCGTACAAGATCGGCGAGCTGAAAATTCGCGAGCTGCGCGCGACCGCGCAGGCGCGGCTCGGCGCGCGCTTCGACATCCGGGACTTCCACGAGGTGCTGCTGGAGCAGGGCGCGCTGCCGCTGGACCTCTTGGAGCGCCGGGTCGGCGGCTGGCTGGACCGAACCGATTGTTGACGAAACCTCGCGGAGAATGCGGAGTCGGCGTCGTATGACCGGGACATGGCCAGGCGCCCAACGCCGACTCTGACCGAGGCGGAGTACCGCCTCATGAACATCCTGTGGGACCTCGGCAGTGCGACCGTGGCCGACATCCACGCGCGCCTCGAAGATCGCCCGATCGCCTACACGACCGTGCTTTCGACGCTGACGATCCTCGAGCGCAAAGCCTACGTCCGCCATACCACCCGCGGCAAGGCCAACGTCTACAAACCGCGCGTCGAGCGCGACACCGCCCGCCGAACCGTGGTCGACAACGTCCTGGCGACGTTCTTCGAGGGCTCGCCGCGCGCGCTCATGCTCAACCTGCTCGCCTCCGAACGGCTGAGCGCTGACGAGGAGCGGCGCTTGCGCACGCTCCTCGAGGCCGAAGGCTGAACCCCGCGGTCGCGGCGCTCGCGGCGCTCGCCGCGGTCGTCGCCAGCATCCCGCTCGCCGCCGGCGCGCTGATCGCGGCGCGCCCGTTCGCGCGCGCCGCCGACCGCTATCGCATCGTCGCCGCGGCCTTCCTCGCCGCCGCCTGCGTCGCACCGCTGGCGCTGGCCGCGGCGTCGCTGCGGACCGCGCCCGAGTCCGCCCCCGCCGCAGTCGCAGCCGCCGGCGACCTGCTGCGGCTGTTCGCGCTCCCGGCCCTCACCGGCGCCGCGGTCGTCGCGGCCATCTTGCTGCTCGGCCTCGCCTGCGACGTCGTCCGGTTGCGCCGGGTGAAGCGCAGTGCGGTCCCACTCGGCTCCGTTCCCGTGCGGGGCGCCCGGATCGGGCTGTCGCGCACCGTCACCTCGCCGACCGCGATCGGGTATCTGCATCCCGCCGTCGTGCTCCCCGAAGGCTTCCGCGCCCGCGTCGACGACCGCGAATGGGACGCCGTCGTCGCGCATGAGTGCGCGCACCTCGCGCGCGGCGACGACTGGGCCAAGGCGGTCCAAAGCGCTATGCTGCGCGCGGGCTGGTGGATGCCCGGCTTGTGGGTGCTGTCGCGCGCGCTCGACCTCGAGCGCGAGCTCGCCAGCGACGAGCGCGCGGCCTGCGAGACCGGTCCGCGCCGCTACGCGGCCTGTCTGCTGCGCCTCGCGACCGACCGCGCCGACGCCGTCGCCCCGGCGCTGTGGGCGCGGCGCTCGCACGTCGCGATCCGGGTCGAGCGCCTCGTGCGGCCGACCGCCCAACGCGGCCCCGCCGTGCGCGCCGCGGCGCTGGGCGCCTTCACCGCGGCGGCGTTCGGCATCGTCGCGGGCGCCGTGCTGGCCGTGCCCGGCACCGGGGTGCGCGTAGCGGCAGTCCCGCAGCGCGCGCACGCCGCCGTGGCCCATGGGGCGGCCCGGCCCGCCGTCGCACGCATCGCGAACCGCGCGCGCCGTCTCAAGGTCACGCTGCACGCGAAGACGCTGGCCTTCGCCGCGCCTGTCGCGGCGCCGGTGCTTTCGGCCCCGGCCGCCGCGCCAGAGCACCAGGCGCCGGCCGAGCGCACGCACATCATCGCGACCGTGGCGCAGCGCGCGGTCGCCCACGCCCGGCCCGAGTCCCCCACGGAGACCCTCGCGTTCGTCGCCCCGCACCGCAAGTGCCGCACCTGCTTCGGCCCGCTGCGCTCGCCTGACGACATGCCCGCGGAGACGTTCGCGGCGGCCGGCAAGCCGGCTGCGGCGGCCGGCGCGGGCGCCGCGGCCATCGTTGCGGACGATCCAACCTCCGGGCCTGTCGACCTGGGCTCGGGCCTGATCTGGTACCGCCTGCCGGCCCGCGTCCAAGGCCCATAAACCGGCCGGACCGGCGGTGCGTCCTCTTGGGACCGCGCGCTATACTAGAGAAAACCAGCCCGACGTCGGGCTGTCACTGTCTCCGGGGACAACCATGCGGATCAAGTACGAAGTCTCCGCCGGCGGGCTCGTGCTGCGGCGGAACGGAAACTCGTTGGAAGCGCTGCTCATCGGGCGGGGCGAGCCGCGCGTTTGGTCGCTCCCCAAGGGCCACGTCGAGGCCAAGGAGACGCACGAGCAGGCCGCCCTGCGCGAGGTCCGCGAGGAGACCGGCTGCTGGGCCGAGATCCTCTCCAAGCTGTCGGACATCTCGTACTGGTTCTACCTGAACCGCACCAAGCACAAGAAGTCCGTCCACTTCTACCTGATGCGCTACCTCTCGGGCGACACGGCGAACCACGACCACGAAGTGGACGAGGCGCGCTGGTTCGAGATCAAGGCCGCCAAGAAATCGCTCAAGTACGTGAACGAGAAGCGCCTGGTCGACCTCGGCCTGGAGTGGCTCGAGCAGGACGGCAGCGGCATCTTCGAACCCGAGACCGTCACCGCGGCGCAGTCGGTCGGGGACACGAGCGCCTGATTCAGTTGACCAACCCGGCGACTGAATCGGAAAACGGCCTGCGCGTCTCGCTCGACGTCTTCGACGGCCCGCTGGACCTGCTGCTGAACCTGGTCAAAGAGCGCCAGCTCGACATCGCCACCGTCCCGCTCGCGCTCGTCGCCGATCAGTATCTGGCCTACATCCAGGCGATGGAATCGCTCGACGTCGAGCTCGCCGCCGACTACCTCGTCGTCGCGTCGACCCTGGTGTTCCTGAAATCCAAGGCGCTGCTGCCGCCGATCCCGATCGAGCTGGCCGGCGATCCCGAGGAGTCCGCCGAGGCGATCGAGGCCAGGCTGCGCGAGCGGCTGATCGCGTACTCGAAGTATCGCGACGCGGGCCAGGAGCTCAAGGGCCGTGCCGCCGAGGCCGCCGCGTACTTCCTGCGCCCCGACGGCGGCGACGCGAGCGCCGATTTCGTGCAGCGCTACCGGATCGACGCCTCGAAGCTGGCGGGCGCGCTGGCGGCGGCGCTGCGGGCCGCGAAGCCCGAGAAACGGACCATCGTGCGCGAGCGCGTCTCGCTCAACGAGCAGATGGACGTCGTGAGCCGCGCGGTGCGCCGCGGCGGGCGCGCGTCGTTCTTCGAGCTGTGCGACGGGCTCGACCGCGTCGCGATCATCGTGACGTTCCTCGCCATCCTCGAGCTCGTCCGCCGCGAGCGCATCCGCATCGCGCAGGACGCCGCGTTCGGGGACATCGAGCTCCTCTCCGTCCCCGAAGAAGACCGTGCAGCCTGAACTCGTCGATACCGGCAAGCTGCAGCGCGACCTCGAAGCGCTGCTGTTCGTCGCCTCCGAAGCGCTCTCGATCCCCAAGCTCGCCAAGCTGACCGGCGCCGAGGAACGCGAGGTCACCGTCGCGCTCCAGCGGATCGACGAGGAGTTCGCCCACCGCGGGGTCGTGCTGCGCGAGATCGCCGGCGGCTACCGCTTCGCCAGCGCCCCCAGCGCCCGCGAGGCTGTCGAGGCGTACCTGATGCCGCCCAAGACGAACCTGTCGCCCGCCGCGCTGGAGACCTTGGCGATCGTGGCCTACACGCAACCGACGACCAAGGGCGACATCGAAGGCATCCGCGGGGTGTCGGCCGACTCGGTGATCGCGACGCTGGTCGACCGCCGCTTCCTGACGGAGTCGGGACGCAAGGACGTGCCGGGGCGGCCGATCCTGTATAAGACGACCCCCGACTTCCTCGAGGCGTTCGGCTTGCGCTCGCTCGAGGAGCTGCCGCCGGTGGACGTCGACGGCACCACCCCCGTCGAGCTGGCGCTCGCCCTGCCGATCCAGACGATCCTGGCGCCCCACGAGGGCGAGACGGCGGTCGAGGCAACCCCGGACGACGAGGACGCGGTCCTACGGGACGAAGCGGAAGCAGAGAACCGCAACGAGACGCCGGTCGAGACGACCGTCGCACGAGAAACGGAGCCACAACCATCACCCGTCTAGCGGGCTCGCCACAGGCGAGCCCACCAACCGACATGTCGCCCGCCGATGTCTGGGCGCAGATCGACAAAAATTGCCAGCGCGTCGCGCTGATGCACGAGCTCATCCAACCGGGCGAGCAATTCTCCCTCACCGACGGCCAAAAAGAAGCCGTCGAAAAGCTCACCGCGGGCCTCGACGACGGCAAGTTCGAATTCTTGCTCAAGGCACCGACCGGCTCGGGGAAGACCGAGGTGATGCTGCGCGTCGCCGTCGACACGATCCTCGCGACCGGCGGCTACATCACGATCCTCGCACCGACGCGCGATTTGATTCGCCAGCACGTCACCTATTTTAGCGAACGCCTCGAAGGCACCGGCATCGGCGTCGGACAGATCCACGGCGGCGCGTCACCCGGCGAACGGCGCACCGTCGAAGCGGGCGTCGAAAGCGGCGCGATCAGCGTCGTCGTCGGCTCGGCGATGATGCTCACGATCGACCGCCACTGGGAGATCCTCGACAAGAGCGATCTGCTCATCGTCGACGACGTCAACGCGTTCGACGAACGCGAGCACCTGCGGCTGCTGCAAGACCTCGACTGCCCGATGCTGTTCGCGACGGCGACGCCCGACGAGCTGCGGCGCTTCCTCGAGCGCATCGGCGCGATGGACAACGTCGTCGCGATGAAGGGCATGCCGTTCGACGTGCTGCCGACCAAGATCCACAAGGTCGAAGGCGTGTGGGGCGAGCCGCCGGCGGAGCAGCTTTCGCGCGCCGACGAGCTGATCAAAGACCACCTCGCGCGCGGCTCGCGCATCTTCGTCATCGGCCGCACGCGCGGCGACGTGCCGCGCCTCGCGGAACGGTTGGAGAACACGTACGACATCGACGTCGAGCAACTGCGCGGCGACATGGCGGACACCGAAGAGCAGGGCCGCCGTCATCGCCGCAAAGGCGTGCGGGTCAACGAGGTCGGCACGCGCATCGAGATGATGAACAGCTTCCGCGGCAAAGCGCCCGCGGTGCTCGCGGCGACGAACCTCATCGGCAGCGGCATCGACATCCCCGCGGCCGACCTCATCGTCATCACCGACTCCGACGCGTTCGGCGAGTCGGAGGTCGAGCAGCTCATCGGGCGCGTCGGACGCCGCGAGCGGCCGTCCGATGCGGTGCTGCTGACGGGCACGACGTTCGAGAAGAACCCGTCGCGCGCGATGGCGTCGCCCAAGGCGAAGTCGTTCATGCCGCGCGGCACGCGCGCGCGCCAGTTCAACTACGGCCGCCGCTGACCGAAGCGATGCGGCTCGGTACGCACGTCCGCGTCGGCGCGGGGTACGACGCGGCGGTGGAGTACGCGCAAAAGCTCGGCTGCGGCGCGCTGCAGTTTTTCGCGGGGAACCCGAAGACGTATCGCGTCGGCGGGATCGACACGCCCGCGCTGCAGCGCTTCGCGAGAACGCGCGCCGCGGCGGGGATCGCGCCGGCGGTGATCCACACGTCGTACCTGATCAACCTCGCGAGCGAGGACGGCAAGACCGTCGCCAGCTCGCTCAAGCTGCTGAAGAACGATCTGAAGGTTGCGGCCGTCGGCGACATCGCGTACGTCAACACGCACCTCGGCTCGTACGGCAAGCGCGACCGCAAGGACGGTTTCGCGTCGGTCGTCGCGGCGCTCGAGGGCGCGCTCGCCGGCATCGACCCGAACGTCTCCCTCGTCATCGAGAACAGCGCCGGCGCGGGCCAGCTGTGCGGCGGCACGATGGAGGAGCTCGGCGCGTTCGTGCGCGCGATCGGGCACCCGAACCTGCGCTTCTGCCTCGACACCGCACACACGTGGGCGGCGGGCTACGCGATCGATTCGAAGGACAACGTCGAGCGCTTCTTCGAGCTCGTCGACCGCGAGCTCGGGCTCGACCGGGTGGTGATGTTCCACTTCAACGACACGGAGATCGAGCTGGGCGGCCACCGTGACCGCCACTGGCACATCGGTGAAGGACGGATTGGGATCGAAGGGTTCCGCGCCATCGTCGCGCATCCCGGAGTCCGAGGGAAAGTCGCGATCCTCGAAACGCCGGGTGAAGAGGAAGACGACCTTCGCAACTTCCGCACCATGCAGACCGTGTTGAATGGCGTCGCGGCGTGACGACCGTGACGGAGGGGAGACCATGAGCGAAACGCCCGAGCGCAGCGCAGCCGCCGAGCGAAGCGAAGCCCACGAGCGCCGCAGCGCGAAGCGCATCGAAATCCGGCTGCCTGTGGTGTACCGCGGGCCGGACGGTGCGCCCAAGCACGGGACCACCGAGAACGTTTCGCGCCGCGGTATGCTGCTCGTCGCGCAGGAAGCGGCGCCCGAGGGGACGCGGCTGCGCGTCGCCGTGACGGGGCTCGACGGGCGCGAGCGCGAGATCATGGCCGAGGTCGTGCGCTCGACGCCGGACGGCCGCGTCGCGGTATCGATCGCGGAAAGCGACGGCGCAGAGATCGACGCGATCGTCGACTCGGAGGATTCCCCGCCGGCGCGGTAGCCGGCGCTCTCGCGGATTACCGCCGATGATCGTGCACTTCGATCTCGATGCGTTCTATGCGTCGGTCGCGCAACGCGACGATCCGGCGCTGCGCGGCGTGCCGCTCGCGATCTCGGGGTCGTCGCGGCGCGCGGTGGTGCTGACGGCGTCGTACGAGGCGCGCCCGTTCGGCGTGCGGTCCGCGATGCCGCTGTACCACGCGCTGGAACGCTGCCCGCAGCTCGTCGTCGTGCCGCCGAACTTCGCCGCGTACCGCGAGAGCTCCGAGCGCGTGTTCGCGATCTTCGAGGACGGCGCGCACGCGGTCGAAGGGCTGTCGCTCGACGAAGCGTTCGTTGCGCTGCCGGACGCCGGGCTGGACGACGCGGTCGCGTTCGCGCAGCGCGTGCGCGCGCGCATCCGCGCGGAGGTCGGCTTGACGGCGAGCGCCGGCGTCGCAACGGGCAAGATGGTGGCGAAGATCGCGAGCGACGTGAACAAACCCGACGGTCTGACCGTCGTGCCGCCGGGGACCGAGGCGGAGTTCCTCGCGCCGATGCCCGTCGGGCGGCTGTGGGGGATCGGACCGAAGACGCAGCCGCGCTTGGAGACGGCGGGGATTCGCACGATCGGCGACGTCGTCGCGCTCGACGAGCGGCGTTTGTACGATCTGTTCGGGCGCGGCGGCACGTTCTACCGCGATCTCGCGCGCGGCATCGACGACCGTGAAGTGGACCCGTCGCGCGAGCGCAAGTCGATCTCGACCGAGGAGACGTTCGAGTACGACGAACGCGACGAAGCGCGCATCCTCGCGCTGTTGCGCGTGCAGGCCGACGAGCTCGCGCGCGATCTGCAGGCGAAGGCGCTGCGCGCGTCCACCGTCGGCGTGAAGATCAAGAAAGCCGACCACACGATCACGGGCCGCCAGACGTCGCTCGCCGTCGCGACCAACGACGGCGACGCGATCCACGACGCGGCGGTGTGGTGCTGGCAGCGCGCGGGGCTGTACGGCGTGCCGATCCGGCTGCTCGGCACGCGCGTCGCGTCGCTGACCGACGAGGAGTCGCGCGAGCTGCGGCTGTTCTGAAGGAAAGCGGCCTCGCTCCGCGCAGTAAGTTCGCTTCGAGCCGTTTGAGGAGTGTTCCGATGACGCAGCTGCTCACGATCGCCGGCGGCGTGATGAGCGTCTACATCTTGCTCGCGCTGACCACGTCGCACGTGTGCGAGTGGATCTCGGCGCTCGTGAACAAGCGCGGGCATCTGCTCGAACAGGCGATCGTCGTGCTGCTCGGCGGCATCCAGCGCGACCCGGCGCGCGACGCGACTACCAAGGAGCTCGTCGACCACCTCTACGACCACCCGCTGATGGGCAATCTCGGCGCGTCGCCGGCGCGCTTGCCGAGCTACATCCCCGCGCGCACGTTCTCCATCTCGCTGGTCGCGGCGCTGCGCGGCTACGCTGCCGCGCTCGCGGTGAAGACGGGGACGGGCGCCGCGCCCGTGCCCATGCCGCCGGCGTTCTCGGCGCCCGACGTGCTGCTGGACGATTTGAAAGCGCGCGTCACCGGCCTTCCCGACTGCACGCTCAAAGACACGCTGGTCACCGTGCTGCAAGGCACCAGGAACGACTACGACGCCGCGCTCGCGGCGATCGACGACTGGTTCGACGCGCAGATGGATCGCGTATCCGGCGCGTACCGGCGCTGGAGCGGCGTCGTGCAAGCCGCCGTGGGGTTGAGCATCGTGGTCGCGCTCAACAGCGATACGCTCAACCTCATCACGCAGCTGCACGGCATCGCGAACGCTCCGGTGCTCATGGACGCCGCGAAGTCCGCGAACGGGCCGGCGCTCATCGACGCGGTGCGAGCGTCGAACGGCCACTCCACCGGCCAACTGCTGACGGGGCTCTCCGACGCCGGTGTAACCGTCGGGTGGCCGGCGCTTCCCCAGAACCCAGGCCAATGGCTGATGAAGGTCGCGGGCCTGGCGATCACGTGGATCGCCGTGCTGATGGGCGCGCCGTTCTGGTTCGATCTGCTCAAGCAGCTCGTACCCGTGCGCATGGCGGGCCGAAAGCCCGTTGCCACCGACGGCGAAGCGAGCGGCGACAAACAAGCCAACGTCGTGCAGCCGGCCGCGATGGGATCGTAGCGAACGGATCAGATGTGGTCGGTGCTCCAGCACGGGTCGGCGTGTTCGCGCGGGTCCGTCGCGTGGGCGCGAAAGGCGGCACGAAACGGCGCGCTGAGCGGCACGAGCATCGCGATCGCGTCCTTGCGCGCGCGCACGGCACCGCGCGGGAGCGCGTCACGGGCGATCGCCGGCGGTAACCAGCCGCGGACGGTGCGCAGATCGCCCGCGCCCGCACGCAGCAGCGGCGCGATGAGCGGCGCGTCGTCCACGCGCGCGAACGCGAGCTCGTCCACCACGAAGGCGTCGGCGGCCGGGATGCGGCGACCCGTCACGTACGCCGCGAGCGCGCGACCGCGCCGAACGCCCAACCGCACGAGCGGCGCGCCGTGCTCGAGCGACGCGGAACGCAGGCGCTGCCATTCCCAGTCCAGCGCGGTGCGCGCGAAGGCGAACGGCCGGCGCGCGTCGAGCGCGCCGAACACGCGGCGAACGGATGCGGCATCTGTGTCGGCGAGCGCGGCGACTTCGATGCGCTGAGCGGACAGAGCATCGGCGCGCAACGTGATGGTGCGCGACGGCAGCGCGACGAAGCCGAGCCGCTCGTAGAACGCGGGGTGGATGTCGCTGAACAGGTACGCGAGATCGGTTCCGGCGTCGCGCTCGGCGTCGAGCAGCGCGCCGAGCAGCGCGGTCGCGTACCCGCGGCCGCGCAACGGCTCGGGCGTGAACACCGCGCCGATCCCCGCCGCTTTGTAGCCGCGCTCACCGCAGCGCAGCACGCGCTCGTAGCGCTTGCACGATGCGACGAGCTCGCCGTCGACGTGCAGGCCGACCGTGCGGAAGCGGCGCTTGCCCCACGCGCTGTTCGCCGTCGCGCGAAACTCGCCGGCGTAGCGCTCGAACGTGCGCGTCCCCGCCCACAACGTGTGCGAGTGCGGCAGCACGTCGCGCACGTAGTCTTCCGGTGCGACGATCTGAAGCCGAATCGGGTGCGCCGATCGTCCGCCGGTCATGCCGACGGTCGTCCGACGGCGAGCGAACGCAGCCCTTCACTTGACACCGGGCCGCGGAACGCGTAGTATCTCGAAATACTACCATACTAGTATTTAGAGAGCCTGGGAGCCGCCGATGCCGCGCGAGCGCGCTGTTACGCTGACCAACCACGAGCTTCGCCTCATGAACGTTTTGTGGGAGCGCCAGACCGCGACCGTCGCCGACATCGTCGGAGCGCTGCTGCCGCCGCCGCTTGCGTACACGACGGTCATGACCACGCTCGGCACGCTGGAGGACAAGGGATACGTCACGCACGCCAAGGCGAGCCGAGCGTTCGTGTACCGGCCGCTGATCGAACGTTCCGAGGCCGCGACGTCGCTCTTGGACACGCTGCTCGACCGGTTTTTCGGGAGCTCGCCCGGGGTTCTCGCGCTCAGCTTGCTCGAAGACGAGCGCCTCTCGGATGAGGACATCGCGAACTTCAAGCGCGTGATCGCGCGCAAGAAGAAGTCGTCGTGATCGACGCCGCGCGCGCCGTCCTGGAGTTCTTGCTCGCCGCGTTATGGCAAGACGCGTGCATCGCGATCGTCGCCGGCGCGATCCTGTTCGCCGCCGGCCGCCGCCTCAGCGCGACGACGCGCTGCCTCGTGCTGCAATGCGTTCTGCTCACGCTGGTTGCGGTGCCGCTCGTGACGACGTTTTCGAACGCCCGCGCGTCCCACGCGACCGCGACCGGCGATAGCGTGACGCTGCGCAGTGCACCGGCCGTGGTGCAGAGCGCTCCCGTCGCCGCCGCGCCGCAGCCCATTCGCGTGCCGTCCGGCGACGGCATCGTGCTCGCGCTCGCGGGCGCCTGGCTGGCGGTCGTCGTCGCGTTCGCGCTTCGTGTCGCGGCCGGCGCGCTGCAGCTGGCGCGCCTGGCGCGGCGCAGCACGCGGCTGGCCGATCGCGGTCGCGTCCGCGTGCTCGCATCGCCGGATCTTTCCATGCCGCTGGCGTTCGGGCTGCGGGCTCCGTCGGTGATCGTTCCCGCCGAGCTCGCCGCCGCCGGCGGCGACGACTTCGAATGCGTGTTGCTCCACGAGCTGGCCCACGTGCGCCGTTACGACACGTGGGCAAACGCGTTCGAGCGTCTCGTGCAGGCGGTGTTGTTCTTCAACCCCGCCGTCGTGCTCGTGTTGCGCGCGATCGCGTTCGAGCGCGAAGCCGCGTGCGACGACTGGGCCGTCGTCCAATCGCGCGACGTCGATGCGTATGCCCGCAGCTTGGCGTCGTTCGCGTTGCGCCGGGCGGAATATCGCACCTTGGTGGCGTGCGGCGTGACGGCGTTCGGCCGCGCCACCGTCGCCAGACTTCGCCGCCTCGAAGACGAGCACCGAAACGGTGCCGTCACCTCTGCTCGCTCCGTTCTAGGAGGTTTTGTCATCGTGCTTCTCGCGCTCGCGCTCAGCATCCAGATGTTCGCCCCGTCGATCGCGCTGGCGACCGAAACGCCCGTCGTCGCCGTCGCCATCCCGTCGGACGGGTGTCCGAAAAACGTGCCGGGGCCGCCGCAGTTACCGCGCTCGGTGCCGGAAGGTTTGCGCAGCGACGTGACGCTACGCGTCTCCACCGACGGCACGGTTGGCGAAGCGACGCTCGAGAAGTCCAGCGGAAACGCCTCGCTCGACCGCCTGGCGGGGTCCGGTGCACGGCAGCTGCTCGTGGCCGTCGGCAAGACCGTACCGCCGCATTGCAACGCGCCCAAGCCGGGAACGTACCGCATTTCGCGTGAGAGCGGTCCGGTTCGTAAGGACGGCATGACGCGCGAGTCGCGCTGGACCGTTCAGAGCGACCATATGAAGAAACCCATCGTGATGGGCCCGCCGCGCCCTTAGACGAACGCGAGCGTCGGGTACGTTCCGGTGAGCACGTCGCTCGGGTTGCGCCCGAGCCACTTCTCGATCACCGTCGCGTACACGGCGCGGAAGTCCGTCGAGAACTTCAGGTCGCCGTGGTCGAGATCGGTCAGCGACGGGTGCTCGCCGTAGATGCCGCCCTTCACGCCGCCGCCGGCGATGAACAGCGGCATCGCGGTGCCGTGATCCGTGCCGTTGGACGCGTTCTGCGACACGCGGCGGCCGAACTCGCTGAACGTCATCGTCAGGACTTTCTTGTCGAGGTTGTGCGCCGCGAGGTCCTGGTAGAACGACAGCAGCCCGTCGCCGAGATAGCCGAGGAGCCGGTCCTGCTGCGCGCGCTGGCCCGCGTGCGTGTCGAACGAGCCGATCGAGACGAACACGATCTTCGATCCGGCGCTCGAGCCGATCAGTTTCGCCGCGAGCGCGAGCTGCTGCGCGAAGCCGTTGGGTGCGTACGTCGCTTTGTTGGTGAACTCGCCGGTCTGCTTGCGCAGCACGTCGCCGCCGTGGTACGCGTCGCGCGCGGTTTGCGCGATCATCGACAGGTATGGTGACTGACCCGCTTTCGCGCCGTCGTACAGCACGCCGGCGCTCTGCTTGGACGCGAGATCGCGGCCGGTGTTGTACGCGAACGCGTTGAGCGCGCCGATCGCGGGCACTTCGACGTGCGAGGCCACCAAGGCCGCGGGTAGCGTGTCGCCCAGCGAGACCGCTTCGAACAGCGACGCGGGCTTCGCCGTGCCGGAGAAGCGGCGGTCGAGGTAGCGGCCGAGCCAGCCGTACTGCTGTGGGCGGTCGGGCGACGCCGTCTCCCAGATCTGCGTCGCCTCGAAGTGCGAGCGGTTGGGGTTCGGGTAGCCGACGCCTTGCACCAGCGCGACGCGGCCCTGCTTGTAGAGCTCGTGCAAGCCTTTGAGCGCGGGATTGAAGCCGATGCGGTCGTTGAGCTTGAGCACCTGCGTTTCGGTGACGTGGATCGCGGGGCGCACGCGGTGGTACGCGTCGTCGCTCCACGGCACCACCGTGTTGAGCCCGTCGTTGCCGCCGCCCATCTGGATGACCACCAGCACGTTGTCGGGATCGACGCCGTTCGCGAACGGTGGCAGCAGCGGCGAGCCCGCGGCAACCTGCGCCAGCACGCGGCTCGCGTTCCCGCCGAGAAACGCGACGGAGAGCGCGGAGGTGACGAACGTCTGTCTCTTCATCGAAGCCTTCAGTCCAGTTGGTTGACGGGGAGGTTGAGCGCCAGCGCGAGCGCGCCGCGGATCTTGTCTTGGTAGTTCTCGGGGCCGAACGGCATCGGGTTCTGCATCGTCGCGCTCATCGTCGCGTTCGGCGTCTGCGAGTTCAGGTACGCGACGAGCGTCGCGCGCACGTCGGAGGTGACGTCGTCCTGCACCACGCCGCCGACGATCGCCTCCGCGACTTTCGCGGGATCCATCCCGACGCGCCGCACGATGTCGTCGGGCAAGACATTGGGAGCGGGAACCGCTGCCACGCCGTTCTTGCCGGGCGCGGTCTGTGCGACCAGGCCGTTGACGAAGTTGAAGCGCGCGAGCATCGTCGACGTGTTGATCCACGCGGGACCGCCGTCCCAGCCCTTGACGCTCGGCGGGTTCAGCGGCTCCTGGCCCATCCGCGCGAGCTGGTAGATGACGTTGGGCGGCACCGTTTGCGCGCCGATGTAGCGCAGCGTGCCGACCGCGAGCTCGACCGGCGATTTCGGGATCGCGCGGTACGCGCGCGGCGAGAAGAAGACGTTCGAGCGGAGGATCGTGCCGACGGTCTTCGCGACGTCGTAGCCCGAGAGTGCGTATGTCTGCGCGACGGCTTCGATCAGCTCCGGCTCCGGATCGCTGTATACGAAGAACTCGAGCAGCTTGTGCGCGAGGAAGCGCTGGTGCACGGGCTGCGACACGACGATCGCGATGACGTCGTCGGCGTTGAACGTGCCCGTCTTGCCGAGCACGGTCTTGAGGCCGTCGTCGTGGCGCGCCGGGACGAACGTGGCCTGCTGGTTCTTGTCGAGCGTCCAGCCGGTGAACGCGCGCGCCGCTTCCTTGATGTCGTCCTCGGTGTAGTTGCCCAGGCCGAGCGCGAACAGCTCCATCACCTCGCGCGCGTAGTTCTCGTTCGGATGCGCTTTGGCGTTCGCACGGTTGTCGAGCCAGATCAGCATCGCGGGATCGCGCGTGACCGCGGAGAGCAGCACCGGGAACCGCGTCAGCGCGAGCTGCCGGAACAAGTTGACCTGCCCGGCCATGTACTGCGGCTGCACCTTGCCCAGCGCCGTCGCGAAGTGCCCGTGCCAGAACAGCGTCATCTTCTCGACGAGCGGCCGGTTCGTTCGGAGCATCCGGTCGAGCCACCAGAGCTGCGTCGCCTGGCGCGCCTTCTTCGGATCGTAAAGGATCTCGGACGGCGGGTAGAGCGGGAAGTCCGCGTCGGGCGCCGTGGGATGGAGCAGCGAATCCACCGCGCCTGTCATCCCGAGCGAGGCGAGTCGCGCGACGTCGGCGACCGAGCCGCCGAAGCCGGCCCGCCGCAGCAGATGCGCCGCATGGCGCGTGCCGAACCGGCCGGAATATGGCGCGAGAGGCGCCGCGTCGAGCGAACCCGGCGGGCGGAAACCGACCTGCGGATCGGTGGACGTGTCGATCTTTGGCGGCAGCACGATATCCTCCGAACGTCCTGGGCTCGCCCATCATCTCGGCCGGATCATCAAGTCGGATGAGAGCCGGGTGAGAGTTCGTCGAAGCCTACGAAAAGGCGGTCTTCGGCGGGTGCCCGCGACGGCGATCGGTTTCACGAGGCCGAAATCGGCGCGACACGAAATGGTCATGCGGAGGCGCGACACTGCGATGAGTGAGATGGAACAACGCGACATCCGAATTCGGCCGATCACCGTGGCCCAGTATCATCGCATGCTCGACGTCGGGATCGTCTACGAGCGCGAGCCGGTCGAGCTGCTCGACGGCCAGCTGATCGCGATGCCGCCCGAAGGCCCGCTCCACCGCAGCGCAGTCATGGCGCTGAACGAGCTGCTGGTTCAGCGGTTCGCCGGTCGCGCCATGGTGTGCCCCGGCAACCCTCTGGAGCTCGACGACACGTCTGAACCGCAACCGGATCTCACGCTGGTTCATCGGCATGATGACTGGTACAAGAGCGCGCACCCGCGCTCGCCGGAGGTTTTCCTCGTCATCGAGGTGTCCTTGTCGACGCTCGCGTACGACCGTGGCCGGAAGCTGCGCGCGTACGCACGCAGCGGCATCGCGGAGCTCTGGATCGTGAACCTCGTGCACCGCCAAGTCGAGGTGTACACCGAACCGCACGAGCTCGGCTATGCCGGCAAGCTGGTCCTCGACCGCGGCGGCACGATCGCGCCGCGCGCGTTTCCGAACGACGCGATCCCCGTCGCCTCGTTCTTGCCCTAGCGCGCGTTGCTCAGCAGCGCGGCGATCTCGCTCGCGAGCTCGGGGGCGGCGAACCCGCGGGTGGGGCGGCCGCTCGCGGTGACCGTCGCCGAGATGTCGGCGCGGCCCAGCGCCGCGGCGAAGAGGCGGCGCTGCTCGCGCACGTACGCCGCGCGCGGCTTGGCGTGGTGCTCGTACCAGGTGAACTTCGCCGTGCGCGCCGCGACGGAATCGCCCGCGCTGTCCTTCGGGATCATGCCGTACGTCGTGCTGAACAAGAACGCGTCGGGCACGTAGTACGGCGGGAACGCGCCCGCGCGCGCGTCGACGACGAAGACGTGATCGAAGCGCCGGCTCAGCACGCGCTCGACCGCTGCGACGACCACCGCGTCGTCGTGCTCGTCGATGAGCTCCGGCCCGTGCTCAGCCGCCGCGAGGCGCTCGCAGTACGCGAGCGCAGCGGCGAGGTCGTCGAACGGATGTCGCGCCGCATATGTCCCGAGCAGCGCGATGAGGCGATCGATCAACGTCGCGCGCAGCCGCGCGCGCGCGGTCGTCTCGCCGCTGCGCGGCAGCAGCAGCCCACCGTCCTCGACGATCGCGCGCGCGGCGGTCGCGACGTCGGTCGCGCGCAGCCACTCGCACCAGCGTTTGCGCCGGGCGCGGAATGCCTGCAGCCGTTCGCGTGCGATGTCGGACAGGTCCGTGTCGCGCTCGCCGTGCAGCACGTTGGTGCCCAGCCGCAGATCGCGCTTGCGGTCCCACCGCCGGTCGCCCTCGTTCTCGGCTTCGGGCATCGCGAACAACGCGGGCTGCGGGCTCGCGGGCTCGCCGCACAGCACCGCGAGCGACGCGTCGGAGAGCCGCAGCATCGGCGTCTGCAGCGCGCGCAGCGTCCAGACGTGGTGGAACGGGTCGACCGCGGTCCACAGCAGCGACAGCGCGTCGAGGACGTCGGCCCGTTCGAGCAGCGCGGGATCGCCGGCGAGCGCGAGCGGGACGTTACGCGCGACGAGCGCATCCTCGAACGTCGCGAGCGTGCGCAGCGTGCGATGCAGCACGGCGATGCGCGCCGGCGGTGTGCCCGCGTCGATCAGCGCCACGACGCGCGCGGCGACCTCGTGCGCTTCCGCGACACGATCGCTGTGGCGCAGCACGCGCAACGCGTCGCCGGGCGGGACCGGCCGCGCGGGGTCGGCGTCGATCACGCCGCGCATCACCGCGAGGATTTGCGGGGGCAGCGTGCGCGGCGCGAGCGGTACCGTCGTGACGGCGCGTCCGAAGATGCGCTCGGGCCGTGCGCCCGCGAACGTCTGCGTCGCCGCGTCGAGATCGCCGGCGACCGCGACACCGTCGAGCGCGTCGCCGAAGAGCGCGCGCAGGAAGCGCAGCGCCGCGGCGGACAGATCGTGCGCGTCGTCGACGAATGCGACGCGCAGCCGCCGCCGCAGCGCCCGCCCGATCGCGGGATGGTTTTCGAGCAGCCGCGTCGCCTCGGTGAGCGCGTCGCTCGCGGTCAGGCAGCCGCGGCGCACGAGCTCGTCGACGTACGCGCGATACAGCCGCGCGAGAATCTTCGCGAGGTCGAGCTCGCGGCGGCGCTGGCGGTCCAGCTCCGAGGGACCGACCGCGAGCGACGCGCGGTGCTCGTCCTTTGTCGCCGACAGCAGCGTGGGCGATGCGAGGTTCGGCGGGTTCGCGTAGAACGTCGTCGCGCCGCGCTGCGCAACGGCCAAGAACGCCGCGTCGTCGATTCCGGCGTCGCGCAGCTTGCGAATCAGCCGCAGCGCCGCGTCGGCGAAGCGCGCCGGCGTGCGCAGCCCGGCGATCTCGGGGTCGACGTCCGTGCCGAGCCAGTCGCTCCACTCCGCCGAGAACAGCGGCGCCGCGGCGCGCTCGAAGATCTCTTCCGCGTCGAGCGGGTCGACCAGCTCCAAGTCCAGCGCGAGACCCGTCTCCAGCGGGTGCGCGCGCAGCAGCTCGAACGCGAGC
Organism: Candidatus Elarobacter sp.; assembly: GCA_035943995.1. GTDB lineage: Bacteria > Vulcanimicrobiota > Vulcanimicrobiia > Vulcanimicrobiales > Vulcanimicrobiaceae > Vulcanimicrobium. The sequence goes on along the minus strand of DASZBS010000097.1, from coordinate 32,012 downwards.
GCGTCGAGCGTCGCGCCGCGCACGGCGATCCCACTCGCATCGGCGATACGTGCGGCCAGAGCGCGGGCGCCGTCGTCGCGCGCAGCGGTGACGATCGCGCCTTCGGCCAGCGTGGGATCGGCAGCCACCAGCGCGGTGAAACGCCGCACGAGCGCTTCGGTCTTGCCACTCGTCGGCGGCCCGGTGAACGCAAGCAGCCCGTGCTCTGCCGGCAGTACGAGCGCACGCTCGAGCGCGAGGACTGCGATTATCGGCCCGGCCGGCCGTGTATGAGGAGCACCCGTCCTGTTTCGTCGCGACACGAGATGGCCCCGCGACGATTGCTGCTCCTGAGCCGCGATCTGTGGATGTATGTGGACGCGGTGGATTTGCCTCTAGGTACTGGAGTAGGGGAAGCCCCCGATTCCCTCACGGAAGAGGGTCGATACGCTCCTCTCGTACTGGACCGACACGCAATCGTTCATCCGACTTGCGGTGACCGGCCGGACACGCAACTGAGAGGAAATCACATGTCGACATTCCATGCTCCGCCCGAGACGCCGCTCCGCGCTCTCTACCATCCCGCCAATGGCCCCGCGCGCAACGCCGCGCAGTCTCGCGCCCGCCGGTTTCAAGCCGCCAATGACGGGATCGGCGCTGCGCAGCAGGCGTTCGTGCAAACCGTTCAGTCGCAGGTCACGCCGGTGATCGAAAGCGAGCTCGACGGCGCTTTCCAAATGGCCCCGTATCCTGCCGGGTTCAACTACGGTATCGTCTACGGGTCCAACGGGTACTTCAACGCCGCGACGCTGGGCGACATCGACACGCTGCTCCAAACGTCAAGTAGCGGAAACCTGGAGCTCGGCTCCTCGGGTAGTTTCTCGAGCTTCTACGCACAATTGCTTCCGGCCGTCACGTTCAATTTTTCACAGGCCGACGAGCAGACGATGAACAGGCAAGACACCGCCGCTGCAGGGCAGATTGCGTCCGTCATCACCGAGTTCGGGAACGCCGGCGGACAGTTCACGAACCCGTTACCGTTCGGCGGCAAGCTCCAAGACATTTTCAATCAGCTCATCAAGGCGTACGGCAGCCTCGCAAATCTTCCGTCGACGCTCAACGCGCTTCGAAACGCCATCACCGCGTACCAGCAGATGGCTGGGCAAAGCTACGCACTGCACAACAAGTACAATGCAGCCACGACGCGCCTCGCCGCGATCCTGGCGAACGTCACGTCGCCGAGCGCGACCAACGGCGGCCTGCAGACGGGTGCAGCCACTTACTATGTCTCGTATGGCGGCCCGGGCGGCGAAAAGCTGCCGACGGTCAACCAGCTCCTCGGGTTTCTCAACAGCCCGAATCGCAACGCAACCGTGGAGATTGACATCGCCAGCTTCGACTCGAGCGAGTCGCACTTGAGCATCGCCGGCAGCACCGGCCTGTCGATCCCGGTCCTCGACGTATTCTCCGTCGGCATCGGCGGATCGTCGACGTATACGCTCGACCGGTACGCGACTTCATCGTCTTCGCTGCACGTTACCATCGAGTACACGGGTCTGACGGTATTCTCCGCGGAACCCACCGGAATCTCGAACGACAACTCGACCGGATGGTACGCGAACGACATTTTGGTTGAGGTGGTCGCGAATACCGGCAAGGACGCGACGGGCTTCGCGCTCAACGGTACCGAGTACAACATCGCTACGACCTTCGGGCCGGGCCAGACGTTCTCGCGTCTCAAGACGTGGGTGATCTGCAATCAGCCGACCGTCACGATGGTCTTCAAGAGCGCGAACTCACAATTGATCGTGTCCGACTTCACCGAGCAGTCGTCTGCGAGCGTCAGCTTCCTCGGACTGTTCGACATCGGATCCGTTTCCGAGTCGTACCACGTTCACAACGTTACGCAAGACTCGCAAGCCGGAACGGTTACCGTAACGATGGCCCCGCCGATCGCGAGCGGAACAATTCCACTCAATCAGCAGGTCGCCTTCGTCCTCGGCGGCGTCGCGTCGTATCCGCCTAACAATATCTGACGACTTGCCGTCAGCGGCCGAAGCGCTCCTCGAGCGCGAGCGGCCGTTCGCGGCAAGCCTCGGCGTACGCGCAGTAGCGGCATGCGCCGGGGTCGTCCGTCGCCGGGAACGACTGCAGCGTTCCCGACGACAGCTCCGCGGCGAGCGCGATCATGCGCTCGCGCGCGCGCTCTAGCTCCGCCACCGCGATCTCGCCGGTCGCGCCGTTGCTGCGCGGCGCGCGCGACGTGGTGACGACTTCCAGCTCGACCGGCGCGACGTCGAGCAGCGCGTCTTTCAGCGGCACGAGCGCGAGCCGCGACACCACGTCGCCGACCGCGGTGCGCGCCCAGTAGTAGAACGGCAGCTGGAACTCGCGGAACGCGCGCACCTCGGCGAGGTATTCGTCGGCGCTCGTGGCGATGGCGCCCGTCTTGTAGTCGACGACGGTTACCGTGCCGGTGCGCTCGTCGCGGTCGAGCCGGTCGATGTAGCCGATGAAGCGGTGGCCGCCCAGCTCGACGTCGGCTTGCGTCTCGCAGCCGATCACCTCGAACGGCGCGCGTCGCGCACGCTCCAGCAACCACGTCAGGTACTTCTTCGCCGTACGGCGCGCGCGGCGGCGCTGCAGCTCGAACTCGACCGGGGCGTCGAAGCGCGTGCGGTGCCGGTCGAACGCCGCGACGACGCAGTAGTCGAGGACCGATGCGAGCGCCGCGCCGTCACCGTCCGCGAAGCGCGTGTGCGTCGCGTGAAAGTCTTCGAGCGCGGCGTGAAACGCGATGCCGTAGAACGACGCGGACGAGCCACGGTCCTCGACCGCCGCGCACGCGTAGCGAAACCACCATTTGCGCTTGCACTCGGCGTACGTGTTCAGCGACGACGCGCTGAACGACAGCTTGCGCATCGCGACCGGCGCGGCCGGCTCGTTGGCGACGGGCGCCGCGGGCTCGACGCCGGAGACGCTCGCGGAGCGCGCGGGCGAGCCCGTCAGCTCGGCCTCGATCTCGGCGATCAGATCGTGCGCTTCCCAAGGTTCGGCAAACGCGCGCGCTGCGTCGAAGTCGCGCGCAACTCGCTCGAGCGCTGCGCGCGCCGGCGGGTCTTCCGGCGGAAACGCGGTGTCGATCGCCGCGAGCAGCGTGCGCGCGGATGCGTCGGGCGCCTTGTACGCCGCGGTGATCGTCGCGAGCCCGTGCGCGAAGCGGTTCGCGTCGGCCACGGCGCCTTTCGCGATCACGTCGAGCAGGTTCGCGCGCTCGCCCGCGGTCGCGAGCAGCGTGCGCGCGTCGTCGGGCCGTACGCCGCTCTGCGGCGCGAGCAGCGCACACCGCGCGTCGCCGTCGCTCTGCGACGCGGCGTACCGCAGCAGCGCGACGACCCCGTCCACCGCGCGCAGGTCGAGCGGCGGCGGTTGTGGCGCACCCAGCTCGACGACGTCGAGCGCGAGGCCCGCCTCCCCCGCGAGCCGCCGCCACGCGAACGCGTCGTCGGCGTTCGCGACGAGCGCCGCATCGATCGACAGCGTCTCCCCGCCGGGCGCGGCCTCGGCCGCGACGGCGTGGCGCAGCGCACTGCGCACGTCGAGCGCATCCGCGAATGCGACCAGCGTGCGCACGTGCTGTGCCAGCGTTTCGAACGCGGCGGGGACCGCGCCGCGGTCGAGCGCGTCCAGCACGCGTGCGGCGAACGACGGGCTGGAACGCACGTGCGGTGCGAGCGCAGCGTCTTCGTGCGTCGCGGCGATGCGGCGGACGATCGCGCGCCGCTCGCCCTCACCGAGCACGCGCCGCCGGACCAGCCGTGAAAGGAACTCGGCCGGCGCGAGCGCGTCGCCCAGTCCGCCCTGCGCGGGGACGGGCAGCCGGCGTTCGTCGACGAGGAGCACACGCCGGAGTTCGGGGCGCGGCGGTGGTCGTCCCCGGCGTCGAACCCGAACGTGCGGAGATTGTGGACGGACGTGGAATCGGCGGATCGGTGAGAACATGGTGATGGACCGAGCGCAGCATCATCGCGCCGAAGCAGGGTGCTTCTTGCGAGGTCTCGCGTGGGGGCCCCACGCTGCGCGTGGGGGGCGCGTAGCCGAGGGCGGAGCGCCATGAAACGGTTGATCGTAGGAGTCTCCGGAGCGAGCGGCAGCGCGTACGCGGTCGCGGCCCTGCGCGTGCTGCACGGCATGGCCGACGTGGAGACGCACCTCGTGCTCTCGCAGCAAGCGCGCCGGACGATCGAGCTCGAGACCGAAACGACGGCGGACGAGCTCGAAACGCTGGCGAGCGTCGTGCACCGCGACGGCGACCTGGCCGCCTCGATCTCGTCGGGCTCGTTCAAGACCGACGGCATGCTCGTAATCCCGTGCTCGATCAAGAGCGCGTCGGCGATCGCGTACGGCTTCAACGCGAACCTGCTCGTGCGCGCGGCCGACGTGTGCCTGAAGGAAAAGCGCCGGCTCGTCCTCGTCGTTCGCGAAACGCCGCTGCACCTGGGCCACTTGCGCACGCTGACGCAGCTCGCGGAGCTGGGCGCCGTGATTCTGCCGCCGGTGCCCGGCTGGTACTCGCGTCCGAAAACCGTCGACGACATCGTCGCGCACACGGTCGGCAAAGCGCTCGACCAGTTCGGGATCGACGCGAAGCTGTTCGCCCGGTGGACGGGCGCGTGAACGGTCGGGTTCCCGCGGCGGGGGCTCAGTACGTCGTGAGCGTGAACGGGCCGCTCTTCACGGCGCGCTCCCCCGCTTTCGGGAGCACTTCGGCGTAGACGGTGAAGGTGCCGGACGGTTCGCTGTGCGTGATGCTTGCGCGCAATGATGCTGTGCCGGCTTTGGTGAAGATCGAATAGTTGTCCGGTCCTTTGCGGTCGCCGCCCTCGGGCTGATCCGGATCGCCGAACCCGCAGTCCTTGCCGACGCAGGTGAACTGAACCCGGCGCTTGGCGGTACTCGCGTCGCTCACCCCTGCGACGCGGACGACGAGCGGCTGCGAAAAGACGGTCGTGTAATCCGACGTTTCGTACGACGCGTACGCGCGGTCGCGCTGCGGCGTCCCGGAGACGATCACGACGCGAACCGTGACGGACGGCGTGTGAGCGGCGGCATGCCGTGCCGCAGGGTGCGGGGTCACTTTGGCGTGCGGCACCGGCTGCGCCGCGGCGGCGAACGCGAGGACGGCGGCGGCGAGCGCGAGTCGCATCACGTTCTCGCAAACGCGCGCGTGGCTGCGAAGGTTGCCGGCTACGCTACCGCCGAGGTTCCGGCTGAGTCCGGCTCGCCGGCGCGCCACGCGACGCACGGCGGGATGAGCCGCAGGTCGACGCGCGCGGCGTGCAGGCTCGCAAGGCCGATCAGGCCGGCGATCGTCTCGTCGGAGAGCACCGTCGGCTCGAGCCCCAGCGCGCGCAGGTTGGAGTTCACGCAGTTGTAGTAGTGCGACTCGCGTTCGACGCGCGGGTTCTCGACGTGCGCGATCTCGCACGCCAACCCGTGCTCGCGCGCCACGCGCGCGACGCGTTCCGCGAGCTCGTCCACGGCAAACATCTCGGTGAATTGGTTGAACACGCGGTACTCGCCCTCGCGCGCCGGATGCTCCAGCGCGATGTCGATGCAGCGCACGGTGTCGCGGATGTCGAGGAAGCTGCGCTGCTGGCCGCCGGTGCCGTAGACGGTGAGCGGATGGCCGAGCGCGGCCTGCACGCAAAAGCGGTTCAGCACCGTGCCGAAGATGTGATCGTAGTCGAAGCGGTTGGCGAGCGCGGGCGACAGCGCGGTCTGCTCGGTCGTCGTGCCGTACACGATACCTTGGTTCAAGTCGGTCGCGCGCAGCTTCCAGACCTTGCACGCGAAGAAGATCTGATCGCTGTCGCTGACTTTCGTGAGATGGTAGAACGAGCCCGGCTGCTTGGGGTACGGCAGCGTGTCGGTGCGGCCGTTGTGCTCGACCGTGATGAAGCCTTCCTCGACGTCGATGTTCGGCGTGCCGTATTCGCCCATCGTGCCGAGCTTCACGAGGTGCGCGTGCGGGGCGTACTCGTGCAGCGCCCACAGCACGTTGAGGTTGCCGACCGTGTTGTTGAGGTGGGTGCGCAGCGCGTGCTCGCGGTCGATCATCGAGAACGGCGCGCTCCGCTGCTGGCCGAAGTGCACGACGGCGGCGGGACCGCTCGCGCGCACGACGCGGCACAGCGCCGCATAGTCGGTCACGTCGGCGTCTTCGAACACGATCGTGCGGCCGGTGAGGCGCGTCCACTCGTCGATGCGGCGGCGCGTCGACGCGATCGGCACGAGCGAGTCGAGGCCGTGCTCGCGGTCCCACGCGCGCCGTATGAGGTTGTCGACGATCGTCACGTCGTGCCCGCGCATCGAAAGGTACAGCGACGTCGCCCACCCGCAGTAGCCGTCGCCGCCGATCACCAGGACCTTCATCATGCCGCTCCCTGAAAGATGTCGAACAAGGTCTCGACGTGCGCGCCGAGCCGATAGCGTTCCGCGTGCGACCGCGCCGTCGCCGCCAGCTCGGACCACGCCGGCTCGTCCAGCACCATGCCGATCGCGGCCGCGAGCGCGCGCTCGTCCCCGCGCCGCACCGCGATCCCGGCGCCGCCGATCCAGTCGCCGATCCCGCCGACGCGGTACGCGACGGCGGGCCGCCCGCGCGCCTGCGCTTCGATCCCGACCAGACCGAACGGCTCGGGCCACAGCGACGGCACCGCGACGGCATCCGCGTCGTCGATCGCCGCGCGCAACTCCGCCGCCGTCAAGCGCCCGCGCCACGTCACGCCGACGCCGTCGCGTTGCGCTTGCGCCCGGGCGTCGCGCTCCTCGGCGTCGCCTTCACCAGCGACGACCAGATGCGGCCGCTCGGAGGGCGACAGGTGCGCGAGCGCGCCCAGCAGCGAGCGCAGTCCCTTGCGCGGCGTCAGGCGGGATGCGAACAGCAGCGTGCGCGCCTGCGGCCGCCCCGCCGGTTCCGCTGCGTACGCGTCGTCGGGTAGCGGCGGCGGGGTGATCGCGATGCGCGCGGAGCCGATGCCGTTCGCGATGCAGGTAGCGCGCATGTGCTCGCTCGATACGAGCACGCAGTCGGCATGCGCGAGCCGGTCGCGCAGTCCTTCGCGCTCCGCGATGCGGCGAAACGACGAGGACCGCGGCCCGTGCACGCAGCCGCGCACGATCGTGGCGCGGCGGCATGCGCCGCCCATCGGCGCGCTGCAGACGGCCTCGAACTGCGGGAACACGCGGTCGCCCGTCGGGCAGAACGCGCGATGATCGTGAACGCGTGCGATCCAGCGCGGCCCGGCGGCGCGCACTGCGTCGAGGACGGCGGTGTCGAACACGCTCGCCGTGACGACGACGTCGGGCCCCTCGCGGCGCAGCTCGTCGGCGACGGCGCGCGCCGCGGCCGGGGACGGCGGCTCGTCGTCGTCCGCCCAGCGGAGCTCGCGCGCGGCGACGCCCGGCGCCGGGCCGCGCGCGATCTCCCGCGCGAGCAAGCGCACGCGAACACCCCGCGACGCCAAGGCGGGCAGCACTGTCTCCCAGTAGCGCTCTGCACCCCCCGCGTCGGCGACGCGGTCGCAGAGCACCGTGATGGCGCGCATGCGCTGCTGCTACCCGGCGCGACTGAGAGGGGGCTGAGAAACGCGCCGCAGCGCGGATTCTCAGCCGCGCTTAATCAAAAGCAGCATGCGGGGCGTGGTGACGCTCGGTGCTCCAATCGTACCGTCGGCTGTTCGCAGCGACAGCGCGGCGTTCGGCCCGCTCGCGAGGATCACGGCGCGTTCGAATGCGTCCGCACCGAACGCCCCGGGCTGCGAGCGCAGCTCTTTGGCAAGATCGACGAGCGCGACGGGTGTCGTCGCGATGACGAACGTGCGTTGACCTGCGTATGCGAGCACGACCCGCGGCAGCTCCGCGGTGTCGGCGCCGAACGCCGGGATCACGCCGCCGGGTGCGATCACGTACGGTCCGGCGCCGGTGACGATGGCATCGCCCAGCGGCGCCGTCACGTCGCCGGCGCCCGTCAGCGCCGCGGTCACCAGCGCGTCGTCCGACGACGCGTCCGCGACCCGCGCGGTGAACTGATCGCTCCCGAGGTTCGCGACCGTCGCGCACACGCGGCCGCCGAAAACCGGTCCGGTAAACGCGAACACGGTGACGCGCCCGATCCCGCCGAGCGTCGCCTCGCGCGCGTCGCACGGCGCGGACCCGGCCGAGGCCGGCGAACCGGCGACCGGCCCGGGCGTCTGCGCGAAGGCCGGCCCGATGAGCGAAAGAGCGAGGACGGCGGCGGCGATCACGGAACGCATCGGTCCGGAAACGCACGCCGCCGCGGGCCGGTTCGCTTTCAGACCGCGAAGCTCTCCTTCACGGTGTCGACGAGAGCGAGCGTCTTGGAGAAGCCGGCTTCGGTGAAGTCGCCGGTCCCGCCGCACCAGACATCCGAATCACCATGCGCGGCCTCGTACGCGACGTCGATGAGCGTGGTGATCATCGTCTCCAACATCGGAATGCCGGAAAGCGTCGTCGGGTACGCTGGTTTGGTGGCCTCCGGAAACGGGGTCTTCGCGGTCGGCGCGCCAGAGTAGACGGCGGCACGCAAGTCGGCGTACAACGTGGCCGCCGCGTTATAGAAGTCACCGGGGAGAACGTCGTTCCGCTCGCTCGCGGCGGCGACGGAGGACAAGAAGTCGTTGCAGGCGACGATCGCAGGCCCCATCGGGTCGGGCGGCAGAAGCCCGTTCGGTGCGTCGAAGATGAGTGTGACCGACGCCGCGTTCGGGTTCCCTTCGAGATATGCGCGGAGAGCGCGATGGTTGTTGAGGTCGAGTACGACGCGGACGTCGGTCGCCGTCGTGTCGTTGGCGTCGCGCCGAACGTCGTAGCGTACGGCCTGAAATTCCGAAGGATCGTCGGCGACGGCTTCGTCGGGCTCGCCCAAGCGGATCTCGTACGGCAATGTGGTCATGACGTCTCTTCCTTCATGCGATGTGCGATCCGGCGTGGTCGGGGTTCGGCCGTGTGGCCCTCGGCCGCGGCCCGCCGGTGTGCACCAAGGATAAGCGGCCGACGAGGCCGGCGGATCGGGGAACACCCCTAGTTTTCGGGCCGCGAAGGTTGCGCTCGCCGATGCGTGCAAGCAGCCCGCGTGCCTGCGGCGCCCGAATTCCCGCTGATCGGGCGGGACGACGACCTGGCGCTCTTGGTAGCCGCGCGCCGCGAGGCCACCGCGAACGGCCCACGCTTTCTGCTGATCCTCGGCGACGCGGGGACCGGCAAGACGCGCCTCGTCGACGAGCTTGTGGCGCGCGTCGCCGAAACCGAGGTCGTGGTCGGGCGTGCGAACGAGTTCGCGGTCGCGCCGTACGCGGCATTTTCCGAGGTGGTACGACAGCTCGACGCGCGCGAACCCACGGTGCTGGGGAAACGTCCGGCATTGCGTCGCGCGTTGGAAACGCTCGCCGCGCGCGCCGCGCCGAGCGCCGAGCGCGCCGGCGACAAGCACGCGACGTTCGACGCCGTCGTCGAGGCCGTGCGCTTCTACAGCGCGCGGCGCGTGTTCACGCTGGTTTTGGAAGACGCGCACTGGAGCGATCTGGCGACGCTCGAGCTCGTCTACCATCTCGCGCTCGTCGCGAGCGGCACGCCCGTGTTGTTCGTCGTCACCGCGCGCGAGTCGGGGCTGGACGAGCCGCGTGTCAAGATGCTCGAACGGCTGGCGCGATTGCCGAGCGTCGCACGCCTGCGGCTCAACGTGCTCGAACCGGATGCGGCGGCAGCGCTCGTCGACGAGGAGCTGCGACGCGGTCGCCGTTCGCTCGGCGCGGTGGAGCGGCGGGCGATCCTCGCCGCCGCCGACGGCAACCCGCTCTATCTCCGGGAGCTCACGCGGCACCACGCGAGCCGGGGCACCAGCGGTGACGCGCTCCCCGGCTCGCTCACGGCGAGCGTGCGCGCGCGGCTGCGCGAGCTGCCGAACGGGGTTCAGCGCGTCGTGCGCGCAGCGTCCGCGCTGGTCGAGTTCGACGAGGAGCTCCTGGCCGGCGTCGCCGGCGTCTCGCTCGACGAGACGGCGGCGGCGTTACGCGTTGCTCTCGACCACGGCTTCGTCGTACCGCCTGCGGACGCGTGGCGCGGCCTGACCTTTCGGCATGAGCTGATCCGGCGTACCGTCTACGAGGACGCCTTGCCGGCGGAGCGGCGCCGGCTGCACCGCGCGATGGTGGCGCATCTCGATGCCGAGCCCCACGCCGATCCGGACTTCTCGCGCCGTGCGCTGCACGCGTTTTCCGGCGGCGACCGGACCGCGGCGGCGCACTGGAACGAACGCGCGGGCGACGCGGCGTCCGCGCATTCCGCGTTCGCCGACGCGGCGGAGTTCTACCACCGCGCGGTCGACGCCGGCGCGTCGACCCTCCTCGACAAGGAGGCGCACGCCCTCGAAAGGGCGGGACGCCCCGTCGCAGCGCTGCCGCTCTTGCGGCGGCGGCTCGACGAGATCGGGGCTGCTGCCGACGCGACGACGCGTGCCGGGATCTTGCTACGCATCGCGCGCGCCGAGGTGCGCGCTGCGCGCCGGGACGCCTCGCTCGATGCGATCGAGCGTGCGCGAGTGCTCCTCGCCGGCGCCGCACCGTCGCCGGAGCACTACGGGGTGCACGTCTTTCGCGCGTGGCTCGCGGCCTCGGTGCTGGACGCGCCCGCGACGCTCGATGCGCTCGCGGAGGCGGAACCGTACCGCGCGTTCGGCGACGATCAGTCGGTGATGCGGGCGTACGAGGCGGCGGCGATCGCGTACGGAGCCCAACGCGATCTCGTGCGCTGGCGCGCGAGCTATGAGGGGATGATCGCCACCGCGGAGGCGTCGGGCGACGTCCTGCGTGCCATCGGCGGGTTCGCGAACTTCGCGGTCTCAGCGTTCGGGCACGACACGGAGCTCGCGGTCGCGCTGAACGAACGTGCCGTCGAGCTCGCGGAACGAACGCGGCGCGTCGAGCTCGTGCCGTACGTCTTCGCGACGGCGGCGTGGACCGCGCTCGCGGTCGGCGATCTCGCGCGGGCACGGCAGCTGGTCGAGCGGGCGCTTCCGTACTGCGGGGACTTCCCCGCTTCGGAGGTGATCGCGTCGTCCGTGGGCGTCGTCGTCGCGATCCGCACCGATGACGAGGCGCTGCTCGAACGCTGCTTTCGGGAACAGCTCTTCGACGACGCGCTGCGGTCGGGGGCGGCCTGGCAGATCCTCACCGTCGTGCCCGCGCTGACGGAGCGATTCGCCGCGCTCGGGCGGCCGGATCGTGCGCGCTCGGTGATCGCGCGGGTCGTTCCGCGCCTTGCATCGCTCAGCGGTCTCCCGGAGATCGCCGTCAAGATCGCGGAGTTCGGGCTCGACCGCGAGCTTCCGTCGCTGTCCCGCTGGCTAGAAGACGAAGCCGCCGAGCGCCCCAACACAATCGGTTTCCTGCATCTGTACCGCTCCGTTGTCGCGCGCGGCGGCGTCGACCGCGAGCGGCACGCGCGGTTCGCATCCGACGCGTTCCGCAGCGTGGGCTACCGCCTGTGGGAAGCGACGGCGCTGGAACGCGCGGGAGACGCGCCTGCTGCTCGTGCGGCATACGAGGCCTGCGGCGCGGTCCGCGACGTCAACCGTCTATCGGACGGACCGCGGTCGGCGGCCGCGCCGAACCGGCTCACCAAACGCGAGTCGCAGATCGCCGATCTCGCCGCGACGGGGCTTTCGAACCGCGAGATCGCGGAGCAGCTTTCGTTGAGCGACCGCACCGTAGAGCACCATCTCGGCGCGGTCTTCGCGAAGCTCGGCGTCCGCTCGCGCGTCGAGCTCGCCGCGCGCAAATCGCGGCAGCCGACCTAAATCCGCGCCTACGATCCGAACCGCGCGTTCGCGCGCGCCACGTCCTCGACGCGGTCGACGTTGAGGGCGATCTGCGGCTGCGTGCAGCGAATCGCGCCGACGCGCGCGCTCAGCAGGCGCGATGCGCGCGTCTCCGCCTGCTCGATCGCAAGCCGCCCGATCGCGAAGCGCGCGAGCACGTCCCAGCCGAAGAGCCCGGCCAGCCGCCACGGCGACTTGCGCGCGTTGCCGAGCGCGTCCATGAACGTGTTGAGACGCGGCAGCACGCGCGGGCGCAGCGCGACGACGCCGCCGCCGCAATAGCGCCCGTCGCGCAAGCGCGCCCACGTGTGCGGAAACTCCGGATACGCCGCGTCGTGATAACGCCGTTCCAGGCACGCGTAGGCGACGTCGAGGTCGCGTCCGAGCACTGCGTCGACGAACTCGTCGACGGCCGCGGCATCCAGCGCGGGAAGGTCGGACGCGGCGACGATCACCAGCGCGTCCTCGGTGAATCCCGCCATCCCCGAGCGAAGGCTCTCGAGCATCCGCGGACCGTCGCCGCGCACCTCGCTCGCGTTCGCGAGCGCCGGGTGCGCGGCCGCCGACGGCGGCGCGACGGCGACGATGCGGTCGATGCGCGACGACGCGCGCAGGCCCATGATGGTGCGCTGCACGAGCGGCACGCCGCCGATCCGCACGAACGCCTTGTTCGGCGCGCCGGGCTCGAGCGCCGCGACGGCGTCGGCTGCGCCGCCCGCGAGGACGATCGCGTCTAGCGCCATGCGCCGCTCGCCGCGAACGGTACGACGTGGACCGCCGCGCCGTCGGGCGCGCGCAAGCCCTGTGCGAACGCGTGCGCGGACGCTTCGTCCGAAAAAAGCGCGAAGCACGCGCCGCCCGAACCGGATAGCATCGCTCGGTGCGGCGCGCCGGCGTCGTCGAGCGCGCGCAGCGCCGCGTCGACCGCGGGGTATGCATCGCGCACGACCGGCGCGAAGTCGTTCGTCAGCGTCGCGAGCACCGCGGCGTAGTCGGCGCGCTGCAGCGCTTCGCCGCAGCGCAGCGTCGCCGACTCGCTGCGCGGCCGCGTCGGCGCGGGATGGACTGCGCGCGCCGCATCGAGCGCCGCGTATGCCGGCCCCGTCGCGACGTGCGCCTGCGGCACGGCGAGCACCACCCACCAGGGCGGCGGCGCGCCGAGCGCGGTGACGCGCTCGCCGGTGCCTTCGACCAGCGCGGGGCCGTCGGCGAGGAAGAAGGGCACGTCGGATCCGAGCGCGCGCGCGTCCGCAACCCAGTCGCGCGCGCCGGCGTCGCCGAACGCGCCGCGCATCGCCGCGTGCAGCACGCCGGCCGCGTCGCTGGAGCCGCCGCCGAGCCCGGCGCCCACCGGCACGCGCTTGCGCAGCGTCACCGCGACCCGCGCGTCGCCGAGCCCGACTTGCGCGAACGCGCGCGGCACGAGGTTGTCCGCGGCCAGCGACGGGGGCTCGCACGCGAACGCGAATCGGTCGCTCGGCGCGAACGCGAGCTCGTCGGCGAGCGCGATCGGCACCATGACGCTGCGCAGCGCGTGGTGGCCGTCGTCGCGCCGCGCGAGGACCTCCAGCGTCAGGTTGATCTTGGCCGGGGCGGCGAGCGAGCGAACTTCCACCGACGCGGCGTTTCGAGGAGGCCGCCGCCGCCGCCCTCCGGTAGAGAGACGGCGCGTGGGACCGACCTTTGATGCGCAGCGCAACGAGTTCAGCGCGTACGTGCTCCGCGAGGAGCAGACTCCGTTCGGGTTGACGCTCGGGAACTTCAAGACGTTCGCCACCTCGACGCCCAAGGGCGGGATCCGCGGGCTGTGGGACGCGGACACCGACCAGATCATCTTCGGCTCCCACCAGATCGCGTACCGCGCGGGCGGCGCCGAGACGCTGTTCCCGCACCAGATCACGCGCGAGTTCACGTTCGTGCCGTACGCACAGATCGCGGAGTTCGCGATCGCGCCGGATCTGCGCGTCACCGAGACGTTCTACGTGCCGCACGGGCCGCTGCACGACCGCGTCGTGTCGTTCGTGGTCGACGTCACGGTGCACAACGCCGCGACGGAGCCGGCGAGCGTGCAGATTTTCCCGTGGGCGCTGCTGGTCGGCCAGCGCTTCTACGGCGAGCCGGAGAAGCACGTGCGTGCCAGCACCGGCGACCGCTTCATCCGCTCGTTCGGCGAGGAGTCCGGCGGGGTGCGCTGGTGGGGTGGCTCCCGCACGCCGCGGGCGGCCGTCGTCGCGCTGCGCGAGCAGACGTTGCTGCAAGGCATGATGCACGGCACGCTCGACGACGTCGCACACCTCGCCGAGATCACGCCGCACCTCGCGGAGTTCTCGTCGAGCCGCATCTTCGGCGCGTTCGAGTACTGCATCGACGTGCCGCCGGGCGGCCGCGAGTCGCTGCGGCTCGCCGTCGTGTACAACAAGGGCGGCGACGAGAAGACGAAGCCCGTGCTCGAGCAGCTGCTGCGCGATCCCGACGCGCTGCCGGCGACGGAGCGCTACTACGCCGAGAAGCTCGCCGACGCGCGGCTGCTCACGCCGTCGCCGCTAATCAACCGCGGCGTGAACTGGGCCAAAGTCAACATGCTGCGCGTCGTCAAGGAGTATCCGCAGGGCTGGGGGTCCACCAACTCCCCGCCGTCCGACATCCTCGTGTCGCGCGACACGTCGTGGTTCGTGCACGGCTACGACTACTTCATGCCGCAGTTCTCGCGCGATGCGATCGAGCTGTTCAACCGCTTCGTCGAACCGAGCGGCCAAGTGGTGGAGTACGTGCGCGGCGTCAACGGGTTTTCGACGTTCTACGACCTCAACGTCAACGACGACACACCGCTGCACATCATCGCGATCCTGCACCACTACAACGCGACGCTCGACGACGCGTGGCTGCGCGGCGTGTTCCCGCTCGTCACCAAAATCGCCGACTACATGCTCACCCAGCGCGACGCGAACGGGCTGCTGTTCTGCAAGGCCGGCGGCGAGGACATGTTCGGCATCACGTCGTGGCGCAACATCATCCCGCTCTACAAGCTCGACGGCGCGGTCACCGAGATCAACGCCGAGGCGTATTTCGCGCTGGAAGCGACGGCGCGGCTCGCCGCGATCGTCGACGACCGCGCCGCATGGCAGCGCTATTCGACCGAAGCGACGGCGCTGCGCGAGGCGATGCTGTCGAAGCTGTTCAACAGCGACACGTCGGCGTTCGTGCTGAACTACGACGTGGACGGCAACTACCAGGACAACTTCACCGCCGACGAAGTGTTCCCGGTGCTCTTCGAGGTGGCGCAGCCGGCGGTGCGCAAGGCGATCCTCAAGCGCTTGATGGAGCCGGATTTCACCACGCCCGTCGGGCTGCGCACGATCTCCACCGCCGACTCGTGGTACTTTCCGTCGCATGGCTTCGGCCTGCTCGGCGGCGTGTGGCCGGACCTCACGCTGTGGTTCGTGGTGGCGCTCGCGCGCAACGGCGCGTACCATGAGGCCGCGCACTGGCTCGAGGTGATCTACGAGACGATGGAAGCCGGCGCCGCGCGCAACACCGTGCCGGGGCAGTTCGGCGAGTGGTTCGACGGCGGCTCGCTGACGAACCGCGGCATGTACCTCTCGCCGTGGACCGGCGCAAAATATCTGTGGGCGGTCGCGGAGACCGTGTGCGGCCTCGACGGCTACCGCACCAGCGGCCGCCCGCACATCGCGCCGCTCCTGCCCGCCGACTGGACGTGGACCGCCGCGGTGCGCGTGCACTGGGGCGGCCGCCGCCACAGCTACGTGATCGACGCGGAGCGCAAGATCATCGTGGGCGACATGGACTTCGCGTCGGCGGACGAGCCGTACCGCGTGTACTTCGCCGGCACGGATGTCTCCGACGAGATCCGCACGTCGCCCGTCGAGGTCGGCGCGGTCGGGTTCGAGGACGGCCGCGGCGGCGTTCTGATCTACCTGTGCAACGACCGCGAGGCCGCCCGCGAGGTCACCGTCGACTTCCGCGGCGAGACGTTCCGCCGCCGCGTGGAGCCCGGGCTGATGCTGGAGATGCGGATCGGCGAGCCCGTCCTGGTCGACGCCATGCCGACCCACGAGCCGCGAGAGGCCGCCGCCCCCGTCGGTTAGAAACCACGGGGCCGTGTTGCCAACCCGCCGCCCGGGACTCTCCGCGCTCCTGGCCGGAGGCGCGATCGTCCTCGTCGTCTCCATCCTGATCGGGCAGAAGCTCGGTGACCGGGTGCTGCTCCAGACGGAGCGGCGCGTCCCCATCATCGGATCCGGCGTGACGCCCGTGCCGGGCGCCGGCGGCGATGCGTCCATCCACGGCGAGCTCAAGAACTGGAAGCGCCTGCAGGTCGTCTCGGTGGCGACCGACCCCGCGTTCCCCGACCCGCGGGTCACGCCGCCGCCCCGGCCCACGCAGGCGCCGTACACGCCGCCGCCCTACCGGGCGACGCCGATCCCCGAGCCCACGGTCAAGCCGCTGGCGCCCACGCGCGGCATCTACACCTCGCCGCCGCTCCCGATCCCGCTGGTGTCGCACGAGCCCGGCGCGACCGAGACCGAGCCGCCGACCCTCTCGCCCGAGGAGCGCGCGAACGTGGCGCCGTCGGTCGGCGCGACCAGGCCGCCGAAACCGCGCTAGGATTGTTCCCATTGTCCGCATTGATGGCGGGCGATTCGAGCAGGACAATGGAGCGGATATGAACGGACAGTCGCAGCAGACCGGCACGGATACCGTCAAGCGCGGGCTCGCGCAGATGCTCAAGGGCGGCGTCATCATGGACGTCGTGACGCCCGAGCAGGCCAAGGTCGCCGAAGAGGCGGGCGCGGTCGCGGTGATGGCGCTCGAGCGCATCCCGGCCGACATTCGCGCTGACGGCGGCGTCGCGCGCATGAGCCACCCGGCGCTGATCGAACGCATCATGCAGTCCGTCACCATCCCCGTGATGGCCAAGGTGCGCATCGGCCACATCGGCGAGGCGCGGCAGCTGCAGTCGCTCGGCGTCGACTACATCGACGAGTCCGAAGTGCTCACACCGGCCGACGATCTGTTCCACCTCGACAAGGCGCCGTTCACGGTGCCCTTCGTGTGCGGCGCGCGCGATCTGGGCGAGGCGCTGCGCCGCATCGCCGAAGGCGCGGCGATGATTCGCAGCAAGGGCGAAGCGGGCTCGGGCAACATCGTCGAGGCCGTGCGCCACATGCGCGCGATCCGCGACGGCATCGCGACGCTCGCCGCGGTCCCCAAAGAAGAGCTCGTGGCCCGCGCGCGCGACCTCGGCGCACCGCTCGAACTCGTGCGCGAGATCGCGGCGAACAAGAAGCTGCCCGTCGTGCTGTTCTGCGCGGGCGGTGTTTCGACGCCGGCCGACGCCGCGCTGATGATGGAGCTCGGCGCGGAAGGTATCTTCGTCGGCAGCGGAATCTTCAAGTCGACAGACCCCGCCGCGTTCGCGCGCGCGATCGTCGACGCGACGACGCATTGGCAAGACGCGGACGTGGTGCTCAAAGCGCACAAGTCGATCCCGGAAGAAGCGAAGGCGATGGCAGGCCTCGACATCCGCCAGCTCGCGGATCACCAGCTGATGGCGTCGCGCGGCAAGTAACGCGCTTCGCGCGCGGGAGCCTCGATGAACACGGTCGGCGTTCTGGCGCTTCAAGGCGACGTCGTGGAGCACGTGCAAGCGCTGCAGCGCGCCGGCGCCGACGTCGTGGAGGTGCGCACGCCCGACGATCTCGCGCGCGTCGGTGCGCTCGTGGTCCCGGGCGGCGAGTCGACGACCGTGATCCGCCTGCTCGATCGCTTTGGTCTGACGGAGCCGATCAAACGCCGCGTCGCGGACGGCATGCCGTTCTGGGGGACATGCATGGGGATGATCGTCGCGGCGCACGACGTGGCCGACATCAAGCAGCCGACATTGGATTTGCTCGACGTCACGGTGCGCCGCAACGCGTTCGGCCGCCAAGTCGACAGCGCCGAAGTGCCGCTCGCGATCCCGGCGCTGGGCGACGAGCCGTTCCCGGCGATCTTCATCCGCGCGCCGTGGATCGAGCGCACCGGCGGCGGGGTCGAGACGCTCGCCGAGCGCGACGGGCACGGCGTGATGGTGCGCGAGAAGAACGTGCTCGGCACGTCGTTCCACCCGGAGCTGACGGGTGATGATCGGGTCCACGCCTACTTCTTGCGGATGATGGCGGACACGTAGCTCGAAGCAGCCGTTCCATGACACCCGATGACGGCTATCTGATCGTCGCGTTGTGCGGCTTGGTGCTGACCCGCTCCGGCTTTGACGGCGTGACGACCGCGTACATGGACCCGCACGCGACCGGACAGCGCTGGATCTTCCGCCAAAGCGGGGATGACTGGATCATCCTCTCCGTTGGAGAGGAAGGCTCGCTGATGAGTGACGGTGACGGAAACCTGAGTCTCGCCTACGCCAACGAGCAGATCCCGCATTGGAACATCGCCGTCGTCGACACCGGGCTGGAGTTCGATGCGCTCCAGGATGGGCTCACGCCCGGATTCGCGACGATCGACTCGATCGACCGGAGCCTGCTGGCCGGGGCGTCCGTAGCCTACGCGTTCCGGCCGACCTTCGACTACGACCGCAACCTCAACGTGCTGGGCGACGGGCCGTACGGTCCCGGCAATCCGGTCGCCGCGTATCGCGGATGGAGCGGCGGGGCGAACAACGAGATATGGCTCGTGCTGGCGACGACGGGTCAGCCCATGCCGAACCTTCCCGGCCGGTAGGCGCCTGCGACCAACCACGAGGTGAACACGGAGCGGGGAAGCGAAGCGTACGGTAACGTCATGACGCGCGGTACCCTCGCACCGAGGTCCAGGCCAGCGGAGTGGAACGACTCGCGGAGTTGCTTCCCCCGCCCCCTCGCGTCCCTGTCCTCCGTCCGAAGCGAGCCACGTCCCGTGACTCGCTTCTTGCGTTGCGGCCGATGACGGACGTCCTCGTCTTGAACTTCACCTACGAAGCGCTCAACATCACGTCGTTTCAGCGCGCGGTGAAGCTGTTGTTCTCTGGCAAGGCCGAGATCGTGCACAAGCGCGATGACGTGATCAAGTCGACGAGCTACGAGATGAAGCTGCCGTCGATCATCCGGATGCTGTACTACATCAAGCGCCCGATGCAAAAAGTCGCGCTGACGAAGAAGAACGTGCTGCTGCGCGACGACTACACGTGCCAGTACTGCCAGCTCAAGGGCGAGCGTATGATGACCGTCGACCACGTGCTGCCCAAGAGCAAAGGCGGCCCGTCGACCTGGGAAAATCTCGTGTGCGCGTGCATGCGCTGCAACAACCGCAAGAACAACCGCACGCCCGAGCACGCCAACATGAAGCTCAAGCGCAAGCCCAAGGCGCCCAAGTACATCCCGTGGATCCGGGTCAAGCGCAACACGCTGCCGGGCGAGTGGCACCAGTTCCTGTTCCTCTACAACGTCTCGATCGAGGAGCGGATCGAAGTCTGACGGCCGACACTATGCGGTCGTGGAGGCTTGGCGCGCGTGCCCCGGGGGCATGACCGAACCATGCTCGCCCCGCTCGACGCGAACGTTCTCGCCCGGCCCGTCCGCCTCGGTGACGCGCGCCCGCGGCCGCACGTCGCGCCCGTGGTCGCGGCGGAGCCCGCCCCCGAGCTCGCGCTGCGGTACTCGAACGGCACCGACACGGTGGAGATCAGCCGCGCCGCCTTCGCCGCCTACACCGCGTTCGCCGCGTATACGTCGGCGAACGGCTTCAGCGCCGACGGGTTGCCCGTCCGCCTGCCGGCCGTGAGGGCCGCCGTCGGCCCGAGGCTCGGCGCCTAACTCGGACCGGACCCAGCGCTCGCGTCGCGAGCGTGCTATACTCGCTCGCGTTGTGAACTTTCGGGAGCCCTCGGCGACGGCGCTCGACCAGACGCGCGCACCGTACTTCCAGGTCCTGCTCGACTACGTCGATGCGGGCGTCATCCCGTTCCACACGCCCGGCCACAAGCAAGGGATCGGGATGGAGCGCGCGTTCCGCGACTTCGTCGGCGACAACGTCCTGGCGATCGACCTCACCCAGATCCGCGGGCTCGACGACCTGCTGCAGCCCGAAGAGGCGCTGGTCGAGGCACAGGACCTCGCGGCGGAGTGCTTCGGCGCGGAGCAGTCGTTCTTCTTGATCAACGGCTCGACGAGCGGCAACCAGTGCATGATGATGGCCGCGCTCAACCCCGGCGACAAGCTCGCGCTGCCGCGCAACTCGCACAAGAGCTCGATGGGCGGGCTCATCATGTCGGGTGCGGTGCCCGTGTGGATGCAGCCCGAGGTCGACGAGGCGCTGCACATGGACCACACGATCTCGCCGGCGACGGTGCGCGCGACCATCGAGCGCGAGCCCGACGTCAAGGCGATCTACATCGTGTCGCCGACGTACTACGGCGTCGCCGCCGACCTCGAAGCGATCGCCGCGATCGCGCACGAGCACAACGTCCCGCTGCTGGTGGACGAGGCGTGGGGCCCGCACTTTCACTTCCATCCCGCGCTGCCGCTGTCGGCGATGCAAGCCGGTGCGGACATGTGCATCAACTCCACGCACAAGATGCTCGGCTCGATGTCGCAGACCGCGATGCTGCACGTGCAGGGTAATCGCATCCGGCTCGACCGGCTCAAAGCCGTCTACAAACTTTTCCTATCCACGTCGCCCAACCTCGTGCTCGTTGCGTCGCTCGATGTCGCGCGGCGGCAGATGGCGCTCGACGGGCCGGCGCTGCTGTCGCGCACGATCGAGATCGCGCAGGACGCGCGTACGCGGCTCAACGAGATCCCGAAGGTGTACTGCTTCGGCGAGGAGCTCGAAGGGCGGCCGGGCGTGTACGACATCGACCCGACCAAGATCACCATAACGGTGAAAAATCTCGGCTACACGGGTTACGAAGCCGAAGAGATCCTGCGCCGCCGTTACAACGTGCAAGTCGAGCTAGCCGACCTGTTCAACGTCGTCGCGCTGTACACGATCGGCACGACGCCCGAAGCGTCGGACATGCTCATCCACGGCGTGCGCGAGCTCGCGCGCGAGGACCGCCCGGTCGACATCTTCTCGCCGTCGGGCGTGCTCGAGCGCCGGATGAACACCGGCACGTACAAGCTGCCCAGCATCCCGCCGATCCGGCTCGCACCGCGCGAAGCGTTCTTGGCCGACACGGAGTTCGTGCCGTTCAAGCTGTCGGCGGGCCGCGTGTGCGCCGAGGTGATCACGCCGTATCCACCCGGGATCCCGGTGATCTCGCCCGGTGAGGAGATCACGACGGAGATCATCGAGTACTGCACGCTGGAGAAGAAGGCGGGTGTGAAGATGCAAGGCCCGTACGACGACGAGCTCAAGTTCATCCGGGTCGTGCGATGATCGTGGGATTGCTCGCAGCGCTGATCCTCGCGGCGGCGTCGCCGGCGCCGGCGCCTGTCCGCGCGCCGGCCGCGGCGTGCCCGCGTGAGAACGTCCGCATCATCGAGGAATCGAACTTCGAATTTCCGGAGAACGCGCACCCCACGCACGAGCGCGTGCGTTTCTTGATCGATCTCGGCAGCGACGGCCGCATCCGGCGTTCGGCGCTCGTGGAGTCGTCGGGTGACGCGACCGTCGACGCCGCCGCTGCGAAGGCGGTCGGGGAGTTCCGCTACGCCGCGCCGACAGCCGGCTGCGTCAGCACCAGCGCGGTATGGTCGGCCTACTGGAGGATGCCGCCGGAGGCGCTCGCCGCGCCGGCGCCGGAGGCAGGCGCGTCCAGCTCGCCGGCGCCGTGCGCAGCACCGTTCGTTCGGGCGCAACGGTTTCCGCTGCCGCGCTTGCGCGAAGCGGCGGGCACCGCGTTCGTCGACGTCGCGCTCGACGCGAGCGCACGCGTGACGGCCGTTCACCTCGTGCAGTCGACCGGCAACAAGAAGACCGACTACGCCGCGACCGTCGCCGCGCGGCAGGGCGTCTACGTGTTCGAGCGACAGCCGGGCTGCGCGCCGACGGCGACGACATACCGCTTCGAGCTGACGTTTCGCTAACGGCGTTTGCGTTTGCGCTTTGCCGCGAACGCGTCGATGTCGTCGAGCCAGGCTAGGCACACTTCGGCGTAGCGCAGGCCGAAGCGCATCGTGAGCGCCGGGAACGGCGCTTCCGCTTCGACCTCGGGGAGGCGACGGCGATACTCGTCGCGCTGGGCTTCGTGGAGCGCGCGGCGTTCGCGCACGCGCGCGGCGAGCACGTCCGGCGGCAGCGCGTCGGCGAAGAACACTTGGAGCAAGAACGGGATGCGGGTGAGGTCGCGCCCCGGCTCGCGCGCCAGCCACGCGCCGAATGCCTTGCGCCCGCGCGCGGTCAGCGCGTACACGCGGCGCGCGCGCGCGCCGGGCTCCGCCGACGACACGAGGCCGGCGTCTTCGAGCACGCGCAGCTCGCGGTAGATCTGACTGCGGGTGACGTTCCAGAACCGCCCGATCGAGCCGTCGATCACCACTTCGAGGTCGTAGCCCGAGCGCGGCGCGTCCTGGAGGAAGCCGAGCAGCGACGCGGCGGTGGCGTTGAGACCGTCGTCGGCGGGCGCCGCTTGACGGCCCGCCCGTTCTGCGCTACGTTCCATTGTGGACGGTCTACTGTGTCCTATCGGAGCGTTCCTATGCCGCACCCCGACGCGCCCCTGGTCATCCGGCTCCTGTTGCTCGTGCACATCGTGGCCGGCTCGCTGGCGCTGGTGATCGCGCCGCTCGCGATGATCGCGCGCAAGGGCGGCACGTGGCACCGGCGGTGGGGCACGGTGTTCGTCGTCGCGATGGCGACCGTGTCGGTGACGGCGTTCGGGCTCGGGCCGTATTTCGGCGATCTGTTTCTGGTCGCGGTCGGCGTGCTGAGCGGCTTTCTCGTGTTCGGAGCATGGCGCGCGGCGCGCGCGCACGACCGCGTCGCGGCGGTGGACGTCGTCGCTGCGGGCGCGGTGCTCGTCGCCGGTTGCGCGCTGCTGGTGCTCGCGGTACTGCAGCATTCTGAGTTCGCGGCGGTGCTCACGATGTTCGGCGCGATCTGCGTCGTGCTCGGCGGAAGGGACCTGTACCGGCAGTCGCGGCCGGCGCCGCACAAAGCGTGGATGTACCGCCATCTCACGCTGATGCTTGCGGCGTACATCGCCGCCGTCACCGCATTCTCAACGGTAAACCTGCACATGATCCCGCTCCTCGCGCGCTGGGTTTGGCCGACGGTGATCGGCACGCTGCTCATCACATGGGCGAACATCCATTACCGCAAACCGAAACGTCCGCGCGCGGAAGGATCGGCCGCGCGCGCCTGAGTTACCCGATCGGGTGATGCGTGCGCTGGGCAAGGCGCGTAGGATGCGGGGCATGGCTACCACGGAAACCAGCGCGCTTGCCGCGCTCTCCAACGACATCGCATCGACGATCGAGCGCGTCGCGAGCGGCGTCGTCGCGGTCGAAGGGCGCGCCCGCATCGGTTTTAGCGGGTTCTACATCAAGCCCGACCTGATCCTTACCGCGGATCATGCGCTCGAGAGCGACGAGATCGAAATCGTGCGCGCGAACGGCGAAACCGCGACGGCGACGGTCGCCGGCCGCGACCCGTCCACGGACCTCGCGCTGCTGCGCGTTCAGAACCCCGGCGTACCGCTGGAGTTCGCCTCGCCGGAAGCGCTGCGAGTCGGCGCGATCGTGCTTGCGGTAGCGCGCGACGACGACGGCGACCTCGCCGCGACGATGGGCGTGATCAGCGCCGTCGGCGACGCGTGGCGCACGTGGCACGGCGGCGAGATCGACCGCTTCGTGCGGCCTGATCTGTCGCTGTATCCGCGCTTCTCGGGCAGCCCGCTCGTCGACGTGACGGGTCGCGTCATCGGGCTCAACACCGGCGGGCTGTCGCGCCGCCAGACCCTCACCGTGCCCGCAACGACGATCGAACGCGTCGTCGAAGCATTGCTCACGCGCGGCGGGCGGATTCCGCGCGGTTATCTCGGCGTCGCGCTGCAGGGCGTGCAGGGCGGCGTGATCGTGCTCGGCGTCGAGCCGAACAGCCCCGCCGATCGGGGCGGCCTGATCGTCGGCGACATCATCGTCGCGCTCGGCGGAAAAGCCGTCGAGGACGCGGACGACGTGCACGCGCAGCTCGGCGCCGGCACGGTCGGCAAGCAGCTCGCGTTGGACGTGCGCCGCGGCGGTTCGCCGCACCAGGTGCAGGTAACGGTCGGCGAGCGGCCGGAGCACGATTAGGATGACCCTTCGACAAGCTCAGGGTGACAGGAGTGATACGGGCAGCGCGATGGAGCGCGAGCTCGAACGGCTTGCGGAGCGGCTGCGGGCGAGTACCGTCGCGGTGCGGCTCGGGCGCGGCGGCGCCGGTTCGGGCGTGATCTGGGCGAGCGACGGCGCGATCGTGACGAACGCGCACGTCGCGAGCCGGCCGCTCGCGGAGGTGGTGCTCAGCGACGGGCGCAGCTTCCGCGCGCGGGTCGAGCGCCGCGACGCGCGGCGCGATCTGGCGCTGCTGCGCATCGACGCAACAGGTTTGTCCGCGGCCGTCGCGCGCGACCCGCGCGACATTCGCGTCGGCGAGGTGCTCGTCGCGGTCGGACATCCGCTGGGGATCCCGAACGCGATCACGATGGGGATCGCGCACGCCGCGGTGACTGCCGGATCGCGCTTCGTTCAGGCCGACTTGATGCTCGCGCCGGGAAACTCCGGCGGGCCGCTCGCCGACGTGCAGGGGCGCGTCGTCGGCATCAACAGCATGGTCGTCGGCGGCCTCGCGCTCGCGGTGCCGGCGAGCGACGTGCAGCGCTTCGCCGGCGCGGTCGCGACGCCGTCGCGCCTCGGCGTGCACCTCGCGCCGGCGCGGTTGCGCGACGGACGCGACGCGCTCGCGATCGTCGCAGTGGAACCGGGCAGCCGCGCCGCGCACGCCGGGTTGATCGCCGGCGACGTGCTGCTCGCGCGTGACGCGGATCGTTTGCGCTTCGCGATCGCGCTCGACGTGCTGCGCGGCGGCGTCGCGATCGCCGTTCCGATCCCGAGCGACGCGGAGAGCGCGCGCGCTGCCTGACCGCGCCCGCGTAGCGATCGAGGCCGACCCGGCGTCGCGCGAGCGCATCGCGCGCACGCTCGCGGATCGCGTGGAGATCGTGCCGCGCGACGGTGCCGCGCTCGTCGTGCGCGACGCCGCCGGCGTGCGCGAAGCGCTCGCCGCGATCGTCGAAGGCTTCGGCGTTCCAACGATCTTGCTGGTCGACGATCCGCACGCCGACGTCGCGCTCGCCGCGCTGCGCGCGGGCGCGTCGGCCGTGCTCGCGCGCCAGAGCGACGCGCGCGAGTTGCTGGCGGCGCTCGACGCGGTGCGCGCCGGGCTCGTCGTGCTCGACGCGTCGGTGCGCGACGCGCTTGCGCCGGCGGCGACCGCCGCGCGCGGCTCGGCGCTGACCGAGCCGTTGACCGAGCGCGAGCGCCAAGTGCTCGCGATGCTCGCGGCCGGTCTATCGAACCGCCGCATCGCCGAACGCCTGGCGATCAGCGAGAACACCGTGAAGGCGCACGTCGCCGCGATCCTCGCGAAGTTCGGCGCGACGACGCGCACCGAAGCCGTCACGCTGGGCATTCGGCTGGGCCTCGTGATGCTCTGAGCGGACGGAGGATATCCCGGCGCGGTCTGCGGACCAACGACCGGTGCCTCCGAACTCCCTCGCCGCGATCGACGCCGACCGCATCGCCGCCGCCGAACGCATCATCCGCCCGTACGTGCGCCGCACGCCCGTCATCGAGTTCCCGGGCAGCGAGCTCGGCATCGGCTGCGCGACGGTTACGCTGAAGCTGGAGTCGCTGCAGCACTCCGGTTCCTTTAAGGCGCGCGGTGCGTTCGCGAACTTGCTGATGCGCGATGTTCCCGCGTCCGGCGTCGTCGCTGCGTCGGGCGGCAACCACGGCGCCGCCGTCGCGTACGCGGCGATGCGGCTCGGCCGGCCGGCGAAGATCTTCGTGCCGACGATCTCGTCGGCCGCAAAGGTCGACCGGATTCGCGGGTACGGCGCCGATCTGGTCGTGACCGGCGAGCGCTACGCCGACGCGCTGGCCGCGGCCGAGGAATGGACGGGCACGTCGGGTGCGCTCGCGGTGCACGCGTACGATCAGACCGAGACGCTGCTCGGGCAAGGCACCGTCGGGCTCGAGCTCGCCGAACGAGCGCCGCGGCTCGACAGCGTGCTCGTCGCGGTCGGCGGCGGCGGTTTGATCGGCGGGATCGCGGCGTGGTACGCCGGCGCGACGAAGGTGGTCGGCGTCGAACCGGAGGGTGCGCCGACGCTGATGCACGCGCTCGCCGCCGGCGAGCCGGTCGATGCTCCGGCGGGGAGCGTCGCCGCCGACTCGCTGGCACCCAAACGCATCGGCGCGACGGTGTTCCCGATCGCGCAGCGCTACGTGAGCGGCGTGGTGCTCGTGTCCGACGCCGAAATCGTCGCCGCGCAACGCACGCTGTGGGACGCGCTGCGCGTCGTCGCGGAGCCGGGCGGCGTCACCGCCCTCGCGGGATTGCTCTCCGGGCGCTATCGCTGCGAACGCGACGAGCGCGTCGGCGTCGTGATCAGCGGCGGCAACACGATCGCCGTCGACTTCGGCTTGCAGCAGGTGTGACGATGCTGCCCGACGCGCTCGCACTGCACCGTTTGACCGTGCCGGTCATCGGGGCGCCCCTGTTCATCATCTCGCAGCCCGAGCTCGTGATCGCGCAGTGCAAAGCGGGCGTGATCGGCGCGTTTCCGTCGCTCAACGCGCGGCCCGAGCCGGTGCTCGAGGAGTGGCTGGAGCGCATCGCGCGCGAGCTGGCGGACTACGACGCCGCGCATCCGGAGCGGCCGTCGGCGCCGTTCGCGGTCAACCTGATCGTGCACAAATCGAACGCGCGCTTGATGCACGATCTCGAGCTGTGCGTGAAGCACCGCGTGAAGATCGTCATCACGTCGCTTGGCGCACGCCCCGAGGTCAACGAAGCGATCCATTCCTACGGCGGCGTCGTGCTGCACGACATCATCAACGTCGCGTTCGCGCGCAAGGCGATCGAGAAGGGCGCCGACGGCTTGATCGCGGTCGCCGCGGGCGCCGGGGGACACGCGGGGACGTGGTCGCCCTTCGCGCTCGTGCAAGAGATTCGCGCGTGGTTCGACGGGCCGTTAGCCCTGTCGGGCGCGATTGCGAACGGCCGGGCGGTGCTGGCCGCGCGCGCGATGGGCGCGGATTTCGGCTACGTCGGCTCGGCGTTCATCGCGACGCGCGAAGCGCACGCGAGCGACGACTACAAAGCGAGCATCGTCGCGTCCGGCGCGCAGGACATCGTCTACACCAACCTGTTCACCGGCGTGCACGGTAACTATCTGCGCTCGTCGATCGAGCGCGCCGGGCTCGATCCCGAAAACCTCCCCGAGAGCGATCCGTCGAAGATGAGCTTCGCCGCGGACAAGACCAAGGCGTGGCGCGACATCTGGGGCTCGGGTCAAGGCATCGGCGCGATCGACCACGTCCCCACCGCGGGCGAGCTCGTCGCGCGGCTCGCGCGCGAGTACGACGAAGCGCTGCGCGCGCTCAGCGCAGATCCGGTCGCGCCTTGACGATCGCGAGCCAGTTCTCGACCGTCATCACCACCTCACCATTCTGATTGAGCACCTCGACCTCGATCGTCACCGTGCCGCGATCCGGTTTGCTCTGCGAGCGGCGGTTGCCCGTGATGCGCGCGCGCACGCGCAACACGTCGCCGGGCCGCACGGGGCGC
Source organism: Candidatus Elarobacter sp. (assembly GCA_035943995.1). Taxonomy (GTDB): domain Bacteria; phylum Vulcanimicrobiota; class Vulcanimicrobiia; order Vulcanimicrobiales; family Vulcanimicrobiaceae; genus Vulcanimicrobium. The sequence goes on along the minus strand of DASZBS010000097.1, from coordinate 4,363 downwards.
ATCCAATGGATCGGGCCGAGGCCCGGCGAGCCCAGGCTCGTCTCCGGATCGATGAACTCGTCGACGATCACGCGCATCATCATCGCCGCCGTATGCCAACCGCTCGCGATCAGGCCGCCGTACGGCCAGCGCTTCGCCGCCTCCGGATCGGTGTGGAACGGCTGCGGGTCGTAGCGCGTCGCGAACGCGCGGATCTCGGCTTCGGTGACGTGAATGCTGCCGAGCTCGGCGCTGCTGCCGACGGGGAAGTCCTCGAGATACCGGGTGGCCATGAACGTCCCTGATCGGCCGGGGCGCGCAAACCCTCCAGGGCTTCTCGGCGTTCGCCGATCACGTCACCAGAACAACCGAAACCGGCCCGGTCGGCGCGGGTATCTGGAGGGACGTATGGCCCAGGTGATCGAGCAGGCGAGCGGGAAGCGCACAACCCGTCGCGGTTCTCCGGCGACGGAGACGGCGACGAACGACAATCGACAGACGTCGACTAGGAGCCGCGTTGGCAGTTAGCGCCGAGTCCTTCGTGCCGAACTGGGAGCTCACTCAGCTCCTCGATATCTTCCCCCTCCCGATCCGACAAGCGCTCGTCCGTCTACCGAACCTCGACAACGTCATCGAAGTGGTGCTCGATCTCGGCCGTCCGCCGGAAGCACGCTTCGACGACGATTTCGTGTTCTTGGGCGACACCTCGGTGACGTCGGAAGACATCGCGCACGTCACCGCCCGCTTGTCGCCCTTCGGCGGCGACAACCGCGCCGGGATCGAACAAACGCTGCATCGCATCAGCGCGATCCGCAACCGCACGGGCCGCATCGTCGGCCTCACGTGCCGCGTCGGGCGCGCCGTGTACGGCACGATCGACATCGTGCTCGACGTGATCCGCAGCGGCAAATCCATTTGCCTGCTGGGACGTCCCGGCGTCGGCAAGACGACGATGCTGCGCGAGTGCGCGCGCGTGCTCGCGGAAGATCGCAAGCGCGTCGTCATCGTCGACACGTCCAACGAGATCGCCGGCGACGGCGACGTGCCGCACTCGGGCATCGGCCACTCGCGCCGCATGCCGGTGGCGGACACGCACCTGCAGCACAACGTGATGATCGAAGCGGTCGAAAACCATATGCCGCAGGTGATCGTCATCGACGAGATCGGCACCGAGGCCGAAGCGATGGCCGCGCGCACGATCGCCGAGCGCGGCGTGCAACTGATCGGCACCGCGCACGGCCAGACGCTCGAAAACTTGCTGATGAACCCGACGCTGTCGGACCTGCTCGGCGGGATCAGCGCGGTGACGCTCTCCGACGAGGAAGCGCGCCGGCGCGGCACGCGCAAGACGGTGCTCGAACGCAAGCAGCCGCCGACGTTCGACGTGCTCGTGGAGATCCAGGACCGCGACCGGCTCGCGATCCACCAAAACGTGGGCGAGGTCGTCGACGCGCTGCTGCGCGGGTATCAGCCGCAGCCCGAAGTACGGCAGCGCACGGTGGGCGGCGCGATCGACATCGTGCAGCACGCGAACCCCGAAGCGATCTCGGCGGAGAAAGTGCGCGAGCTGCGCACCCAGCCGCGCGACGACGACGCGGCGATCTTCGGCGCGGCCGGTGAGGCGGTTCCCGAGGACGCGAAGCCGTTGTTCATCTTCCCCTACGGCGTGTCGCGCAACAAGATCGAGCGGGCCGTGCACAACCTGCGCGTGCACGCGTCCATCGCGCGCAAGTGGGACGATGCCGATGTCGTGCTGACGCTCAAGACGCTCGAGCGCAAGGAGTCCGAGCGGCTCAAGCAGATCGCCGCCGAGAACGTGCCGATCTACTCGATCAAGACGAACACGACGACGCAGATCCAGAACGCGCTCAAGGACGTGTTCAATTTGCCCTCGCTCGACGTCGAGGAGATCGCGATGCGGGAGGCTGAGGAGGCCGTCTATCAGGTGCTCCTGGATTCGCGGGCTATCGAGCTCACGCCGCAGTCTTCGTATATTCGGCGGATGCAGCATCAGTTGGCGGAACGGTATCGGGTGCAGTCTCGCTCCACCGGGCTCGAACCGAACCGGCGCGTGCGGATCTTCAAGGGACCCGACGTTTAGCCGGTTCTCCGCCGCGTTACTTTTCGAGCGTGACGTTTCCGCCGTCGTCGACGATGAGGACGGAGTCGAACTGCAGCAGCTCGCCGTCGTCCAGCCGGCGGCTGTGCACGGCCAGGCGGTGCTCGCCCGCGCGGTTCGCGCCGTCGTAGGACATGCGCAGCAGCGGGTTCTTGGCGTCGCTGCCGGGTGCGAGTCGTCCCGCCTTCACGAGTATCGCCACGACGCGCTGCTGCACGCGTAGCGGCAGCATGCGGTACGCGTCGTCGTCGGAACCCGCCAGCGCCGACAGCTCTTGCGCGGCCTTGTTGCCCGGGTCGTCGAGGTTCTTGCAGTAGCGGACGATCAGGTCCCAGTCGTCGGCGGCGATCCCTTCGAAGATGCAGGCGATCACGGCCCACTCGACGCCGTCCCGCGTCATCGCGCCCTTGCGCACGATCTTGAGGCGCGCGCGCACGCGGCGGGCGTTGAGGTCGAGCGCGACCTCGACGTTCGCGCCCGGCGGGCTCTCCTTGGTTGCGAAGAGGATTCCTTTTTCACTGATCTCGAGGCCGAAGCCCGGGACCAGCGTGCCGTCCTTGATCCAACCGATCGGGAAGCGCCGGCGCACCCGATCGGCACTGCGCCGTTCCGACTTGTGCGAGCCGAGCCGCTTGAGCAACTCGTTGAACACTCTGACCTCCGCGATGGCCGGGGCGCTGCTGTCGCGAAGAGCGCCGGGTGCTCGTCACCTTCGAAGGGATCGAAGCCGCCGGGAAATCGACGCTGATCGCGGCGTTGAACGAAGAGCTTACCACCCGCGGTAACGTCGTTCTAGTTACCAGGGAACCGGGCGGTACTCCCCTCGGGGACGCGCTGCGTGCGGTTTTTCTCGATCCCGCGCTCGCCGTCGACCCCATCGCCGAGGTGATGCTGCTGAACGCGTCGCGCGCGCAGCTCGTCGCCGACGTCATCGCGCCGGCGCTCAAGGCGCGCAGCATCGTCCTGTGCGACCGGTTCTTCGACGCGACGGTCGCCTATCAGGGATACGGTCGCGGCCTCAACGTCGATTCGCTGCTGGAGATCTGCCTGACGGCGACGCATCGCATCGCGCCCGACCTCACGTTTCTGATTGACATCCCGGTGGAGCTGTCGGTGGCGCGCTTACGCGCGCGAGGCGGCGCCGACCGGCTCGAGCGCGAGGGCGCCGCGTTCCACGCGCGCGTGCGCGACGGGTATCTCGCGCTCGCCGAACGGTTTCCGAGCCGGTACGTCGTGCTCGACGGAACGCAGCCCGCGGGCGTGCTCGCGACCTCGGCGTTCGCGGTATTGTCCGAGCGGCGGGAAGCGTGATCGACGGCAACTTCGACGTCGCCGGCGCCGCCGGGCCGCGCGCGTTCTTCGAGCACCTCACCGCCGCGACGCTCTCGCACGGTTACCTCTTCACCGGACCGCAAGGCGTCGGCAAGAAGACGTTCGCGCGCGAGCTCGGCCGCTCGCTGCTCTGCGTGACGCCCAAGCGCACGCTGCTGGGCTGGTGCGGCGTCTGCACCGGCTGCACGCGCGTCGCGGCCGGGACGCATCCGGACTTCTACTTCACCGAAGGCCAGGTCAAGATCGGCGACCGCGACGGCGGCGGCTTCCACGACGCCGAGGACGCGACCGCGCGCGACCTCGTGCGCCAGCTCTCGATGCACTCGTACGCCGGCGGAAAGCGCGTGTTCATCCTCGGCGACGCCGATTTCACGCGTGAGGCGGCGAATGCGCTGCTGAAGTTCTTCGAGGAGCCGCCCGCGGACGTCGTGCTGGTGCTCACCACGAACGCGATCGGCCGCGTGCTGCCGACGATCCGCTCGCGTCTCGTCGAGGTGACGTTCCCGCTGCTGAGTGACGACGACGTCGTGCGCGTGCTCGAACGGCGCGGCATCGCGCGCGACGATGCGCTGCGCGCGGCGACGGTCGCCAACGGCAGCGCGACGCGCGCGCTCGCGTATTTGAACGAAGGCGAAGGCGCCACGCGCGACGCCGCGGTCGAGTGGTTCTTCGCGGCCGCGCACGGCGACGAGGCCGACGCGAGCGGCTGGGCCACGCGGCCGGCGCTCGAGTCCGGGCTCGAGACGGTGAAGACGCTCGCGCGCGACTGGATCGCGCTCGGCCTGGGCGCAAGCGTGCCGATCCTCGCGCGCGATCAGCGCGCGCGGCTGGAAGCGTTGCCGGCGCGCGAGCCGGTCGCGTTCGCGCGGATGCTCGCGGCGATCGGCGACGCCGAGCGCATCGCGCGCACGAACGTCAGCCCGCCGCTCGTCG
>DASZBS010000096.1:0-40876 GCA_035943995.1 Candidatus Elarobacter sp. | reverse complement strand
AGGGCCGCCTCGATCTTCGGGTCGGCGTAGAAGAACGACGTGTCGTCGCGGTCCAAGTGCAAGCCGAACGCTTCGCACGCGCGCAGGACCGGTGCGATCTCGGGCGCCTCCATGTAGCCGAAGCGCGCGATCACGCGCACCAGCCGCAGCGACATGCGCTCGACGGTCACGCGGTCGAAATCCGTCAGCAGATACGGCGTCGGCGCGCGCGCGATGTTGAGCACGACGATGCGCTCCTCTTGCGCGCGGTCGCGGATCCAGCGGTGGCGCGCGAGAAACGGCACGCCACGGGGATCGGGCGTCAGGAACACCATCGTCCCGTGCTCGCCCATCCCCGCCGGCAATTTCTCGAGCACCGTTTCGATGGGAATTTGCTGCTCCGCGAGCGCTTTCGTCAGCGAGCGCCGTCCTTCGAGCCAGGTCAGGCTCATCAGCACCAGCGTCGCGCCGATCGCGAGCGGGATCCAGCCGCCGTGCACCACCTTGGGCAGCGACGCGAGGATCAAGCTGCCGTCGACGAGCACGAACACGGTGACGAGCGCGATCGACAGCACGCGGTTCCAGTGCAGCACCTTGGTGATCACCACGAAGTACGTGAGCGACGTGCACAGCATCGTGAAGCCGATCGCCACGCCGTACGCCGCCGCGAGCGCGTCGCTCGAGCGGAAGCCCACGACCAGGATCGCGCAGCCGATCCCCACCCAGCGGTTGACCGACGGGACGAACACCTGGCCTTTGTAGCGGTGCGAGGTGTGCTGCACGAGCACGCGCGGCGCGAGGTTGAGCGCGATCGCCTGCTCGACCAGCGTGAACGTCCCGGAGATGAGCGCTTGCGACGCGATCACCGTCGCCATCGTCGCGAGGATCACCATCGGGATCAGCGCCCACGACGGCGCGAGCGCGTAGAACGGGTTCGAGATGCTGCGCGGGTCGAACAGCAGGTTCGCGCCCTGGCCGAAATAGTTCAGCACGAGCGCCGGAAACACGAGCGTGTACCAGCCCGTGACGATCGGGCCGCGGCCGAAGTGCGACAGATCGGCGTACATCGCTTCGACGCCGGTGACCGCGAGCACCACGCCGCCCAGGATGGTGAAGCCCACCAGCCCGTTGCGCGTCGCGAACTGCAGCGCGTAGCGCGGGTCGATCGCGTGCAGCACCTCGGGGTGGCGCACCACCGCCATCGCGCCGAGCACGGCGATGGTGATGAACCACGCGAGCATCACGGGCCCGAACAGCGAGCCGACGCGTTCGGTGCCGTTGCGCTGCACCGCGAACAGCATGACGATCACCAGCAGCGAGATCGGCACGACGTACGGCTCGAACGCCGTCGACGCGATCGCGAGCCCTTCGACCGCGGACAGCACGGAGATCGCCGGCGTGATGATGCCGTCGCCGATCATCGTCGACGAGCCGATGATCACGATGATCGTCAGCACGGTGCCGCGGATCATCGTGCCCTGCAAGCGGCCGCCCGTGGCGAGCGCGAGCAGCGCGAGGATGCCGCCTTCGCCTTCGTGGTCGACGCGGGTGATGAACGTCGCGTACTTCACGCACACCACGATCACGAGCGCCCAGAACAGCAGGGAGCAGATGCCGAGCACGTCGGCGAGCCCGCCCTTCGAGCCCGCCAGGCCCAAGCACAGCTTGAGCGTGTAGAGCGGGCTGGTGCCGATGTCGCCGAACACGACGCCCAGCGCGGCGACGGTCAGGAAGATCGGGGTCTTGGGGCCGCGCCGGGTCACAGGGTAGGGTACTCTCGCGCGGCGCCGAGGATTCCCCTCGCGACCGCGCGGGCGACGGCGCGGGCGCGCGAGTTCACGCCCAGCTTGCCGGTCACGCGGGCGACGTGCGTCTCGACCGTGCGCGCGGAGACGACGAGACGCTGAGCGATCTCGCGGTTGGTCAATCCGGCGGCAAGAAGTTCCAGGATCTCGCGCTCGCGCGCGGTCAGCGGTTCCAGTTGCTCGTCCGCGGGCGGCGGCGCGTCGCGACCGCGCAGGTACGGCGCCGCCAGGCGCACGGCGACGTGCGTGTCGAAGCGCGCGCCGCCACGCGTCGCGCGCGCCAGCGCGTCGTCGTAGTCGGCGGCGCGCGCGGTGCCGCGCGCGATGCCGCGCAGGATCGTGCCGAGCGCCGCGAGCCGCGGCGGTTCGGCGCGACGCGCGATCAGGCCGTCGAACGGCGCGCTGCGCAGCGGCGTCTCCACGTCGCGCCCGTCGAGCGCGTCGAGCAGGTCCAGCGTCTCCGCCGCCGCCCACAGCGCGACGGCGTCGTCGCCGTCGACGGGCGTCGCGGCAGTAAGCGCGGCACGCGCGCGCTCGCGCCGGGCCGGCGCGTCGCTCGCGTTCGCGAGCGCGGCGAACGTCGCGGCGTCGGCGCGCGCCAGCGGATCGTCGTCGCCGCTCGCGGCGAGCGCGGCGAGCAGGTCGCCGTCGAGCGCGTCGGCGCGGGCGAGGATGCGCGACGCGAGCGTTCGCACGCGCTGCGCGTCGCGCGCGTACCACGCCGCGTCCGCCGATCGCAGCGCGGCGCGCGCCTCGCGCCGCGCGAGCGTGGTGTCGCCCGCGTGCAACGACGCTTCGGCGAGCGCACCGTGCAGCGACGCGGCTTGCGGGCGCAGCGCGAACGGCCGCGCGATGCGCTCGGCTTCGCGCGCGAGCTCGTACGCCGCCGTCGTCTCGCCGCGCAGCAGCGCGAAGCGCGCCGCCCACACGAGCGCGCCGAAATAGCGCACGAGGTCGTCGCCCGCCGACCACGTCTCGATCAGCGTGTTGGCCGCGTGCTCCGCCGCTTCGAAGTCGCCGAGCGCGATGTGCGCGTACGCGGCGAGCGGCGCGACGTCGGCGAAGATCGCCGGATCGCCGCCGTCGGCGAGCGCGTCGAGCCGGGCGAGCGCGTGCGCGAACCGCCCGCCGACCGCGTCCGCCCAGCCGGCCCGCACGATCGCTTTACCGAGCGCCGCGGGGCCGTGCGCGGGGGCGCGCGCGAGCATGTCGTCGACGCGCTCGGCCGCGACGGGCTCGCTGCGCGCGAGATCGGCTTCGACCGCTTGCAGCCGGGCCTCGAACGCAAGCGCGTCGTCGCCGCGCGCGTCCGCCTCGCGCGCGGCCTCGGCGAACGATGCGCGACCATCGTCACCGCGGGCCTTCGCGAGCAGCCCTTCCACCAGACAGATCAACGCCGGCTCGTCGCTCCGCGCGCCGCGCACGCGCGCGAGCGCACCGCGCACGCCGTCGACGAGCCCCGAGGCGATCGCGGACGGCGCGTGCGCGCGCAAGAACGCGACGTCCGCCGCGGCGTCGTGCGCGCGGTCGAGATGGAACAGTGCCGGGCGCAGCCGGCCGGCCCGCGCGTACGCGCGCGCGGCGTCCGCATGACGGGCGGCAAGCGCGCGTTCGCCGACGCGGCGCGCGAGCGCTTCGCGGACGAGCGGGTGGACGCGGTACCCGCCGCGCACGGGCGCGACCAGCGACGCGTCGCCGGCGAACGCCGCGAAGCGCGCCGCGAACGCGGGCTCGCCGGGTGCGACGACGTCGGGCTCGACGGTTTCGTACGCGGCGGTCGCTTCGAGCAGCGCTCGATCCGCGTCGCCCAGCGCGTCGAGCCGGTGCGCGACGAGCTCGTCGAGCAACGCGTCCGACGCCTCGGGCGCGCGCAGCGCGAGCGCCACTGCGATCGGCCAGCCCTCGGTGCGCGCCACCAGGGCCGCCGCGCGCGCGTCGTCGAGCGCGACGCCCAACTCGCTCGCGAGCGACCGCGCGCGCGCGACGTCGAAGCGCAGGACGTTCGCATCGACGAGCGCGCCGCGCCCCGCGGCGATCGCTTCGGGCAACCCGACGTCGAGCGGGACGCGCGCGAGCAGCACCAGCCGCACCGGATCGGGCATGCGCCGCGCGAGGCTGCGCGCGAACGCGCCGAACGACGCGCCGAGCACGTGCGCGTCGTCGACGACGATGCGCAGCGGCGCGTCGACGTGCGTCAGCTCCTCGGCGAACGCCGCGCCCAGGCGCTCGGGATCGGCGCGCTGCTCGGCGAGCGCGAGCGTCAGGCGGCCGACGTCCGGCCGCACGATGCGCACGCGCGCGAGCAGCGCTTCGGCGAACGCGTCGGCCTCCCACGGCTGCGCGTCGTACCACGCGACGTCCGGCGCGCCGTCGAGCGCGGCGTGCACGCTCGTCGTCTTGCCGTAGCCCGCGGGCGCTTGCACGACGACCAGCGCGGCCTCGTGGAGCGCCCGCGCCAGCGCGTCGGGAAGCATGAGCGAGCGCTTCGCTGTAGGCCTAGACGTCCTTCCCGTCCGCGCCGCGGTTTTCGAGCTCCAGTGCCGCACGCTCGCGCTCGGCGCGCGTGCCGCGCCGCGCCTTCGGCTCCATCGGCCCCGCGCCGGTCTTCAACCGCACGGCGAGCCATTGCTCTGCACCGAGCCGCCCGCTCGCCTGCGGCGGTTTCTCGGTCGCCGGCTTTTTCTTCTTCGTCTTCTTCGCTTTTGTCACGACTTCGCAAGGCCGCCGTGTGGATTGCGTAAATGCTCGCGCCCCGGGCGGGTTTGCCGAACCTTGTTGCCAATCGAAGAGTTCGATCCTTCGTGATCGTGCGCGCGGCGCCGTGGTTCTCACGGCACGCGCGTCTTTCTGTGTCTTGCTAGGGGCTCTCCAACCGTGCTCAATCGTGCGCTATCGCTCATCCTCATCGCCTCGCTGGCCGGTTGCGCGGGCGGCCGCGCGACGTCGGCCGTTCCGCACACCGCGGCCGTGAACGCGCCGTCGAGCGGCGGCCGCACGATGACGTCGTTCGTGGTGACGGTCCCGCGCGCGACGACCACCGCGTCGGCGCGCCGCGCGCCGCGCTACATCTCGCCGGCGACCGCATCGCTGGGCATCACGATCGATCCCGGCACGGGCAGCCAGAGCTTCAGCGCCATGAACATCGGCCCGGGCGACCCGAACTGCAACACGCCGACGCCGGTCTCGCCGCTGCAGTGCACGGTGAGCATCGCGGTGACGCCCGGCTCGCACACGTTCGACTTCCGCACGTACGACGGCAGCCTCGACGTCAACGGCAACCCGCAAGGCAACGTCCTCTCGACGAACCTCGGCTTCCCGTTCTCCGTCACGCCCGGTCAGAACAACAGCTTGCACTTCGTGCTGCAGGGGATCCCGACCGGCATCAGCGTGCTGCCGCAACCGAACCAGGACGTGCGCGGCGACCAGACGGGCGGCTTCGACCTCTACGGCGCGTACAAGGCCGACGGCACGACGATCCTGCCGCGCAAGCTCACGGTCGTCGCGACGGATACCGACGGCAACTTCATCGTCGGCGCGGGCTCGCCCACGCTCACCGTGACGAGCTCGAACACCGGCGCGCTGTCCAGCGGCGTGGTGTCACCGAGCAACCCGAACCTGTTCACCGTCACGCCCGCCGGCTGGGCGAACAACACGGGCTTCCAGCTCGTCGTCACCGCGACGCCCTCGACCGCGGCGACCGCGAACAGCGGCGCGTCGCCGCTCACGGTGAACGTCCCGGTGCGCTACGTCGCGCGCAACGCGCCGCGCATCTATCTGTCCGGCGGCCCGGGTCAGAACTGGGTCAAAGTCTACGACGAGTTCGGTAACGCGGTGTCGGTATCGGGGACGTGGCCGAACCTGTCCGGTCCCACCGGGCTCGCGTACGATCCGTTCCAGGGCCGCATCTTCGTCGCAAACTATTCGAACAACACGGTCAAAGCGTACGATACCGACGGAAACGCCGCCGGCCCGAGCAACGCGATCACGCTGGTGAACCCGATGTCCGTGGCGATCGACACGGACACGCAGCGCATCTTCGTCGCCACGCATGACGTGGGGCTGTTCGTCTTCGATTCCTCCGGCAGCCCCGTGACCACGAGCGGCAACTGGAAGCAGCCGGCGAGCCCGCCGCACGGCACGCCCAATGCGTTTCCGTACGACCCGACGGCGCTGCTGATCAGCGAGCGCGGCCGCGGCAACGGCGGCAGCGTGTACGTCAACGACACCGCATCGGGCTCGATCGTCGTGTACGACACGGACGGCAACTGGCGGACGGCCTTCGACGCGCACAACGGCGTGTCGGGGCTGGCGCAAGATCCGGTCTCCGGCCGCATCTACGGCACGTTCGGCGCAAGCCCGGTCTTGGTGTTCGACGAGATCGGCAACCTCATCGGCGTCCCGGGAAGCTGGCCCAACACGCACCAGCCGGTCGGCATCGGGCTCGACCCGGCGAACGGCTTGCTCTATGTGAACGACTCGCAAGGCGCGGCGAACGCAGGTCTCAACGTCACCGTCTTCGACCAGAGCGGAAACCAGATCACGACCTCCGGCGCGTTCACCGGCGCGGACAACGGCTGGGGCCTGACGATCGTCCCGTAGCATCCGAGGCGACGGAGGCCGTACGGCCGAAGTCGCCTCGTCCATGCACATCATCGAGACGCGGGACCTGCGCAAGGTGTTCCGCTCGCTCGTCCGCCGTCCGGGTGTCGCGGGAACGCTGCGCACGCTGTTCTCGCGCGACTACGAGGACAAGGTCGCGGTGGAGGGCGTCACGATGTCGCTCGACGAGGGCGAGCTGGTCGGTTACATCGGGCCCAACGGTGCCGGCAAGTCGACCACGATCAAGATGCTCACCGGCATCCTCGTCCCGACGTCGGGCACCGTGCGCGTCGCGGGGCTCGTGCCGTACGAGCAGCGGCAGAAAAACGCGCGCAACATCGGCGTCGTGTTCGGGCAGCGTTCGCAGCTGTACTGGGACCTGCCGCTGGTCGAGTCGTTCGAGCTGCTGCGCGCGATCTACGGCATCCCCGCTGCGCGCTATCGCGCCAACCTCGACCACTTCACCGAGACGCTGGACATGGGCCCGTTCCTGCGCACGCCGGTGCGCCAGCTCTCGCTCGGGCAGCGGATGCGCGGCGATTTCGCGGCCGCGATGCTGCACGATCCGCCCGTCGTGTTCCTCGACGAGCCGACGATCGGGCTCGACGTGGTGGCGAAGGAGGCGATCCGCGAGTTCATCGGGCGCGTCAACCGCGAGCGCGGCACGACGTTCATCCTCACGACGCACGACCTCGCCGACGTCGAGCGTCTCTGCCGCCGCATCGTGCTCATCGACAAGGGCACTCTGGTGTACGACGGCGAGATCGACGCGCTGCGCGACCGCTACGGCACGCACCGCACGCTGGTGGTGACGTTCGCCGAGCCGACGCCCGAGGTCGTGGTCGAAGGCGCCGAGCTGGAGTCGCGCGAGGGCGACGTCGTGCGGCTGCGGTTCGACCGCCGCACCGTTTCCGCCGAAGTCGTCATCCGCCGCGTCGCGGACGCCTACTGCGTGCGCGATCTCTCGATCGAGGAGCCGGAGCTCGAGTCGATCATCCGCCGCATCTATCTCGAAGGCTACAGCGACGCGCCGGGCGCGGCGCCGAGTGTGGCCTCTACTACGGCACCCGCGTGATCAGCTGCGGGTGCGCGTTGGTCCCCAGCACGCCGATCGACGACTGATGGTCCGCGCCGTCACTGTGGTACACGAGCACGAGTTGCGAGCCCGCGGGCATCTCCAGCGGCGAGTTGACCGTCACGTCGGCGGTGCCTTGGCCGTCGGCGATGAAGTTGTTCTCCGCGCCGATGAGGTCGAGCGGCGTGAACACCGCGCCGGTGCGGCCCGCGAGCTGGCGCACGAACAGGCTGTAGTGCCCGGTCGGAATCAGGCGCTGGAACGTGGCGTGCACCTTGGTCGTCTGCCGGCCGGGCTCGAACGTCGCGGTGCCGAGGGCGGTTCGCCAACTGCCGAGCCCCGTGTGGAGGGACTCGCCGCGCGCGTTGTACAGCACCGCCGCGTCGGAGTCGTTGTCGCCGGGCGGACGAATCCCGTAGTCGTGCGGATTGTCGCCGGTCTGCGCCTGCGCGCTGGCGTCGCGCACGAACACCTGCGGCGGCTGCGCGGTGGTCGCGGCGGTGACGGGCTGAAACGTCGCGCTGGCAAGCGCGAGGAGCACGGCGGCTGCTAGCATGTCCGTAATACGCTTCGCGCACCCGCCGCGTTCCCTGGACGAGCAGCTCGCGCCGTACGTGGCCTTCGCGGCCAAGGCGTTCTCGCGCGAAGCGACCTACCGCATGGAAGTCTTCACCAATGTGGGGTCGCTCATCGTGCGGCTCTACCTGATGAAGACGGTGTGGGTGGCGCTGTACGCACAGAACGCCGCGCCCGCCGGCGTCCCGCTCCACGCGGTGCTAACCTACACGTGCGTCGCGCTGCTGATGTCGCTGGTGCTGGAGATCGACGGCACGCGCGCGATCCGCGAGAAGATCCGCGAGGGCACGATCGCGACCGACCTGATGAAGCCGATCAGCCTGCCGATGTACTTCTTCGCCGACGGCGTGGGGATGACGCTGCTGCACGCGGTGCTGATCGTTCCGGCGCTGCTGCTGTCGCTGGTGATCGTGCGCATCGACGTGCCGCCCGCGCACGTGCTCGCTGCGTTCGCGCTGAGCTTCCTGCTGGGCTACCTCGTCAACTTCATGCTGAACTTCCTGATGAACTGCGTCGCGTTCTGGACGCTCGAGACGTTCGCGATCCAGCTCGTGGTGCGCTGGGTGAGCGACCTGCTCAGCGGCCAGATCGTGCCGCTGATCTTCTTCCCCGGCGTGTTGCAGAAGGTCGTGCTCGCGCTGCCGTTCGCCGCGATCTACTCGACGCCGCTGCTGATCTATCTCGGGAAGATCCCACCGTCGGGCTATCTGTTCGCGATGGCGACGCAAGTCGGCTGGGCCGCCGCGTTCGCACTGCTATCCGCAGTAGTGTGGCGCGCGGCGCAGCGACGCGTCGTCGTGCAGGGGGGCTGACGAGGACGCGCGGCTGACGGCGGCGTGCTATTTACCGTGCTTGGTCGTGAGCTGGATGCGGCTCGTGCCGTCGCTCTGGTTCGTGACGAGCACCGACTGATCGCCGTCCGCGTGCTCGTCCACGAACGTGCCGCCGGTCTGGCCGCCGACGGTGATGATGCTGTTCTTCCAGCTCGCCGGCAAGTGCGACTTGTACCACTCGGAGACCGTCTTGGCGTCGTCCTTCGACGTGTAGACCTTCATCGCGATCGACGTGCCGTTGCCGGACGCCGTCATGGCCTGGTCCTTGCCTTCGCTCGCGCCCGGATAGACCGGGATGTCGATGTAGCCGGCCGACGACCCGTTGCCGGAGGAGCTGCTGACCGATGTGCTGCCCGCGGCAGCCGTCGCCGTCACGACCGGTGCGCCGGATGCAGCGCCGGCCGCCGGCGCCGTCGTCGCGGCCGCATCCGGCGCGGTCGTCGCACCGGCGGCTTGCGTCGTGTCCGTCGTCGACGACGTGCTTTGGTCGGTGGTTTTCTTCGCGCAGGCCGTCAGCAACAGCGCGCCGCATAGCGCGGCGGCGCCGGCGAGTTGGAGAACCTTCATCGGCTACCTCGTGGGGATGGGCGATTGCCGGGCGCCTTCGCGACCGGTTGCGGAAAACCCGGGCGGTCGGAATCCGGGCCGGCGCGAACCATACCGGCGGAGGCCCTGATGGACACGATCGACCGCCCCATCCGCAGCACGCACGACGTCACGAACCAGCCGCCGCCGCTCGCCGGGTACGACGTCGCCGCGCCGGACGCCGCACTGCTGGAAGGCGTGCGGCGCGAAGGCGCCGGCTGGGACGAGGACGGCTTGCACGTGCTCGGGACGCTCGCGGGTTCGGAAGAAGCGATCGCGTGGGGCTTCGAGGCCAACCGCTACGCGCCCGAGCTACGCACGCACGACCGTTTCGGCAACCGCATCGACGAGGTGACGTTCCACCCCAGCTGGCACCGGCTCATGGAGGTCGCGGTGTCGCACGGCCTGCACGGCGCACCGTGGCGCGAGCCGCGCGAGGGCGCGCACGTCGCGCGCTACGCGCGCTTCTACTTGTGGTCGCAGGTCGAGTCCGGGCACGGCTGCCCGATCTCGATGACGTACGCGTCGGTGCCCGTGCTGCGGCGGCGTGCCGATCTCGCTGCGCTGTTCGAGCCCGCGCTGACGTCGACCGAATACGAGCCCGAGCTGCGTCCGCTGCGCGAGAAGCGCGGCGCGCTGTGCGGCATGGCGATGACCGAGAAGCAAGGCGGCTCCGACGTGCGCGCCAACACGACGCGCGCCGAGCCGTTCGACGGCGACACCTACGCGCTGACGGGCCACAAGTGGTTCTGCTCCGCGCCGATGTCCGACGCGTTTCTCGTTCTCGCGCAAGCGCCCGAGGGGCTGACGTGCTTCTTCCTCCCGCGCATCTTACCCGACGGCACGCGCAACGCGATTCGCATCCAGCGTTTGAAAGACAAGCTCGGAAACCGTTCGAACGCGTCGAGCGAGATCGAGCTCGATCAGGCGCTCGCGCTGCGCATCGGCGATGAGGGCCGCGGCGTCGCGACGATCATCGAGATGGTGAACCACACGCGGCTCGACTGCGTCGCCGGCAGCGCGTCGCTGATGCGCCAGGCGTTCGTGCAAGCGGCGCACCACGCGCGCCATCGCCGCGCGTTCGGCAAGCGGCTCGTCGAGCAGCCGCTGATGCGCAACGTGCTGGCCGACCTCGCGCTGGAATCCGAGGCGGCTACCGTGCTGATGCTGCGCCTCGCGCGCGCCGTCGACCGCGGCCCGGCCGATCCCGCCGAAGCGGCGTTCGCGCGGCTCGGCATCGCGCTCGGAAAATACTGGGTGTGCAAACGCACGCCCGCGCAGGTGGGCGAAGCGCTGGAGTGTCTGGGCGGCAACGGCTACGTCGAGGAGAGCATCATGCCGCGGCTGTACCGCGAGGCGCCGCTCAACTCGATCTGGGAAGGGTCGGGCAACGTCAACGCGCTGGACCTGCTGCGCGCGCTCGCCAAGCAGCCTGCGTCGCTGGATGCATACTGCGCCGAAGTGGGGCTGGCGCGCGGCGCCGACGCACGGCTCGACCGGGCCGCGGCGGTGGTGTACGACGTGCTCGGCAAGGACCACGCATCGCTCGAAGGGGACGCGCGGCGCATCGTGGAGCGCATGGCGCTGGTGCTGCAGGCTTCGCTGCTGGTGCGGCACGCGCCGGGCGCGGTCGCGGACGCGTTCTGCGCGACGCGGCTGGGAGGCGAGGGCGGCGTCGCGTTCGGCACGCTGCCGGCGCGGTCCGACACGCGCGCGATCGTCGATCGCGACTGGCCCGGCTGAGCTCAGCGCAGCGCCGCGAGCACCTCGGCCGCGTTGCGGTCGGGCGGGAATACCGGGTAGAACACGCGCGCGATGACGCCGTCGCGCGCGATCCAGGCGATGCGCTTGAGCAGCGTCTGCCCGGCGACGTCCATCGTCGGTAAGCGCAGCGCGCGCGTCAGCGCGAGATCGGCGTCGCTGAGCACCGGGAACGGGACGTGCACGCGTTCGACCATCTCGCGCTGGTACGCCGTGTCTTGCGTGGACAAACCGAACACGCGCGCGCCGAGCGCCGTGAACTCCGCGTGCAGATCGCGGTACGCGCACGTATGCGGCGTGCAGCCGCGCGCGCCCGGGATCCGATCCCAGTCCGCGACGAGCGACGGTTCGCCGGAGCGCCCCGTGCGCGGGTACGCGAACACGACCACCGTGCCGGAGATGGCCGCGAGGTCGACGGCGGTACCGTCGGTGGCCGGCAGCGCGACGTGCGGCAAGGTCATCCCGGTGAGGTGCGCGGCGGCGCCGTCGTCGACGGGTGCGGGCAGATCGGGCGGCAGCGTGCTCAGCGAGCGTTCGTCCATCATTCGGGCGGCTGTTTGACCCAATTCCACGTGCGTTCCGCCTCGCCCGGCACGGCGAGCGTCACCGTGATGCGGGTGCCGTCCTTGCCGACGTCTTTCAAATACGGCAGCACCGAGTCGAACGCGTTGGAGATGGAATGCCGTTGCGTGTCCTCGGACCGCTTCCACAGTGGCTTTTGCGTCGGCTCCGGTCCGTCGTGCGCCGCGGCGAGGATCAGCGCCACGCGCAGCGAGTCCGCGTCGTGGCCGCGCAGCAGCGGCGGCGGATCCGCGCTGCTCAGGATGCCGAGCGCGATGTGCCCCGTGCCGATGTAGTTGTGGTTGAGCCGCCGCGCGTTCTCGAACGCCAGCTCGATCGATTGCTTGGCGGCGGTCGTGAACACCATCTCGGCGACGGGCTCCTGGCTCAGGCTGCCGAGCTGCTCGCGAAGCGCGTCGCGGTCGACCGCGTTGGTGAGCGCCGCGCCGACCGGGTCGTCCCCTTCGGCCAGCGCGAAGATCATGTGCTCGGTGCCGATGTAGTGTGCGCCGAACATTTGCGCGACTTCTTGTGAGCGCACCATGGACCGCCGGGCCGGTTCGCTGAACGGCTCCCACATCGTCATCGCGTCACCTCATTCCCAGATCGCTTCGTCCACGTAGCACCACTTCCAGTTCTCCCCCGGTTGGAACGACGCGATCACGGGATGCTGCGTCGCGTGGAAATGCTTCGTCGCGTGCTTGTTCTTGGAGTCGTCGCAGCAGCCCACGTGCCCGCATTCCTCGCACAAGCGCAGGTGCACCCACGCGTCGCCGGTGCGCAGGCATTCCTCGCAACCCTCCGGCGTGCGCGGGGCCGGGTGCTTGACCGCCGCGGCGTGTTCGCAAGCGCCTTGCTTCATGCGTGCTCACCGCGCGTGCTGGCCGGCGGTACGTCCCACAGCACGAGCTCGCCGGTCCCGCGCACCTCGAGGTCACGCAGGCCGTGGATGCGGACGGCGTCGCCGGTGGCAAGGCGCTCGCCGTTCGCGACGACGTCGCCGGCGGCGACGAACAAGAAGCCGTAGCGCGACGGATCGAACGCGTACGCCAGCGCGGCGTCTTCGAGCTTCGCTACCCGCAGCGACGCGTCGGCGCGGAGCGCGACCGGTGCGTCGATGCCCGGCTGACCGCTCGTGACCACGAGCCAGCGGTTGCGGCGCTCGTCTTCACCGAACGCGTGCTGGCCGTAGGCGGGCGGCTCGCCGTAGCTGCGCGGCATCACCCACATTTGCACGAAACGAACGTCGCGTTCTTTGGAATGGTTGAACTCGCTGTGGCGCACGCCCGTGCCGGCGCTGATGTACTGGATCCCGCCCGGCGCGACGACGCCTTCGTGTCCCAGCGAGTCCTTGTGCTCCAACTCACCGCGCAACACGTAGGTGACGATCTCCATGTCGCGGTGCGGGTGGGTGCCGAAGCCCTGGCCCGGCAGCACGGTGTCGTCGTTGAAGACGCGCAGGGCGCCCCAGTTGGTGTTGGCGGGATCGACGTAGTCGGCGAAGCTGAACGAGTGGTTCGTCTTGAGCCAGCCGAAATCAAAGTGCGCCCGGTCGCCGGAACGCTGGACCGCGAAGACGGGTGAGGTTTGCGTAGCCATCGTGGAGTCTCCGACCCGGGGCAGTCCGGGCAGGTTCCAGGGGCGGCTCGTCTCCTCCGCTTGGCGTCAGATCCTCAGAGCTTCATCCCGTTCTGCTCGTCGTGCATCGTCTGCATGCACGTGAACGCGTCCTCTTGCGCCTTCTTCTGGTAGTCGAAGATTTTCTGATCGGCGGCCTGCCGATCTTTCAGAATTTGCAGCTCGATGGCGCGGGCCTTTGCTGCATCCGATTCCGGTTCGGGGACCGGCTTCGGTGCCGGAGCCGCCGCCGGCGGTTGCGGCGGTACCAGGTCCAAGAATTTTTGCCACATCGCGTTGGACCGGTCGGTCCGGCGCTGCTCCGAATCATCACCCATGAGAACCTCCTCGCGACAGGTGAGCTGCTTGACGTTATCGGGACAGGTGAACTTCACCCGTCGCATTCAGACGCCCGAGCAGCAGATGGTAGTACAGCATCCCCTGTTGCGGTGCGAGGGCGGCAACGATCGGCTCGGCGCGCGTCGTGACGTCGCCGGAGAGTTTGCGCAGTCCCGCTTCGGCGCCGGAGTCGTTCATCGGGAAGACGTCGAGGCGGCCGAAGCCGCGCAGCGCGACGACCGCGCCCGTCCACGGGCCGATGCCTTTGTGCGCGACGAGCGCCGCGATGAGCTCCGGCGTGCTCAGCGGTTCGAGCGTTGATTCGTCGAGCTCGCCCGACTCGATCGCAGCGCCGGCCGCTTTGAGCGCGTTGATCTTGTTGACCGACAGGCCGAGGTCGCGCAACTCGACCGGGTCGGCATCGAGCAGCGTGCGCGGGGCCGGGAACGGGAAGAGTCGTACGCCGTGCGACTCGACAGAGAACGCGTAGCGTTCGATCACGCGCCGCAAGATCGCGCCCGCGGCGTGGATGGAGACCTGCTGGTAGACCACCGCGTTGCAGATCGTCTCCCACAGCGACGGATAGCGTGGCGGTTTCACGCCGCGCGCGCCCTGCGCGATGCGGTCGAGCCACGGCACCGTGGCAGCGCCCGCATAGAACGCGGACAGGTCGACGTCGGTGCCGAGCGAGCGGCGCGCGATCGCCGCGGGATCGAAGGCGTCCGCGCCCGGGCCGTCGATGCGCACGGCGAGCGCGTCGGCCGCGACTTGCTCGACCGACAGCAGCGCCGGCGACTCCGGGTCGCCGAGCAGCCGGCGGTAGGCCGTGCCGTCGAAGACGTCCACGACGTTGGTCGAGAGCCGCCGCATGACGACCGCGGTGAGGTCGAGCCGGTACGGCGTCCGGACGGGGACGACGGCCTCGCGGACGGAACGCTTGCGGTGTGTACTTCGCGACGTACGCACGCTACTGGCGCATCAACCTGCTCACCATGCTGGAGTACCGGGCGAACTTCATCATGTGGGCCGGGTTCACCGTGATCTACCACGCCACCGCTATCGTCGCGCTGTGGGTGACGCTGCGGAACTTCCCGTCGATCAACGGCTGGGACTTCAAGCAGACCGCGTTCATGTACGGGCTGTGGATGCTCGGCCACGGCCTGCATAACAGCTTTCTGTTCACGGTCGGGAGCGTGCCCGAGTTCGTGCGCGAAGGGCGCTTCGACCGTTTCCTCGTGCGGCCGCTCGACCCGCTGTTCCAGACTCTGACGGTACCACAGCAGATCATGCCCGACGAGCTGATCCTCGCCATCCTGTACTTCTGCGTGGTGACGAAGTTCGCGGGCGTGCACGTCGACTGGATCCTCGTGTGCTACGTGCCCTTCGTCGCAATCGGCGGCGCGCTGATCGACTTCGGGATCAACCTCGCGATCGCGACGGCGTCGTTCTGGTTCACGCGCATCGACTCGCTGCGCTGGGTATTCATGTCGCTGGAACAAGAGTTCTCGCGCTACCCGATCTCGATCTACCAGCGCGGCGTACGGCTCGTGCTCACGTTCGTGCTGCCGTTCGCGTTCATGAACTACTTTCCGGCGACGTACCTGCTGCACAAGAGCGAGGACGGGTTGCACCTGAACCCGTCGATCGGGTTGTTCACGCCGCTCGTGGGCGCGTTGATCGCCGCGCTCGCCTACGCGTTCTGGCGCATCGGGATCAACCGGTATCAGGGAACGGGGAGCTAGACGATGGCGTGGCTCACGGCGACCTATCTGATCGAGTCGGGCCCCGAGCGGATCGAAGCGCGGGCGGAGGCGGTGGCGATCGAGCAGAGCGTCGAGTGCCCGCTCGAAGCGGTGCGCGATCCGCGCATCCGCGACGAGGTCGTCGCGCGCGTCGCTGAGATCGTGCCGGCCGGCGACGGACGGTATCGGGTCGACGTGAAGATCGCGGTCGAGACGACCTGCTACGAGCCCGCGCAGCTCGTGAACATGGTGTTCGGCAACTGCTCGCTGTGGGACGACGTACAGCTCGTCGGCTTGGATCTTCCGCCGGCGCTGCTCGCGCGGTTCGGCGGGCCGCGGCACAGTATCGCCGGGATTCGGGCGCTGGTCGATGCGCCGCACCGTGCGCTCACGAGCGTCGCGATGAAACCGCAGGGGCTGCCGACGGCCGAGCTCGCGCGCATGTGCCGCACGTTCGCGCTCGCCGGCATCGACATCGTGAAGGACGATCATGGCATCGCCGATCAGGCGTGCTCGCCATTCGCCGAGCGCGTGCCGGCGTGTCAGGCGGCGATCGCCGACGCGGTCGCCGCGACCGGCAAGCCGTCGTTCTACGCGCCGCACCTCATCGGCACGCCGCGCGTGCTGCGCGAGCGAGCGCGTATCGCGCGCGACGCGGGAGTGCGCGTGGTGCTCGTCGCGCCGATGATCGTCGGGCTGCCCGCGTTCGCGGACCTCGTCGACGAGTTTCCCGAACTCGTGTACTTGGCGCACCCGTCGTTCGGCGGTGCCGCGCGCATCGCGCCGCCGCTGCTGTTCGGCCGCATCTTCCGGCTGCTGGGCGCCGACGCGCCGATCTTCGTCAACTACGGCGGCCGGTTCGCGTATCCGCAAGCCGAATGCGGCGCGCTCGCCGCCGCGGCACGCGCACCGTGGGGGGGAATCCGCCCGGCGCTGCCGGTTCCCGCCGGCGGAATGCGCCTGGACCGCGTCGACGAGCTGCTCGACTTCTACGGCCCGGACACGATGCTGCTGATCGGCGGAAACCTCTTGCTCGCGCAAGGCGACGCGCTGCTCGCACGCGCCCGCGAGTTCGTGGCGAAGGTCGACAGCGCCGCGGCGCTGCGGTGACCGCCGGCATGGACAGGTCGGCGTTCATCATCGGCGCAGCGGCCGCGGCGTGCATCCCCGCGGCGGCGCGTGCGCAACTCGACACGGGCGACGCAGCGATCCGTTTGCGGTTCGTGCCCGACGAAGCGCAAGCCGTGCTCGCCGTCCTCACGCGCCTGGCGTCGGGCGCCGTCCCCGAAGAACCGTTGTGGACGACGCTGTTCGCGAGCGAAGGCTACCGCCGGCTCGCCGAGCGCGAGCACTCGTTCGGGCGACCGTTCGACGATGCGACGTTTCGCGCGTTCGTCAGCCAGCCGGACGTCGGCGCAAAGCGGGAATCGCTCGAGGCGACGCTCACCGCGTGGTCGCATGCGGACGTGCGCGAGTGCGGCCGGCGCGCGCTCGCGTACCTTCCCGCGGCATCGACTTTGCGCGCGAGCGTCTATCCGGAGATCAAGCCAGCTCGCAATAGCTTCGTCTACGACCTCGAGCACGATCCCGGCATCTTCCTGTACCTGGAGCCGTCGATCGGCTCGACGGAGTTCACGTACACCGTCGCGCACGAGCTTCACCACGTGGGTTTCGCGCAGAACTGTCCGACTGCGGAGGTTCGCGCGCAGATCGCACGGCTCGCGCCGCCGCTGCGGCTCTTCCAGCGCTGGCTCGGCGGGTTCGGCGAAGGCTTCGCCGTGCTCGCCGGTGCCGGCGGTCCGAACGTCGATCCGGGTACCGTCGTGGGAGACAGCGCGCGGCCCGAATGGGCGACCGAGAGCGCGACCTTCGCCGCGCGCATGAACGATCTCGCGGCATTCTTTCACGGCATCATCAGCGGCCGGCTCACCGAAGGTGCTCCGGCCCAGGACGTAGGGATGACGTTCTTCGGCAATCAGGGCCCGTGGTACACCGTCGGTTGGCGCATGGCGGTGACGATCGAACGGCGCTTCGGCCGTGCGCGGCTCATCGAGTGCATCGCGGACAACCGTCTTTTTCTGCCGGCGTATAACGCCGCCGCAGCGGGGACGCCGCTCCTGCGCTGGAGCGACGATCTCGCCGAAGCGTTCACGCGCGCGTAACCGTCGCGATCGAGGCTTTGATTACTTCGCCAAAGCGCTCCACGCCGTCAAGGCCGCTTCGGATTTCGGGCGTAGCGACGACCAGGCCGCGCGCTCGTCGGCGGTCGGCGCCGTGTCGGCGCTTTCGACGGAGCCGAACAGGTCGGTCAGGGCGCTCGCGTACCAGCTCAGCGTCGTGAAAGTCGTTGTCGGCGCGCCCGGTCCGCCCGGCGCACCCCCGCCCGGCACGCCGGCGATCGCGTCGATCTTCGCGACGTCCGCGCCCGCTTTCTTGCGCGCGTCGGCCGCCTGCTTTATCGCAACCTGCACGCGCGCGAGCAGCGCATCGACGTCGCGTGCGAGCGCGTACTGCGCGACGAGATCGGCATCGGTTGCGTGGACACGCGGATCGCGCCGCACCACGAGCGGCTGAACGATCGTCGTACCGGCGATGCTCAAGTGCACGGTGTAACGCCCCGGCGGCGCGAACGGCCCGCTGCCGCCGCGGCGCCGGCGTCCCGTCGCGGTCGACGCGGCGTGGAAGTCCCAGATGATGCGGTGCACCCCGGGCTCGGCGGAGAGCCGCGCGGGCGGCACGATCCAATAGGCGGGGAAGTCGACGCTATTGGGATCCGCCGGCGTCACCGCGTCGGTGCTTGACCACGCGCGCACGATATGGTTCGACGCGTCGGCGATCACGAGGCCGACCGCACCGCGTTCGCCGGCGGGGACGACGTAGTCGATCGCCGCGCCGTACGGCGGGTTCTCGCCCATCGGCACTTCCGGCGGCGACGACTCGGCTTCGTCGTTGTACGGGCGCGTGCGCACCGCGGCGCGCGGCGCGAAGAGGCGCGCGGCCGGTGACGCGTCGACCGCGAGCTGGCGCAGCGGCGTGACGTCGTCGAGGATCCAGAACGCGCGGCCGTGCGTCGCGATCGCGAGGTCGTCGTCGCGCACGCTGATGTCGTGCACGGACGCGACGGGCATGTTGAGCCGCAGCGACTGCCACGCCGCACCGTCGTCGAACGACACGTACACGCCGGTCTCCGTGCCCGCGTACAACAGGCCGCGCTGCCGCGGATCCTCGCGCACCACCCAGACATGGCTGCCCTCGCCGATCCCGTTCGCCGCCGCGCGCCACGTCCGGCCGCCGTCGTGCGTGGCGTAAATGTACGGCCGGTCGTCGTCGAGCCGGTGCCGGTCGACCGCGACGTACGCAGTGCGCTCGTCGAAGTGTGACGCTTCAATCGTGTCGACGTGGCTCCACGGCGCGACCGCGCGCGGCGTGACGTCACGCCACGTCCGGCCGCCGTCGCGCGTGAGGTGGACGAGTCCGTCGTCGGTGCCCGCCCACACGACGTTCGCGCGCACCGGCGACGGCGCCAGCGAGTACACGACGCCGCGCGGCTCGGGGCCGTCCGCGTCTTTCGCGGTCGTCGGATCCAGCGTCGCCGGAACGCCCGCGTGCGGGCGCGTCAGGTCGCGCGAGATCGTCTGCCAGTGCGCCCCGCCGTCGCGCGTGCGAAAAACGACCTGGTTGGCGGTGTACAGCGCGTGGTCGGGCCCGAACGCGAGCGGCTGCGTCCACTCCGCGCGCCACACGCCGGGGCGCGCCGTCGTCGGCGACACCGTGCGCGTCTGCGCGGTGCGCAAATGCTCGCGCACCACGGTGTTGCCGTACACGACGTCGTTGTCGCGCGGGTCGGGCGCGATCGAGCCGCTCTCGCCGCCCGCGGTGATCGGGCGCCAGTCGCGCTCTTGGATGCCGGCGTGCTCGCTGCGCGAGACGATCATCGCCGCGCCGTTGTCCTGCTGCGCGCCGTAGAGCCGGTACGGAAACGCGTTGTCGGTCGCGACGTGGTAGAACTGCCCCGTCGGCTGGTTGAACCACGAGCTCCACGTCTTCGCGCCGTCGATGCTGACGGTCGCGCCCTGATCGCTCGCGAGAATCATGCGTGACGGCTCCGTCGGATCGATCCACAACCCTTGAAAGTCGTCGCCGTCGGGCGAGCCTTTGATCGCGGTGAACGTGGTGCCGCCGTCGGTCGAGCGGTAGAACGCCGTGTCGGAGATGTAGACGAGGTCGGCGTTCTTCGGGTCGACGGTCACGTGGCAGAAATACCAGCCGCGCTGCCACAGGCGCGTATCTTTGTCGACGAGCTTCCAATTCGCGCCGGCGTCGTCGCTGCGGTACAGCCCGCCGGCCTTCGCGTCGACGATCGCGTACACGCGCTTGGGATCGCTGGGCGCAACCGCGAGGCCGATCTTGCCGAGCCCGTCGGACGGAAAGCCGTTGCCCTGCAACTGGTTCCACGTCACGCCGCCGTCGGACGACTTGTAGAGTCCGCTGCCCGGGCCTTTCGACGGCGGGTAGACGCTCCACGGCGGCCGCCGCGTCTGCCACAGCGACGCGTACACCGTGCGCATCGACGGATCGCTCGCGAGCTCGATCGCGCCGGTGTCGCGGTCGTGGAACAGCGTGCGCGTCCAGCTCGCGCCGCCGTCGGTCGAACGGTACACGCCGCGCATGTCGTTGGGGCCGTACGCATGGCCGAGAGCGGCGACGAGGAGCGTGTTCGGATTGCGGGGATCGACCAAGATGCGGCCGATCTGGCGCGAGTCCTCGAGCCCGATGCGCGCCCACGTCGCGCCCGCGTCGGTCGATTTGTACATCCCGTTGCCGTGCTGGATGTTGGAGCGCATGTCGGCTTCGCCGCTGCCGACGTACACGACGTTCGGGTCGCTCGGCGCGACTGTGACTGCCCCGATCGACGCGACCGGCTGAGAATCCATGACCGGCGTCCACGTGCGCCCCGCGTTGCCGCTCTTCCACACGCCGCCGCCGACGGCGCCCATGTAGAACGTGCGCGAATCGCCGGCCACGCCGGTCGCCGCGACGGCCCGCCCGCCGCGAAACGGCCCGATGTTGCGCCAGCGCAGCCCGGCGTAAAGCGATGGGTCGACGGACGGCCTAGTCTGCGCCCGCACCGCCACGGCGGGCGCGGCCAGGGACACGAGGGACGCGGCAACGATCGCAACGGCCAGATGACGGCGCATTCCGCCGTCTACGCGGTTGCCGTCACGGGGCCTTGCAGTGCCTGCCGAGACGGCTGTGAATTCTAGCGTTATCTGACGCGGGGCCCGATCACGAATCTACAGCGACGCGCCATCGCCGATGATCCGATCGCCCTCAGCGTGGTCACCGGCGTCCAAATGCTCTTCGCCCGGGAGCGGCGCGAACAGTGACCCCGCATCCGCCGGCGCCACGTCGACGCCGGCCGGCTTCAAATGCCGGATGAACCAGTTCGCGATTGCGCGCAGGCGCAGGATGCGGCTGCGCGGCTTGCCGCTGCGCGACATCTCGTGACCGGCGTCGGTGAAGCGCACGAACTCCGCGTCCGTTCGCCCTAGGCGGCGCAGCAGCGTGAACAACTGCTCACCCTGATCGATCGGGCAGCGGTAGTCGCGTTCGCTGTGCTCCACGAGCAGCGGTGCGGCGATCGATTGCGCCGCGCGCATCGGCGAGCTCTCGAACAGCTTGCGGCCCGCGTCGTCCGCGTATTGTGTCTGCAGTTCCCGCTCCAGGAACCAGCCGAGGTCGGACGCGCCGATCTCGCTGATGAAGTCGTTGACCGCGCGCATCGAGACGCCGGCCGCAAAGCGGTCGCTGTGCCCCATCAGCCACGTCGCCATGAAGCCGCCGTACGAACCGCCCGCGATGCCGATCCGCGCCGTGTCGAACTGCCCTTGCTCCAGCGCGCCATCGAGGATGCGCAGCACGTCGGCGACGTCGATGCCGCCCCAGTCGGCCAGGATCGCGTTCGCGTAGTCGTGCCCGTACGACTGCGAGCCGCGCGGGTTGCCATACGCGACGGCAATGCCCTGCGCGGCGAGCACTTGGAACTCCAGGAGAAACGCGTTGCCGTACGCGGCATGCGGCCCGCCGTGCACTTCGAGCACCAGCGGCGGCTTCGCTTCGGTGCTCGCGGGCGGTGCGATGAGCCACGCGTCGAGCACCATGCCGTCGTCCGCGCGCGGGCGGTAGCGCTGCGGCGTCACGACGGTCTTCTCGGCGAGCCAAGGGTTCGCGTCCGTCAGCTTGCGCTCGCCGCCGTACGACTCGAGCAGCGCGATCTCGTTCGGGACCGTCGGCGTGCCGTACGCGAGCGCGATCGAACCGTCCGCCGCGGCGGTGAAGTTGAAGATCTGGCGCTCGCCGCCGGCGACGATGCGCGTGCCGCTGCCGTCGCGCGCGAACGCGCGCAGCGACGTGCTGCCCTCGTCGCACACCTGCACGATGATCTCGCGGTCGTTGGCGCTCCACGCGGGCGGCGACCACGCGTTGGTGCGCAGATCGCCGCCCACCGGATCGCCGATCGTGCGCCCGAGCCCGGCCGAGAGCGAGCGCGTCTCGCCGCCTTCGGCGGACATCAGCAGCAGCTCGGTGTCGAAGCGGCCGCCGCCGTCGTCGCCGTGGTGGTGTCCGGCGAACACAATGACCTTGCCGTCGCGGGAGAACGCCGGCACGGTCATCGGGCCCGTGCCGTGCGTGAGCCGCGTGAGCGCGCCGCTCGCGACGTCGACGACGTGGATGTCGCTGATCGCCGTCAGCGCCTCGGACCCCGGCGCGTCGCTGCGCGCGGAGAAGGCGACGCGCGTTCCGTCGGGCGACCACGCCGGCTGCGCGATGTCGAAGTCGCCGTGCGTCACCTGGCGCGCGTCGCCGCCGCCGGCGTCGATCACGAAGAGATGCTTGCGCGCGCCGTCGAGCAAGCCGTCGCTGTCGCTCTTGAAGGGTAGCATGCGAATGTGCCGCGCGCCGCTCTTCGCATCGTGAAACACGCGTGCGCTCGCCGCGTCGTGCGGCGCGGTGGCGACGAATGCGACCTGCTTGCCGTCGGGCGACCATGCGACCGCGGTTATCTTCGGATAGTCGGTGCCGAGCGGCGTCGCTTCGCCGCCGTCGAGTCGCAGCACGAACAATCGCGTCTTTCCCTCGCGGTCGGCGACGAACGCCACCGACGTGCCGCCGGGCGCGACGCGCGCGAGCCGGTCGTTCGTGCCGCTCGTGAATGCGCGCTCGTTGCCGTCGCGGTCGACGCGCCGGATCGCGCCGCGAATCTCGTCCGCATCACGGTCGAACCAAGCGCGGCGGTAGTAGATCGCCGAGCCGTCGGGGCTGATCTGCGGGTCGCTCACCAGCGCGATGCGGAGAAGGTCGCTCGGTACGAGAGGAGTGCTCATCGCTGCCGGGCATTATCGCCGGGTGATCCGGCTTCCCGCGCGTGCGTGCCGCCTCCGGCGGTTCTCCGCTCTCCTTGCCTCGATGCTGCTCGCGTCGACCACGGTCGCGCTGGCCGACGACGGCGACGTGCTCGTACAAGCCGGGCACGAAGGCCGTCCTGCAAGCTGCGCGCTGGTTCCCGGGCGCGCGTGCAACCTCGGCACGGGCGCCGCAGGCGAGCGCGAGATCGAGTGGACCGTCGTCGTCGCCGACGAGGCGACGCGCGTGCTGCGCGAGCATGGTTATCACGTGCTGCGCCGTCCGGCTGATTATCTCGGCCGTGACAGCGCGCGCGCGGCGGTGTTCGTGCACTTCGACGGCGCGAAAGAGTGCGCGAGCGGCGCGTCGGTCGGTTTTCCCGAGACGACGAGCCGTGCGTTCGTCGATGCGTGGGAGACGCGCTACCGCGCCTGGTTTCCGTTCCGCTTCGTCGGCGAGAACTTCACCGAGAACGAGCACAAGTACTACGGTTTCCGGCTCGTCGACGCGCCCGAGAAGATGCTGGTCGAATTCGGCGAGCTGACGTGTCCGGCGCAGCGCGCGTGGATGAAGCCGCGCCTCCTTGAAATGGGAGATCGGCTCGCGGCGTTCCTGATGGAGCGCGTCTCGAAGTGAGGCGCGGCGTCTTCGTCGGCGGCGCGCTGGCGGCGTGCGCGCTTCCGCTGCGCGCGGCCGCGCAGACCGCGAGTCCCGTCCCGTCAGCGACACCGGCCGCGGCGTCGCCGCTCGACGTGAGCGATCTCGTCGCCCGCATCCCGGGGATCACCGGGGTCGTCGCGCGCAGGATGGACGACGGGCCGCCCGTCGTCGCGGTGCGTGCCAACGAGAAGTTCGCGTCGGCGTCGGTGATCAAGCTCGCGATCTTGGCGACGGTGTATCGTGCGTACGACGCCGGCACCGCGAAACCGTCGGACACCGTGAAGACGCGCGCGTCCGATCTCATCGGCGGCTCAGACCTGCTGGCGGGTTCGCCCGCCGGCAAGGAGTGGAGCCTCGACACGCTCGTCAAGGCGATGATCCGCGTGAGCGACAACGCCGCGTCGAACACGCTGATCACCGCGTTCGGGATGGGCACCGTGAACGCCACGATGCAACTGGCCGGCATGACCGGCTCGCGGCTCGGCCGCCATTTCGCGGACGTCGTTCCGTCGTGGCGCGTTCGCGAGAACGTCATCACGCCCGCCGACACGGCGGGTCTGTTGTTCGCGATCGAGCGCGGCGCGCGCGAAGGGGTCGCCACGATCGCGACGCCGCAGAGCTGCCGCGCGATGATCGACGTGCTGCTCGGCAACGACGACGCGACCAAGATCGTCCGCGGGCTACCGCCGGGGACGCCGTGCGCGCACAAGACCGGCGAGATCGACTTCGTACGCAACGACGCGGGGATCATCGACCCGTTCGGCGACACGCCGTACGTGCTCGTCGTGCTCACGCGCAAGCTGCGCAACTACGCCGCCGGCAACGGCGGAATCGCGGCGATCGCGCGCCGCGTCGACGCCGCGCTGCGCCAGGGCGGTTCAGCCGGCTGACGCGGCGGCGCGCGCAGAGCGCGCGCCGAGCCGCGGGCCGAGCACCGCGACGATGATGGCCGACGCCAGCATCGGAACGAACGCAACCGCCGGCACGTGCGTCGCATCCCACGCCGCGCCCGACACCAGCGTCGTGACGAACGAGATCGTGTAGCCGAGCGTGAACGTGCCCGCTGCGAGCCGCGCGATCTCCTCCGGCGGCGCGATGAGCGCTGGGAGCGCGAAGCTCATCGTGAGCACGTACGCGCCGGTGAGTCCGAGCAGCGCCGCAGCGGCGATCGCGACGCCGCCGCCGTACAGCACGACGCCGGCGAGCGCGGTGACGGTCAGCGCCGCGACGAGCAGCGACGTCGCCCGCTTTCCAAGGATGCGCATCGGGATGAAACCGACCGCGATGGATGCCGGCAGTTGACCGATGTTCAACGCGGCGAGCGAAGCGCCGACCAAGCCGCCTTGCCCGGTTGCATGCAGAAAATCGGGCAGGAACGTGTTCGCGCCGAAATAGGTCAGGCTCGCCGCGGACTGAAACGTGCCGAGCAGCCACACGCGCCGGTCGCGAAAGTCCGGCAGCCACGTGCCGTTGGCCAAAGCGGTGCCGTCGTTCGGATCGTCGCGCAACGCGCCGAGCGCGAGCGCGGTGAGCCCGACCGGGATGCTCCACGCAAAGAAGCTGCGTTCCCACGATCCGCCCACCAGCGGCAAGATGAAGGGGATAGTGAGCGACGCGCTGATCGCCTCGCCGCACAGCAACCCGTTCGCCCAAATTCCGGTGCCCAGCGCGGACCGCGCGCCGAACCACGCGCGCGCGAGCGAAGGAAACGCCGGCTGGATCATCGCGATCCCGACGCCCATCACCAGCGTCGCCGCGAACAGCATCACCACCGACGGCCCCACGCCGCGCAGCGCCGAGGCGATCGCGATCACCCACAGCCCGACGACCGTCGCGCGCCGCGCGCCCAGCCGCGTCGTCAACAGCGCGCCGAATACCGACGAACCGGCGAGCACGAGCACCGGCAGGTTCGACAGCGCCGCGACCCCGGACTCGTTGAGCTGCAGCTCGCGATGGATCAGTGGGATCACCGGCGGCACCGCGAGCAGCGTCAGCCGCAAGTCCATCCCGGCGAGCCATAGCATCACGGCGCGAACGGCGTGTTTCGTCGGGATGTCAGGCTCCCACGAGCGCAGCCGCGGCGGCGACGTCTTCGACGCCGAGCCCCAGCGATTCGAACACCAACACGCGTCCGGCGCGCGGCGACGCCCGCCCCGCGAGCAGCTCACCCAGCGACACCACGCCCTGCCACGACGCGGCGCCTTCCGCGACGGCGAGCACGACGTCGCCCGCTTCGGCGCGTGCGGCCGCATCGTCGTCGACGACGAGTGCGGAGTCGCCGACGAGCTCACCCGGCAGCTCGCGTTTCGTCGCGACACACGACCCGACCGCGTTCACGTGCGCACCGTCCGCGATCGCCGCCGCGTCGAACAGCGGCTGCGCGCTCGCGGTACACGTCGTGATCACGTCCGCTCCGCGCGCGGCGTCGTTTGCGTCGTTCGCGACTCGCGCGTTGACGCCGAGCGCGCGTGCCGTCACGGCAAGCGCGGTCGCGTGAGCGCGATTGCGCGACCAGATCGCTAACCGCCCTAGCATCCCTGCGCGCGCGAATGCGTCGAGGTGCGCGGCGCCTTGCGCGCCGGCGCCGAGGATCGCGTGCGCGCCGTTCGGCCGCTGCGCCAGCGCGCGCGTCGCGACGACCGAGACCGCCGCCGTCCGCGCGCGCGTCAGCGCTTCCGCCTCCACCCACGCGACCGGCGCGCCGGTCCGCGGATCGAGCAGCACGACCACGGCGCGGTGCGTCGGCAACCCACGCGCCGCGTTCGCGGGCACGGCGACGACGAGCTTCGCGCCCAGCGCCGCGTGCGGTTTTGCGCTCCACGCGGGCATCGCCGCGAACCAAACGTCATCGCGCGTCGTGAGCGAGGCGCGCACCGGGCCGCCGCCCTCGCCGCTCGCCGCCGCGCGCAGCGTATCGTGCATCAGCGTGACGAGATCGAGCGCGACGAGCCGCAGCTCCACCTCCGCTTCGTCGAGAACGATCATTCGAACAGCGACGTCTGCTCGATGCGCGGCGGGCGGTCGTGCGCGATGCCGAGCGCGGCGTACACCTGCCGGATCGTCCCGGGCGAATGGCCTGCGTATTGGTTGTTCGCGTAGCCGGAGAGCCGGGTGAGCTGCGGCGACGTGTCGCGAATCGCGTCGACCCACTGTGTAATATGGTCGCCGCGATCGATGCCGATCTCGTCGAAGCGCGTGAACGTCTCGCGCTGACCGAGCCAGCGCACGTAGGCGTGCGACGCGGTCGGCCGGCGGAACTCGTGCAGCATCGTTTCGAGCGGGACGAACGTGCCATCGCTGACGGCGAGCGCGACGCCATGCGTGCCGAGCGCGTCGCGCAAGCGCTGGTGCGCGTCGCCATGAAACCACTCGCGGTCGCGCACCTCGAACGCCCAGCGCGGCCCGTGCGGCAGCTCGCGCACGAACGCTTCGACCGCGTCGATCTCGGCGGGCACGAAGTCGGGCGGCGTCTGGATCAGGATCGCTTCGAGCTTGTCGCCGAACTCGAGCGCGCTCGCGACGAACTCCTCGACCAGCGCGCGCGAGCCGAGCAGCCGGCGGTCGTGCGTGATCTCCCGCGACAGCTTCAGCGCGAACGTGAACCCGGCGGGTACTTGCGCGGCCCAACGCCGACACCGCTCCGGCGGCGGCGTGCCGTAGAACGTCGAGTCGATCTCGACGCTGCGGAACTCTTCCGCGTACTCGCGCAGGTAGCCCTCGGGACGCGTTCCGGCGTCGTACATCGGACCGACCCAGTCCGGATACGACCAGCCCTGCGTCCCGAGAGCGAGGTGCGGCAGCGTCAGCCGCCGCCCTCTTTCCCGCCGTCTTCGATGGTCACTTTCGTCATCTCGTCGCCCGCGCGGATCGTGTCGACGACGGTCTGGCCTTCGATGACGTGGCCGAACACGGTGTACTGCCGGTTCAAGAACGGCGCGTCGTCGAGCACGATGTAGAACTGCGAGCCGGCCGAGTGCGGGCTGGACGAGCGCGCCATCGCGACGGTGCCCGCGATGTGCGGACGTTCGTTGAACTCCGCGTCGAGGTTGTAGCCGGGGCCGCCGGTGCCGTTGCCCGCCGGGTCGCCGCCCTGGATCACGAAGCCCGGCTCGTACCGGTGGAACTTCAAGCCGTCGTAGAAGCCGGCGCGCGCAAGCTTGATGAACGCCGCGCTGTGCAGCGGCGCGTCGTCGGGATAGAACGAGAAGACGATGTCGCCTTTGGGGGTCGTGATGCGCGCGCGGGCGGTCTTCGCCTCGGCGGCGAGGGTCTGGAGCTCGTCCCCGGAGGGCTTGGTGTAGGTTGCCATCGTCGCGGTGCTACGGCGCCGGGCCCCGTTCCACCCGGCAAGCTAGGTGACGAGATCGCGCGCCCACGCCCAGACGCCCAGCTCGACGAGCCCGAATAGAATCGACCACGCGAACAGCGGCAGATACCAGCGCGACGGCCGCGCGCGGATCGCGTAGGCCATCAGGCAGTACAGGAACGGGATGAAGTCGAGCGCGTGCCGCGCGCCGAGCTGCACCATCCCCGTGCTGTAGTACAGCAGCGCCGGAACCGCGCAGCACGCGGTCGCGAACCACAGCAGCTGCACCGCGCGCTCGCGGATCGGCGCGAGCAGCGCGATCGCCAGCGCCGGGCTCGTGAACGTGAGCGCGGTGCCGAACTGGCCGGCGACGAGATACGGCGGGGTCGCGAGCACCTGTGGCGGCTTCATGAAGTAGAACTGCAGTTGCATGCCGAGGTTCTTGAGCGCGAACGGCGGTGCCGGATCGTTCTTGCCGATGTCCATGATGCGGTAGAATTTCGGAAAACCGACGTCGGCGACGGTCCCCCAGCGCACGTAGTTGTACCAGGCCGACGGGATCGCGAACAACGCGGCGACCGCGGCGACGCCGGCGAGACGCGCCGGAACCGCGCGAACCTGCGGCCATACGGCGAGCGCGTACGCGGGAAACGCGAGCATCATCGGATACCGGCAAAACGCCGCGCACAGCGCCCACAGCGCGACGCGCCACGGCGCGCGCGCACCCAAGCACTCGCCGATCGCGAGCAGCGTGAACGCGACGGAGCCCGAGTGCGCGACGTACCACACGTCGCCGTTGGCCGAGCAGTACGCGTAGCTGGTCCCGAACAGCAAGAACGTCGCCAGCAGCCACGCCCAGCCGCGCGACACGCCGATGCGCCGCGCGACGCGCCACGCCGTCGCGACGCCGAGTGCGGCGAGCGCGATCGCGAGCAGCGTCTGATTCGTCGACAGGCC
This sequence comes from Candidatus Elarobacter sp., assembly GCA_035943995.1. Lineage (GTDB taxonomy): Bacteria > Vulcanimicrobiota > Vulcanimicrobiia > Vulcanimicrobiales > Vulcanimicrobiaceae > Vulcanimicrobium. The sequence goes on along the minus strand of DASZBS010000096.1, from coordinate 12,077 downwards.
CCAGATCTTCACGAACGGCAGCAGCAGCACGGCCGGCAGCGGCGCTTGGTACACGTACGCGCGGCCGTTGTACGGGATCGCGTCGATGTAGTCGCCGGGAAAGTGCGGCAGATAGGTGTAGCCGCGCAGCCACCCGTCGGCTTCCCACACGAAGTTGTCCATGATCGTGGCCTGGAAGCCGGAGAACACGCCGAGCGCCGCGACGGTCAGCACGGCCGCGAGCGCGGCATGGACGCGGTCGTCGTGGAAGATCGCGGGCCGGGTCACGCCGCCTGTCGTTGGACGCAACCGAGCGATCTCCTCAGCACGGCGATACGGGGCGCAGGGCGGCGGGGCGGCCGCGCGGTACGCCGCACCGATGCCTTCGTTTCGTCCGCTCGCGCTCGGCGCGATCCTGGTTCTCGCGGGAACCGTGCCCGCGCGGGCCGACCTGCCCGCGCCGCCGCTGGACCCCGCGATCACGGCCGCCCTCGCTCGTGTCTCCGCAGCGCAGTTGCGCGCGACCGACGAGCGCCTCGTCGGGTTCGGCACGCGCTCGACGTTCTCCGAGCAGGCCGGGCCCAAGCGCGGCGTGTTCGCCGCGCGCGCCTATCTCGTCGAGCGCTTTCGCCAGATCGCGCACGCGAGCGGCGGCCGGATGACCGTGGCGCTGGATTCGTACACGCAGTTCGCGGATCCGAAGAAGCGCGTGCCGCGCGACGTCGTGATCTCGTCGGTGATCGCGACGCTCAAAGGCGACGACCCGTCGGGCCGCACCTACGTGATGTCGAGCCACTACGACTCGCGCAACTCCAACAACGACGACGGCGTCCACGACGCACCGGGCGCCGACGACAACGGTTCGGCGACGTCGGCGGTGGTCGAAGCGGCACGCGTGCTCGCGAACGTGCCGCTGCACGCCACGGTCGTGTTCGCGTGCTTCGACGCCGAGGAGCAGGGGCTCTTCGGCAGCGCGCATTTCGCACAGACCTTGAAGGCGGCGAACGTCGACGTCGCGGGCGACCTCAACAGCGACATCGTCGGCGCGTCGGTCGGCGACGACGGTGTGAAGCGCGACGACGTGGTGCGCATCTTCTCCGAAGCGCTCCCGCCCGGCACGGATGCCGCGCGCGTCAACGTGATCGGCGGCGAGAACGACTCACCGTCGCGCGAGCTCGCGCGCTTCGCGAAGGAGGTCGGCGACGCGTACCCGACGGGACTGCACGGCACGCTGATCTACCGCGCGGACCGCTTCCTGCGCGGCGGCGACCACGAGTCGTTCAACGCGCAGGGCTTCGCCGCGATCCGCTTCGTCGAGCCGGTCGAGAACTTCAACCACCAGCACCAGGACGTGCGAGTCGAGAACGGCGTGCAGTTCGGCGACCTGCTGCAGTACGTCGACTTCGACTACCTCGCCAAGGTGACGCGCTACAACGTCGCCGCGCTGGCAACGCTCGCGCTCGCGCCCGCCGCGCCCAAGGTGATCGTCGAGACCAAAGCGCTCACCAACGACACGACGCTGACGTGGCAGCCGGTGCCGCGCGCGGCGCGCTACGAGCTGCTGCGCCGCTCGACCACCGACCCGCTCTGGACGAACGTCGAAGACGCCGGCACCACAACCACGGCGACGCTGAAGTTCTCCAAGGACAACTGGCTGTTCGGCGTGCGCAGCGTCGACGCGCAAGGGCACCGCTCGCCCGCGGGTTACCCGACGCCGGTGCGCTGAGCGAGCTTCGCGGCGCCGTACGCCCATTGCGATGCTCGGCGTTCGGGCTCAGACGACGCCGTTCGCGCGCAAGCCGTGCAGGCTTTCCGCGATGGCGGTGGCCGTCATCGCGACGTCTTCGTCGGCGTGCGCCGTCGAGAGGAACATCACTTCGTTGTGGGAGGGCGGCAGCAGCACGCCGCGCGCGCGCATCGCGTGGTAGAAGGCGGCGTACGCGCGCTGGTCGCCGCGCTGCTGCTCGTCGTACGAGCGCGTCGGTCCGCCCGCGCGGAACTTGAAGTCGACGATCGATTCCAGTTGAACCACGGCGAAGTCCAGCGCGAGCTCGCGCAGCGCCGCGCGAATCGCATCGGCTAGGCGGCGCGCGCGGGCATCCATCGCGGCGTACAGTTCCGGTTCGTGCTCGAGGTGATCGAGCACGCGCGAGGCGATCGCGACCGCGAACGGCATGCCCGCGTGCGTGCCGCCCGTGAAGCACGGCCCATCCGGCGCGAGCACCTTCATGACGCCGGCGCGCCCGCCGAACGCGGCGATCGGGAAGCCGCCGCCCAGCACCTTGCCGACGGTCGTCAGGTCGGGCCTGACGCCGGTGCGGCCCTGCGCGCCGCCGAGCCCGAGGCGCAGCCACGTGATCACCTCGTCGAAGATCAGCAGCGCGCCGTGACGGTCCGCGCGCTCGCGCAAACCTTCGAGAAAACCGGGCACCGTTTCGACGAGCCCCATGTTGCCGCAGATCGGCTCGACGAGGATCGCCGCGAGCCGGTCACCGACGCGCGCGAGCTGCCGGTCGACGTCGGCGAGATCGTTGTACCGCGCGACGGCGAGATCGGCGACGACCGCGCGCGGGATCCCCGAGCGCGCGGCGTCGGGCGTTTCGGCGGACGCGCCCGCGTCTTGCAGCGCGAGGTCGAAGTGGCCGTGGTAGTTGCCCGAAAACTTGAGGATCGCGTCGCGACCGGTGAACGCGCGCGCGACACGCACGGCGCTCTGCACCGCCTCGCTGCCCGTCGTCGCGAAGCGCAGCCGCTCCATCGACGGCAGGTGCATGCGAATACGTTCCGCGAGCGCGAGCTCGTCGGGCGCCGTGGAACCGTACACGACGCCGCGCGCCGCGAGCGCATCGAGCCCGGTGAGAAACGGCGGCGTGTGGCCGAATAGCAACGGCCCGTACGCCATCACGTAGTCGACGTAACGGCGTCCGGCTGCGTCGAACGCATACGGGCCCTCGCCGCGCACGCAGACGAACGGATCGCCGCCGACGCGGCGTCCGGCGCGCACGGGCGAGCTGGCGCCGCCCGCGAGCGCGTCGAAGCAACGGATTGGCACGGGGCGAGCTTACCCCGCGAGTGAGGTGGACCTCTTCGGCGCTATTGCCCCTTGATCGGCGGACGGCAGGGCGTGACCGTCGGCGCTCCCGCGCCGTCGAGCGCGAGCAGGGCCAGCGGAGCGTAATAGTGCTGCACCCCGTCCGGCGGCTTCGCGACCGGCGCCGTGTTCACGGCTCCCGAGTTGTCCTTCCAGCTTTCACGCGGCCAGATCACGTCGCCGGTCGCGACGCGCGCCGGTACGAGCCAGTAATCGCCGCTCCGGAACGTGGGCGAACCGGCACCGGGGAACTGCACTTGCACGCCGTCCTCCAGATTCAGCCAGCGGTCCGTGACGAGCGACACCGCGCCCGCGGCGAGCTCGACGCCGCCCGCTGCGGGATCGCCTGCCTTCTGATCCCAGCGCCGCAGCAGCGGGTGGAGCGTGACGTCGCTGCCGAGCGTACCGGGTACCGCGCCGTTGAGCAACACCGTCATCGTCGCGCGATCGACCGACTGTACTTGCAGCAGCGGCCCGGGCGTGTTCGCGAGCACCGAGCGATCGTCTTGGATCTCCACGTAGTCGTCGGGTTGGAGGCTGAAGCGGTCGTCGCGCCCGAGACTGCCCAGCGTCACCTGCGTCACGTTGGTGCCGCTCGTCGTGGCGAAGCCGAGGATCGGGAACACCACCGAGCCGTTCTCGCGCGACCACTTGAACGTGACCTTGCTGTCCGAACCCTTGACCGTGCCGGCGTGGATCTCCACGCGGTAGAGCTGGTTTTCCGGCCCGCGATACTGCGAGTCCGGCGAGATGGTGCACGGATCGGTCGACACCTGCCCCGGCTGCGTCTGCGCGCGCATCATCCCCGCGTTGACGGGATCGAGCATCGCCTCGAGGGCGTGCGACGTCATGCACGACGCCTGCGTCAGGCCCGCGTTGGCCTTGTCGGTGCTCGCCTGCGCGAACGGCGTCGCGCGGATCTGCCAGACCACCTGCGTGCGTGCCGCGGTATCCGGCCCGTTGAGCGCGACCTCGCGGATCGAGTCGTCCTCGAGGCTCGTGATCAGCCGCTCCCACACGTCGAGGTAGAGCTGGAAGTTCTTTCCGAAATCGAGCGGCGGCGGTTGCGGCAGACCGGGTTGCGAGGCGTACGTGACGAGGCGCTGGACGCGCACGTTGGTCGCTTTTTGCAGCTTGGCCGGGATGGACGCGTCCAGCGTGAGCGTCGACGTGGCGTGGTCGAGGTCGGCGATCTTCGCCGTGAGCGACGTCGTCGCGGGCGGCGTGGCCGCCGACGTGTCGCCGGTGACTTGCACGTACTGGTCCTTGGCGAACGCGACGCCGTCGACGGTCCACGCCGCGACCTGGATCTGCTTGTCGCCGGAGACGGTCACGCCGACCGGCGTCGACTCGACCTCGCACAAGATCCCCTCGACCCAGAAGTGGCCGGCGCCGATCGCGATGTCGCCGGCGACCGTCTTGGTCGCCGTCACGATCGGTGCGATCGTGAACCCGCTTCCGGCGCCGTTCGGGAACGCATCGGTGATGAGCGCGCGCATCTGGTGGAGCAGGATCGCGACCTGCTCGTTCCAGTCGGCGTCGAGCTGCACCCTACCCTGCTGCATCAGCACCGAGCTGAAATGCTTGAGCGGGTCGAAACTGCTGCGCGTGAGATCGGCCTTCACGGGTTTCTCCTTAGCTCGCGTAGATGATGCCGGCGTCGGAGCCGGCCGGAGTGTAGTCGTCGAGCCGCTGGCGCAAGTTCGCGGCGCGCTGCGGTGCGTAGAGATCGTGGAACACGCCCATCTCCGACTCGTCGTCCGCACCCGTCGTGATCTCGGCGGCGCACTCGGCTGAAAGCCGGCAGTATTCCGGCTTGCCGTAGCGTGTGCCGTCGAAGTCGGGCTTCACGCGCAGCCGTTCGGCTTGCAGCAGTGCGTCGCGCGCGGCGGCGGTGAACTGCGATGCGGGCAGCGCGGCGACGGCCGCTTCGACGAGATCGGGCTGGCACTCGTACCGGCGCGGCGTGTCCGAGCCGGACGGCACGTAGCAGAAGCGGATGCAGCCGCGCTGGCGGCGGCACGCGTGCACGAGCCCGAGCAGGATGCTGTCCTCGGCGAGCTCGATGGTGCGCGTCTGGATTTGGCCGAGCACGGTGGTGCGCCGCACGGTCAGCACGGCGTCGGCGCAGAGCTTGCCGGCCGCGCCGATCGCGACGCGGTCGCCGCTGGTCGCGTCGACGATGCTGTCGGCGATGCGCAACTGCAGCGGATCGTGCTGCAGCTCGTCGCGATCCACCTGGATCGCGCCGACGATGCTGTGCTCGATCGTGACGCAGCGCGGCGCCTCGATGATCTCCAGGCTGGGCTCCGACGGGCGCGTCGGTTCGCAGTCGCACGTCAGCCCCCAACCGGGGACCAACGTCGAATGACGGATCGTCACGCCGGATATCTCGCCCGCGATCTGCACGGGCCGCCCCGTCACGACGATGCCGTCCAGGGTGAACCAGCTTTTCGCGGCGCCGCTGATCATCAGGTCGTCCGGGGCCGACAGCCGGATCACGGGGCGCTTGCCGTTCGCGGCGCGCACCTGCAGCGTGCGGCCCGCGTTCAGCGCGATGTCCATCACCTCGCCGTACACGTTGCTGTCGACGATCTCGATCACCGCGTCGGCGGGGTCGTCCTGGCGCCACTTCGCGAGCGCGTCGCCGATGCGCGGGAACGGCGCGCCCGCCCCGACGCGGTAGAACACCGCGTTCTGCGGCTGCTCGAGCGTGCGATCGTACTCGCCGCCGCCGAGGTCGGCGCTGAAGCCGTAGCTGTACGACACCCACACCGGCAGCCGGCGCAGCTGCGTCGCGGGAAACACGATCCGCCCGAGCACCGGATCGACCGCGATCTTGCCGGCCGGCGGACGATAGCTCCAGTCGCGCAGGTCCGCGGGGACGATGCGGTCGGGGGCGACGGCGTCGGGCTTCGCGCCGGTCCACAGCATGAGGCTCTTGTCCGCGCCGTAGCAGAACGGCACGCCCGATGCGGGCGTTCCGCTCTTCTCCGCGGTCTCGCGCGCTTCGAACGCGCGGCGCGTGATCCGTACCGGCAGCGGAGGATCGGCGCTCTGCGGGTTCGCGAACAGTTGCGTGTCGTGGCCCAGCGGGTTGAACAGATACGCGTTCGGCGACGCCTCGTCGTACGGGTACGCCGGCACCATCGTGAGCGGGTACGCTCCCAGCCGCCACACGAAGACGCCGACGTCGGGCACGTTGGCCGTACCACGCGCGTGCGCCGACGTCGTTCGGCGCACGTCAAGGTTGCGGGCCATCTCGTCGAACGCGGTGCCGAGCGCTTCGAGCGCGTCCCCGTCGCGCAACTCGCCGGTGCGGCCGCGGTCCATGCGCAGGTAGTCGATGTTCTGCGTGACGGCGAGCAGCCGGTAGAACTCGATCGCGCGCGCGGGCCAGCCGCCGACGGCTTCGGCGAGATCCTCGAGCAGCGACGCCGTGCCCTTGCGCCGGCGGAACCGGATCGTATTCGCCACTTCGCGGCGCGGATACGCGATGCGCTCGCGCGCGACCGCGCGCGCCGAGGTCCCCGGCATCCCGCCCGTGCTGACGGGTGTATAGCCGATCAGCGCGCCGACGTACGGCACGACCCAGTCGTCGCACGTCTCGATGAACCAGTTCTCGTACAAGTGCGCGATGTCGTCTTGGACGACGCCGACCTGCTCGGCGATGACGCGCAGCAACGCGCGCAGCGGATATCCCTGATCCGCGTCGCGCATCCGGTAGACGACCGGCACGAGGTCGTAGAGGCGGTCGAGATCGTTCGTCATGAACCGGCCTCGCTCAGGATGAGGGTATCGGGGATGTCCGGCGTCATGAAGACCACCTCGGCCGCGCGGATTCGGCCCGGTGAGCCCGGCGCCACGGATGCGTCGATGCGCGCGCCTTGCGCCTGCACGTACGACCGCAGCGCCAAGCCCGAACCGAGCGCCGCGAGCTTCGCCGCCGTGATGTCTTCGGCGACGCCGTCGAACTTGGTGACGTTCAGGTATGCGACTCCCTCGACGGCCTGCGCCACGGCCACCGCCTCGCTGAGGAATGCGGTTTGCCCCAGCGCGCGCGCGTCGAACGCGAACAGCGCGAGCAGCGCGTTGCGGATCTTCGGCGCGACACTTTCCCAGAGATAATCCGGCAGCAGCGTCACCACGGCGCTCATGACGAGGAGCCGCACGCGCCGCACGTCGACGGCGATCGGCTGATAGGGATCGCCGTAGGTCTGCAGCGACGTTACCAGGTTGCGGTAGAGGTCGGAGGTCGGATCGATCGGGATGTCTTGCGCGCCGGCGATCGTGACGTGCACGAGTTGCGTCCGCCCGTCGGAGAGCCGCGCGGCGACCGCCTTGCCGATCCCGGCGTACGCGCGCGCGAAGTCCGCGTAGTCGCGCACCGACACGAGCCGGTCCAGCGCCATCACCGCGATCGGCGCGTTCGCGCGCGCCTGCTCGATGCTGTCGGCGTCGGCGCCGCCGGTCGACGGCAGCGGGTTGACGACGCCCTGCGCGCCGAGCGGGTGCGTCGCGAGCTGGCTGATCTGCCCCGCGTCGAGGTTGCCCGCTTTCCCGAGGCCGTACCGGTACGTCGCTTTGACGTTCGCGGTTCCGGTCGGCAGCCGTGCGCCGTGCACGCCGTTGCCGAACGTCACGGCGGTCTTGTGCGCGTCGTTCTCGCGCGTGACGTACGCATGCTGCGCAGGCCCGGCGGCGCCGAGGTCGTCGAGCTCGTGCCACAGCAGCTCGTTCACGCGAACCGACAGCGTGCTCGCCGTCCCCGACGGCGTCGGAGCCGACACGTACGTCAGCGGCGACTGGCCCAGCGCGAAGGTCGCGAACGGTACGGTGGCGTCTCCGTTGCCGAGCACCTCGCCGGTCGACTGACCGTGCGTGGCATCGATGACGTTGCCGTAGATCGTCACGCTGCTGCGGTCGTATGCGTACGAGAGCGCGTTCGCGAGCGTGAGGATCGTGTGCACCTTGTCGTCGGAGACGCGCCACGCGAAGAGTCCGGCCGCAAACCGCGCGGGGTCGATCGTCGCGTCCGGGAACGGGGCGCTGGTGTCCGGATCGACGAGCATGCCTTCGAACGAGACATGGATTCCACGGCGCTCGAACGCGCTCGGCACGTACGCGTTCGCGTACGTGCCCGCGGCGAGCTCGACCTGATTGCAATACTGCTGGTCGGGGACGATCGGCATCGGGATCGCCGGTTGTTGCGCGTGCGCGAACGAATTATCCGTGCCGGCGAGATCGAATTGCGCGAGCGCTGCGGCGGTGAGCTGCCCGACGACGAGGCGGTCGCCGTTGGCGTCCGCCGCGGTCACATAGTGCACGCTCTGGAACGGCGGCGCCGGCAGCGGGAACGGCGCGCAGAGCGGCGTGTCCGAGCCCTGCGACACCGCGGCGATCATCGCGAGCTCGCTCGCCGGCACGCCGGCCACGCCGGGGATGTCGGTGCGCGTCCCCGAGACGATGATCCAGCGGCCCGGCTCCAGGCCGTCGTAGATGCCGGCGAGATCGATGCGGTCGTTCGCGACGTCCGTGTCGACGGGTTCGGCGGCGACGCTCAGCGGCTCGGCCTGCGCGTACACGACGGTACCGCGCAACGCGTCTTCGGACGACAGCGCCGCGGCATCGTGGTCCAATAGCCATGGCGGGTCGACGTTGAGGACCGTGACCTTCGCGCTGAACCCGGCGTGGGTGTCCATGACCGTCGAGCGCGCGCCCGTGACGACGTGGAACGTCGTCAGCCGAACGCCGGGCACGGCGTTTCCGTTCGGATCCAGTGCGGGCCGGTCGACGACGACCCAGCTGCCGACGACGATCTTCTCATAGGGAGCGTCGAGCGCAAGGGCCGCGAGCGGCGCGGCGATGTTGCCGAGCGATTTCCACGTCGACGCGATCGAGGTGGCGCCGAACGACGGCGGTGCACCCTGCGCGACGGTCGCCGGGCCGGGGAACGCCGCGGCGAACAACATCGCTTGGACGCGGGCCGCGAGGACTTGGACCTGGGTCACCGGCGTCGCGACCCCGGACCACGCCTGATAGAGCGCGCCCGCTGCCGCGGGCTTGAGCGTCGCGAGGAGCCGCGGCGCGATGTCGGATGCGGGGTCGTAGCTCTGGGCCACGCTTCGGCCGAGCCGCAGTGCGTTCGCCGGTTGCAGCGAAGGCGGCTTGGACAGCGGTGCGACGATCGAGTACAGCCGTGCGAGCGGCGACGTGGCGGTGCTCGCCGGCCACGGGATCAGCGCCGCGCCGTTCTTGCTCGCGCTGAGCGAGATGCCGGCGGCGATCATCGCGCTGATCGCGTTGACGAGCTGGCGCAGGAAGGCCGAGACGCGGGTGAAGCCGCGCGCGCCGGCGATCGCTTGTTGAGCGGCGATCTGCGCCAGCGCGCCCTGAAGCAACGGCTTCGTCATGCTTCCCGGGCTTCGTTGCGCGTTCGTCCGCACGGTCAGGAGTATGGCGGCGACGCTTTCGGCGATCGGGCTGCCGGGAAACAGGTAGAGCGCTTTGTCGATGAACAGCTGCAGCGCCATGCCGACGAAACGCTTGTCGAACGCGAGGGTCACCTCGGTGCGCTGCTGCGGCGCCTGCGCGTCTACCGACTCGGCGAAACGCACGTACACGCGATTGCTGTCCGTCCCGAACACGAACAGCAGCGCGTCACCGGGACGCACGCCGGTCGTGAGCCCGTCGAGGTACACGGTATCGATGATCTCCGCCGACGTCGCCGGCGGAAAGTCGCCGCCGGCCGGCGTCTCCGTGATCGTCTGCGCGCGGTCGATGCGCGGCGCGAGCGCGTTCCAGACATCGCGCGCGTCGAGCGGCCCGGACGTCTCGAAGAACTGCGGGTTCTGCCCGGTGTTCGGGATGCTCTGCGCGCGCGTCCCCGCCGGGATCGTGCCCTGGAATCCCGGCATGACCGTGAACGCGAGCCGCACGCTCGCCGCCACGCCCGGCCGCAACCGGTAGCCGATGAGCCGCGCGAGCTCGAGTACCGAGCGCCGCTCGCGCGCGGTCGGCAGATACCCTTCGTTGGCGATGCGCTCCTGGTAGAACGTGAGCACGTCGGCGACGATCGCCCACGCGTCGAGCAGCGCGATCGACGGATCGGCGAGATCGCGCGTCCGCAGGCCGGGGATGCTCGTCAGCCGCGCGAGCATCGTCTCGAAGAACGTCGCGTACGTGCCCGTGCGATACGCCAGCGCCGGCAGGCCGGGCGCGTTGACCTCGGAGACCGGGACCGCGATCTCGGTCCCGGCGCAGCAGCCGCACGTCGCGTTCATCGTCCGCCTCGCGCAATCACGGTGAGCCGGCCGTTGGCCGGCGCGTTGGGATCGTTGTCGAGCCGCGCGATCTCGAACGCGCCCATTGCGAGCACGCCGTTGCGCGGCACGTCGCGGCTGCCGGCATGCGGCGCCGGCGAACCGACGGCGTAGCGCGCGAGCCGCGTCACCTGCACTTCCATCACGCCCGGGACGGCTTGCACGGCGGCGACGATGGGGCTCATCGGGATCCCCTGGCCGAACGTCAGCCGGTCCGGGTTGAACAGGCCGAGCGTGCCGTCCGGCAGCACGCCCGTACCGAGCAGGCCGAGCAGCACGGTCTCGACGTGCCCGCGCAGGTAACCCGGCGCGACGCAGACGGAGAGCCCGAGATCGAGCGGCACGTAGCGCGCGGCTTGCACGCTGAGGTCGTGGCCGATGCGCCGGTACGGCTCGAGATACGCGGTGACCTCGGCGATGAGCTCGGCGTCGGCCGACTCGCTGCCGCGCGGGTCGAGCGCGACCTGCGCCTCATACCAGCTGCCCGTCCAGCGCAGCGCGGCTTTCGCGCTCTGCAACCGGCGAAACGGCACCAGGCACACGTCGGGCGGCAGCGCGTCCTGCTCGCCGGGTTCTTCTTCCTCGCCCGCGCGCGCGTCGTCGAGCGGCGGCGTGAACACTTCGGGCGCGTACGGTGTCGCGGGCGGCAGCGGGATCAGGCTCGACCGCCCGGCGAGCCGGCGCGCGTCGTCGGCCGCGAGCGCCGCGTAGTCGTCGGCGGTGATCGCGCGCTCGAGCACGTCGCGGAACGCGAACGGCGCGAACATGCGCACGTCGGCCACGGATTCGGGCGCGGTGCCGCCCGCCGCGGACAGCGGGTTGCGCGGCACGAGATTGCCGCTGCCGGCCGTCGTGCTGCGGAACACCAGGTACGCGATCGTTTCCGCACCGACGTTGCCCGACGGTCCGTTCCCCACGCGGTAGCGCGCGGCGAACGCGGTGCCCGCGTCGGGCGTGCGGCCTTCGCCGCCGCTGCCGAAGCGCAGGTGCGCGCGGCCGTCGTCGTCGATCTCCGCGACGAACACGCTGTCGCCCGGCTCGCTCTCGAGCAAGTCGGCGCGCGCGGTCCACGTCGACGTGAGCGGTCCGCCCGGCGTGTCGAGCGTGCCGCTGAGCGTGACGCGCGGCAGCGCTCGGCGCGGATCTTGCGCGAACACGACGCTCGCGCAGCCGCACGGCGGCAGGTCTTGCGCGAACGTCAACGGCGGCTGCTGCAGAACCGGGCAGAAGCGGCCCGGCGTCAGCACGACGCCGGCCGGCTCGCAGTCGGTCGCACAGCGCGCGGTGCTTGCATCGGTGGGAACCGTGCCGAGCGTCTCGGTGACCGTCGCGCCGTGGTCGACGAGGATCACGTTGCCGCGCGCGACGCTGATGTGCTCGCGGCACGTGCAGTCCGGTGCCGGCATTCGCGCGGAGATGCACAGCGGGAACGTCAGCGCGTCCTCGGAGCACCACTCGATCTCCACGACGGGCACGTCGTAGAGCTGGTCGACGCCGGGCGTCACCTTCGTCAGCCGCACCGCTTGGCGATGCGCCGGATCGGCGTCGGCCGCGTTGCCGGTGCCGGGGCCGATGACTTCTTCGAAGATCAGCACGTCGTTCACGCGCAGCGCCAGCGCGCGCGCGCGCGGCGCGCTCGCCGGCGGCGCGCTCGGTCAAAGCGCGGGCGTCGTGCCGACCATCGT
>DASZBS010000095.1:0-69300 GCA_035943995.1 Candidatus Elarobacter sp. | reverse complement strand
CGACCGCAAGCGTGATCACCGGCCCCTACCCGTACGGCCAGAAGAACCCGACGCCCCTGCACACCGTCACCAACGTCGTCGGCGCCGGACAGATCGTGCGCGGCCTCGCGATCGGGCCATAACAGCATCCTGAGAGTGCCCGGCTACCCCGGTGCACTCTCTCAGGGCGTTACGAGCCGGCGCGCGGACCATAGGCGAACAGGAGGGTGACCGGATGACTTCCCGACGTCAGACTTCGATGTTCGCCGCTCTCGCGATGGCGCTGTCGGTCCTCGTTCCGGTTCTGGCGAGCGCCGACGCGCCGAGCCGTCTGGTCGGCACGATCGCCGATTTCCACGGCAAGTACGGGCTGGTCGTGCGCGACGCGAGCGGGCGCGTCGTGGACGTCGCGCTTCACCAGGGGACCATCATCAAGCCCGCAGGGCTCCGGCTCGAGCGCGGAATGCAGGTGACGATCTTCGGCCAGGCCGCGGAACGCGCGTTTTCGGCCGCCGAGATCGACACCTCGTACAAGTTGCCGCCCGCGCGCGTTGCGAGAGGTCTGAACGCGCTCGACGGCCCCAACACTTCTGCGTTCGCGCCGGGGCCCACGAGCGGAGACAGCCCTCGTTCCTACGAGGCTCCCGTCGAGCGCAACGAAACCCGCGTGCCCTAGCCGCGGCAGCGCGCCGGTCAGGCCCGGTCGAGTGAGGCGAGCGTGACGGTCTCGGCCGTCTGCGTCGCCGAGTATGCGGTCCGGGCCAGGTCGATGCCGAGGCCGGCGATGGCGGCCGCCAAGACGGCGGAGGCGAGCAGCGTGCGGATCATAAGGCGCTCCTTTGAACTAAATCTATAAGTGACCGATGCACCGCAGCGTAGCACCGCGACAGACGCCAGTCACTAAGGAAGTAGTTAGAGAATCGCGGCTTCGGCGAAGGCGCAGAACGCGGCGACCGCGCGGAGCTGCTCGACGGTCGAGCAGTGTGTCTCGAGCGAGCGCGGCGAGCAGACCCAGCACCGCCAGCGCCCGACCACGCGAGATCGCAAAGTGAAGCCATCTCGAACGGGAATCGGCAACGCCCAGTTGGCGCGGCACGCAGTCCGCCAGCAAATACCGCCGACAGCCCGCGACGATCGCGTCGTTCCTGATCGATTCATTGCTCCGACGACGGCACAAGTGCATCGTGATTGACCGGGAACATAGCCCACGCCGACCCGACTCACCGAAGCGCGATCAGTCCCGGCAGTAGCTGGCAATCGTGGGCGAACCTGCGTCTAATTTCCCGTCGCTGCATCAAGGGCGCGAAAATGTTGATGGCCGAGCACGGCTTGCGGAAGCCGAACGCCGTCGTAAACCCCGGACGATTTCGCGCATACCGGTGATGCATTATCGGAGACCGAAGTCAGCGCCATGGCTATGTGGAAGCAATCTCTTATTCCGATCACCACGCTTGGGTTCTTCCAAGCCGCCCTGGCCGAAGTGAACAGTACGAAAGGCTGGAGAAACCCGCCGTTTTGGAGAGGGCACGGCGACGAGTCTTGGGGGCTAAGGCCTGAAATCTTTCGCGAGCCAGGCTATGCGGAGGGCGAGGAAGGCTCTATGTTAGTAAATTTAGCCATGCGCGGATTTGTACGCATGGCGAACCCGCCACCAATCCGAGACCGAGTTGCCTGGATTCATCTTGCTCAACACTACGGTCTACCAACGAGGCTACTTGATTGGTCGATGAGCCCGTTGGTCGCACTATACTTTGCCGTTTACGATGAGACAGGCCACGACAGGGATGGTTGCATCTGGGCGCTTCATCCATATGCGCTCAATTTCCAACACCAGGGAATCGACGCCATCGTCTCGGCCACTAGTCATCGGATCGAGCCTCTAATCAACGCTGCATTCGATAACGAAGCTCCTACACCTGACGTTAGCGTCGCCGCGATTATGGCGGCAGAAACTGATCTGCGCATGTTAGTGCAGCAAGCCGCCTTTACAATTCATAGTAACGCTGAGAACCTCGCTGACAATTCGCCACTCGGAGATTCGGCCGCGCGCATGCCAATGTTGTATAAATTCCTAGTGCCGGCCGCGGCTAAGGGCTCCCTGAAGGGCTGGATGAAGGTCGCTGGTATTTCACGAATCTCACTATTTCCCGACCTGATTGGTCTGGTTGATGAGATGAAAGAGGCAATCAGGGAAGACCGCCGCAGAGGAATCGCATTCGACCGTCCAGTGCAACCTGAACTTCTTCTCGATCTTCCACAGCAGTAAAAGTGGTGCTATAGCTTTCTTCACGCCCGAGAGGAATTAGTTAGAGAATCGCCGCCTCGGCGAAGGCGCAGAATGCGGCGACCGCGCGGAGCTGCTCGACGGTCGAGCAGCGCGTCTCGAGCAGACGCGGCGAGCAGACCAGCACCGCGAGCGCGCGGCCCCGGGAGATCGCGACGTTGAAGCGGTTCTCCTCGAACAGGAAGTCCGCGCCGCGCGGCGCGTCGTCGGAGGTCGAGGTCGCCAGCGAGTAGATCACCGCCGGCGCCTCCTGACCCTGGAACTTGTCGACCGTGCCGACGCGGATCCCGTCGCCGAACCGCTTGCGCAGGCGTGTTTTGAGAAGCCGCACTTGAGCGTTGTACGGCGATACCACGAGCACGTCGGCCACGCCGAGCGCGCGCGTCGCGCCGTGCCGGTCGGTGAACGTGCCGCCGGCGAGCCCGGCGACGATCGCTTCGACCGCGGCGGCTTCTTCCTCCGACGACTGCGCGTTCGCGTCGTGATCGACCGGCACGTAGCGCATACCCGCGCCCGCGAACCACGGCGCGTCGATGCGCTGCGCCGCGCACGACGCCGCCGAGCACAGCCGGCCTTCGTACACCATCGTCGATACGAAGTCACACAGCGCCGGGTGCATGCGAAACGTGCGGTCGAGAAACACGCCGCGCTCTTCGGGCACGGTGCCGTGCTCGCCGAGCAGGTGCTCGAGCACCGACGCGCCTGCGCTTTCCGGGTGGACGCCCAGCGACACGTGCGCGAGCTGCAGCGGATCGCCGAGCAGGATCACGTTGTCGGCGTTGGTCGCCATCGCCAGCGCGTCGGCGAGCGCGACTTGGCCGGCTTCGTCGATGACGAGGTAGTCGACGCGCGCGAGGTCGTCGCGCGCGAGCAGCCACGACGTGCCCGCGACGAGATCGAACTCCGCGAAGGACGCGTTCTCGGTGGCGCACTCCACGAACGCGCTCGGCTGCGCCGAGACGAAGCGCGTCTCATCATTGCTGCCGTCGCAGCGCTTGACGCCGCGAAACGACTCGCCGCGCCGCGCGACCGCGGCCTCGACCTCGTGCAGCAGGTTGTTGATCGCTTTGTGGCTGGTCGACGTCACGCCGATGCGCTTGCCGTCCGCGAGCAGCGCCGCGATCACGTGCGCGCCGGAGTACGTCTTGCCGGTGCCGGGCGGGCCTTGCACCATCAGCGCGCTGCGGTCGAGCCGGCGCGCGAGGTCCGCGACGTCGGCCGGATCGATCGCTTCCGCGCCCGGCCGAATCTCCGGCTGCACCCGCCCGCCTTCGTGTAATCCGGTGATGCGCGGGAGCGCGCGGTGCAGGACGTCCCACGCGGCGGAGTAGCGCGTCCGGATCGTGCCGCCGAGCTCCGCTTCGGCAAGCCGGCGCAGCGCCGCGCGCTGCGCGCCGGTCTGAATCGGTCCGCCAGGGACCAGCGCGCGCGGGTGCGGCGTGTCGGGCCACTTCTTGAGCCGCACGAGCTGCGCGTCGTCGTCGACCGACACCACCTCCAGCGCAGGCGCGTCGCGCCGGTGCGGATCGAGAAACCCGCCGGCCCCGACTTTGTGCTGCTGCGCCGGAAAGCGGTACGTGTAGATTGGGCGCGCGTTGCGGCGCTTGGGTTCTTCGGGCGCGAACTCCGCGGCCGGCGTGAGGCCGCCGAGCGCTTCGGCGTCGTCGTCGACGAACGTCGCGTCGGCCGCACGCTCGAAGCGGTCGAACAACGCCCACCACACGGGCTTGTCCTCGCGCCGGTGATACGCGAGCAGGTGCGCGAGCAGCGCGCGTGCCGATTCCGGCGCCGCACCCTCCAGGAGCGCTCGCTGCAGCGCGTCGCGCTCTTCGTCCAGCTTGCGCTCCGCTTCGGTTTGCTCGCGCGGATCGCGCCGCGGGCGGAACGGGATCTCGCTCGCGTACTGCGCGCGCGCCTCGTCGCGCAGCGACAGCAGCCACGCGTGGAGGCGGTGCGTCGAGACGCAGTCCTCCTCGTTATAGCGCACGATGTCGGCGCGCTTGGCCGCGTCGCGGTCCTGCAGATACTCTTCGAACGCGACGATCGACTGGTCGCCGCGGCGCACGTCGGTGTGGCGCGCGAAGTCGTAGAACACTTCGAGCTTCTTGATCGAGTAGCCGTCCTGCGACTGGGCCAGCGCGCCCTTCACGACCGCGTACAGGTCGACGAGCACCTCACCGCGCAGCAGGTCGTCGACCTCGTCCTCGCGCGTGCCGTGGCGCATTGCCAGCGTTCGCAGCGCCGTCTTCTCGTACGATGCGTAGTGGTAGACGTGCGCGTGCGGATGCCCCGCGCGGTGCGCCATGAGCCAGTCGACGAACGCTTCGAACGCGCGCTTCTCACCGGCACGCGTCTCGCTCCAGAACTCGCGGTACGGTTGCCGCGCATCGTCCGGAACGAACGCGCCGAACAGGTACTCCAAACCCTTCCCCGCCTCGTACAGCGGGTCGCCCTCCATGTCGAAGTACACGTCGCCGTGGCTCGGCGCGGGCAATGCCGCAAAGCCGTGCAGATCGCGCGGCGACAACAGCTCGTAGCTGTGCGCGCCGGTTGCGCGCTGGTGCAGTTGCAGTGCGGCTTGGCGGTGCAGGTTCGCGAACGTCTGCGCGGCCATCTTCGGCGGGTGCGCGTCCTGCGCGGCCGTCGCGAGCCGTTCGAGCGTCGCGATCCCCGCCGCGACGAGCCGTTTGGTCTGGTCGCGCCGCATCCCCGCGACGAGTGAAAGATGGTCGACGCCCCGCCGCACGCCGTCGCAGCGCGCGATCCAGACGCACTGCTCGCACGCAGTAACGCGCTCGGGCACGGCTTCGGGGTCGAGCGCGCCGACCGCGCCGGCGAACCGGCGCTGCGCCGCGCGCACGTACGCGACGTAGCGCCGCGGATCGTACGCCGTCTCGGTGCCGTCGCCGAACAGCGCGCGCACGCTGCGCGGCAGCACGCCTTGCACCGCGGCGACCAGCTCGGCGTACGTGCACAGCTGCACGAGGAACTGCGGCTTCTCGCGGATCGCAAGCTTCGTGTCCGCGACCTCGTACGACCACGAGCCCAGCTCGCTCGGCGCGCCGTCGACGCGCACGAGGAAGTCGGCGCGGCCCGTCCACGCGCCGTCCAGGAACGACGCCTGGTAGATCGCCTCCGCGCCGCTGGCCATCGCGCGGCGCGTCGTCGCGACGGCCTGCAGCAAGTCGTGCCCGGTGTCGTCCCCCTCGGGGACGCGCACGACCGCAACGCCTTCGTTCTCCATGCGCTCGAGCACGCGCACTTCGTGCTGCCGGCCCTTCTCCGCGATGATCTTCAGCGTCGCGTCGTCGTCGGGCGGCATGTCTCCGCGCAACAGCGCGCGGCGGTTCAGCGCGACGCGATGCGGGCACGCGAGATAGTCGTTGAGATCGGACGCGGAGAAAACGACCCGTCCGTCAACGAGCCGCATGCGCTGCCGTCCTCACCCGCCCGCCGCCACTGCCGGCCATCGCCCTCTCATACGACGACGATACGCGTTCACCGTGCCAGGCGGGTGGCCGAGTGGCTGCGTTTTCGTTCGTCGCGCTCGAACACCGGGTAGACGATCCGCATCACGACGTTGTTGTACAGAAACCTCACCGCCGCCGTCTTGAAACCGGGCGGGAGCCGGCCTTCGTCGGCCTCGACGAACACGAAATCGAAGTTCTTGCGGCGGAACGTGCGATCGAACGCCGCGCACTCCGCCGGGGTGCGGCCGCTGCGCTCGACGAGGATGTTCGCGACGTCCGCATCGGCCGGATGCTCTCTGACGAGTTGCGAGATCGTGGTGTCGTCGGTGCGCAAGAACGCGATGAGCTGCTTGTCGATGAAGTCGTTGTCGCCGTACAGATAGCCGTCGACGAGGCGTCCGTTCGGCGACGTTTCGCAACGGCGAGCTTTTTGCAGCATGCGCGGCAACCACGACAAGCCCGCCAGCGATTCGCGCCCGGAACACGGCATCCAGCCCATGACCGCCTCTTCGCGTTCGTCGCACAAAAGCTTCGCCCGCCGCCGTCGAAACGTACCGGCATGGCGAATGACGAGCGCTGGAAATTCGACGGAGTCCGCGTCGTGAGCGGGTGCGACCTCGACCCGAACACGCCGCAGACCGCGGGCATGAACCGCGCCGCGGCGATCACCACCGCGACGGCCGGCGCGCGCAAGCTCTGGGCGGGGACCGTCACCATCCACCCCGACGCCAAGACCGGCGCGCACCACCACGGCGACCTCGAGAGCGTGATCTACGTCGTGCGCGGCCGGGCGCGGATGCGCTGGGGCGAGCGGCTCGAGTTCGTCGCCGAAGCCGGTCCGGGCGACTTCATCTTCGTGCCGCCGTACGTGCCGCACCAGGAGATCAACGCCGCGCCCGACCAGCCGCTCGACTGCGTGCTGGTCCGCAGCGGCCAGGATCCGGTCGTGGTGAACCTCGACATCCCCGTCGCCGAGGACCCCGAGCCGGTCCGCTGGCTCGACGACATCCATCGGACGTAAACCCCCGGTCAGATTTCGACCGGGACCGCACAATGCCGGAAGGCCACCCCGGCACGGCTGCGAACGGGTCCGTCGATGTTTCGGCTCCTATCGCTGCGCTATGTCGCAGCGCTGTTCGCTTTTTGCGGCTCCACCCTCGTCGCAGCCCCCGCGTATGCCGCGGAGGACGCGGCCGCCCCGGCGGGCCCGACGATGGCGACCTACGCCGCCGTCCTGCAGACGATCAACCCGAAGCTGCCGCTCGCGAAGGCGCAGGCGTACGCGCGCTCGGTGATGGCCGACGCCTGGCGGACGCACCTCGACGCGCGCTTCATCATGTCGATCGTGACGGTCGAGTCGCGCTGGCGCGCCAACGCCGTCTCGCGCGCCGGCGCGCGCGGCCTCGGTCAGCTCATGCCGGCGACCGCCGCGCGGCTGGGCGTCAACGCCTGGAACGCATCCGACAACTTGCGCGGAACGTCGGCCTATCTCAAGACGCTGATGGACCACTTCGCCGGCAAACCCAACGCGATGAAGCTCGCGATCGCCGGCTACAACGCCGGGCCGAACGCAGTGGAGCGGTTCAACGGCGTGCCGCCGTACGCCGAGACGCGCAACTACGTCGTCAAGGTGCTGCGCGTGTGGAAGTCGCTGAACGGCCGCGTCGGGCGCGCGTTCGCGACGGCACCGCCGACGATCGCCGTCGGCGGGGGTGCCGTGGGGCAGCTGCCGGACGAGCAGCAGTGGCTCACCAACGTCAACGAAGTGCTGCCCGCGACAGCCGCCGCCATCGAGGCGGTGCCGAATCCCGTGCTGATCTCGGGCGGGCTCGCCGACGCGCCGAGCACCGCTGCCGCCCAACCGGTCGATCCCGCGAAGTAGCCTTCCGCCACCGGGCCACGCAACCGCGCCGGGCGCGCGGCCGGTCAGGACCCGCATGAGGACGGACGGGGCCGTGCCCGCGATGATGCGGGCGGTCGCGATCGACGCGTTCGGCGGGCCCGAGCGGCTGACCGTCCACGAGATCGCGGTCCCCGCCGTCGGCCGCAACGACGTGCTCGTGCGCGTCGACACCGCCGGCGTCGGCATCTGGGATACCAAGGCGCGCCGCGGCCAGTGGGCCCGCGGGCGCGAACGCTTTCCGATCGTGCTGGGCGCCGACGGCGCCGGGACGATCGCGGCGCTCGGCGACGACGTGCACCAACTGCGGCTTGGCGACGCGGTGTACGGCTATGCGTACGAACGCGCGAAGGGCGGCTTCTACGCGGAATACGTCGTGCTCCGCGGCGAGCACGTCGCGCCGATGCCGACGTCGCTGGATTTTCGCGAGGCCGGTGCGATCCCGGTGACGGGCCTGACCGCGCTCGCCGGGATCGACGACGTGCTCGGTTTGCGCTCGGGACAGACGCTGCTGGTGCACGGCGCGGCGGGCGGGGTCGGAACGATCGCCGTGCAGCTCGCACAGCGCCGCGGCGCGCGCGTGATCGCGACGGCGAACGGCGGCGACGGGCGCGAGCTGTTGCGCCGGCTCGGCGTCGACGAGGCCGTCGACACGCAGCACGACGACGTGCTCGCGGCCGCGCGCCGCTTCGCGCCCGGCGGCGTCGATGCGATCCTCGCGCTAGCGGGCGGAGCGGCGCTCGAACGCTGCATTGCTGCGCTGCGCGCGGGCGGCACGGTCGCACATCCGAACGGCGTCGTCGTGCCCGACGGCACGGTCGCGCGCGCGTTCAACGGCGTGCCGACGCCGCAAACGTTCGCCCGGCTCACGGCGACGATCGAAGCCGCGCCGATCCTCGTGCCGATCGTGTCGACGTACTCGCTCGACGACGCCGCCGAAGCGCACCGCCGCCTCGAACGCGGTCACGTGCTCGGCAAGATCGTGCTCGTCGTGGACGCGGAAGAACAGGTCGAAGAAAAAGTCGCTTAGCCGATCGCGCTACGGCGTTTTGTTGGCGGCGGGCGAAGCGGACGGTGCGGCACTCGGGGCGCTCGACCCCGCCGCGTGCGGCGCAGCCGAGCCCGATGCGGCGGGCGAGCCCGAGGCTTTGGGGGCGGGCGTCGCCGGATGCGGCAGCGCGTAGAGCGCGAAGACGGCCGGGCGGTTCGCAACCAGCTTGAGCGGCACTGCCGTGCCCGCGAACAGCAGCCGCGCCGGCGGCAGCGTGGGCGCTGCGGTCGGTGCCGCGGTGCCAAGTCCTGGGATCGCGGAGGTGCCCGGCGCGGGCGATCCGCTGGTGCGGGTCGCGCTGGTCGGGGTCGCCGTCGGTGCGGACGTCGCCGCGCCGGGCTTTGCGGTCGCTCCCGGGCTGCCGCTCGGGAGCGCGGCGGGTTCCCGCACCCGGACCGGCGGCGGGGTCGATGCCGTATCGAGCTCGGCGACGGCGAGCCGGTATTTCGAATCTTTTTCGCCCGAGTTCCACAGCGCGAGCCCGAACTCGCCGTCGCGGTACTGCGACGCGACCTCGCGCGGGACGTCGAGCTGGACGCGCGGGAAGCTCTCGAGGGTCGCGTCGTGCGTGGGGAGCAGCGTGATGTACGCGAAGGCACGGGCGGGCAGCTCGCGCGTCCGCTTTTTCTTGCCCTTGCCGCTCACGAAGTTCAAGTCGGGTCCGTCCTGGGGCTTCACGATCGAAAGCGTCGCGCCGATCGACACCGCGACGGGCGTCGGGGCCGGCTCGGGCGTCGCGTTCTTGGCTTTGCTCTTGGGCGCGGGCGCGGCCGTGGGCTCCGGTGCCTTCGGGAACGCGATCGAGCCGCCGTAGCCGCCGACCTCGGGGAGCGGTTGAAAGGCCGTCGACTCGCCGTAGGTGAGAATCACGCTCGACGAAGTGGCGGGCGGCGTCGGCGACGCGTTGCCGCCGAAGCTCGGCGACGCCGGCGTGTTCGGCAGCCCGGTCCCCGAACCGAACGAGCCTGAGCATGCGGCAACCGCTGCGCCGAGAACGACGCAAGCAGCTACCGCGGTTGAAACGCGCGCGAGACTCATCGCGTGCGAGGTTCGCGTCCTATGCCGATGAGTCCGCCGTGCCCACGTACACTTCCGCGCCTTTTGCCAGGAACTCCGCAGACTTCTGGGCCATGCCGCGCTCGCGCTCCGCGTAGTCGCGCACGTCCTGCGTGATCTTCATCGAGCAGAAATGAGGACCGCACATCGAGCAGAAGTGCGCGACCTTTGCGCCGTCCGCGGGCAGCGTTTCATCGTGGAACTGCTGCGCGGTGTCGGGATCCAGGCTCAGGTTGAACTGGTCCTTCCAGCGAAACTCGAAGCGCGCTTTCGACAACACGTCGTCGCGATGGCGCGCACCCGCATGGCCTTTCGCGAGATCGGCCGCGTGCGCGGCGAGCTTGTACGTGATCACACCGACTTTAACATCGTCCTTGTCGGGCAGGCCCAAGTGTTCTTTCGGCGTGACGTAGCACAGCATCGCGGTGCCCATCCAGCCGATCATGGCCGCGCCGATACCGCTCGTGATGTGGTCGTAGCCGGGCGCGATGTCGGTGACCAGCGGGCCCAGCGTGTAGAACGGCGCTTCGTGGCACACCGCGAGCTGGCGGTCCATGTTCTCTTTGATCAGGTGCATCGGCACGTGGCCGGGGCCTTCGACCATCACCTGCACGTCGTGCTTCCACGCGATCTGCGTCAGCTCGCCCAGCGTGTCGAGCTCCGCGAACTGCGCGGCGTCGTTCGCGTCGGCGGTGCAGCCCGGGCGCAGCCCGTCGCCCAGCGAGAACGTGACGTCGTACGCCTTCATGATCTCGCAGATCTCGTCGAAGTGCGTGTAGAGGAAGTTCTCCTGGTGGTGCGCGAGGCACCACTTCGCGAGGATCGAGCCGCCGCGCGACACGATGCCCGTGATGCGGTCCGCGGTCAGCGGCACGTAGCGCAGCAGCACGCCCGCGTGCACGGTGAAGTAGTCGACGCCTTGTTCCGCCTGCTCGATGAGCGTGTCGCGGTAGATCTCCCAGGTGAGGTCTTCTGCTTTACCGTTGACTTTCTCGAGCGCCTGGTAGATCGGCACGGTGCCGATCGGGACGGGCGCGTTGCGCACGATCCACTCGCGCGTCTCGTGGATGTTCTTGCCCGTCGACAGGTCCATCACGGTGTCGGCGCCCCAGCGCGCGGCCCACACCATCTTCTCGACCTCTTCCTCGATCGACGAGCCGATGGCGGAGTTGCCGATGTTCGCGTTGATCTTCACCAAGAAGTTGCGGCCGATGATCGTCGGCTCCAGCTCGAGGTGGTTCACGTTCGCGGGGATCACCGCACGCCCGCGCGCGACCTCGCTGCGCACGAACTCCGGCTCGACGCCCTCGCGGATCGCGATGAACTCCATCTCCGGCGTGATCTCGCCGCGCCGCGCGTAGTGCATCTGCGACACGTTGGCGCCCGGCTTGGCGCGCCGGATCGCGCGCGGCGACGGGAAGCGGATGGCGTCGAGCTCGCGCATCGCTTCGCGGCCGAGCCGGTACACCGACGAAGCCTTCGCGAGCGTCTCGGTATCGTTGCGGCGCGCGATCCACGGCTCGCGGATCGGCGCGATGCCGCCGCGCACGTCGATGCCGACGTCGGGATCGGTGAACGGGCCCGACGTGTCGGTGACCGTGTGGGCGGTGCCGTCGCTGAGCGCGATCGCGCGGAACGGGACGCGGATCGTGGGATCGCTGCCGACCGCATAGACTTTGGCCGAGCTCGGAAACGGGTCGCGTGACAGAACGTCGTTGGACGGCGGTAGCATGGTCGCCATACGTGCACTCCTCTTCGCCGGTATGACCCGGATCAGGTGGTAACGGTCGACGGCCTGCCGCACGTCCTCTCAGCCCGGCTCTTTCGGGCTCCCGTAGCGTACTGACGACGGTATGCCGAAGAGGCCCTGGTGTCAAGGACGAACCGCGCGCTGCTGCTGGTCGCGCTGGCCCAGCTCGCGATCGGTGCCGCGGCGGTCTTCGCGCGCTTCGCGCTGGTCTCGTCGGGACCGCTCGCCGTCAGCGCGGCACGGCTGACGCTCGCCGCGGTCCCGCTGCTCGTCGTCGCGGCGCTGCGTGGGCGGCTGCGCGCGATCGACGTGCCGACCGAGCGGCGTCTCGTCCTCGCGGGGGTCCTGCTCGCGCTGCACTTCGCGACGTGGATCGGTTCGCTGGATTTCGCCTCGGTCGCGATCTCGACGCTGCTGGTATGCACGACGCCGGTGTGGACCGAGGTGTATACCGTGCTGCGGCGGCGGCGCGTCGACCCGTACGCCGCGGCGAGCGTGCTCGGGGCGCTGGCGGGCGTCGCGATCGTGGTCGGCGCACCCGATCGCGCGAACACGCCGCTGGGCATCGCGCTCGCGCTCGCGGGCGCAGTGGCGATCGCGGCGTATCTGCTCGTCGTGCGCGGGACCGATTCGCGGTACGACACGCTTGCGGTCACGTCGCGCACGTACGCGTACGCGGCAGTGGTACTGATCGCGGCGAGCGTGATCGCGCACGATCATCTACCGCCCGCCGGCGACGTGCGCGCATGGGGCGGCATCGTCGCGATGGCGCTGCTGTCGCAGCTGTTCGGCCATACCGCGCTCAACGCGGCGGTGCGCGTGCTGAGCGCGACGTTCGTCTCGACGATCACGCTGCTGGAGCCGGTGATCGCCGCGGTGCTCGCCGCGTGGCTCTTCGCCGAACGCCTCGGCCCGGCAACGGCGGTCGGCGCAGTGGCGATCCTCGCCGCGATCGCAGTCGCATCGCGAAGTATTGACAGCGACATCACGACCGCGCGAGAACCGTAGGTGATGGAACTCGTGGAGCTCAGGACCGACATCGTGGAAGCCGTGGAGATCGTACCGCCGCATTCGGTTGATGACGATGCGCTATCGGCGCTCGCGGAACGGTACGAGCCGTTGTTGTTCGAGCGCTTCGCGGACGGGACGCTGCTCGTGACACCGTTGGCTGGATTTGAAAGCGGGATCCGAAGCGCTACATTGTCGACGGCGATCGCCAACTGGGCGGCGGCCGACGATCGCGGGATAGTCGCCGCGAACGGCGGCTTCAACCTCCCCGACGGATCGCTGTTCGTCCCCAACGCCTCGTTCGTCGCGCGCGGGCAAGCCATCACGCCCGAGTCCGAGCGAACCTTCCCAGTTATCGTCCCGAATGCCGTATTCGAACTGCTCTCGAAATCCAACGTTGTGCGAACGACGATGCGAAAGATTCGCGCCTATCTCCGTAACGGCGTCGGCTTGGTAGTGCTGATCGATCCGTATCGCCGCCACGTCTACGTAGGACACGCGGGTGATGAAGAGCCGCGGGATCTCGGCCAAATCGGGCACCTCGACTGTTGGCCGGCGATGCCCGGATTCGTGTTGGACGTCGCAGGAGTTCTCAGCGCAAGATAGCCGCGCGCGTCGGGTTCGGCGCATCGGTTGCAGCCGGTTGACACCCTGCGAAGGTTCTCCGATTCGGAATCCGCTATAATGCCGGGATGGACGAGGCGAAGGCGCGGCTCTCGGCACTTCGGCCACTGACGCCGGAGCAGATCGAATTGCTGCGCCCCATGTGGGCGGCGGACGAAGTCCGTTATGTTTATGCCACCAACGCGATCGAGGGGAGCTCGCTCACGCTCGGCGAGACGTACGTGGTGCTGGAGCAAGGGATTACGATCGGGGGAAAGCCCCTTCGGGATCACCTCGATGCGATCAACGGGAAAAAGGCCCTCGACTACGTGTACCGTCTCGTCGACGACCGGACCGCGTTGACCCCGCGAGTCCTCCTCGACATCCATCAAATCGTCGTTGGGGACGACGAAGCCGCCTGGGGCGGCCGGATTCGCGATGATGCGCGCTTCATCAGGGGCTCGATGTATGTTCCGCCGAGCGCGCGACGCGCAAGCGAGATGCTCGACGAAGTCTTCGACGACTATGCCGAGCGCCGCGACTCCGAGCATCCCGTCGTCTTGGCCGCGGATCTCCATTTCGGCATCGTCCACGTCCATCCGTTCAAGGACGGTAACGGCCGGACGGCGCGGCTCGCGATGAACCTTCACCTCTTGCAAAACGGCTATCCGCCGCTCGCGATCACCCCGTCGGAGAAGGCGGAGTACATCGAAACATTGGAGCGAGCGCACCTCGGAGACGTCGAGCTGTTTCGCGCATTCATCGAGCGCCTGGAGCTCGCGGAAATCGAACGCTATCTACAAGCGCTCGCGCGAGCATACGGCGAATAGGGCGTCCGGTCGGTACGCGCAACGTGCGCGGCGGCGTTAGGTCAGGTGATGAGCGTGGGCGATGAGGATGCCGCCGAGCATCAGACCGGCGGCGAAGGCGCCGGCCGCGAATCGGCGGAGTGACGATCGGACGATCATCGTAGTGCTCCGGTTGACGAGGTTCACGCCCTCTATACGGCGCTTGCTCGCGCAGGTTTCAGGTTCCGGCGGCTAATGCTCCAGCAGTTTCAGCACTGCGATGAGTTCGCCGACGCTCCAGGCTTGCGCGGGGCAACCGCGCGGCGCGTGGGGTCGCTCGGGTTCGGCGATCTCCGGCAGGGTGCCGATCGCGTCGGCGTCGAGCGCGTCGATCAGCGGCTGCACGAACGTGCGCGCTCGCCCGCGGTCGCCGTATGCGCGCAGGTGCGCGCGGACGAACGGGCCGAGAAGCCACGGCCACACCGTTCCCTGATGGTACGCGCCGTCGCGCGCGACGTGGTCCCCGTCGTACGTCGCGCGGTACGCCGGGTCGTCCGGCGACAGCGTGCGCAATCCCATCGACGTCCAGAGCCGCGCGGCGCAGACGTCGACGATCGTCCGCGCACGACGTTCGTCGAACGCGCTCGCGAACAGCGACACCGTGAACAGCTGGTTGGGGCGCAGCGACGCGTCGTCGCCGTCCGGTCCGTCCAGCACGTCGTAGCACCAACCGCGCTCGGCGTTCCAGAAGCGCTCCATCGCCGCAGCGGCCCGGTCGGCCGCGGCGCGATATGCGTCCGGCGACGTACCGAGCCGTTGCGCGAACGACTCGCAAGCGCGCAGCGCGTTGTACCAGAGCGCGTTCACCTCGATGGGCTTGCCGCGGCGCGGCGTGATCACGCGGTCGCCGACCTTGGCGTCCATCCAGGTCAGCTGCACGCCGTCGGCGCCGCCGCGCACGAGCCCGTCGCCGTCGACGCCGATACCGTAGCGCGTTCCGTTCGTGTAGCCGTCGATCACCGCGCGGACCGCGGGAAAGACGTCGCGCAGAAACGCGACGTCGTCCGTGGCGGCGAGATATGCGCGGACTTCCTCGACGAACCACAGCGACGCGTCGATCGTGTTGTACTCCGCGGGGCCGCCGGCGTCGGGGAAGCGGTTCGGGATCAACCCGTCTTGCTCGTGCGCCGCGAACGTGCGCAGAACCGCGGCGGCCTCGGGCGCCCGGCCCGTCGCCAGCAGCAAGCCCGGGAGCGCGATCATCGTGTCGCGCCCCCAGTCCGTGAACCACGGGTAGCCGGCGATGATCGTCGTGCCGGTTTGCGGTACGCCTTCATGGCGCACGCCGTCGGCCGGTTGAAGGGACGGCTCGCCGCGCGCGACGACGAATGCGTCCGCTGCCAGCGCCAACCGCCCGAGCAGCGGCGTCGCCTGCGCGTTCGCGCACTCGCGGTTTGCGGCGCGCCGTGCCTCGACGACCGCACGCGCGTCGCGCGGCACGGACGGATCCAGCGTCAGGACGACGCCGTCGTCCGCGTCCTCCGCTAGCGTCCACCCGAGCGTCAGCACGTGCGCGTAGTCGTCGGTATCTTGCAGCCCGCGCTCGGTCTCGCGCGGGAACGCATAGCCGTCGTAGCGTTCGCTCGCGGTCTGCAGGCTCGTATTCGGTGCGAACACGTGCAGCATTCGCTGCGATGCGGGCAACGCGACCGTCGCGCCGCCCGCGGAGGTCGCCGTCGCGAACGATCCGATGTCGGGAAGCGCGCCGCCGTGGTGATCGCGGTCGGCGACCACGAGACGTCCCCGAACCGCGAGCGGTGACCGTGCGCGCACGACGTGCAGCAGCACCGCCGTCGCGTCGGCGCCCAGCGGCATGGCGAACGTCACGTCGAACAGCGCGTCGCCGAGCGCATACGTCCACGTCGGCAGACCGTCTTCCAGCGCGCACGCCTCGACGAGCCGCCACCCTTCCGGCGCGAGCACGCCGGAGCGCCACCAATTGGTGGAAAGCGCGTACGTGCGCCCGTCGTAGTCCACGTCGAGGTCGAGCCGCGCGACGACGAGCCGTCGCGTTACCGGCGGATCGACCGCGGCGATCAACAGGCCGTGATAGCCGCGCGTCAGCGTGCCGGCGACGGTGCCCATGGCGTAGCCGCCGCGGCCGTTGGTGAGCAGCCACTCACGCGCTTCGGCCGCGGCGAAGTCGCCGCACAGGGACCGTCCGTACCGCACCCCGCTTGCGCTAGACGTCTCCGGTCACGTGATTTCGTGCGGAACCGGCGTGACAAACCATTGCTCGTTCTGCGCGCCGCCTTGCCACGCGTAGGTGATGACCGGATTGCCGGCGTCGTACGGGCCGGTGCCCGACGCGTTGAGCGTCAGGTTGTCGTCGCCGGCCGAATGCACTGCCCACACGCCGGGGTCGGGCGCGCCACCGATCCGCCAGGCCGACCAGACGTTCATGTCCGACGGGTCCGCGCAGAACACCGCACCACCGTTCGGCGTGGTGCGGAGTGCCATGCTCAACTCTTCGTTGATGAAGACGGCCCCGAGCGGCGTCGTTCCGTCGATCACGTACTCCCCGCTCCACAGCTGCGCCGCGCTTGCGGTGAAGTCCGGACCGGCCGCCGGCTGGAGCGTGAGCTGACCGCCGGCATCCTCGGGATTCGCGGTGAGCAGCAGCGCGGATGCGCACTCCGGCGCGAACGTGTAATCCCACGGGACGCTGCCGACGCCGATTTGCTTGAACGTCCAAATCTCGTTCGGCTGTCCGCCGCCCCATCCGTCGTACGCGATCACCGGGTTTCCGGGCGCGTACGGACCGGCGCCCGAGACGTTCAAGTTCAGCGAGCTGCTGAGATTCGGCCGAACCGCCAGCGCGTTGCCGCCCGCCGCGACGTTCCAGGCCCGGTCCGGCAGCAGTCCGCCGACCAGGAAGTCGGCGAGCAGCAGCGCCGTCGTGGTGCCGCCGTCCGATTGGAGGCCGAGGACTTGCGGCGTTCCCAACTCGAGGCTCTGCTGATTGACCATCCCGAAACCGCCGCTCGTCGAGTCGTAGATCAGCGACCAGACCATGTTCTCGGTGATCTCGCTCGCATCGGCGACGATGATCGCACCGGCCTCGGTCACCGCGAGCGCGAGCGTCTCGCCGTTCGGCCCGGTGCATCCCGGGATGATGACATAACTCAAAACCCACCTCCACAAAGCACGAGAAGCCCGGCGCGAGGCGCCCTTCGCGACGCCGCAAACAGGAAACCTTTCGCCCGCGCGGCGACAGACCGGAGATGGAACGCAATCCCGAGCGCGCGCGGATCGAGGCCGCCGCGCAGCGCACCGAGCATTGGCGGCGCTGGGGCCCGTATCTCAGCGACCGCCAGTGGGGCACCGTTCGCGAGGACTACAGTGCCGACGGAAACGCGTGGGACTACTTTCCGTTCGAGATGGCGCGGCTGCGCGCGTACCGCTGGGGCGAGGACGGCATCCTCGGGATCTGCGACAACCACCAGCGGCTGTGCTTCGCGCCCGCGTTCTGGAACGAGCACGACGAGATCGTCAAGGAGCGCTTCTACGGCCTCGGCGGCCACCAGGGCAATCACGGCGAGGACGTCAAGGAATATTGGTGGTACCTCGACGCGGTTCCGTCGCAAGCATACCTCAAAGCGCTGTACCGCTACCCGCAGCGCGCGTTTCCGTACCGGCAGCTACGTGACGAGAACAACGCGCGCGGACGCGGCGGGCGTGAGTACGAATTGGTCGACACCGGGATCTTCGCGGACGATGCCTACTTCGACATCGTCGTGGAGTACGCAAAGCGCGACGTCGACGACGTGCTCGTGCGCATCACGGCGACCAATCGCGGGCGTGAGAGCGCGCCGCTGCACCTGCTTCCGCAGCTTTGGTTTCGCAACGAGTGGTCGTGGCGCGCGGGCGTGCCGAAGCCGACGATTCGGGAAACGGATTCGACCGGGCACGTCTTGTTCGCGGAGCACGCGACGCTCGGCAAGCGCTGGGTCTTCACCGACGGCGGCGCAACGGAAAATTTCTTCACCGAGAACGAGACGGATTTCGAGCGCGCGTTCGGCGTGCCGTCGCCGTCGCCGTACGTCAAGAGCGGGATCGACAGAGCCGTGCGGGGCGTGGATCGCAACGGGATCAACCCCGCACGAACCGGCTCGAAGTCGGCGCTGCACTACCGATGGCTGATCGAGCCCGGCGCGTCGCGCACCGTGCGGCTGCGCATCACCGACAAGCCCGACTCGGGTGGGATCGACGATCAGTTCGACGCGACGTTCGATCAGCGCATCGCAGAGGCCGACGCGTTCTATGCGGCGCTCGCGCGCGGCCCGATGGACGAAGAAGCCGCGACGATCCAGCGCCGCGCGTTCGCGGGGATGATTTGGTCCAAGCAGTTCTACAACTACGTCGTGCGCGACTGGCTCGACGGCGATCCCGCCACGCCGGCGCCGCCGCCCGAGCGTAAGCACGGCCGCAACGCGGCGTGGAAGCACGTCTACAACGACGACATCCTTTCCATGCCCGACACGTGGGAGTACCCGTGGTTCGCAGCCTGGGATCTCGCGTTCCACGTCATCACGCTGGGGCTGATCGATCCGGACTTCGCGAAACGTCAGCTCGTGCAGCTCACGCGCGAGTGGTACATGCACCCCAGCGGCCAGCTCCCCGCGTACGAATGGGCGTTCGACGACGTCAACCCGCCCGTTCACGCGTGGGCCGCACTGCGGCTCTACCGGATCGAGGCCAAGCGCAACGGCGGCGTGGGCGACGTGAAGTTCCTCGAGCGCATCTTTCAGAAGCTGCTGATGAACTTCACCTGGTGGGTGAACCGCAAGGACGTCGCCGGGCGCAACGTGTTCCAAGGCGGCTTCCTGGGCCTCGACAACGTCGGGCCGTTCGACCGCGGCGCGATGCTCGAGCAGGGCGCGTACCTGGCGCAGAGCGACGGCACGTCGTGGATGGGCGTGTACGCGCTCAACATGCTCGCGATCGCGATTGAACTGGCGACGTTCGACTCGTCGTACGAGGACGTCGCGTCGAAGTTCTTCGAGCACTTTCTGATCATCGCGGACGCGATGAATTCGCTGCGCCCGGACGAGTACGGGCTGTGGGATCCGGGCGACGACTTCTACTACGACCAGCTCTACCTGCCCGACGGCGAGCGCATCCCGCTCAAGGTGCGCAGCGTCGTCGGCATCGTACCGCTGTACGCGGTCGAGGCGCTCGACGCAACGACGCTCGACCGCCTGCCGCGCGTGCGCAAGCGGATCGAGTGGTTTCTGGCGAACCGCCCGGAGCTGGCGGAGAACGTCGCGCGGATCGACATCGGCGGCAAGCACGACCGCCGGCTGCTGGCGATCGTCAACCCCGACCGGCTGCGGCTCATCCTGCGGCGCGTGTTCGACGAGAACGAATTCCTCTCGCCGCACGGCATACGCATGCTATCGCGGTATCATATGGATCACCCGTACGTCGTCTGCGTCGCGGGCCGCGAGTTCCGCTGCGACTATGAGCCTGCCGAATCAAACAGCGGCGTCTTCGGCGGCAACTCCAACTGGCGCGGCCCGGTGTGGTTCCCGCTGAACTACCTGCTGATCGAGTCGCTGCAGAAGTTCCACCACTACCTGGGAGAAGAGTACACGATCGAGTTCCCTACGGACTCGGGCCGCATGCTGACGTTATGGGAAATCTCGCAGGAGCTCGCGCACCGTCTGGTCGGCCTGTTCCGCCGCGACGCGAACGGAAGGCGCGCGTTCAACGGCGACGTGAAGCTGTTCCAAACGGATCCGCACTGGCGGGATCAGATTCTGTTTCACGAGTACTTTCACGCCGAAACGGGCGAAGGGCTCGGCGCCTCGCATCAAACCGGCTGGACGGGTTTGGTCGCAAAACTGATCGACCAACTCGCCGCTTACGGCGGCACGATACCTCGACCGATCGATCCAAGGCCCAGCGTCGTCCCGAGCCCTTTAAGCTAGCAGCCCTCGTCAGGGGGCTGCAAGATGCGCGACAACGCAAGCTCTGCGAAAGGCATGCCAATTTACATCGGGATAGGCAATTTCCAGCGCCCCGTACCGTTCAGGCCACTCGTTTCTTAGTCGCGTTATCGCCTCGGACGCGATCAAGAGATTGTGCAGAAGCGCATCGGTTAGCGTCGAATCAGAACGAACCGCATTGAATCCGCACGGTTGGACGATCGACTCCACGCGCTCGATCCGCTCCAGCGAATCCGCGAGAGACTGATTGGGGCTATGTTTGGGCACGCTCAGAACGCCGCGACCATCTCTCTCAAGATGCGATCGTGTCTGGGCGACTTCAATCCCCCCGGGAATGGAGGTCGACCGGGCGTCCGAGTGCTGCTACGAGCGCACCTTCGATTTGAAGCATCTCCGGCGTGCCGACCTTGTGTCCAGGAACGAGCTCGACGAGCACGTCGACGTCGCTATCGGGTCGATCTTAGCCCCGTGCAACGGAGCCGAATACGGCCGCGTGGACGACGCCGAACGACCGCAGCCAGCTCTCCCGCTCGCGGATCGCGAGTAGGCACCGTGCCAGGGCCGGAGACGCTGGGCTTGTCATGATGATGCTCACGTAGTATACCGGTTCCCGCGAGCGAGCGCCACGATCACCGGCTCGCGGAGAACCTAACCCGTCGGCCGAAGCAGCCCCGGTGCGTTACGATCTCGCCGTCATCGGGTCCGGGCAAGGAGGGGTTCCGCTTGCGCTCGATTTTGCCAAGCGCGGCAAGCGGGTCGTGCTGTTCGAGCGCGGGGACCTCGGCGGGTGCTGCGTCAACGTCGGGTGCACGCCGTCCAAGGCGTTTCTCGCGTCGGCGCACATGGCCGGGCGGGCGCGGCGCGCCGGCGACGTGCACGTGCACTGCGACGTGCGGCCCGACGTGCCCGCGATCATGGACCGCGTGCGCCGGACCGTCGGCGAGTGGCGCGCCGGCGTCGAGGGCCATTTCCAGAAAAGCTCGTGCGAGCTCGTGCGTGCCGAGGCGTCGTTCGATGCACCGCGCGTGCTGCGCGCGGGCGGCAACACGTACGAAGCCGATGTCGTCGTGCTCGACACGGGCAGCCGCGCGAACGTGCCGCCGCTCGACGGGCTCGCGGGCACGCCGTATCTCACCAACGAGAACTTCTTTCTGCAAGAGACGCTCCCGAAGAAGCTGATCATCCTGGGCTCGGGATATGTCGGCCTCGAGCTCGGCCAGGGTGCCGCGCGACTCGGCAGCGAGGTGACCGTCGTCACGCCGGACGATCGCATCGTCGCACGCGAAGAGCTCGACGTCTGCAGCGTGCTCACCAAGTCGTTCGAGCGCGACGAAATCCGCGTGCTGCTGAACCACCGCGCGGCGAAGGTTGCCTACGACGAAAATACGTTCACCGTCGCGCTGGACGACGGCACCACCCTCACCGGCGACGGCCTACTCGTCGCGGTCGGACGCGCGCCGAATATCCCCGACGGGACGACCGACCGCGCCGGCATCGCGCTCGACAAGCGCGGTTTCATCGCATGCGACGAGCATCTGCAAACATCCGTCGCGGACCATTATGCGCTCGGGGACGTCGCGGGACAGCCCCAATTCACGCACGTCGCATGGGAAGACTTTCGCCGCCTGCGCTCCATCATCGAAGGCGACCGCTCGCGCACGCGCTCCGACCGCACGCTGGGCTACGCGATGTACACGGAACCGCAGGTCGGCCGGGCCGGGATCACCGCCGATCAGGCGCAGGAGCGCGGCCTCGCGTACCGCGTCGTCACGCTCCAGCTCACCGACGTCGCGCGCGGGCCGGAGTGGGGCCTCGATCAGGGCTTCTTCCGCCTGGTCGTGGACCCGAACGACGACAAGATCCTGGGCGCCACGTTCGCGGGGTACGAAGCGGGGGAATTGATTCACGTGATCATCGCGCACATGGAAGCGGGCTCGACGTGGCGCGTCCTCGAGCGCTCGGTTCACATCCACCCCACGTTCGCCGAAGGGTTGCCGTCGCTCGCCCGGCTGCTGCTATGACGGGGTCCCGCTGCGCGTGATCGCAGCCGGCCGCCTCGCGGCGATCGAACAGGGCCGCGAAGGCGATCCGTTCGGCGTGCTCGGCCCGCACGAGCTCGGCACCGGCACCGTCGTGCGCGCGTTCGTCCCCGGCGCACGAGCGCTCGCCGTCATCGACGAGCACGATCGCGTGCTCGCCCATGCGGAGCCCGTCGGCGACGCCGGGCTGTTCGAGGCATACCTCGTCGAAACGCCGCTACGCTACCGATTGCGCGTCACGGACGCGCGCGGGACGACGCGCACGCTCGACGACCCGTACCGCTTCGGGCCGCTGCTCGGCGAGCTCGACGTGTGGCTGTTCGCGCAGGGCAATCACCTCGAGCTGTACCGCGTGCTGGGTGCGCATCCCGACGAGATCGACGGCGTGCGCGGGACGCGCTTCGCAGTATGGGCGCCCAACGCGTCGCGCGTGAGCGTCGTCGGCGACTGGAACGACTGGGACGGCCGCGCGCACCCGATGCGCTTGCGCCGCGAGGCCGGCGTGTGGGAGCTGTTCGTGCCGGGCGTCGAGCCGGGCGCGCGCTACAAGTACGAGCTGCTCGGACCCAACGGGGCGCTGTTGCCGCTGCGCGCCGATCCGTTCGCGTTCCGCAGCGAGATGCGCCCCGGCAATGCGTCCGTCGTCGAAGCGCCGTCCGCGTATGCGTGGAGTGACGACGCGTGGCTGAACGTGCGCGGCCCCAAACAACGGCGCGACGCGCCGATCCAGATCTACGAAGTCCACCTCGGCTCGTGGAAGCGCATCCCCGGCGAAGACGATCGCTTCCTCACGTATCGCGAGCTCGCGGAGCAGCTCATCCCGTACGTCGCGGACCTCGGCTTCACGCACATCGAGCTGTTGCCGATCACCGAGCACCCGTTCGACTTGAGCTGGGGCTATCAGACCACGGGCTGGTTCGCGCCGACCAGCCGCTTCGGCACGCCGGACGATTTCCGCGCGTTCGTCGACGCCGCGCACGCAGCCGGCATCGCCGTGATCCTCGACTGGATCCCCGGCCATTTCCCCACCGACGCGCACGCGCTCGGCACGTTCGACGGTACCCCGCTCTACGAGCACGCCGACCCGCGCGAAGGCTTCCACCGCGAGTGGGGCACGTACGTGTTCAACCTCGCGCGCAACGAGGTGGCGAACTTCTTGATCGCGTCGGCGCTGTATTGGCTGCGCGGGTTCCACATCGACGGCTTGCGCGTCGACGCGGTCGCGTCGATCCTCTACCGGGACTACTCGCGCAAAGACGGTGAGTGGATCCCCAACCGCTACGGCGGGCGCGAAAACCTCGAAGCGGTCGCGTTCCTGCAGCGCCTCAACGCCACGGTGTACGGGGAAGTGCCGGGCATCGCGACGTTCGCGGAAGAATCGACGGCATGGCCCGGCGTCACCATGCCGGTCGACGTCGGCGGCCTCGGTTTCGGCTACAAGTGGAACATGGGCTGGATGCACGACACGCTGCGCTTCTTCGAGCGCGACCCGCTGTACCGCGGCCATCACATGAACGAGATCACCTTCGGCCTGGTGTACGCGTTCAGCGAGAACTTCGTGCTGCCGCTATCCCACGACGAGGTCGTGCACGGAAAACGCTCGCTGCTGGGGCGCATGCCGGGCGGCGACCACCAGCAGTTCGCGAGCTTGCGCGAGCTGTACGCGCTGATGTGGGCGCATCCGGGCAAGAAGCTGCTCTTCGCCGGCGGCGAGTTCGCGCAGCGCGGCGAGTGGCGCGCGCAGGCGTCGCTGGACTGGCACGTCGTGCACGGCCACCACGCCGGCGTGCAGCGTCTGGTGCGCGACCTCAACCGGATCGCGCGCGAGCACGGCGCGCTGCACGAGCGCGACTGCGAGCCCGCCGGGTTCGAGTGGATCGCGTACGACGACGCGCGTAACGGCGTGCTCGCGTTCATCCGCTGGGACGCCGCGCGCGACGGCCACGTGGTGTGCGTGTGCAACTTCAGCGGCGTGCGCCACGACGCGTATCGCATCGGGGTGCCGCGCAGCGCGCGCTACGCCGAGCTGCTCAACACCGACGCGTCCGCGTACGGCGGCACGAACCTGGGTAACGGGGGCTCCGTGACCGCGACCGACCGCCCTGCGCACGGGCGCCCGTTCTCCGTTTCCCTGACGCTGCCGCCGCTCTCGACGATCTGGCTCTCCGCGTGATCCCGGCGCGGCCGCGCGTCGAGCCGGGCCTGCCGTACCCGCTGGGCGCGACGTGGGACGGCAAGGGCGTCAACTTCGCGCTGTTCAGCGCGAACGCGGAAAAAGTGGAGCTGTGCGTGTTCGACGCGCGCGGCCGGCGCGAGCTCGGCCGCATCGCGCTGCCCGAGTACACCGACGAGGTGTGGCACGGCTACCTGCCCGACGCGCGCCCCGGCATGCTCTACGGATACCGCGTCTACGGGCAATACGCGCCCGAGCGCGGGCACCGTTTCAACCACCACAAGCTGTTGCTCGACCCGTACGCGAAGGCGCTCGCGGGAAAGCTGCGGTGGAGCGACGCGCACTACGGCTACCGCATCGGCTCGCAGCGCGAGGACCTCTCGTTCGACCGGCGCGACAACGCGAGCGCGATGCCGAAGTGCGTCGTCGTCGAGAGCGCGTTCACGTGGGGCGACGACACGGCGCCCGCGGTGCCGTGGACCGAGACGGTGTTCTACGAGCTGCACGTCAAAGGGTTCACGATCAACCACCCGCGCGTGCAGCCCGCGCTGCGCGGGACGTTCGCCGGGCTGGCCGCACCGGCGATCGTCGCCTACCTCGAGCAGCTCGGCGTGACCACACTCGAGCTGCTCCCGGTGCACGCGTTCGTCGACGACCGGCGGCTCGTGGAGCACAAGCTGCGCAACTACTGGGGCTACAACTCCATCGGTTTCTTCGCGCCCGAGCCGCGCTATCTGCAAGGCGATCCCAACGAGTTCAAGACGATGGTCAAGCACCTGCACGAGGCCGGGCTCGAAGTCGTGCTGGACGTCGTGTACAACCACACCGCGGAGGGGAATCATCTTGGTCCCACCTTCTCGTTCAAAGGGATCGACAACGCTTCGTACTACCGCCTCGCGGACGACCCGCGCTACTACGACGACGCCACCGGCACCGGCAACACGCTCGACCTGCGGCATCCGCGCGTGCTCCAGATGGTGACCGACTCGCTGCGCTACTGGGTCGAGGAGATGCACGTCGACGGCTTCCGGTTCGACCTCGCGCCGGCGCTCGCGCGCGAGGACAACGGGTACCGCCGCGACGCCGCGTTCTTCAAGGCGATCCAGCAAGACCCGGTGCTGTCGCGCGTCAAGATGGTCGCCGAGCCGTGGGACGTCGGGATGGGCGGCTACCAGCTCGGCAACTTTCCGCCCGGCTGGTCGGAGTGGAACGGCAAGTACCGCGACGTGGTGCGGCGTTTTTGGCGCGGCGACCTGGGCGTGACCGCGGAGCTCGCGTCACGGCTGGCGGGCTCGTCGGACCTGTTCGCGCACAACGGCCGCCGCCCGCGCGCGAGCGTCAACGTCGTCACGGTGCACGACGGGTTCACGCTGACCGACCTGACGTCGTACAACCACAAGCACAACGAGGCCAACCACGAGGACAACCGCGACGGCGCCGACGACAACCTGAGCTGGAACTGCGGCGTCGAGGGTCCCACCGACGATCGCGCGATCGTCAACGTGCGCGAGCGCCAGAAGCGCAACCTCATCGCCACGCTGCTGCTGTCGCTGGGCGTGCCGCTGCTGCTGGGCGGCGACGAGCACGGGCGCACGCAGCACGGCAACAACAACGCGTACTGCCAGGACAACGAGATCTCGTGGGTCGACTGGACGCACTGGACGCCGCGCGATCTCGCGCTCGAGGAGTTCGTCAAGATGATGCTGCGGCTGCGGCGCGAGCACCCGGCGTTCAAACGCGACGCGTTCTACCGCGGCCGGCCGATCGACGCGAGCGGGCGCAAGGACATTGCCTGGATCAAACCGGACGCGCGCGAGATGGAGCCCGAGGACTGGACGCCGGAGCGGCGCACGGTCGGGTTCTTCCTGGGCGCGCGCCCGATGCTGTTCGTCGCGATGAACGCCGCGCCCGACGACGCCGACTTCGCGTTGCCGGACGTCGAGCGCGTGTCGTGGTCGCTCGCGGTCGACACCGGGATCGAGGCGGGCGAACCGCGCGACGTCCCGCGTGACGACGTGCTCGTGTACCCGATGATCTCGCGCTCGCTCGCGCTCTTCGCGGGGCACGTGCGGTGAGCGCGCGCGTGCTGCGGTCGTACGTCGACGCGCTCGGGACGGAGCGCACCGCCGCGCCCGAGACGGTCGCGCGCTTCGAGGCGCTCGTCGCCGAGGAACCGCACCACTTCGTCGCGCCGTCCGTCGTGCTGCGCGAGAACGAGCCGCTCGCGCTCGACGTGACGCTGCCGGCGATGAGCTGGACCGAGCCGCTGCAGTGGTCGCTCGTGCGCGAAGACGGCACCACGTCGGAGGGGACGGTGCCGCTGCGCGACGCGCCGGTGGTGTTCGCCGATCACCGCGAGATCTCGACGTACGACACGCGCCGCGTCGCGCTCGCCGGCCCGCAGCCGCTGGGCTCGCACCGGCTCGCGCTGTCCGTCGACGCCTACGCGCGCGAGACCGTGCACGTCGTGGTCGTGCCCGAGCGCGCGTTCGCACCACAGGGCCGCACGTGGGGAATCGCGCTGCAGATCTACACGCTGCGCTCGGCGCGCAACGCCGGCATCGGCGACTACGCCGACCTGCGCGCGGTCTGCCGGCTGCTGGGCGAGCGCGGTGCGAGCTACGCCGGGATCAACCCGCTGCACGCGACGTTTCGTGACGATCCCGAAGCGGCGAGCCCGTACGCGGCGTCGTCGCGCCGCTGGCTGAACTGGCTCTACGTCGCGCTCGACGACGTCCCCGAAGCGGATGCGGCGCAAGTGCGCGCGATCCTCGGCGCGCCCGAGCGCGATGCGGTGCTCGCGCGCTTGCGCGCGGCGGACCACGTCGACTACGCGGGCGTCGCCGCGGTCAAGGACGAGGTGCTGCGCGCGTGCTTCGCCGCGCTCGACGGCGACCAGCACCGCCGCCACGCCTTCGCCGCGTGGTACGAGGCGCAGGGTGAGCCGCTGCTGCGCTTCGCCGTGTTCGAGGCGCTCGTCGCGCGCTTCGGGCGCGACTTGAGCGCGTGGCCGCGGACGTTGCGCACGCCGTCTTCGCCGGATGTCGCGCTGTTCGCGGCCGCCGAAGACGCCGAGGTGAAGTACGCGATGTACCTGCAATGGCTCGCGGCCGAGCAGCTCGACGCTGTCGCCGCCGATGCCGCGGAGCACGGCGTGCGGCTGTACCGCGATCTCGCCGTCGGCGTCGACGCGAACTCCGCCGACGTGTGGGCCGACTCCGAAGCGTATGTCGAAGAAGCGTCGGTCGGCGCGCCGCCCGATCTGCTGAACACGGTCGGCCAGGACTGGGGTTTGCCGCCGCTCGACCCGCGCGGGCTCGCGCGCGAAGGCTATGCCGAGCTGCTCGCGGTCGCGCAGTCGAACTGCCACGCCGCGGGCGCGCTGCGCATCGACCACGCGTTCTCGCTCGCGCGGCTGTACTGGATCCCGCGCGGCGCCGGCGCGCGCAGCGGGACGTATGTCGAGTACCCGCTCGACGACGTGCGCGGGATCGTCGCGCTCGCCAGCGTGCGCGAAGGGTGCGTGGTGATCGGCGAGGACCTCGGCACCGTCCCCGCGGGCTTCCGCGAGAAGATGGCAGCGACCGGCATCCTCTCCTACCGCATCCTGTTCTTCGAGGTGCGGCCCGACGGCACGTTCCTTCCGCCCGAGGAGTACCCGGCGCTCGCGCTCGCCACGTCGGGGACGCACGACCTGCCGACGATCCCCGCGTGGCTGCGCGGCGAGGACGTCGATCTGCGCGACCGCTTGCAGCTGCTGGAGATGCCGCACGCCGACGGGCGCGCAGCGCGCGACCGCGAGCGAGCGCTCTTCCTCGACACGCTCGTCGCGCACGGCGATCTGGCCGCAAGCGATCGCGACGACGACACCGCGGTGATGATCGCGGCGAACCGCTATCTGGCCGCGACGCCGTGCGCGATCGTGATGGCCCAGCTCGACGACGTGCTCGCCGAACGCGCGCCGGTCAACGTCCCGGGAACCTCCACGCAGTACCCGAACTGGCGCCGTAAGCTGGGTACGGACGTCGGCGCGCTAGCGTCGGACGACCGGCTCCGCCGCCTCTGCACCGCACTCGCCGACCTCCGCCCGAGAGCAACGCCGTGAAAGCAGTTCTGATGGCCGGGGGCGAGGGCTCCCGCCTTCGCCCGCTGACCTCGCGCCGACCCAAACCGCTCGCGCCCGTCGCCGGCAAACCGGTGATGGAGCTGATCGTCGAGCTGCTCGCGCGGCACGGTTTCAGCGAGGTCGTCTCGACGCTGCACTACCTCGCCGACGAGATCGAGACGTACTTCGGCGACGGTGAAGCGTACGGTATCAAGATGCATTACGTGGTCGAGGACACGCCGCTCGGCACGGCGGGCGCGGTGAAGATGGCGCACGACCTGCTCGCGGGCGACACGTTCGTGGTGATCAGCGGCGACGCGCTCACCGACCTCGACCTGAGCGCCGTCGTGCGCCATCACAAAGAGCAGGGCAACGACGTCACGATCGCGCTGCAGCGCGTGACGAACCCGCTCGAGTTCGGCGTCGTCGTGACCGACGAGCACGGCCGCATCGTGCGCTTCCTGGAGAAGCCGTCGTGGGGCGAGGTGTTCTCCGACACGATCAACACCGGCATCTACGTGCTCGAGCCCGCGATCCTCGACCGCATGCAGCGCGGCAAGGTCTACGATTTCTCGAAAGACCTGTTCCCCGACATGCTGCGCGAGGGTGCCAAGCTCGGCGGCTACGTGATCGACGCGTACTGGACCGACATCGGCAACCTCGAACAGTACCAACAGGCCAATTACGACGGCGTCGAAGGCAAAGCGAACATCACGTTCGCGGGCACCGAGGTACGGCCCGGCGTGTTCGCCGGCGAGGGGACGCGCATCCACGACGGCGCGC
This sequence comes from Candidatus Elarobacter sp., assembly GCA_035943995.1. GTDB lineage: Bacteria > Vulcanimicrobiota > Vulcanimicrobiia > Vulcanimicrobiales > Vulcanimicrobiaceae > Vulcanimicrobium. The sequence continues at coordinate 40,300 of DASZBS010000095.1, read as the reverse complement.
GGATCGAAGGCCCTGTCGTGCTCGGGCGCGACGTGCGCATCCACGAAGGCGCGACGATCGTCGGACCGACCGCGATCGGCGACCGCACGATCGTGGAGCGAGGCGCGACCGTGTGCCGCAGCGTGCTGTGGGAGGACGTCTACGTCGGCGAGGAGGCGTCGCTGAGCGACTGCACCGTCGCGGACCGCAACACGGTCGAGAAGCGCGCGAAAGTCAACGAGAACAGCGTGATCGGGCGCGGCTGCACGATCGGCGCCGGGGCGACGATCAACGCGCACCTCAAGCTGTGGCCCGACAAGTGGGTGACCGCAGGCTCGATCGTCTCGATGTCGCTGATCTACGGGCAGAAGTGGCCCGGCTCGCTGTTCGGCTCGACCGGCATCAGCGGCTTGGCGAACCTCGAGATCACGCCGGAGTTCGCGCTCAAGCTCGGGCAGGCGTTCGGGACGTGGCTAAAGCCGGGCCAGACGGTGATGACGAGCCGCGACACGCACCCCGCGTCGCGCGTGATGAACCGCTGCGTCATCTCCGGTTTGCTGTCGGTCGGGATCCACGTGCTCGACCTGCGCTCGTACCCGCTGCCGCTCGCGCGCTACGCGGTGCGCGTCGGCAGCGACGGCGGCGTGCACGTGCGCGTCGCACCGGACGACTCCAACGCGCTGGTGTTCGAGTTCTTCGATCACACCGGGATCGGGATCGACAAAGGCGCGGAGCGCAAGGTCGAAAACTTGTTCTTCCGCGAGGACTTCCGGCGCACGCCGATGGACGAGGTCGGCCGGCTCGACTTCCCGTCGCGCGCGCTGGAGCGCTACACCGCGGCGTTCACCACGGCGCTGCACGCGGAGGCGCTCGAACAGGCCAACTTCCGGGTGGTGATCGACTACGCATTCGGCAACGCGTCGATCGTGCTGCCGCAGATCCTGGGCGCGCTAGGCGTCGAGCAGATCGCGCTCAACGCGTACTTCGACGCCGGCAAAGTGCGCACGTTCCGCGACGACCGCGAGCGGCATCTGCAGCAGCTCACGACGGTCGTCACGTCGCTCGAAGCGAACCTCGGCGTGCTGATCGACGCCGACGGCGAGACGGTGACGCTCGTGGACGACGCGGGCAAGATCGTGGGCCGCAACCGCCTGATGGCATTGCTGACGCTGCTGGTCGCGCGCGCGAGACCCGGCGCGCGGATCGCGATGCCGCTCACCGTGCCGTCGGTCGTGGAGCGCATCGCCGCCGACAACGGCGCGACGATCGTGCGCACGCCCAGCGACCGCCGCTCGCTGATGGCGCTCGCCGAGCGCGAGGGCAACGACCTCGCGTTCGCCGGCGGGCGCAACTACGAGCTGATCTTTCCGGAGTTCCAGCCGGCGTTCGACGGCATCTACGCGACGGCGAAGATCATGGAGCTGCTCGCCGCCGAGCACCGCAAGCTGTCGGAGCTCGCCGCGATGATCCCGCGCTGGCACGTCGCCGGGCGCGTCGTACCGTGCCCGTGGGACCGCAAAGGTGCCGTCATGCGCTCGCTGCACGACGAAGCGTCGCACGGCGGCAACGGCAAAGTGGAGACGCTCGACGGGATTCGTTTGCCCCGCGAAGACGGCTGGGTGCTCGTGCTGCCCGATGCGACCGAAGCGTCGGTCAACGTATGGGCCGAAGGCACGTCGGACGAGCAAGCCGCGCACTACGCGGACGAGATCGCCCAGCGCGTCCGCGAGATAGCGGCTACCGGCTGACGCAAGCGCCGGGCTAGCGGCGCGCAACGCGTTTTTTCCAGAACGGGCGCTCGGGCCAGCGCCGCTCGAGCGCGTAGTATGCCCGGCGCTGCACGGCGTACGCGTCGAACGCGCGCCGCACGCCGTCGGCGTACGTATCCAACGCGCCGCCGTCGCCGCGCAGCGCGCGGTCGACCGCATCCGCCAGCGGGCGCGCGTCTCGCAGCGCCTTCGTGATCCCGTAGCCGGAGAGCGGGTCGTACGCCGCCGCGGCGTCGCCCGCCGCCGCCCAGCCGTCGCCTGCGGCGCGGGCGCGCACCGACGAAGGCACGTGCACGACGTGCGAAGCGGCGATGCGCGAGCTGCCGATCCGCGCGCGCGCCAGCGGCGCCTGCGCGAGCTGGTCGCCCAGGCCGACCCCTTCGCTCGCGTAGAGTTCGGGGTCGGTAATGAACGCGGCGACGGTTTCGCCGGAAGGCAGTGGCGCGCAGTACCACCAGCCGTCCGGCGCAGCCTCGACCAGCGTGCGCGAATCCGCCGGCGGCACGCCGTCGTGCGCGACGCGCAGGAAGATCGCGACCAGCGCGTCGTCCACGACGCGACCGCCTTCGGGGCCGAGCCGAAACCCGTTTCGGCCGCTCGCGTCGACCGCGAAGCGCGCCGCGAGGACGTCGCCGGACGCGTCGCCCAGCTCGAACCGCCACGTCGCGCCGCTCCCGTCGTCGCCGCGCACGCAGCGGAGGACGCGTGCGCCGGTGCGCACGCTCGCGCCGGCGCGCGCGGCCGCTTCGCACAGCAGCGCGTCGAACGCGTTGCGGTCGACGTGCCAGCCGCTGCCGTATCGGTTGGCGACGAAGTCCGTCTCGTCGGGCTCGCTCGCGCCCCACGCTGAGATCGTCCCGGGCGACTCGACCGCACCGGACGCGACCAACGCATCCCACACGCCGAGCTCGCGCAGCAGCGGGTTGCACTCAGGCGGCAGCGTCTCACCGAAACGCGGCCCCTCGAACGACGTCGCCTCGAGCACGATGACGTCGCGACCGCGAAGCGCGAGCGCCCGCGCGACGGCCGCGCCGGCGGGTCCGCCGCCGAGCACGACGACGTCGTGCGCGCGCACGCGTCGCTACGACGACGGCGGGAAGGGGAACGGGCTCGTGGCGGGTTGCGGACGGAGCGGTTCGACGACCGGCATGCCGTTGGCCCAATGCCGCACCTCGGACGAGGTTTGATAGACGACCTTGCGCACGTCTTGAATGCTGCCCACCGGCTCGTGCTCGGGTAGCGCATGCCACGGTGAGAAGCTGAGGTTCTCCGCGTACGCGGCCCGGCCGGTCGCGCGCACATCCTGCCGCGGGAGCACGAGCGTCGCGACGGGGATGGGGGGCGACTTCCGCTCGCTCCACTCGACCGTCCCTTTGTCGACCGGCATCGTCTTCGGATCCGTCTGTAGCTGGACGCAGAACGTGAAACGCAGCTCGTGGTGCAGCAGCCGGTACGCGAGGTCGTCGCCGAGATAATCCTGATACGTTTTGTCGACCGCGATCGACGGGCCGCCGTTCTCGCCGGGGACCAGCTTGTATTTGACGACGTGCTCGGCGCCGAGCTTCGACGCCAGCGCGCTCCAGTAGTCGATGCGCGCCACGCTGTCGACCGCATGGCTCATCGCGTCGGAGATCTTCTTGGTCTCCGGGTGCTTCTCGACGTATGCGTCGAAGTCGTTGCTCACCTCGAACATCCCCTGAGCGTCGTCGACGAAGAACACCGGGAAGTTCTGCATCACGAAGTCCTGCGTCATTGCACCGGGCTCGAGCAGCTTGCGCCCCGGCACGCCGAAGAGCTTGATCGCGATCCCGCAGGTCGTCTTCGCGTCGGGCGTCACCGGGAGCGTATCGCTCGAGAACCGCACCCACGCGTCGAAGCGCTCGTGCGCGAAGATGCCGACGCGCAGATCCTTGCGCAGTTTGGGATCGACGGTGAACGTGCCGTACGCCGAGCCGTGCGGCTTGAAGAACGTCGCGCGGCGCACCGGGCATTGGCCGTCGACGATCCGTTTGACCTGATCGGTGATGAACAGTCGGACGATACCTTCGGTGGGCGTCTCCTGGGAGGACTTCGCTCCGCCGCGCGTCGCATTGGGTTTCATCGATCCGCCTTTCCCCGCGCGGGGCGGATCACCGCTGCTTCGGCAAAAAAGGGGTGTCATGGCTGTCGTCGATACGATCGTCAGCGCAAAGATCCACCCGGCGATCGGGATCGCGCGCGTCGGCAACAGCGACGAGTTCTTCGTCGGCCCCGAGTTACCGTATCCGGCGGCGCCGCCCAAGGGCGGCTACAAGGACGCGAGCGGCAAGCTCAAGCGCCAAGCGGCGCGCTTTCGCATCTACGGCTACGACAAGGCGGGCAAGGTCGTCGCCGAGCTGACGGCAGCGAATGCGGCCGTCGCATGGCAGGTCCACGTCGCGAACAAGAAGGCGTCGTGGTACGATTTCCGCTTCGCGCTCGACCTGTTCCCACCCGATTCGCCGCAGTGGCTGAGCGAGGTCGCGACGCGGCGAAACGCCGCGATCGCCGGCGACGACCGCAAGAAGCTCGCGATCGACCCGGGGCCGCACACGGTGAGCGGCGCCAAGGCCAAGTCGGTAGCGCTCGAAGGGAACTTCTTCGACAAGCCGGTGTACCTGGGCGAGCTGCGCACCGACGAAGACGGACGGCTGCTGTTCCTCGGCGGCCGGGGCGTGTCGGAATCGCTCTACGGCGACACCCATCCGATCGCGTTCGCGAACAGCCCCGGCTGGCACGACGACACGTCGGACGGACCGGTTCACGCGACCGTGCGCATCGGCAAGAAGCAGATCCCGGTCGACTCCGCCTGGGTCGTGACCGCACCGCCGAACTATGCGCCGGACATCGTCTCGCCCCAGACGATGTACGACGTGATCTACGACGCGAACATCGGAACCAACACGTGGGGGGCCGACGTCGCGACGCCGTCGTTTGCCAAGCACATCTTGCCGGTCTTCCAGCAGCTCACCGACACGCAATGGGTGAACTACGGTTTCTTCGTGCGCCACGGCTGGCGCGCGCCGTACGACTTCGGCGACGAGTCGCTGCTGCGCAAGCTCGCGGCGTCCAAGACGGCGCACGGCGATGACATCTACGCCGAGCTGCGCCGCGAAATCTATTACCAGTTCCGCCAACCAGGATCGCCGTCGTCGCAGGAACCGCCGTTCCGCTGGCCGCCGCTCTACGGCGACGCGGAGGGCAGTTTCCAGGCCGAGTCGCGCGCGATGTTCACCTACACCGCGACGATCTTGAAATATCTCAAGTCGTGGCGCGACGGGGATTTCGAGGCCGACTACGATCCGGCAAAGCACGACTTGCGGCCCAAGCGCTTCGCCGATGTCGCGCTCGCCGAGCAGCCGGAGATCCTCGACCGTTCTGCGCTGCACTGGTGCATGGGCGGCCCGTTCCATCCCGGCTGCGAGATGACGTGGATCGTGCGCCAACCGATGATGTACCGCTCCGCGTGGCGATTCCGCGAGCGTCCCGCGAGCGTTCCGGAAGCGGATTACGGCGAGACCATCACGCCCTCCGAGGTGCTGGGCGACACCGGGCCGCTCGCGAGCAGCGGACCAGGCGACATCTCGAAGTGGATGGCGGTTCCGTGGCAAACCGACACCGCGAGCTGCCAGTCGGGGTACGAGGCCGGCGATTCATACCTGCCGTCGTTCTGGCCGTCGCGCGTTCCGAACCACGTGCTCACCGAAGAAGACTACGCGCGCGTGATCGACGTCAAGCTGCCGATGGAGCAGCGCGTCGCAGCGTTCAACACACGGCTCAACTGGTTGCGCAATCTGAACCTCGACGCGCCGTTCGTCGAGCAGATCTCCAAGATGATCGGCTATTTCGGCGAGCTGGGCGTGGTCGAGCGGCGCGACAACCCCCACGCCGGCGATGCATTTCCGAAGGAGTTCTACGTCGAGTCGGCGCCCGGTACCACGCTCGGCGCGCACTTGAAGAGCGTCGCGCGCAGCAAGCGAGGCGGCGAGGGCGTGAGCGCGGAGTTCCTGCGCGTCCGTTTCGGAGGCCGAGCCCGCCACTTCTGACCGCCGTGCGCGGACCGGCACGCCGCCGCGCACGGCTCGCTTACCGAGTTAGCGCGACGTATCACATTCGCACGACAATGTGCGATAACATCACATCGTTAGCAGGTCGACTTCTGTCGGACCCAGACTACTCCCAGCCATCCGGCGCTCGTGTGTGAGGCGACCGGGCCTTTTTTCCAGGAAGTGGAGTGGGTGTCTTACATGATTTCTCGGAAGCGGGTGTATTCCGCATTGTTCTCCGCCGGTGCCGCGTGCGCGATTCTCGCGAGCGGGTTGGCGGGATGCTCGGGCGGCGGCGGCACGACCGCGGTCGCGCCCGTCACGCCGGCGCAGACCGCGCCGATCGCGGCGCAAGGTGACGAGCGCGTGGTCCAGACGGTCGACGCGAACACCGCGAGCGGTTCGTTCAGCGTCGGTCACGAATCGGCGCATGCTCTGCCGCTGCACGGGCAACCGATTCGAAACGTCGCCGTCGGCCAGCGCGCGATCCGCACGGGCGGGATCTACGATCTCGCGTACTACGGCGGTCCGTACCTGACCAGCGCTTCGTCGGTCAACCTGTACGTCAACTGCGCGGGCACCTGCTGGGGCTCGCCGTCGCCGGGCACGTTCATCCAGCGCATCGCGGGCAGCTCGTTCGTCCACATCATCGACCAGTACATCGGGTCCTCGTCGAACAACCGCTATCCGTACGCGAGCGGCTGGAACGTGAGCTACAACACATCCGGGACGCTGCAGGACCAGGACATCTACAACATCGTGCACTCCGTGGCGGTGTCACAGGGGACCGGCTACGGCAAGATCTATCACGTGTTCTTGCAGAGCGGCGTGTCGCAGTGCAGCTCCAGCGCAGGCGGGTGCTACGCGCAGCAGTACTGCGCGTACCACGGCTCGGTCGACTTCGGCGACATCGGCCACACGCTCTACTCCGTTGAACCCTACCAAGGGATCAGCGGCTGCAATAGTCCCAGCAACAAGCTGCAGGACTCGACCGGCTCGACGCTCTCGCACGAGTGGTTCGAGGCGATCACCGATCCGGACGTCGCGGTCAACAACATCGCGTGGTACAACAACTACGGCGGCGAGATCGGCGACATCTGCCGTAACTACTACGGCAACGTCTCGCTGAGCGGCTTCACGTACGACATTCAAAAAGAGTACACGAACGTCCACAGCGCCTGCTCCTTCTCGACCTAACCTCCGGGGTGGTGGGGAGGCGAAGCCTCCCCGGTGGCGGAGGGGGAGCGGGGTTCCCCCTCCGCATAACCGTGCGGCGATGCGACGTTCAACGCTTCGTCTTGCCGCGCTGATTTCGGCGGCCGCGCTCCTCGCGGCCGCCGCCGCGCCGGCGCCGCCCCCGCGGCCCGCCGTCCGGCCCGTCACCGAGACGCACTTCGGGGTGACCGTCAGCGACCCGTACCGGTACTTCGAGAACCCGAAGGACCCGGGGCTCGCCGCATATTTCAAGGCGCAGAGCGCGTACACGCGGCGCATCCTCGACGGCTTGCCGGGCCGCACCGCGCTCGCCAAGCGCATCGCCGAGCTCGACAACGCGACGGAAACGGTCGCGGACGTGCAACCCGTCGGCGCAACGTACTTCTACCGCAAGCGCCCGGCCGGTGCGAACTCGACGCGGCTGTACGCGCGCGCGATCGCGGGCGGCAGCGAACGGCTCGTGTTCGACCCCGACCGCTTCGCGCGCTCGAAGAGCCAGCACTACTCGATCGACTACTATTCGCCATCACCGCACGGGCGCTACGTCGCGGTCGGCATCTCCGAAGGCGGTTCGGAGAAGACGGTGCTGCGCGTGCTCGACGGCCGCACCGGCGCGCTATCGCCCGATGTCATCGAACGCGCCATCTACTTCGCACCGTCGTGGCGCGACGACGGCGTTCGTTCTACTACTTCCGCACGCCGAAGGCGCGGCCGAACGCACCGCAGAGCGAAAAAGACACCAAGGGCGTGGTGCGGCTGCACGTGCTCGGCCGCGATCCCGACCGCGATCCGGCGGTCTTCGGCTACGGCCTGCGGCCGGACATCCCGCTCGCGCCCGAGGACGCGGTGGCGGTCAGCGTCTCGCCGCGCTCGCGCTGGGCGATCGCCGAGATCGCGCACGGCGTGCAAAACGAGGTGGCGCTGTACGCCGCACCGGCCGCGACCGCGTTGGGCGCGCACGCGCCGTGGCGCAAGATCGCGAGCTACGCCGACGACGTGACGACCGCGGTCGCCGCCGGTGATACGCTGTATCTGAGCGCGCACAAAGGCGCGCCCCGCCATCGCGTCCTCGCGCTCGATTTGCGAACGGGTTCGCTCGCGAACGCGCGCGTCGCGGTGCCGGAGTCGAGCCGCGTGATCGAGGACGTCCAGCTCGCCGGCGACGGCTTGTACCTGCGCGATCTCGAAGGCGGGCTGTCGAAGCTGCGCCGGCTCGCCGTCGGCCGCGACGGTTCGTCCGGCGCTATCATCGAGGTGCCGCTGCCGTTCGCCGGCGCAATGGACGCCTACGCGGCGGATCCGCTGATTCCGGGCGTCACGTTCGTGCTGCAATCGTGGACGGAGTCGCCGCGCTGGTACCGCACGCGCGCCGGCGGCGTGATCGGCGACACCGGGCTGCGCCGCAAATCGGACGTCGACTTCTCGTCGATCGCGTCGCGCGAGGTGCTCGCGACGAGCGCCGACGGCACGAAGGTTCCGCTGTCGATCGTGATGCGCAAGGACACGGTGCTCGACGGCACGCACCCGACGCTGGTCGACGGCTACGGCGCGTACGGGATCGTGATCCGGCCGGCGTTCTCCGCGACGCGGCTCGCCTGGCTAGAGCGCGGCGGCGTGTTCGCGGAATGCCATCCGCGCGGCGGCGGCGAGTACGGCGAGGACTGGCATTTCGGCGCGCACATCGCGACCAAGCAGCGCACCGTCGACGACTTCATCGCGTGCGCGCGCTATCTGATCGATCAGAAGTACACGCAGCCTGCGAAGCTCGCGGGCGAAGGCACCAGCGCAGGCGGCGTGACGATCGGCAACGCGATCGTGCAGCACCCCGAGCTATGGGGCGCCGCGCTCGACGTAGTCGGCGACACCAATCCCGTGCGTGACGAGTTCGCCGAAGGCGGGCCCGCGAACATCCCCGAGTTCGGATCGATCGCGAACAAGACCGGCTGGGACGCGCTGTACGCGACCGATCCGTACGTGCACGTCAAGGACGGTACGCCGTATCCCGCGGTGCTCGCGATCACCGGTGCGAACGACCCGCGCGTCGCACCGTGGATCGTCGGCAAGTTCGCCGCGCGCCTGCAGGCGGCGACGTCGAGCGGCAAGCCGGTGCTGCTGCGCGTCGATTACGACGCGGGGCACGGCTTTCTCAACAGCTCGCGCACGCAAGCGCAGCTGCTCACGACCGACGAGTATTCGTTCTTGCTCTGGCAGCTCGGCGATCCGGCGTTCGCGCCGGCACCGGCGCCGTCGGCGTCGCCGTAGCGGGCGCTCAGCGCCGCGGTGGGTCGAAGCGGATCGTGCCGCCGCGGTAGTCGAGCACCAGCGTATAGCGCCGCAGCACTTGGTCGCCGAGGTTCACAGCCACCGTGGGATTCGCTTCGCCGCCGGCCGCCGCATCGGTCAGCTGCAACGGGACGTCGTGGATCCGCAGCGTGCCCAAACGCAGCTCGGCGGCGTGCGCGGCCGATGCGCGCACGACGCCGCCGACGCCGTACATGGCGTCCGTCGGAGGGCCGGCGTGGTAATGCGCGACGAGATCGTGCTCGCGCACGAACGGTGCGAACACGTCCGCGCCGCTGACGCTGCCGGTGTCGATCGTTACCGCGCCCGGGATGCCGTCGAGCGCGCCGTCGACCTGCGGCTGCCGTTCGGCGAACGTCATCGGGACGCTGACCCCGGTGCCGCCGAGCTCGCGCGCGTCCGAAGCGAGCTCGAGCGAATCGTGCGCGAAGTCGATGCGCGCCGCGAACCGCGCGAACAGCTCGTAGCCGACGATGCCGTCGAATCCCGCCGCGCCCAAGTCGATGACGATGAACGGCTGATCGCGCAGCTCGGCGGCCCCGATCCGCACGCTGCGCGCGCTTGCGAACCGGACGACCGCGAGGTTCGCACCGGCGCCGCCCACCGTGCCGGCGCCGACCACGTTCAACCCCATGCGCTTCGCGGCGCTCGGCGTGATCGCGTTCTGGCCGCCGGTGTCCAGAAGAAAACGCAGCGGCGGCCCGTCGTCGACCGACACGTCGACCGCCGGCAACGGCTGACCGGCCAGCAGCGGGACCTTCGCGACGCCGCGCAGCGTCGCGTCGTGCGGCTCCGCCGGCGGCGCGAACGTCCCCGCCGGCACCGCCGATGGCGTTTCGACGGCGCGCACGTGCGCCGTCCACGTCCCGTTGTCCGACGCGTCGGTGATGGTAAACGGAACGGCGAGCGAATCGGCAGCCCGGTAGTCGCCGAACGACACGTGCTCCGTGCGCTCGCCGACGTGCAGCACGACGCCGGACACGTGGCCGCCGCCCGGATCGCTCTTGACGTCGGGTGCGCGCGAACCGCAGTCGCACGGCGCACCGGGGGACGAGCGCGCGAGCAGCCGCGCCCACGCGCGGATGGCGCCGCGTTCGTCGACGTTGCCTTCGATGCGCGGCATCCCCGTCGCGTCCGCGCGCCACGGATGCGCGCCGTCCCAGCCTTCGCGCTCCGACGCGGGCCCGGCGTCGAACCGGCGCACGAACCGTCCTAGGGTGCGGTCGACGACGATCTCGCCGTGTCCGGGTACGCCGTAGACCGTGGCGTCCAGCAGCAGCCGCACGTAGCGCGGCGCTTTCGTGCCGGCGACGGGGCCGATCACCGGTATGCCGGTGACCGTCCGTATGTCGGGAACCGCGCTCGCGGGCGGGGGTGAAGCGAGGAGTGCGAGCGCGGCCGTGACGGCCACGAGGATCGTCACGGGCCCGCGTTTAGGCGGAGAGGCTCAGCGTCCCCGCCGTTTTTGAAAGTTGCCGTTGCCCGCGTTGCCGCGGAAGCTCTGCGCGTTGCGCGAGGGTGCGAACCGCCGCGGCGCCGGGAACGCGGCCGGCGCGTGCAACTGCGTTGCCGCAGGCTCCGGCAGCGCCGGAACTTTGTTGCGGTCGATACGACGGCCGACGGCCTTCTCGATATCGCGGAAGAGCCGCTCTTCGTCGTGCGAGACGAACGTGATCGCGTCGCCGGTCTGCTCGGCGCGCGCCGTGCGGCCGACGCGGTGCACGTAGTCTTCCGGCACCATCGGCACGTCGTAGTTCACGACGTGGCCGAGGTCGGCGATGTCGATGCCGCGCGCCGCGACGTCGGTCGCGACCAGCACGCGCAGCTTGCCGCGCTTGAAGTCGGCGAGCGCGCGGGTGCGCTGCGCCTGCGACCGGTCGCCGTGGATGCGCTCGGCGGAGACGTTGTGCTTCTCCAGCGCCAGCGCGAGCCGGTTGGCGCGCGCCTTGGTGCGCGTGAACGCGATCGCGCTGTAGATGTTGTTGTCCTTGAGCAGCTCGACGAGCAGATCGGTCTTGCTGCCTTGCGCGATCGTGTACGCGGTGTGCGTGATGCCCGCGGCGGTGGTGGAATTGCTTTGCGGCACCATCTCGACGCGCACCGGATCGTGCAGCAGATCGCGCGTCAGCTTCAGCACTTCGGGCGCGATGGTCGCGGAGAAGAACAGCGTCTGGCGCTTGGCCGGAACCTTGGTGACGATGCGCTTCACGGCGGGCAGAAAGCCCATGTCGAGCATGCGGTCCGCTTCGTCGAGCACGAGCACGGCGACATCGTCGAGGCGCGCTTTGCCTTGATTCATGAGATCTTGGAGGCGGCCGGGGGTAGCGACGATGATCTCCGTACCGCGCGCGAACGCAGCGATCTGGCCGCCGAAGCCGACGCCGCCGTAGATCGCGGCGATGCGTAGCTTCGTGCCCCTGCCGAGCGCGTCGAAGTGCTGCGCGATCTGCGCGGCGAGCTCGCGCGTGGGCGCGAGGATGAGCGCGCGCGTCTTGCCGCGCGGCAGCGTCGCGAGCTTCTCGAGGATCGGCAGCGCGAACGCGGCGGTTTTGCCCGTGCCCGTCTGGGCGCTGGCGAGGACGTCTCTGCCCGCGAGGGCCGGCGGGATCGCGGCAGCCTGAACGGGGGTCGGAGTGGTGAAGCCGAGCTCGCGCACGGCTCGAAGGGACGCCGGGCCCAGGCCCAGCGCATCAAATGTGGGTTGCATCGATTCTTTCGAAAGCGAGGCGCGAGGTCGATCGTCTTATTTCGAAAGATCGCGCAGGGGGTGATACATCACCGCAAGGTGAGACGTCACACGAGGGCGGCGTAGCCGCGCCAAGATGACACGTCAGTATACCACGACGGGCGCAGGAAGTCGAACGGACGTTTGTCGGGGCGGTGGTTGCGATGTTTGTCGGGCGGACCCGACTACCGGCCCCCCGACACGTCGAGGACCGCCCCCGTGACGTACGACGCCTGCGCGGACAGCAGCCACAACACCGATGCCGCGACTTCGTCGGCCGTACCGATCCGCTCCATCGGAATGGTCGGCGTGATGCGCGCGACGCGTTCCGGGCGTCCGCCGCGCGCATGGATCTCGGTGTCGATCAAGCCCGGTGCGACCGCGTTGACGCGGATCCCCTCGGGCGCGACTTCCTTGGCGAGCCCGCGCGTCAGCGCGTCGACGGCGCCTTTCGACGCGGCGTAGTGCACGTACTCGCCCGGCGAGCCAAGCCCCGCCGCGCGCGACGACACGATCACGATCGCGCCGCCGGAGCCGCCGCGCGCGGTCGACATGCGGCGAACGGCTTCGCGCGCGCACAAGAACGCGCCCGTGACGTTGACCGCGAGCACGCGTTCGAGCGTCGCGGCGTCGATCTCGTCGACGCGCGTGAAGCGGCCGGTGATGCCGGCGTTGATCGCGAGCGCGTCGACGCGCCCGAACGCGTCGTCGACCGCGGCGTACACCGCGAGCACGTCTTCTTCGCGCGCGACGTCCGCCTTGACGATCACCGCGCGCCGGCCGGTGCCGTTGACCTCGGCCGCGACCTGCTCGGCGGCCGCGCGGTCCTCGGCGTACGTCAGCGCGATCTCGTACCCCGCCGCCGCCGCAGCGCGCACGATCGCGGCACCGATACCACGGCTGCCGCCCGTGACGAGCATGACCGGACCGTTCGCGTGCGGCGTATCCATCTCTACTTCGCCACCGCGTCGACGTACTCGATCTTGCGGCCGAGCGATTCGAGCGCGTGCGCCCAGGTGTAGCGCGCGGCGGTCTCGGCGCCGTTGGTGCGCAGCTCCTCAGCCAGGTTCGCGTCGCCGGACAGCGCGCGCAGGTACGTCGCGAGCTCGCGGCCGTCGCCGGTGTCGCACACGATCGCGTTGACGAACGGCTCCGCGTACTCTTCGCCCGTGGCACCGCACACGACGATCCCGCCGGCCGCCATCACCTCGAGCCCCACGAGCCCGAACGGTTCCTTGCCGCTGTTCGCGAGCACCACGTCGGCGGCGGCGTAGAGCGCATACAGCGTCGGTTCATCGAGAAACGCGCGCACGTGCACGACCGCCGCGTCCACGACGGCGAGCCGCTTCGCGAACTCGCGCCAGTCGGTGCCTTCGTACATGAGCCGCTCGACGGTGAGGCCGCGCTCGCGCGCGCGCCCGAGCACGACGTCGCCGTACGGCTCTTTGCCGCCGCGCACGATCAGGCGCGCGTCGACGCCGGCGGCGCGCACGTCCGCGAGCGCGTCGATCGCCTGAAGCCAGTTCTTGTCCGGATCGAAGCGGCCGACTTTGACGTAGGTCGGGCGCTCGCCGAAGGCTTCGCGGATCGCTTCGGTACGCTCGGGATCGGCGCCGTCCAGCAACGCCGGATCGATGCCGTTAGGGATCACCAGCGCGTGCACGCCCAACTGCGCGAGCTCGAACTTCATGTACTTGCTGACCGCCGTCACCGCCGCGGCGCGCGTCAGCGTCGGCCAGTGGATCTTCTCGAAGCCGTACGTGTTGTTCGCGTTCCACATCAGCGTCAAGCCGGCGCGCACGCCGCGCTCGCGCGCGAGCCGGTCGATCGCGATCGCGACGTTCGCCGTCTGCCACTCCTCGGCGATCACGAGCACGCGTTCGCCGCGCGCGTGCGCCGGCGCGACGAGCTCGTCGACGATCCACGGCGGCACGCTGATCGCCCAGTCGTGCACTTTCCCGGCTTCGCCGTCGTACGCGTTGCGCGGGTGCTGCGCGGAGATCCACTGCGACCAGCGCCGCAGCGTCACGCCGGGATCGCTCGCCTCCACCGCTTCGAGGTTGGGGTCGCCGAGAAAGAATAATTGGACGTCGTGGCCGGCGGCGCCGAGCGCGCGCGCGAGCTGCGTGACGCGCGTCGCGAGCCCGCCGATCGACGCGTACCGGTCCGGCCCCTCGAACGAGAGGATGGCAACCTGGCGAGGGATCATCCCGCCTCCTACGCGAGAACCGCCGCGAATACTGCCGCGTCCACGTTTCCGCCGGAGATCACCGCCCTATCAGGGCGAGAACCCGTCGACCGTGTCGGCCCAGTACTATTCGGCCAAATTCGCCATCCCACAGGACCAATGACCGGGTAAAGTCCACTCGGACGCCCGATTATGGCGAGACAGCAGGCAAGGCGCCCGACCTGGGGCGAATCCCACCAAAACGACAAAAGGAGGCCCGAGCAAAATCACGGCACCGACGAATCGGCCTCGTTTCCGCGCGGCGCCAGTCCAGGAAGTAGTGCTCGATATTCGAGTGCAACCTCGCGAAGGGCTTTCTGTAGACGATCTCTTAGCCGCGATGAAGTCGCTTTCGCGCTACTATCCGCAGATTACCCGGTACGAGCCCGTCGAGGACGAAGGCAGTGCAGTCAACATTGGAGCTCGCACTCTCGAATCTGCTTCTCGGATATCGGGCTTACTGTTTTCAGCGAATGACGATCGAAGGTACATCCAAGCCGCGGTTGACGGCTTGACTTTTAATGTTCTTGCGCCATACAGCGGCTGGGAGGCACTCCGAGCCGAGGCTGAAATAGTATTCCAGTATTACACGATGGGATGCGATCCGCAGGCCATCACCGCGATAAGTTTGCGCTATATAAACAATGTTGTCGGCAACGAACCATTATTTCGATTCGAACGATATTTGAAGGTACACCCGGTCATTGCAACGGGATTTCTCGGATCCGAAGTGATTTCAGGATTCTATATGCAATTGCAGCTGCCGCAGCGCGACGATCCCGAAACGACCATCGTCTTAACCGAAGCTTCGCGCCCTTCGCCAACGGGTTCGGTTACAATTATGCTGGACCTCGAGGTTCGTAAACACGGCGAGTGGTCGACGGGAAGTACAGAAGAACTCTTCGCAGACATCGAACTCCTTCACACTCGCGCGTACGCTGCTTTTATAGATTGCACGACCGCTGAATACCGGGAGTCAATATCATAGTGTCGACGCTCTTAGAAGTAGAAGCTATATATATTGAACCGCTATCATTTGTCGTAACCTCTCAGCACTGGAGTGTCGAACGACGCTTGCTGCGGTCCGCAGGATCGGCTAACCTTAGGAAAACCAGGTCGTCCGCTGCTTCCGGGCGACGTACGAATGTGTTTGCGGATTTAGTGGTCGCCGCGCGCATCGTTCTTCGTCGTTCTGTGAACTTGTACGCCTCCGGAAAAGTGGCGGACGCGTTGGATTACACACTGCACGCCATTGTCCAATCCGTTGAGGCGCGGGACACCCTGTTATTGTCGGGTATCTTGCTCGCAATCAATGAGCGAATTGAGGAACTTTCGACCGCGCGCGATTCGAAAGGTTTGCCTCGCGAAGTCGACCTCTGGATCGGGGCGCTGCTAATGACGCGAGGTTTGGCTCGCGAATCATTGCCGATCCGAGAAACCGTATTATCATCGGTGCGCGATTTTGTGACCGCCAGGCTTGAGAAGGGTGAGGCTGCACGCCTTTTGCGCGGCCTTACGTAGAGTCTTTCGCATGCGAAGACTTTCGTTCGGCGCGGCCGCCGCTACGAGGATTCAACGTGTTGCTGTCGCCCTCAAACTTACAGACGGCGGTCGTCATACGGGCATAGTATTCCGAGACGGAGGGCGTCTTCTGTTTACTCATGTCGGATGGCATTATACCTCGATTATTCAACCATTCTCGGGCGATGAGTACCATTGGATGAATCCTGATACAACGGACACGGAGGACAATTTGATTGCCAGCTACTGTCGGTCAGTTGCCAGCGCGTATAAAAAGGGGCTACCATACGCAATCGAACGATCGGCCGTAATTGGTTCTGGCGGGGTCGTGACAATAACCCGCTCAGGTGGCGGCTTCACCTGCGCGACCTTTGTAATGGATATGTTTGCCGGAGCTGGCGTCACCATGTTTGACGAATCAACATGGAAGGTCTTTCCCGAAGATGTTGCGGAGCAACAACGGGTGGTTGACTTGATGAAAACCTGGCACATCGATGCTCGACATATCGCGTTGCAACAGAGTAGAGTTGGCCGCGTCGTCCGATTTAGACCTGAAGACGTGGCGGCTGGCTGCGCAATGACTTGCACGGCGCCTAACGCGTTTACTAAGGTGCGGCCGGTCGCAGAACAGCTCGTCGCGGAGCTCCTTAGCGCCCAGGAATAACGCTGAGAGGAGGCGCAAAGTGGCAGCGATATCGCATTGACGTAACAGCGGCTTCGGTGCCGAGTTAAGCTACCCGCGTTATACTAAGCTCGCAACTGCATTTCGCCATAGGTGATTAAGGCGCGTCGGCTTGTAATCATTGAACCTCCTATGCGAGTACCGGCGCGAATACTGCCGCGTCCACGTTTCCCCCGGAGATCACTGCGACGACGCGCTTGCCGCGCAACCGCTCGCGCTCGGCGGCGACCGCAGCGACCGCCGCCGCACCGGCCCCTTCGGCGACGTTGTGCGTGTCGGTGAAGATCCAGCGCATCGCCTCGCGGATCGCGGCATCTGAGACCGAGACGATCCGCGAGGCGCCCGCGCGGATGACGGCGAGCGCCGCAGGATCGGTCACGCGCACAGCCATGCCGTCGGCGACGGTGTCGGACGGCTCGGTCTCGACGCTCTCCCCGCGCTCGAACGAGCGCGCGTACGCGGGAAAGCGCTCCGCGACGACGCCGACGATCTCGGTGTCGAGTCCGAGCAGATCGCGCCCGGCGATGACGCCGCTGATCCCCGAGCCGAGCCCGATCGGCACGTACACGACGTCGAACGCGCCGGCGGCGAACAGCTCGCGCGCGTACGTCGCGACGCCCGCGACGAGATCGCGATGATACGACGGCACGAAATGCGCGCGCTCGTCGGACGCGACGAGCGTCGCCGCGAAGGCCTTCGCGTCGTCGAAATCACGCCCGTGCACGACGAGCTCCGCGCCGAGCGCGCGCATCGCGGCGTTCTTCTCCGGCGAGTTGCCTTCGGGCACGACGATCGTCGCGCGCAGCCCGGCTCGCGCCGCGGCGAACGCGATGCTCTGCCCGTGGTTCCCGCGCGTCGCGCTGACGAGCCGCGTCACGTGCGGCGCGCGCTCGCGGAGCGCGGCGACGTACGTCAGCCCGCCGCGAACCTTGAACGCGCCGAGCGGCGTGTGGTTCTCGTGCTTGAGCGTCAGATCGACGCCGAGCCGTTCGCACAGCAGCGGCCAGCGAAACGCGGGCGTGACGGGCACGACGTCACGAACGAGCGCCGCCGCGCGGTCGACGTCGGCGAGCGTCAGCTCCAAAGGCACGGTCCGCGCCGTCATCACGGCCTCGTACGCGAGTCCCGTGCGGAATACTGCTTGCGGCCGGCGCGGAGGTCGCGTCCGAGATGCCGGCCGAAACCAGCATGGTGATCTCTTTGCTCGCGCTCGCCGGCACCGTCGCGTTCACGCGCCCGCCCGGCGGCTCGGTTACGCCGGACGTGCGCATCATCCGGTCGCGCGATGCGGCGCAGCGGTACGTGCGGCTGCGGCAGGACATCGAGGTCGACGGCGTGCGCGGTACCGAGACGAGCCTCGTCGATCTAGCGACCGGGCGATACGCGGAGCGGATCTCCGCCGGACCGCTGTCGTCCGGCGACGGCTTCGACGGCAACCGGACGTGGAGCTCCGACGCGACCGGGATGGCGATCGTCGAGGGCAACGCGCAATCACGCCTCGACAGCCTGGCGTGGGCGCATTTCGTGGGGCGCCGCGGACCGGAGCAGCCCGTCGTTAGCCTCATGCGCGGCAAACGCGGCGACGTCGTCGTGCGGCTGCGATACGCGGCGTTGTCGGCGCCGATCGACGTGACGCTCGACCGGCACACGGGCTTGGTGAGCGGGATCGAGGACGATTCTGGCGGCGAGGCGACGCACGCGAGCTACGCGGATTACCGGCGCATGCACGACGTGGTCGTTCCGTTCTACCAGGAAACGACGACGCGTTTCGGCGTGGCGCGCGAACGCGTGCGCAGCGTCGAGCCGGTCGCAAGCGTACCGGCCGGCGCATTCGATCCGCCGCCGCCGCCGGACGACGCGGTTCTCGACGGCACGACATCGATCCCGATGGCGATGCTGCGCGGCCATCCGATCGTCCCGATCCGCATCGACGACGGCCCCGTCATCCGCGTCTTGTTCGATACCGGCGCATCGAACGACGTGACGCCGGAGGTCGCCCGCCGGCTTCATTTGCACGTGGTCGGTGACGGCAAAGCCGGCGGATTCGGTCCGGGCGTCGTGTCGCGCCGGTACACGACCGCCAAGCGCATGCAGATCGGCAACGCCGTGCTGCGCGATCAGCCGTTCTCGGTGATCCCGGGCGACAACGACGGCATCGACGGCACGGTCGGCTGCGAGATCATGCAGCGTTTTGCCGTACGCTTCGACTTTCACGGCGGGCGCATCGTGCTCAGCCGCGACGTGCGCGCGTTCGGCATCCGCGACGCGCCGATCCCGATGCGCCTGTCGGGCTGCGAACCGGAGATCGACGGCGCGCTCGACGGCATGCGCGGCGCGCTCGGCCTGGACACCGGCGATGCGAACGCGCTCCTCGTCTTGGCGCCGTTCGTCAAAGCGCACCGGCTCGTCGCACGCTACAAGGCGAACGAAGTGCTCGTCAGCGGCGCGGTCGCCGGCATCGCCGCCGGCTTACGAGCGCGAGCGGGCACGGTTCGGCTCGGTTCGGTCGTCGTCCACGACGTCCCGCTGGAGCTCAGCATCATGGACAAGGGCGCCGCCAACGATCCGACCGAGCTGGGCAACGTCGGGATCCAGATCCTCAGCCGCTTCGAGCCGGTCTTCGACTACCGCAGCAACCGGATGTGGCTGCTGCGGTAACCGGCTATGCTAACGACCGCAGCACGTACTGCAAGATGCCGCCGTGGCGGTAGTAGTCCGCTTCGTCCGGCGTGTCGATCCGCAGCAGCGCGCCGAACTGTTTTTTCGCGCCGCTCGCGTCCGTTGCGGTGACGTTTACCGTCATGCCGGGTTCCAGCTTCGCTGCGACGCCTTCGATCGCGAAGGTCTCCTCGCCGGTGAGGCCCAGCGACGCGCGCGTCTCGCCGCTGCGGTACTGTAGCGGCAAGATTCCCATGCCGATCAGGTTCGAGCGGTGGATGCGTTCGAACGACTCCGCGATGGCGGCCTTGATGCCGAGCAGGTACGGACCCTTCGCCGCCCAGTCGCGCGAAGAGCCGCTGCCGTACTCCTTGCCCGCGAGCACGATCAGCGGCGTGCCGTCGGCGCGGTATTGTTCGGAAGCGTCGAAGATCGACGTCTGCTCGTTGGTCGGCAGATAGCGCGTCACGCCGCCTTCGACGCCCGGTACCAGCAGATTGCGCAGCCGGATGTTCGCGAACGTGCCGCGCACCATCACCTCGTGATTTCCGCGCCGCGCACCGTACGAGTTGAAGTCCGCCGGTTCCACGCCCTTGGAGATCAAATACTTCGCGGCGGGCGACGTTTTCGAGATATTGCCGGCGGGCGAGATGTGGTCGGTCGTCACCGAGTCTCCGACCATCACGAGCACACGCGCGCCCGTGATGTCCTGCACCGCCGCCGGCTGTTTGGGCATGCCGTCGAAATAGGGCGGGCGCTTCACGTACTCGGATTTCTCGTCCCACGCGTACCGCTCGCCGGCCGGCACGTTCATCGACGACCAGCGCTCGTCGCCCGCGAACACGTCGGCGTAGCGTCGCCGGAACAACTGGTCCGACACCGCCGCCGCGAGCGCCGCATCGATCTCCGCGCTCGTCGGCCAGAGGTCTTTCAAGTACACGTCTTCGCCGGTCGCGGTGCGGCCGAGCGGTTCGGTGGTGAGGTCGACGTCCATGCGCCCGGCGAGCGCGTACGCGACGACGAGCGGCGGCGACGCGAGGTAGTTCGCGCGGACCTGCGGGTGGATGCGGCCTTCGAAGTTGCGGTTGCCCGACAGCACCGCGGCGACGATGAGATCGTGCTCGGCGACCGCGTGCGCGACGTCTTCGCCCAGCGGGCCGCTGTTGCCGATGCACGTCGTGCAGCCGTAGCCGACCAGGTTGAAGCCGAGCGCATCGAGATACTGCGTCAAGTCCGCCTTGAGCAGGTAGTCGGTGACGACTTTCGAGCCGGGCGCGAGCGACGTCTTCACCCACGGTGCGGGCTTGAGGCCTTTTTCGACGGCTTTCTTCGCGAGCAGCCCCGCGCCGATCAGTAGCGCGGGGTTCGACGTATTCGTGCACGACGTGATCGCCGCGATGACGACCGCGCCGTCCGACACCTCCGTGCGGGGCTGCGCGGCGACCGCCGTGCCGCCGCCTTCGTCCGCGAAGCGGTCGACCTGCTTGCCGTTCCCGCTTCCGCGCGCGTTCTGCCATTCTTCCAGCGCGACGTTGAACGTCGCTTTCACGTCGGTGAGCGGCACGCGGTCCTGCGGCCGGCGCGGGCCGGCGAGGTTCGGCACGACGTCGCTCAAGTCGAGCGCGAGCGTGTCCGAGAAGCGCGGTTCCGGCGAGTCGTCGGTGCGGAACATCCCCTGCGCCTTGGCGTACGCCTCGACGAGATCGATCTGCTCCTGCGCGCGACCCGTCAGGCGCAGATAATCCAGCGTGAGCGCATCGATCGGGAAGATCGCGACGGTCGAACCGTACTCGGGCGACATGTTGCCGATCACGGTGCGGTCGGCGACCGGGAGCGACGACAAACCGGCGCCGTAGAACTCCACGAACTTGCCGACGACGCCTTTCTTGCGCAGCATCTGTGTAATCTGCAAGGCGAGGTCGGTCGCCGTGACGCCTTCACGCAGCTTTCCGGTCAGCTTGAAACCGATCACGTCGGGGATCAGCATCGTCACCGGTTGGCCGAGCATCGCTGCTTCCGCTTCGATCCCGCCGACACCCCACGCCAGCACGCCCAAGCCGTTCGCCATCGTGGTGTGCGAGTCGGTGCCGACCACCGTGTCCGGATACGCGACCGTCGTGCCGCCGGGATGCGCCTCGCCTGCACCACCCGCGCCGAAGATCACCCGCGCGAGATATTCGATGTTGACCTGGTGCACGATCCCGGTGTCGGGCGGCACCGCGCGGAAACCGTCGAGCGACGACTGCCCCCATTTCAAAAAGGCATAGCGCTCGCCGTTGCGCTCGAACTCGAGCTGCGCGTTCTTCTCGAACGCGTCGGGCGACGCCCACGCGTCGACCTGCACGGAGTGGTCGATCACGAGCTCGACCGGCTGCAGCGGGTTGATGCGCTTCGGATCGCCGCCGAACTCCGCGATCGCGTCGCGCATCGCGGCGAGGTCGACGACGCACGGCACGCCGGTGAAGTCTTGCAGCAGCACGCGCGCCGGGCGGTACGCGATCTCTTTGGCCGACGGCGCGCCGGGTTGCCACGACGCGAGCGCCGCGACGTCGTCTTCCGTCACCGAGCGCCCATCTTCGTTGCGAATCAAATTCTCGAGCAGGATCTTGAGCGAGTACGGCATCGTCGCGAGGTCGTACCGGTCCCCCAGCGCGGCCAGCCGGAAGTACGTGTAGTCGCGTCCTGAGCTTGTCGAAGGACGGACGCGCAGCGTGTCGCGTGCGGAGAAGCTGTTCGGATGGCTCATGGCACCGGACTGCGTTCGGCGGAGCGCCGGGAGGGTGCTCCCGCCCGCTGTACGCAGTTCGTTGACACATGTCCCGCTTTTCGGGACAATCACGAGGTGCGCGACGATCTCCGCCCGGCGCTGTTCGGCTCGGTCTTGCGGGACCGCATCCTGGCTCGCCTGGCCCTGAGCGAGAACGGTCTCCACCTGCGCGAGCTGGCGCGCCAGATCGACGCGAGCCCCACGGCGGTGCACCGCGCGGTCATCGCGCTGGAGCGAACGGGCGTGGTCGTGTCGCGCGAGATCGGGCGCGCGCGGGTCGCCGTGCTGAACCGGCGCTGGTACGGCGCCGTCGAGCTGCGCGCGCTGCTCGAACGCCTCGTCGACGCCTACCCCGAGGTGCGCGAGCGCGCGGCGACGCGGCGCGAGCGCCCGCGCCGCATCGGCAAACCGCTTTGATGCCGGCCGAGCAGTGGCGCGGCTAGCCGCGCACGCGGCGCTGAGCGACGTCGCGTTCGCGGTGTGCAGCGCACTCGACCGTGCCGGCGAGACCGCGGTCCTGTGCGGCGGCAGCGCGGCGGCGTACTACGTGCCCGAGCGCTATCAGTCGCTCGACGTCGACTTCGTGCTGCACGTCGGCCGCGCGCGGGTCGTCGTCGACCGCGCGCTCGAGTCGATCGGCTACGCGCGCGCGGCGGAGGATTTCTACCGCCATCCCGAGCTGCCGTACACGATCGAGTTCCCGATCGGGCCGCTCTCGATCGGGCGCGAGCGCGTCACGGCGTGGCGCACCGATCACCGCGACGACGCGCTGCTGCACGTGCTCGCGCCGACCGACGTGGTGCGCGACCGCTTCCTGCACTACTGGGCGTGGGGCGACCGCTCCGCGCTCGAAGTCGCGCTGGCCGTCGCGCGCGGCCGCGCCGCCGACGTCGACCTCGACGCGTTCCGCGGCTGGACCGAGCGCGAGCTCGCGGCGGACCGCTCGTACGACGCCGCGCGCGTCGCGCGATTCTTCCGCGCGCTCCCCGATTGAGTAGGCTTTGGCTTGCTTCGTGAGAGTTCGCGGCGCGCGCGGGAACGAGGCGAGGGTGACTATTCGTGCACGCGCGTCAGCGCTCGCCCTCTTAGCCGCCGTCGCCTGCGCCGGCGCCCTGGTTGCCGCCGGCCGGCCCGTCAAGGCCGAGCCGCCGGCCCGCGACGCGTGCGCCGAGACGTTGCGGTACGAGCGCACCGCGTCCAGCAACGCCGTGACGCGCCAGGCGGCATACGACTCAGCCGTGGCCGGCCTCACTCTCAACCAGTCGTGCGCCAACCCCCAGCAGCACCTCGTCTTCGAAGCGTATCTGCTGTCCATGCGCGCCGCCGCCGCGCACGATCTCAACGTCGGCGACTGGCGCCGCGACCTCGCTCGCGCGAACGAGCTGCTCGCACAGTGCACCACCACGCCGGGGCTCGCCCGCACGAAGACCGCCGACGACTGCCGGACCCAGTTGCAGTACAACCACAGCTTCGAGGCAGCCTCGGCCGCATCGCCCGCGCCGGGCCCATCCGCGTCGCCGCGGCCCGCGTCACCCTCGCCGAGACCGCCCGGCTGAGGGAACGTGGCCGGTCGACGGAGTAAGCCTTCCGCTGTGACCGACCGCACACGACGTCCCGTCCGGGCAATGCTCGCTTCCGCCCTGCTGCTCGTCACCGGAGCGGCGGGTGCGACGCCCGCCGGCGCGGCCGACGATCAGGCGATTACCCGGCTGCACTCGCCGTGCCACCGTGCGCTGGTCGACGAACAGGAAGCCTCGCGCCGGCTCCAGACGCAGAACCCCTCGCCGGCCGACGCGCTCAAGACGCTCGACGAAGTCGCGGCGGGCCTCGACTGGAACGAGCACGCCTGCGGGTCGATCGCGAACCGGTCGCGCGAGCAAAACGACGTCCGCGGCCAGATGTATCTGGTCAACAAGGCGTTCTTGTTGTCGCTGCGCGGCGAGGCGGAGCAGGTGCTCGGCCGGCCGAGCGCGGCGACGTCGTTCGCGCTGGCGAAGCCGCTGCTGCGCCAGTGCGCCGCGTGGTCGAAGCTTCCGCGGGACGTCCGGGCGAATTGCACGACGCAGATCGCGGACAACGACAGCGCGCAGCGCGTCGCCAAAGCCGATCCGTCCGATCCGTGCCAGGTCGCGCTGCAAGCCGCCAAAGACGCCGGCGACGCGCTGCGCGGAAAGGACACCGCGAGCTTCGAAACCGCGTACCGCCGCACGGCGGCCGGGCTCGCGGCGAACCAGAACTGCACGAAGTTCCCGCAGATGCGGCTCGTCAACGACGCGTTTCTGCGGTCGTACAAGACGGTCGCCGACCGTGATCTCAACGTTCCGTTCGCGCGCGACAGCGACATCGCCAATCCGGCGGACCCGTTCAAGGTGCCCAACGACGAGCTCGTGACGTGCGGAGCGTGGCCGGCGTCGGTCCCCGACAACGCGGCGGCGAACTGCCGCGCGCTGCTCGACATCAACCGCAACCGGCTCGCGCCGGTGTACGCGCGGCAGGACGCGCTCGCCGCCGGCGCGCCGCTCCCGACGATGGATTGGCCGTACCCGATCGCCGCCGGCTACACGTGGGACACGCCCGGCAACAACCTCCACAACGAAGTGTTCGCCGACGAAGAAGTTCGCGGAGCGTCCGGTTGGGCGTCGGCCGCGAAAGGACAGGAGCTCCGGCGCGACCCCGCGGGCGACTACGTGATCTTCGCGGCCGTGCGCAACTGGAAAGACCTGCACGCAATGTTCGACTTCAGCGCAAACAAAGAGCCGTTCGGCGCGGACTACTTCGCCAAGAAGATGCTGCTCGTCGCGATTCAGCACAAGCCGAACCAGCACTGCGACATTCGCGTGAACAACGTCAACAGCGTGGCGCGTGAGGCGGGCGCGATCCCGGCCGTGCGCGTCGACTACACGCTCGCGTGCGATCCGCCGGGGACGCCGGCGAACACCGTCGTCAAAGTCCTGCCGGTCGATCTGACGAACGGCCAGGTGTCGTTCGTCGAGGACGGCGGCAGCGGCCCCAGCGGCATCGCGCCGGCCGCGTCACGCTGACGGCAGCGGTTCGTCCACCAGTGCGCTAGCCCGCTCGAACACCGTGCGCGGGTCGGCGTTGCGGTAGCCGCGCACGCGCAGCACCGACTCGCCCGACAGCAGCTCCCACAGCGGGTCGACCACGAGCTGGCGCCGCCACGACGTCAGGTTCACCACGTCGCCCAGTCCGTCGGGTGATTGCGGCGCCTCGCGCGCGATCCGCTCGAGCGCGGCGCGCGGGAGCAGCAGCGTGGTCGGCACGTCGTTGTCCGCGGCCAGCGCGCCGACGAGCACCGCCATCGTCGACACGAGCGCTTCGCGCTGCGGACCCAGCGGCTTGGGTGCGCGCGGCGGCAGCTCGTCGTCGGGGATCGCCTCGCCGCGCTTGACCGCTTCGATGATGCGCTCGCCGAGATTACGCCGCGTGCCCGCGTCGATGCGGCGCAACTGCGACAGCTCGTCGACGGACCTCGGCCGCAGCGACACGAGGCCCACCATCACGTCGTCGGGCAGCACGTACTTGAGCGGGATGTTGCGCTCGCGCGCATAGCGGTCACGCAGCGCCGCGAGCTCGTTGAGGATGCCGAGCTCGCGGCGGTTCATGCGCGCGTTGCCCGAGACGCGCAAATATAACCGCTTGGGATCGTTGCGGTACGTCTGCAGCCGGACGAGCGCGGGCATCTCCTCGTCGGCCCACGGCTCGCGCCCGCGCGCGCGCAGCCGCTCGCGCAGCACATCCTCGAGCGTGAAGAGGTAGCGCACGTCGTCGACGAGGTACTCCACCTGCTTGGGCGTGAACGGGCGCGTGCTCCAGTCGCTGACCGTCTGCGACTTGCGCAGCGTGACGCCGCACAGGTCGCGCACGAGGTCCAGCAGCGAGATCGACAGGCCGTAGCCCGCGAACGCCGCCGCGGCCTGCGTGTCGTACACCTCGCGCGGCAGCGTCTCGAACGCGTCGGCGAGGATGCGCAGATCCGATGAGAGCGCGTGCCCCACCACGCGCGCGCCGGCGAGCGCGTCGACCAGCGGGCGCAGATCGCGCAGCGCGAGCGGATCGACCAGCGCGACGCCGTCTTCGAACAGCAATTGCACCACCATCAGGTGCGGCGTGTACGACTTCTCGGTGTGGAACTCGGTGTCGAGCGCGACGCGCGGCGCCTGCGCGATGCGTTCGCAGGTGCGCGCGAGCGCGTCCGGCGTGTCGACGAGCGCGACCGGCAAGCCGGACGTCGCCGGAGCGCTCACGGCTTCACCGCCGGCTGTGGTTGGTGCGAGGGCGTCACGTGCGGACGCGCGGGGCGGTGCGGGAAGTGGATGTGATGTTTCTCCATGGAGTTTTGGACGGGCCTGAAGACGTGCTGGTCGAGATAGTCGGACGTTACGTTGCCGAACACCGCGAGCACCGTGCAGATCGGGACCGCAACCGCGCACATCGTGTAGATCTGGCGAAAGTATCCGACGCGCAGCGCGGCCGCCGTCTGCGTGGCGATCGTTCCGCCGAGGCCGGGGATCACGCGCACGACGATCAGGAACATCGGCGAACCGATGCGGAAACGCCGCGCCCACGGCGGCAATCGCTCGACGTTCTTCTTCACGTCGAACGCAGCCGAGGTGCGCAGCGCGACGACGTACCCGATCACCGCGGCGAGCACGAGCCCCGCGGCGTTGACGACCGACCCCCACACGGGGCCGAACAGGACGCCGTTCATGATGGCGAGCGCATCCGTGACCGAGAACGGCGCCGATGCGACGACCGCGAACACGAGGATCGCCAGCGGCATCGCGAACGGGCCGATCTCGGCGAGCACGTGCTCGACCCACGGCCGGTGCGAAACGACGAACGCCGCGAGCCCGAACGACGCCAAGAGGATCGATACCGCTTCGAGGCGGCGCAGCACACGGCCCAGACGAGAGCTCACCGCATGCTCTCTTTGCGGCATCGGCCTGTTCGCCTTTGCTGCTGCCAAGCAAGTGCGAACGATTCCCGGAAACCCCAAAAACCGGGGTTGACCCTACCGCACGACGAGAGTACGATGAGGCCACCTCGAGGTAAGACACCACGACATACGGGAGGGCGGCTTGACGTCGCAAGATCCACCCGGGTACAGGGCACCGACCGGCTGAATGCGCGCCGGCGGTGACAAGAGCGACTTCAATCGATTCTCACAAGCGCAACCAAGCAATCCGAAGGCAGGAGGGCGGCATCAGCTCGATGACCGAGGATCCACCGAAGGAACAGACGTCGTAGCGACCGATTGGCCGCACGACAACGAACAAGACAGAAAAAGGGCCACGCCGATCGGCGTGGCCCTTCTCATTTCTCGCTGCCGAGAGATTCGTGCTAGTGGAACGCCGCCAGCTTGACGGTCTTCGCGCCGAGCGCCTGCGCAAGGTCGTAGTGCGCCTGGTTGGCGATGCGATGGTAGTTCGCATCGGCGGCGGCACCGAACTTGCCGTCGATGTGACCCATCACGGCCTCGTGGATCTTGTTGGTCACGAGATGGTCGAGCTGCACGCCCTCGTAGTACGTTCCGTCGACGAGACCGAGCGTGACGACGCGCACGGCGAGCGTCTTACCATGAAGCGTCGGCGACGGGAACTTCACGCCGGCTTTGGTCGCGACTGCGACCGCGTCGTTCACGGCAAAGTTCTGCACCGCGACGAACGAACCGACCTTCGCCGCGCCGTACTGCTTGGTGAGCTTCGCGACTTCCGCGTTCGCGGTCTTCGCGCCGGCGAGCGCCGTCAGCGCTTTGACGAGCGAGAAGTGACCGGGTGCGCCGCCCGCGGTGACGAGCGAGATCGCGGCCTGAAGATCGGGCGCGCCCGTGTAGCTGACGCCGTCGCCGCCCGCGGTGCCTTCCGGCATCCCGTGGTCGGGGCCCATCATGCCCATCGAGCCCTTGTGCATGGAACCGCCCATCGAGCCGCCCATCGCAGGAGCCGGGGTCGCCATCGACGAGGGCGTCGACATCGTCGTCTGCGCGAGCGCAGGCGCGATGCAGAGTGCGGCCAGCGCCGCGCCGGCCGCTGCGGCCGTGAATCGTTTGATCAAAATACTATCTCCGGAAAGTTGTGCTTCGACGTAACGGACGCCGCCGGAGATCGGATTGTCGCTCAACCGCTGGATGGAACCGCAGGTCGGCCGAGCCGGCGCTCGCTTCCGAGCAGTACCGGAGATTATTGCTGGACGGTGATGTTGTCCGCTTCGAGCGTGCCGTCGGGGTCGGTGTGCCCGTTGACGTCCACGACGCGGCCCACGCCCGGCGTCGCGCCGCGCGGGTTGATCACGGTGCCCTGGTGCAGGCGCACGCTGCGGTAGCAGTTGGTGCCGCACTGGACCTGCATGTCGAAGCGCTTGAAGTACGAGACCGTCCCGCGCGCGTTGTTGCGGTTGTTGACCGCCTGGCGCTGGAGGATCTGCGCGCCGACCCCGATGATCGTCTGGATGATCCCGGCGTTGGGCGTGTTGGGCGGCAGGGTCGGGACGGCGATCGGGGTCGGCGCCGGCGCCGGAGCCGACTGCGCTCCCGCGAGTGTGGTCGCACCCAGAGCGAGAACGAGAGCCGACGTGAGGATCGAAGACGGACGCATAGCAGGAGAGGAACGCGGCCCGGGACGGGCAGGGTTCCGGTGAGCGACCCGGGCCGGGAGATTCGCGATGCCGCGACCGTCATCGTCGGACGCGATACGAGCGAGGGCTTGCAGGTCTTCATGGTGCGCCGCAACGCGCGCGCCGTGTTCTTGCCGGACCAGTACGTGTTTCCGGGCGGTCGGGTGGACGACGCGGACCGCGATGCGGCGGCACGGCGCCTGCACGGTTCCGCCGGCGACGTCGATCCGGCGTACGCGATGGCCGCCGCACGCGAGACGTTCGAAGAGGTCGGGCTGCTGTTCGCCGACCGTGCCGTGCACGTCGCGCAGCTCGCCGGGCTGCGGCAGTCGATGCACGCCGGGGAGATCGCGTTCGGCGACGTGCTCGAACGCCTCGACGTGTCGATCGACGCGTCGCAGCTGCAATACTTCTCGCGCTGGATCACGCCGAAGGCCGAGCTGGCCACGCGCCGCTTCGACGCACGGTTCTTCGTCGGCCGCGCGCCGGTGGACCAAGTCGCCGAAGCCGACGCGACCGAAGTGCTCGACGGGCGGTGGATCGCGCCGTCCGAAGCGCTCGCAGCGAACGCGCGCGGCGAGATCAACCTGATCTTTCCGACGATCAAGCACCTGGAGCGCATCGCACCGTACGACACGGTCGACGACCTGCTCGCGTTCGCACGCACCAAGCCGATCGTGACCGTGTCGCCGGACGTGCAACCGGGGCCGAAGTTCTTGCTGATCCCGGAGCTCGAGAACGCGTGGTAAGGCTCAGCGAGCGCGTCGCGCGCCTGCGCGCGAACAACGCGTCGCCGATGACGCTCGACGGAACGAACGGCTACGTCGTGCGCGTCGGGCCGCGCGCGCTGGTCGCGATCGACCCCGGTCCCATCGACGACGCGCAGCGCGACGCGTTCGTCGCTGCGGCGCGGGATTCGGGCTCATCCTACGCGGCGATCTTGGTGACGCACGGGCACCCGGATCATTATCCGGGCGCGGCACCGCTGGCGGCCGCCACGGGCGCGCCCGTGTATGCGCATTCCGACGCCCGGTTCCCGCACGACCGCACCCTCGCCGAAGGCGAACGGCTCGCGTTCGACGACGCGGCGTTCACCGTGCTGCACGCACCGGGCCATGCGCGCGATCATCTGGTGTTCGTGCTCGACGACGAGCGCGCCCTGTTCACGGGCGACGTCGTGATCGGCACCGGAACCGTCGTCGTCGCGCCGCCGGGCGGCGACATGCGCACCTACCAGCGCACGCTGCACCGGCTGCGCGACGAGTACGGCGACGCGCACGCGATCTACGGCGGCCACGGCCCCGAAATTCGGGACGTCCGCGGGAAGCTCGACGAGTACATCGCGCACCGCGAAGCGCGCGAGCGGCAGATCGTCGCCGGTCTCCGCGGTGGTTTCGACACCATCCCGGCGCTGGTCGCGCATGTCTACGCGGATGTCGACCGGCGCCTGTGGCCGGCGGCAGCGCGACAGATCCTCGCGTACCTGTTGGCGCTCGAGTCGGAAGGCCGCGTGCGCGCGGAACATGTCATGCGCGAACCGACGAAGCAGGAAGCGGCGCTGCTCGATCCCGACCTCTCGAAGCTCGGCGAGGACGCCGGCGCCGACGTGATCCGCGCGGAGCTCGGCTACGGCAACGCGGAACCGTTCCAGCGGTACGCGCTCCTCTAGCGATTCGAACTCTCGAGCGATCAGTCGACGGCGGACGGGAGTCGCGCTGCGCCGTACCATGCCGCGGCGGCGACGACGACACACAGCGCGGCGGTCGTCGCCGCGATGCTCGCGTACGCGCCGCCGCGGGCACCCGTGACGACCGCGAGCGCGAAGATCGCGATCGTCAATTGCCACACGACCACGAGGCGAACGGTCGCGCCGGCGCCGCGGCGATCGACCGCGGCCGGATAGGACGTGTCGACGGCGAGGACGACCAGACGCAGCGCCGTCGGCACCAGCAGGATCGCCGGGAGCGCGGCGAACGCCGGAGCCGGGTTTCCGAGCGCGATGCCGAGCCCGAGCGCGAGTCCGGCCAGCAGCGATGCAGTCCCCGCGGCGTCGGAGAACGCCCACGTCGCGAGCGCCGGCGGCGACGCGCCGATTGCGGCGCGCCACCACGGCGAGCGCAGCGTCGCGGGCGCGGTCGTGCCGCGAATCGAGGCGTCCAGCAGCACCGCGAGCCCGCCGATGACGATCGCCATCGCGATGAGCTGGCCGCCTGCAACCGCACTAACGCGGGGTGCGACGAAACCCGCGACGACGCCGAACGCGAAGCGGTCGTACGGCACGAGCGTTTCGCCGCGGCGCACGGCGACGAGCCAGCGCGCCGCCATCAGACCGTGCGGAATCTCCGTTCGGGACCGTTCCGCCGCCGGCGCAGCACCGTCGTCGAGCGCTTCGGTGGTCCTTGCTCCGGAACGTGAAGTGCGCGCACCATCCGCGACGGTGCGCGGCGCGCAAGCCGACGACACGAGGACCGTCGCGGGCGCGAGCACGATGACGATGGCGGCGAGCGCGACGATCGCTCCGGCTCGCTGCGGCGCGGCGAGTGCGAGCAGCGCGCCGATCGGCACGGCGCCGAGCGCGATCAGCGCCGTCGCACGCAGGGTGAGAATCGCGGTCGTGGCGCGTTGTCCGGCGCCCGCGTCGATGCCGGCGTAGTGCCACCAGACCGTGTCCGCGGCACGCGTGCCGTAGGTGAGCGGTGTCCGCCGCCCAACGAGCGCGGCGAACGCGAGGACACCCGCGGCGACCGCGGCGACGAGCAGCGGGGAAGGCGTCCACCTGCCGAGATCGCGCGACGCGACATCGGACGTCGCGACGTCGAACGCGATCGCGGTCGCCGCGAGCGCACCGGTCACGAACCAGAGCGCGCGCCGCGACGGGTGCGTGAGGATTCGCCGTAACGCGGCGAACGCCACGCGCGCTTCGAGGCGCAGCAGCGCCGTCAAGAAGCGGCTCGCAAGTACGCTGTGCGCAGCGCGTCGAGATCGTCGAAGCGCGTCACCGGCTCGTTCACGACGATGCGTCCCGCGACGATGATCACCACGCGATCCGCCGCGTCGAACGCCGTCGCGAGCGCGTGCGTGCTGATCACGACGCCCGCGCCGCCGTCCGCCAAGCCGCGCACCACCGCGACGAGCGCGTGCTGCGCGGCGGGATCGAGCCCCGTCGTCGGCTCGTCGAGCAGCACGACGTCGGCCCGCGTGACGAGCGCGCCCGCCAGACACAAGCGCTGGCGATTGCCCTTCGAAAGCGTCCCGGCAGCGCGATCCCGTACCTCGCTCAGCCCGGTTCGTTCCAGCGCGCTCGCGACGGCCGCCTCCGCATCGGCGAGGCGGCGGCCCGCCGCCACGAACCTCAAATGCTCGGCCGGCGTCAGATCGTCGTAGACGGTCGGGATCTCCGGTACGTACGCGACGCGCCGCTCGCGCGCGCCGCGCCTCTCGTCGCCTGCGATGCGAATCAGACCGCCGCTCGGCGCCAGCAGCCCCGCGACGCACGTCAGCGTCGTCGTCTTCCCGGCCCCGTTGGGCCCGAGCAGCGCGACGACCTCGCCGCGCGCGACGTCGAGATCGACACCGGCTACCGCCCTGACAGGGCCGAACCATCGCACGAGCCCGCGCACCGAGAGAACGACGTCGCGCTGCTTCATCGCGAGAGTTCTACCGTTTGGCGACGCGCACGTTTCAGCCGGCGGCGACGTTCCCGCGCGTCAGCCCCCGTCGATCGCGAGCACGACCTTGCCGAACTGCTCGCCGCCGTTCATCTTCTCCGCCGCTTCGACGACCTCGTCTAGCGCGTACACGCGGTCGACCGCGGGTTTGAGCGAGCCGTCGAACAGCGCAAGCATCTCCGCGAAGTCTCGCGGTGAGCCCATCGACGAGCCCATGATGTCGAGCTGGCGCCAGAACACCGAGTACGGGCGGATCTTCGCGTCGCCGAGCGTGCCGCCGTAGATCACGACGCGCCCGGCGTAGCGCGTGATGTTGATTGCCTTCGAAAGCGTGTCGCCGCCCGCCGAGTCGACGACCAGGCTCGGGCCGCCGTCGACCGCGGCGGCGTCCTTCTCCCACTTCTCCGACGTCTTGTAGTTGATCGCCACGTCGGCGCCCATCGCTTTCGCGCGCGCGAGCTTCTCCTCGCTCGACGACGTCACGATCACCTTCGCGCCGATCTTCTTGGCGAACAGCAGCACGAACGTTTGCACGCCGCTGCCGACGCCCGGGATCAGCACGACGTCGTCTTTGGTGCAGCGGCCGCGCGACACGAGCGCGCGGTACGCGGTCACGCCGGCGAGCGGGATCGCGGCGGCTTCGTCGTCGCTCAGCGACGGCGGCGCGGGATGCACGTTGCCGGCCGGCACGGCGATATACTCTGCGAACGTGCCCTGATGCGGCATGCCGAGCACCTGCGCGGTGCGCTGCCAGATGCGCTGATCGGGTCCCCAGCCCAGCGTCGGATCGATCACGACGCGCGCGCCGACCGGCGGACCGTCGGCGCCGTCACCGTGTACCGCGACCGTCCCCACGCCGTCGGAACCGGGGATGCACGGCAGCTGGATGCCCGGATAGAGTCCTTGGCTGATGAAGACGTCGCGGCGGTTGAACGCCGCACGCCGTATCTTGACGAGCGTTTCGCCCGCGCCGGGCTGCGGATCGTCGACCTGCTCGACGCGAAAGTGCTTGGGACCGTTCTCGCGGTCGATCTCGTGAAGTCGTACGGCGCGCATGGCGCGAGCGTACGCGGACGACGTGATGCCGCCTGCCCGGAGCGCTCGGCACGGCCCCGGCTGGTCGCCGCGGTCGCCACGAAACCAACCGGGCGACCGGGAGCGGACCGCGTTCTCGCCAATAGCCCGGTCAAAGAGGAACCTCGTGCTTGGAGGGGACTTGGCTTTTCCGTCAGTGAGCCTCGGGCCGCCGATCGCCAAACGGCTGTCCCGCATGGACGTTCAGATCGAGGCGAACCGCTGCCTCAACTGCTACGACGCGCCGTGCATCCGCGCGTGCCCGACCGGGATCGACGTGCCGCGCTTCATCGGCCGCATCGCGACCGGCGACATGCTCGGCAGCGCGCAGACCATCATGGACGCGAACCCGGTCGGCGCGAGCTGCGCGCGCGTCTGCCCGACGTCGCAGCTGTGCGAGGGCGCGTGCGTCTACAACGCCGACGAGAACCCGATCCGCATCGGCGACCTGCAGCGCTATGCGACCGACTGGGCGATCCGCGAGAACGTCACGCTGTTCGAGGCCGGACCGCCCACGGGCAAGCGTGTCGCGGTGATCGGTTCCGGCCCCGCCGGCCTCGCAGCGGCACGCGACCTCGCCCGTATGGGGCACGCGGTGGTGATCTTCGAACGCGACGACGCGCCCGGCGGGCTGGACACGTACGGCATCGTGCCGTTCCGCCTGCCCGCGGAGATCGCGTTGTGGGAGGCGGAGCAGGTGCGCGCGCTCGGTGTCGAGATCCGCACCGGCGTCACGGTCGGCGAGACGATCGCCGCCGACGCGATCCTCGCGGAGTACGACGCGGTGGTGATCGCGGTCGGCATGGGCAGCGTGCCGCGGCTGGGGATCGACGGCGAAGACGCGGCCGGCGTGTGGGACGCGCTGGATTTCATCCGCATCGCGAAGTCCGGCGGCGACGTCGGCGTGCTCGGCGATGCGGTCGCGGTCATCGGCGGCGGCAACACCGCCATCGACGCGGCGACGTGCTCGCGGCGGCTCGCCGTGCCGGCGGTGACGATGTATTATCGGCGCGGCGCGGAGCGCATGACCGCGTACGACTTCGAGCTCGAGTTCGCCAAAGTCGAAGGCGTCGAGTTCCGCACGTTTACGCTGCCCACGCGCATCGTCGTCGAGAACGGGCGCGTCGCCGGGCTGGAGATCGTCTCGACGGCCCCCGACAACAGCGCGCGCCCGCTGACGGGCACCGAGCGCGTCGTCCCGGCTGATACGGTGATCCTCGCGATCGGGCAGACCCGCCACGTCGCGCTGCTCGACGCGTTCGGCGTGACGCACGACGTGAACGGCATCGCCGCGGTCGACGACGCGATGCGCACGAACCGCCCGAACGTCTACGCCGCGGGCGACTGCATGTTCACGCCGGGTGGCGTCGACGCGATGGTGGTCGAAGCGGCGCAGCGCGGCAAAGTCGCGGCGCGCAGCGCCGACCTGTTCCTGCGCGCGGGGAGAAGCTGATGGCCGATCTCTCGATCGATCTCGCCGGCATTCGCAGCCCGAACCCGTTCTGGCTCGCGTCGGCGCCGCCGACGAACTCCGGCTACCAAGTCATGCGCGCGTTCGACGCCGGCTGGGGCGGCGCCGTTTGGAAGACGCTCGCGCTCGAGCCGATCGTCAACGTCACGTCGCGGTTCGCCGGGCTCAACATCGGGACGCAGCGCATGGCCGGGATGAACAACATCGAGCTCATCACCGATCGCCCGCTCGACGAGAACCTGCGCGAGATCGCGGAGTGCAAGGCGCGCTATCCCGGCCGCGCGATCGTCGTGTCGCTGATGACGGAGTGCACGCGCGAGAGCTGGCAAGAGCTGGTGCGCCGCTGCGAGACCGTCCCGGTCGACGGCTTCGAGCTCAACTTCGGCTGCCCGCACGGGATGTCGGAACGCGGTCAGGGCGCGGCCGTCGGCCAGGATCCCGAGCTGATCGAGTTGGTGACGCGCTGGGTGAAAGAGGCCGCGCACGTCCCCGTCATCGTGAAGCTCACGCCCAACGTCACCGACGTGCGCTACCCGGCGCGCGCCGCGGCGAAGGGCGGCGCCGACGCGATCAGCCTGATCAACACGATCAACTCGCTCATCGGCGTCGACCTCGACACCTGGCTGCCGGTGCCGCACGTCGACGGCAAGTCGTCGCACGGCGGCTACTGCGGCCCCGCGGTCAAGCCGATCGCGCTCAACATGGTGGGCGCGTGCGCGAAGGACGCGCAGGTCGGCATTCCGATCTCCGGGATCGGCGGCATCTCCGACTGGCGGGACGCGGTGGAGTTCATGCTGATGGGCTCGACCAGCGTGCAGGTGTGCACGGCGGTGATGCACCATGGTTTCCGCATCGTCGGCGACATGATCGACGGTCTGAGCAACTACCTCGACGCGCGCGGGATCGCGTCGGTGCGCGAGATCATCGGCAAGACGGTGCCGCGCTTCGTCGACTGGAACGACCTCAACCTCGACTACAAGATCGTCGCGCGGATCGACCCGGAGACGTGCATCCGCTGCAACAAGTGCTACATCGCGTGCGAAGACGCGGCGCACCAGTGCATCGACCGGCCCGCCGATACGCGCCTCAACCCGGTCGTGGACGAAGAGCACTGCGTCGGGTGCAACCTGTGCGCGATGGTGTGCCCGGTCGTCGACTGCATCGAGATGGTGCGCGTCGACGCCGGCGACACCGTCCACACCTGGAGGGAGAAGCTCAAATCGGTACCATCGTAAGAGGCGGCACGGTCGTCACCGCGACCGACGTGTTCCCGGCCGACGTGCTGGTCGAAGACGGTGTGATCACCGCGATCGCGCGCCGCATCACCGAGCTCGGCCACGAGACCGTCGACGCATCGGGGGCATACGTGTTCCCCGGCTTCATCGACCCGCACACGCACCTCGACATGCCGTTCGGCGGCACGACGACCATCGACGACTTCGCCAGCGGCACCGTCGCCGCGGCGCTTGGCGGCACGACGACCATCGTCGACTTCGCGCTGCACACGCGCGGCGACTCGCTCGCGAACGCGCTGAAGACGTGGCACGGCAAAGCCGGCGGCAAAGCCGTGATCGACTACGCGTTCCACCTGACGATCGCCGACGGGCGCGCCGAGACGATCGACGAGATCCCGGAGATGATCGCGCGCGAGGGCGTGAACTCGTTCAAAGTGTTCATGGCGTACAAGCACGTGCTGCAAGTCGACGACGAGACGATCTTCAAGGTGCTCAAAGCGGCGGCGCGCTTCGGCGGGCTCGTACAGGTGCACGCGGAGAACGGCGACGTCATCGAGGTGACCGTCAAAGAGGCGCTCGCGGCCGGCAACACCGCGCCGAAGTACCACGGCCTCACGCGACCGGTCGAGCTCGAAGCGGAAGCGACGTCGCGCGCGATCCGGCTCGCCGAGGTGGCGGGCGCGCCGCTGTACGTCGTGCACGTGTCCAGCGCGATGGCCGCCGACGCGATCAGCGACGGCCGCAAGCGCGGCTTGCACATCTACGGCGAAACGTGTCCGCAGTATCTCGTGTGCGACGTCGGCGACTACGACCGGCCCGGCTTCACCGGCGCGAACTACGTGATGTCGCCGCCGCTGCGCGAGAAGCGCGACCAAATCGTGCTGCTGCAGAAGCTCAAGAACGGCGAGCTGCACGCGTTCGGCTCGGACCACTGCTCGTTCAACTGCGGGCAGAAAGAGATGGGCAAGGACGACTTCTCGAAGATCCCCAACGGCGCGCCCACCATCGAGGACCGCGTCGCGATCCTCTACGAGCACGGCGTGAACAAGGGCGTTATCGGGCTCAACCAATTCGTCGCGCTCGCATCGACGAACCCGGCCAAGCTGTTCGGGCTGTTCCCGCGCAAGGGCACGATCGCGGTCGGCAGCGACGCCGACATCGTGATCTGGGACCCGAACGCGGAGCGCACGATCTCCGCCAAGACGCACCATATGAAGGCCGACAACAGCATCTTCGAGGGGATGACGGTGCGCGGCCGCCCGCGCTACGTGTTCTCGCGCGGGCGCAAGGTCGCCGACGGCGAGACCTTCACCGGCGAACCCGGTTCGGGCAAGCACCAGAAGTCGTCGCCCTTCCGCCCCGTGCAGCTTTAGTGGGTTCACCTCCGGTGAACCCGCCGGCTGCGGCCGCATCCCAAAGGAAAGTTGAAGGCACCGTGAGCGACATCGTCACTATTGGTCTGGTCCAAGCGCATCACGACACGGACGGCGCGGAGCCGGTCGAGGTGCACAAGCGCGCCGCGATCACCAAGCACGAGCAGATGATACGCGAGGCGGCGCAGCGCGGCGCGCAGATCGTCTGCCTGCAGGAGCTCTTTTACGGACCGTACTTCTGCACCGAACAGAACCCGAAATGGTACGAAGCGACGGAAACGGTTCCGGACGGCCCGACGACGCGGTTGATGCAGGACCTCGCGCGCGAGCTGGAGATCGCGCTCGTGGTCCCGCTCTACGAGCGCACGATCAGCGGCGTGTACTACAACACCGCGGTGATCATCGACGCCGACGGCAGCGTGCTCGGCATCTACCGCAAGCACCACCTGCCGCAGGTCGCCGCGGGCCCGCAAGGCTGCGGATTCTGGGAGAAATATTATTTCAAGCCGGGCAACGCCGGCTACCCGACGTTTCAAACGCGCTACGCGCGGATCGGCGCGTACATCTGCTACGACCGGCATTTCCCCGAAGGCGCGCGCGTGCTGGGACTCAACGGCGCGGAGATCGTGTTCAACCCGTCGGCTACCGTCGCGGGCTTGTCGGAGTATCTCTGGAAGCTCGAGCAGCCCGCGCATGCCGTCGCGAACGGATACTACGTCGGCGCGATCAACCGCGTCGGGTTCGAGACCCCGTGGAACATGGGCGAGTTCTACGGCCAGTCGTACCTCGTCGATCCGCGCGGTCAGTTCGTCGCCGTCGGCTCGCGCGACAAGGACGAGGTCGTGATCGGCGACATGGACCGCCGCCTGATCGAAGAGGTCCGTAACACCTGGCAGTTCTACCGCGACCGCCGCCCGGAGACGTACGGCGAGATGGTCGAAATCTGACGGTGAGCACGCAGGCCGAGCACGACGGCATCGTCACGCTCACGCCGGACGCCGCGCGGGAAGCAGCGGCGAACACCGACCTCTGGAACGACGACTTGCGGCCGTGCACGCGCGGCGAGCACTCGTGGCGCGCGTCGCGCTTCGCGAGCTTGTGGATCGGCATGTGCCTGTGCATCCCGACGTACTCGCTCGCTGCCGGGATGATCGACCTGGGGATGAGCTGGTGGGAAGCCGTGCTGACGATCCTCGTCGGCAGCGCGGTCGTGCTCGTGCCGATCCTGCTCGTCGCGCACGCCGGCACGCGCTACGGCATCCCGTACCCGGTGTTCGCGCGCTTGTGGTTCGGGACACGCGGTGCGCACCTTCCGGCGCTCGCGCGAGCGGTCATCGGCGCGGGCTGGTTCGGCATCAACGCGTGGTTCGGCGGCCTCGCGCTCGACGCGATCGCCGGCCGGCTCGTGCCCGCGTGGGGCGGGTTCGGCGCGCACGTCGCCGTGGCGTTCGCGGCGTTCTGGATCCTCAACGTCGCGATCGCGATGCGCGGGCCGCAGGCGATCGGACGGCTTGCCGCGATCGCCGCGCCGACGCTCGGGCTCGCGGCCGTCGCATTGTTCGCGTGGGGCTTGAGCGCCGCGGGCGGGGTCGGGCCGATGCTCGCCGCGCCGCCGAAGCTGCACGGCGCCGCGTTCTGGGTCGCGTTCTTTCCGTCGGCGATCGGCGTCGTCGCGTTCTGGGCGACCTTGGCGCTCAACATCCCCGACTATTCGCGCTACGCCGTGTCGCAGCGCGCGCAGTTGCGCGGCCAGCTCGTCATGCCGGTCGTGATGGCGCTGTTCGCGTTCGTCGCGATCGCGGTGACCTCCGCAACGGTCGTCGTGTACGGCAAGCCGCTGTGGAACCCGGTGGAGCTGCTGCTGCGGTTTCCCACCGTCGTCGTGCTGATCGGCGGCGTGCTCGTCATCCTGTCCTCGATCACGATCAACGTCGGCGCGAACGTCATGGCGCCGGCACGCGCGTTCGAGAACCTCTGGCCGAACAAGATCACGTTCGCTATCGGCGCGATCATGACCGGTGTTTTAGCGCTGGCGATGCAGCCATGGTTCGTGCTCGAACGGTTCGGCAACTACATCTTCCTGTGGCTGGGCACGTACGGCACGCTGCTGGGCCCGTTCGACGGCATCGCGATCTGCGATTACTGGCTCGTGCGAGAGCTACGGCTCGACCTGTTCCAGCTCTACTCACGCAATGGCCGCTACGACTACGCGGGCGGCTGGAACTTGCGCGCGGTCGCGGCGCTCGCGGTCGGCTGGATCCCGCCGCTAATCGGCCTGTGGTTCACGCCGCTGCACTTTCTCTGGTCCGGCGGCTGGTTCTTCAGCATCATCGTCGCCGGTCTCGCCTACACTGCGTTCATGCGCACGGAGAAGTCACGCCTCACAGAACGGGAGTACGAAGCGATCACCGAGCGCGACGCCGTTGCACGCCCGGCGGCCGTGACCGCGGAAGCGACGCCGGCTTAGCCGGCGGTCAGGCGCCGCTGAAGCAGCGGCTCAGTGCATCCCCGCCATGCCGTGCATCTCGCCGTGGTCGTCGCGGTGGACGGCCCACACGCGTGACGGATCGGTCTCGCCCGGCCACACGTGGACCATCCAGCCGAACACTTGCGGCACCCAGCGCCCGCCCGCGGCGCTGCACGCGCCCGCATCGGCGATCGTTCCGCCGAGTCCGAAGCGCGGATCGCGCGCGCTACCGGCGGGTGGCTGGCAGATGCGGACGTGGCGGTGCCAGCGCGCGACGCTCAGCGGCACGTCGGCGTCGAGCTGTTGCTCCGTGGCGTTCTTCGATGCCGTGTACATGACGCCGACCAAGTGCAGTGCCTCGCCGCGGCGCTCGTAGATCAGCGACGTGGGATGATCGGGATCGAACCGACCCATCCACGCCTCGAGCGCCCAGGCGTCCTTCGTGAAATGCTCCGTCGGCAGCGGCACGCC
>DASZBS010000094.1:0-24271 GCA_035943995.1 Candidatus Elarobacter sp. | reverse complement strand
ACGAGACGCTCGCCCGCCGCTACGCGACCGCGGTGTTCCAGCTGGCGCAGGAAGCCGGCAAGATCACGGACGTGCAGCGCGACCTGCACACGTTCGTGGCGTCGCTGGCGGCCGATGAGGACGTGCGCAAGTTCTTCCGCTCGCCGGTGGTCGACCGCAAGGAGAAGGAGCGCATCGTCGCCCAGGCCTTCGCCAAGCTCGACCCGATCGCGCTGCACACCGTCCTGCTGCTCATCCGCAAGCGCCGCGAGAACATGGCCGAGGAGATCGTGCAGCAGTTCGACGTGCTCGAGCGCACCGCGCGCGGCGCGCAGCCGCTGCAAGTCACCAGCGCGCGCGAGCTCGCCAAGCCCGAGCTCGACGCGATCGTCGCGCGCCTCGCAACCGCGTACCGCACCAAGTTCGACGTCACGCAGTCGGTCGATCCGAATCTGATCGGCGGCGTTCGCATCACGATGGGCGACAAGCGCGCCGACGGCACCATCGCCGGCCGCCTCGACGACATCGCCCGCCTCTTGAGCACGAATTGAGATTATGTCGCAAGCGACCTCGGGGAATCTCGACCTTACCACTAATCTCGCGGGCGCCCGAGCCCGGGGGCCCCACGCGAAGCGTGGGGGGCGCGCAGCCTGGGCGGAGCGCCCCATGCTGGAGGCAACTTAAAGTGATCAACGCCGACGAAATCGCCGGAATCATCAAACAGCGCATCGCTAGCTACGCGACGGGAACCAACGAAGCCGAGATCGGCACCGTCATCGAAGTGGGCGATAACATCGCGCGCATCTACGGCCTCGACAACGCGCAGGCGTCCGAGCTCGTCGAGTTCCCCAACGGGCTCAACGGGATCGTGCTGAACCTCGAAGAGGACAGCGTCGGCGTCGCGATCATGGGCCCCGACACCGACATCAAGGAAGGCGACAAGGTCCGGCGCACGGGGCGCATCGCGTCGGTGCCCGTCGGCGAGGCCGTGCTGGGCCGCGTGGTGGACGCGCTGGGCAAGCCGGTCGACGGCAAAGGCGAGATCGCGTCGAGCGAGTACCGCACGATCGAGAACACCGCGCCGACCGTCGTCGAGCGCCAGTCGGTCAAGCAGCCGCTGCAGACCGGCATCCGCGCGATCGACGCGCTGATCCCGATCGGCAAGGGCCAGCGCGAGCTGATCATCGGCGACCGCGGCACCGGCAAGACGGCGATCGCGATCGACGCGATCATCAATCAAAAAGGCAAAGACGTCATCTGCATCTACGTCGCGATCGGGCAGAAGAACTCGACCGTCGCGTCGCTGCAGCAGACGCTCGAGAAGCACGGCGCGATGGAGTACACCACCATCGTCGCGGTGTCGGCCGCCGAGCCCGCGTCGCTGAAGTGGATCGCCCCGTTCGCCGGCTGCGCGATGGCCGAGTACTTCATGTACCAGGGCAAAGACGTGCTCGTGATCTACGACGATCTCACGCGGCACGCGCAAGCGTATCGCGAAGTATCGCTGCTGCTGCGCCGCCCACCGGGACGCGAGGCGTATCCGGGCGACATCTTCTTCCTGCACTCGCGCCTGTTGGAGCGCGCCGCCAAGCTGTCCGATGAGAAGGGCGGCGGCTCGATCACGGCACTGCCGATCATCGAGACGCAGGCCGGCGACGTGTCGGCGTACATCCCCACCAACGTCATCTCCATCACCGACGGCCAGATCTACTTGCAGAACGGGTTGTTCTTCCAGGGCATCCGGCCCGCCGTCGACGTCGGCATCTCGGTGTCACGCGTCGGCTCGTCCGCGCAGACCAAGGCGATGAAGTCGGTCGCCGGCCGCCTCAAGCTCGACCTCGCGCAGTACCGCGAGCTCGCCGCGTTCGCGAAGCTCGCGTCCGACCTCGACAAGGCGACGCAGCAGCAGCTCAACCGCGGCGACAAGATGACGCAGGTGCTCGTGCAGCGCCAGCTCGACCCGCAGCCGATGGAAGACCAGGTCGCGGTGATCTTTGCCGCGACGCGCGGCTACCTCGACGCGATCCCGACCGACCGCGTCGGCGACTGGGAGAAGCGCTTCATCGAGTTCGTGCACGAAAAGCATGCCGGCGTCACCGACACGATCCGCGACAGCAACGCGCTGGCGGGCGACACGGAGAAGCAGCTCATCGCCGCCATCGAAGACTTCAACAAAGGCTTCTGATCATCTCGATGTTCGCCAGCTTAAACACCACGAATCTTGCCGGTCGCAGCGGCGCCACGTGTGGCGCTCGGTCCTCGTTGCGTCCGCAAAGCGGACGCAACTAACACTATGCCGTCAGTTCGCGATCTTCGGGACCGGATTCGGTCGCTGAAGAACACGCAGCAGATCACCAAGGCGATGAAGCAAGTCGCCGCGGCGAAGATTCGCCGCGCCGACGCGCTGCAGAAGCAGTCGCGCCCGTATGCGGACGCGATCGGGGCGATGCTGCGCGACCTGATCGCGAACGTGGGCTCGGTGGACCACCCGTTCATGAAGCCGGGCCGCGAGGGCGCGCCGGGCGGCGTGATCCTGATGACCGCCGACAAAGGCCTGGCAGGCTCGTTCAACGCCAATCTGATCCGCTCGGGCGAGATCCACGGCCGCGAGAACGCGAACCTCGCGTGGTACTCGGTCGGCATCAAGAGCCGCAACGCGCTGCGCCGCCGCGGCGCCGAAACGCTGCAGTTCTGGGCGCTCTCGCAAGGCGTGATGTTCGACAACGCACAGGAGCTCGCGCGCCGCGTCACCGACGACTTCACCGACGGCAAGATCTCGTCGCTGACGCTGATCTCGCCCAAGCTCGTCAACATGATGACGCAGCGGCCCGAGGTGCGCCAGATCCTGCCGATCGCCGCCGAGGAGTCGGAGAAGAAGGCGTCGTCCGGGTCGGTGGAGTTCGAGCCGTCACCGGAGTTCGTGCTCGGGCGGCTGCTGCCGAAATACCTCGAGTTCACCTTGTACTCGGCGATGCTCGAGACGAACGCGTCGTTCTACGCCGCGCAGCTCGTCGCGATGAACAACGCCACCGACAACGCCAAGAAACTGATCGACCAGAACACCGTCGAGATGAACAAAGCGCGTCAAGCCGCGATCACCAAGGAGATCTTGGAGATCGTCGGCGGCGCGGAAGCCCTCGCGGGCTAACCCGGAGAAAAAGGAAGATAATGTCAGCCGCCACCACATCCGCCCCCGTCCTTGCGACTGGGAAAGTCGTCCAGGTTCTCGGCAACGTCGTCGACGTCGAGTTCCCCACCGATGCGCTGCCGAACATCAACGTCGCGCTGAGCGTGCACATCGGCGGCGGCGCGAGCGCCGGCACGAACGGCGCAGGCGCGCATCTCGGCGACGGCATCAAGCTGTCGGGCACCGCGATGGCCGAACGCGACCTCATCCTCGAAGTGCAGGGCGAGCTCGGCAACAACCAGGTGCGCTGCCTTGGGATGGGTTCGACCGACGGTCTCGTGCGCGGTGCCGTCGTGGAGAACACCGGCTCGTCGATCACGGTGCCGGTGGGTGAAGGCACGCTGGGGCGCATCTTCAACGTGCTGGGCAAGACGATCGACTCCGACGAGCCGGTGAAGGCCGCGGCGATGATGCCGATCCACCGCGCCGCGCCGAAGTTCGACGAGCAGGATCCGACGCAGAAGATCTTCGAGACGGGGATCAAGGTCGTCGACCTGATGGCACCGTACACGCGCGGCGGCAAAGTGGGTCTCTTCGGCGGCGCGGGTGTCGGCAAGACCGTGTTGATCCAGGAGCTGATCCGCAACATCGCGGCGGTGCACAAAGGCTTCTCGGTGTTCACCGGCGTCGGCGAGCGGACGCGCGAAGGCAACGATCTCTGGATGGAGATGAAAGAGTCGGGCGTGCTCGCGCAGACGACGCTCGTGTTCGGCCAGATGGACGAAGCGCCGGGCGTGCGCTTCCGCGTCGCGCAGACCGGCGTGACGATGGCGGAGTACTTCCGCGACGAGCTCGGCTCCGACGTGCTGCTGTTCATGGACAACATCTTCCGCTTCATGCAGGCCGGCTCGGAAGTGTCCGCGCTGTTGGGCCGCATGCCGTCGGCCGTCGGCTACCAGCCGTCGCTCGCGACGGAGATGGGCGCGCTCGAAGAGCGCATCACGACGACGCAAAAGGGCTCGATCACGTCGGTGCAAGCCGTGTACGTCCCGGCCGACGACTACACCGACCCCGCGGTCGCCACCACGTTCGCGCATCTCGACGCGACGACCGCGCTGTCGCGCCCGATCTCGGAGCTCGGCATCTATCCCGCGGTCGACCCGCTCGCGTCGTCGTCGCGCATCCTCGATCCCGCGATCGTCGGCGACGAGCACTACAACGTGGCGCGCGGCGTGCAAGAGACGCTGCAGCGCTACCGCGACCTGCAAGACATCATCGCGATCCTTGGCGTGGAAGAGCTCTCCGACGACGACAAGGTGACGGTCGGGCGCGCGCGCCGCATGCAGCGTTTGTTCTCGCAGCCGTTCTTCGTCGCCGAACAGTTCACGGGCCGCTCCGGCAAGTACGTGAAGATCGAAGACACGATCCGCTCGTTCAAGGAAGTGCTCGACGGCAAAGTCGACGATCTCCCGGAACAGGCGTTCCTGTACGCCGGCGACATCGACGAAGTGAAGCAGGCCGCCGCAGA
This sequence comes from Candidatus Elarobacter sp., assembly GCA_035943995.1. GTDB lineage: Bacteria > Vulcanimicrobiota > Vulcanimicrobiia > Vulcanimicrobiales > Vulcanimicrobiaceae > Vulcanimicrobium. The sequence continues at coordinate 19,637 of DASZBS010000094.1, read as the reverse complement.
GATGGGCAAGGCCTAGTGGCCAACGCGATCCCGTTCACGCTGATCACGCCGCTGTCGGTGAAGTTCGACGGCGAGGCGGAGCTCGTGATCGCCGTGGGCACGGAAGGCGAAGTCGGCATCCTGCCGTCGCACGCGCCGTACCTCACGGCGCTGCGCCCGGGCGTGCTGCGCGCGAACGTGATCGAGAACGGCGCGTCGCGCCGCCTCGAGCTCGCGTGCAGCGAAGGCTTCATGCAGGCGCTCCCCGGCAAGGTGACGATCCTCGCCGACGCGGCGCTCGACCGCGACGAAGTGGACCCCGCGCAAGCCCGCGCGGATCTCGCTGCGGCACAGGACGAGCTGAAAGCCGCGGGCGGCGATCTCACCGCGCACCGCCGCGCGCAAACGAAAATCGACTTCGCAAACGCAAGGTTGAGCGTCGCTGGCGTCTAGCCGTTCGGACTTAGGAGCAAAATACCAAGCTGCGTTCTCTGCTTCTCTGGATAGCCCCACCCTCGATAGGACGGAACGGGCCACGCATAGCCTCACGTTTCTTGAAACGGGCGCGACGCTGAGGCGCGACATTGCGAAATCGGTCATGTGGGGCCCAAATGATAGATGATTCAGTCCCCTGGAAGAGCGACCTCGCAAAGGATACTCATGCATTAAGCTCTTTCTTAGAGCGGTATCAGCAAGGCAAAAGAGAAGCTCCGAGCGCTGCTCTGTACTATAAGGTTGAACGGTTTTGCTTTGTGAGCGCCTTTGCGATTCGACGGCTCATTGAATCACAAAAACTATCAGACGAAATGGAGTCCACGTCCATAAGTGCTCGGGTTTATCAAAAGCGGAAACGCGGTTACCGCGAGCTCGACATCATGACGAAGGGTGACATCCACAAGAGATATGTTCTGAGTCGCGCTAGTCGACGAAGAATAAAGATTTCGACGCTGTGCAACATGTTGATCCATACCGCTGATTTCGTCGTTGCTATTTATCCCTCCCGATCACTCCGTATCTTCTTCAACAGCGCTCCGTCGGCTCGGGCCCTTGTAGAAGTTAAGATTGAGGACGTTCTCCGTCTTGTGGCCGACGCAGCGAATGACGATATTGTCAGTGCGCAATGGATTCGAGACGCTTCGACTGGAGCGCTCAAAAACGTCAGGAAATCGAGAATCTTCAGCGAGATAGTAAGCACGGCACCTCGTATTAACAACTAAGGCAGGTATCTTGAAATTGACATTGCATCAGCAATTTCAAGAGCGTTACGAATGCCTAAGCGCTGAATTCGATCAGCTTCGCGCTTCATGAGTTCGGAGAATTTTCCGAATGTCGCGCTCATACCATCGTTCGCCCAAGGAATTTCTTCGGAAAACCGAATCCAGGACGGCCGCGGTACAGAAAACAGTGCTAAATCGACATAGCATTCGGGCCCTCCAAGATTTGCTCGACTTCCATCCCCGTCTGCAAGATACGCCTTGGTAAAAGCAAAATTACCCTGTAAGGCAGGTACCAGCCCCGCAATTGGGCTAACGCGGAAGGCTTCCATAATCATCTGCCGTGCTGAAACAACGCCCGAAGACAACCGTGTCAACAGGCTTGCTAGATGCCGCTCATCTCCGCGGAGAATGCCAGGTACACGCACTCGGGGGCCGACAGCAATGATCATCCTGGCACCTGGAAAGCCTTGGGTTCGGTCGGCATCATTCACGAGCCGGAACGTAATCAAAGCCTTATTTATGAAGTCGAATGATGGATGACGTGACCTCGGGCTCAAGTCAGTGAAAAATGCAACAGCGTCGTTCACAGGAAACGCCGGGAACTTACGCGACGCTTGGGACGTAGCTATGCGTTGAAAATTTGTTAGGCGCGAAATCGCGATTCTGGCTTCATCCGCTGTTGGGTCGAAAGAAACCGATCGTAGCATGGTCCCGTATCCGAGTAGGTCTAACCACGCTACAACGGATATCTCGACAGGAAAACGCCGCCCCTTCGCCCGTGCTTTCACCGGGCATCTATATCCCGCTCGGTTCCAACTGCCTGCCTTTATGGCTTCATCTAAGGCCGTTGGCATCGGCCTCGGTCGTCGCTGGATGCTCTCTACATTATTGCGCGCGACGGAAACGCCGCCCGAATTTCGACGAGCGCCCGTTCGTATCGCGTAATTTTGACGGCGCTCTGCGATTCGGAAGGTCGAGGCTTTTCACGGGGCGCCGCTCGCAGATTAAGGCTCGACTTCGCGAACGTACGACTGAGCGTAGCCGGCGTCTAGCCGCCCGGCCTCAGGGAACGGGCAGGATCCAGTGTTATGCTGCATCCGGTTCGCCCTGCGTCCCGGAGGTTCAACGATGCAACGTGTGCTGCTTGCCCTCGCCTTGGCGATAACGCTCCCTGCGACCGTGTCCGCCGCTGGCGGGCCGGCGAACGTCCCGGCCTCCCGGCCGCGTTGGGTCACGCCGATCGACTCGCGCACGACCGATCAGTGGCTCAGCGAGTCGGCGGGCGTCGTGTACGGCGCGCGCAACGGGCGGCTCGTCGCGATCGACCTTCGCAGCGGCGGTGCGCGTTGGATCGCGCCCGTCGCGGTGATCGGCCGCTCGGCGTCCGGCGGCGGCTTCGTCGCCGCACCGAGCGCGGACGCCGTAGCGTTCGTCGACGCGCGCAACGGCCGCACGGTCGTCACGCGGCGCGTCGGTACGAATCCCGGTGTCGCATCGTACTCGGCCGGGTTCGTCGTCACCGTGCCGCGCGCCGGCGGCGTCACGGTCGCGCGCGGGTTTTCGTTCGACGGTAAACCGCGCTGGATGAAGCAGTATCATTTCGGCTCGGATCCCCGGCGCACCGTCTCGCTCGGCGGCGACGCCGTCGGTCTGCGCGGTCGCGACGCGATTCTCGTGATCGATGGTCGTGACGGCCGCGGCGTTGCGCAGACGGACGGCGTCGAAGATCTCATCGGCGCCGACGGGCGCTATCTGTGGTTCAACGTCGTCGACGGCGGCATCAAAGGGCTCGATCTCGACCGGAACCGCTCGCGCGCGCTGCACGGCTCGATCGTGAAGGGCGCGGCGCGCGTGGAGCACGGCGTCGCCGTCGCCGTGGTCGACGGGCGGTTGCAGAAGATCGATCTCACCCGCGGCGGCGACGATGAGGCGGCCGTGACATCGATGCACGTCGACGGGCGCTGGGTCGGCGGGCCGGCCGCAGGCCGCATCTTCCTCGAACGCGGCGACGGCATGTACGTGCGCGCGCTCGGCGATCGTGCGAAGTCGCGCCGCGTCGCGCGCTATACCGGCGAGTCGCGGATCGTCGCGGTCGATGGCCGCCGTGCGATGATCGGCATGGAGAGCGGTACGATCTACGTCGTCGACGTCGCGAGCGGCAAGCAGCTCGCGCAGATTGACACGACCTGCCGCGCGTACGAAGGCTTCGCGGCCAGCGACGGCACGACGATCGTCCACTGCGACGACGAAACGCATGCGGCGCAGCTCGTCGCGTTCGACCGCGTGCCGCAAGCCGTGCGGTAGGTCTCACCGGCAAGCGCCTCCTCGCCGAGCGCGTGATACCGCCCGGTCTTTCGGGAATGCGGTTGGCCGGAGGATTTGAGGATGCAACACAACGAGGGGTCCGCGGTCGTCGCGACCTACACCGAACGCGGCCGCGCCGACGCGACGATCCAGGCGCTGCACGACGAGGGCTTCCGGCGCACGTGGCTCGGGGTGATCGACCGCTCGGCAGCGGGATCCGACACGTTCCACCCCGGCGACGGGACCCCGCAGCGCCGCTGGTTCCGCGTCGATGCGAAGCAGACGCTCTATGACGCGCTGCGCGATCGCGGCGTCCCCGACGACGTCGCGCTGCAGCTCGACGACGCGTGCGACGACGGCAACTCGATCTTGGTCGTGGAGGCGGCGAACGATCCGGCGTACGCGCAGGAGATCGTCCAGCGCGAAGGCGGCAAGCTGCTTTCAGCACCGACACCGCTCAAGGCGGACGCTGCACCGCCGGACCGCGACGCGCTGCGCGAGCGGCGGCAATCGATCGCAGCGGTCGTGCGCGAGGACGTGTTCATCTGCCGCGAACCGCGCGCGGTGCGCACGGTCTAGCCTCGCCGGCTCAGCCGGCCCTGGTACCGCTACCCCGGTGCGCGCTCGCTATCGAGATCGCGCATCGCGGGCGCGGGGTATCGGTCGCCCGCCGCGGCGTCTTTCGGCACCGCGGCCTCGATCGCGGCGATCTCGGACGCGTCTAGCGTGACGTCCAGGGCGCCGAGCGCCTCCGCGAGTTGCGCGCGCGTGCGCGAACCGACGAGCGGCACGATATCGTTGCCGCGGTGCGCCACCCAGGTGATCGCGATCTGCGCTACCGTGACGCCCTTTGATTCCGCCAGCGCGCGGAGGTGATCGACGAGCTGCAGGTTCCGATCGAGGTTCTCGCCTTGAAACCGTGGGCTCGCGGCGCGAAAATCCCGTTCCGTCGGGCGGTCTTTCGACCAGTGCCCGCTGATCAAGCCGCGCGACAGAACGCCGTAGGCGGTGACGCCGACACCCAGCTCGCGGCACGCCGGCAAGATCGTGTCCTCGATCCCGCGCGAGATCAGCGAGTACTCGATCTGCAGGTCGCAGATCGGGTGCACGGCCTGCGCGCGGCGAATCGTTTCGGCCGACACCTCCGAGAGCCCGACGTAGCGCACGTATCCGGCTTGTACCATCTCCGCGATCGCGCCGACGGTTTCTTCGATCGGTACGTTCGGATCGAGGCGCGCCGGCCGATAGATGTCGACGTGATCGGTCCCGAGCCGCACGAGCGTTTGGGCCAGCGAGTTCTTCAAAGCCCCAGGCCGGGCGTCGTACCCGACCCAGGCGCCGGCGGGATCGCGCAGCGCGCCGAACTTCACGCTGATCACCACGTCGTCGCGGTTGCGGCCGGCGAGAGCCTCGTGAATCAGCAGCTCGTTGTGGCCGCTGCCGTAGAAATCGCCCGTGTCGAGCAAGGTGATGCCGGCGTCCAACGCGGCGTGGATGGTGGCGATGCTCTCGGCACGGTCCGCGGGGCCGTACATGTGGGACATGCCCATGGCGCCCAAGCCGATCGCCGAGACGACGGGTCCGTTGCTGCCAAGCGTGCGTGATGTGATCAAGAAACTCGAGCCTTCCGAAGCGGGGTTACAGATGACGTGGAATGTAAGTTATCACCACCCCCGCGGCGGGGCAAGATCCGCGCGAAAGAAATGACACGATGACACCCACGGCCACAATGTCAGCCAAGGAGTCCACGTACGCGCGCGCGACGCGGGCGCGCATCCTCGCGGCGGCGGAGCGGCGTTTCAAGCACTACGGCTTCGCAAAGACGACGATCGTCGACATCGCGAATGACTGCGCGATGTCCCACGCGAACGTGTACCGTTTCTTTCGCAACAAGACCGAGCTGGTCGACGCGATCGCCGAGGACTGGCTGGGCAAGAGCGAGCGCGTGTGTCGCGACGTGCTGCGGCGCAACGTTTCCGCGAAGCAGCGGCTGGTGGACTTCGTCATCGAGCTGCACCGCTGGAAACGCCGCGAGCAGTTGCGCGACGGCCGGGTGTACGAGCTTCTCGCTATGGCCTCCCATGAGGGCCGGCCGTTCATCGCCGTCCACTTGCGCACGCTGGCCGACATCCTCGTCGAAATCATCGAGGACGGCAATCGCGCCGGCGAATTCACCGTCGGTGATCCGCGGTCGACGGCGCAAGTCATTCAAGATGCGACCGTGAAATTCTGCGACCCACGCCTCGTCGCCCAGTATCAAAGTGAACCCTTGGAAGCGCAGGCCGAGAACGTGATGCACATGCTGATCGCCGGGCTGCCTACTTCAACGTGACACAGGAGACTCCGACGCTGAGTTGACGTCGTAGGGTGTCCCGTTTACCGTCGAAAACAAGCTTGATGAAGTGTGCAGAGCAACCTCGCGGCGGCTGGTTCGTAGACGTGCTCGGTGTACGGTGTTATGATAAGTGCCCCGCGGTCGGGTGAAAGACATGGCGCGATCCACGCAAGCCGCTTTCTTAGCCGTAGCGCGCGAGTGCTCGTGGGATTACTGTTGCTCGCCGGCACCGCTGCAATTCATGCGCGTTACGCGCGATCAATCGCGGGGGGATCCATGCCGTCTGATTGAGACGACGGCGTAGCGGGTCATGCAGCATCAGTTTCTTGTAGGAGACTACAATGTTCGCGAAGGGACTTCTTCGGCGAGCTCATAACCTCACGTTTCCGGGCAAACTCAATTCGGCGCAGAAGGTCGTAGCGCTGCTCGTGGCGCTTTACGCAGGTGCATCGAGCGTTCCCGATATCGAACTGCCCTGGCGTGGCGTCGGGACGTTCGGATTCACAGCCGACTTTTCGGGCGAGGTGAAAAGGGTCGAACCCGGTGGGGCGGGAGAACTCGCCGGAATTCTCCCGAAGCAGCACATCGATATCGAAAAGACGCCGCCCCAGTATCGACGTTACTTTCTCGATTTAGGCTACGCCAAACAGGGCGCGACGGCTACGTTCGTCGTCACGGACGGCACGACGCCTGGTCCAGTTACCATGAGCGCGCTTCCGGCGGCATTCTCACCGCTCGATCGGATAGCCGCGGTATTGTTCGGTCTCGCGTACTTCACGCTGATCTTTACCGGCGTTGGGCTGCTATTCCGCAGGCCGTCTTGGATGACGTTCGCGTTTTATTGTTATGCCGTCATGACGTCTAACTGGTCATGGCTCGTGAGCGCATTGCTTCCGTGGCCTGTTTATCAGCCGTGGGCGAGTCTCGAAGGCTTGCTATACGTGCTTAATTGGTTCCCTCTCGCGCTCTTCGCGCTGGTTTTCCCAAACGGAACGCTCCAGGGATGGCGAATTCGGGCGGCTCAAGTTCTCGTCGTGCTCTTTGGCGCAGCCTTCGTGACATCGTTGTTGGGTGTCGCCGGTTACTGGTCCCATCCCACAAATCTATTGACGCAGGCGCTCTACTTCGAGCCGGTGGCAGGGCTGCTCCTCGCGCTCGGGTTGATGATTGCGAACTCCGTTGGCGCCGAAGGCCGAGCGCGGTTGCAGTTGGGCATCGTGATGGTGGCGCTTTTGGTGGGCAATCTCGGCACGGACGTATCGACGATAGCGACATTCGCACCAGGCGTACCGATTGCGCCGATTTGGTTCGTAAACGTCCTCGCGGGGCTGAACATCATCGTTTCGGTGACTGTCGCGTACGCGATCCTGCGGTATCGGCTCTTCGGCATCATCGTCAGCCGCACGCTCGCGTACTCGATCCTCACGTTCGGAGTCGTCATCGCCAATGCGATCGCGGACCACTTTATCGGTAGGGTCGTAGCTGAAACGCATAACCAGTTCGTGCTCGCGCTCGCGATCGTTAGTGCGTTAGGCGTCGCGCAGAAGCCCTTCGAGCGGTGGATCTACCACAGGTTGTTCAGCGCCCGCCGCGGCGCGCGAGCCCGTCTATTGCTGGCCGGAAAACAACTAGCCCGAGCGGAGCATGCGGATCAAATCGCGAGCGTGATCGTCGGCGAACCGCTTAAGGAACTCGGCCTCGCGTTTGGCGCTCTTTTCCGCCGAAGGGGGAATGGCTTTATGCGCAGTGAGTCGCGCGGTTGGGACGCTGCGGCACCGCAGACACTCGAAGGCACCGAACCGCTCGTGGAACAGCTGCGGCAGGAGGAGCGCCCACTGCCCGCAAGCGAGGCCATACGCAAATGGGCGCTATTGCCCGAGTGCGAAACCGGTTCAATCGTCGCGATACCGGTGATGAGTAGGGGTAAGATCGAGGCGATCGTCTTTTATGGACCGCAGGAGAGCGGTGAAAAGTTTGACCGATACGATCTCGAAACGTTGCAGGCACTAACGACGAAGGCCGCAGTCGCTTACGATCGGCTGGAATTGGAAAGCGAACTCAGGACCGTCGAGGATCTAAAGCGGGTGTTGAAGGAGTTGCGCGGGCTCTTCGGCGAGGAATAATCGTTCCGTTGTACTGATATACTCAGCGAATGGAGACGGATGTCATCGTCGTCGGCGCGGGCGCCGCGGGGCTCGCCGCTGCGCTATGGCTCGCCGACCGATCGGTGCGGGTGATCGTGCTGGAGGGCCGCGATCGTATCGGCGGCCGTGTACGATGGCAATCCGTCGGCTCGGTCGACGTGCCGGCGGAATTGGGCGCCGAATTCATCCACGGCGAAGCGCCCGAAACCTCCGCGCTGCTGCGCGAGGCCGGCCTGACGAGCGTCCCAACCGGGGACTCTTCATGGACGTGGAGCTCCGACGACGGGCTGCGGCCGGCGAGCGACGACGATTTCTCCGGCGACATGTTCGAGCGCGCGGGTTCGCTCGCCGAAGACGAAAGCGTCGAAGCGTACTTGAGCCGCATCGAGCGCGATCCGCAGATGCGGAAGAAGGCGCAACGCGCGCGGGCGTTCGTCGAAGGCTTCGAGGGGGCCGATCCGGCGCTCGCGAGCGTAGGTGCAATCGCGGACGAGCTTGGGACGGGCGTCGATTCGACGGCGTCACGACCAGTCGGAAGCTATGCACCGCTCTTCGAGTATCTGGCTGCGCGATGCGCGCGTGGCGGCGTCGATCTTCGCCTCGGCAGCGCGGTCGAGCGCATCGTGTGGGAGCGCGGTAAGGTGGCGGTCGAGGCGCGGAGCGAAAGCGCCGGTGCGTTCACGGTCCGTGCGCGGTGCGCGATCGTCACCGTTCCGGTCGGCGTCTTGCAGCAGCACGGCGACGCCACGCGTCTGTCATTTGCGCCGCCGCTTCCGGAGGAGAAGCAGGTCGCAATTCGCGGGCTCGAGATGGGGCACGCGGTGCGGGTGGTGCTGGCGTTTCGCACGCCGTTCTGGGAAGAGATCGACGGCGGCCGCTATCGCGACGCGGCATTTTTTCGCTGCGAAGGGACGGCGTTCAACGCCTTTTGGACCCAAGCGCCGCTGCACGAACGAATGATCGTGGCCTGGGCCGGCGGACCGCGCGCCACCGCGATGGACGGCACGCCGGCGCAGGCGCGCATCGATCGTGCGCTGGATGAGTTCGGAACTATGTTCGGGCAGCGCGACCTCGCACGGCGCGAATGTGAGGCCGGCGTCACGTACGATTGGTTCACCGACCCGTTCGCATGCGGCGCCTACAGTTACGTCGCCACCGGCGCCGGCGCCGCGCGCGCTGCGCTCGGAACTCCGGTTGAGGAGACGTTGTTCTTCGCCGGCGAAGCGACGTCGACCGACGGGCAAGGCGGTACGGTCAGCGGCGCGTTCGGGACCGGGCTGCGGGCTGCGGCAGAGGCTGCCCGCGCGCTCGAGGTCGCGGGCGCGCCGCGGAAGATCGTGCCGTAGCGTGCGCGAAGTCGGGCAAATGCTCAGCGAGTGGAACAGCTTTTACGTCATGATGGGCTCGTCGGCCGCGGCGCTCACCGGGTTGGTGTTCATCGTGGTCACGCTCATCGCGATCAAAGCCGCCGCGGCTCGGACGCCGGCATGGCGACGTTCACCACGCCGACGGTCGTGCACTTCGGCAGCGCGCTCTTCACGTCCGCGCTCATGGCGGTGCCGTTCCGGTCGTTGGTTCCGATTGCGATCGTCCTCGGGCTCGTCGGCGCCGGCGGATTGGTCTACGCCGCGCGCATAGCGATACAGACGTCGAAGTTAGAATCGTATCGACCCGACGTGGAGGATTGGACGTGGCACGTCATCCTGCCGGCCGTCGCATACGCGGCGCTCGTCGTCGGCGCGATCGCGATGCACGGGGCCGCCGCGCAAGCGCTCTTCGCACCCGCGGCAGCCGTGATGCTGTTGGTTTTCATCGGCATCCACAACGCATGGGACGTCGTAACGTTTCTCGCGACGGGCAAAGCCGAAGCGCTGCCCGATCCCCCGGCGAACGACGGTGTGGCGGAAAGAGGCGATTGACGATGGCCGGATCTTCGAGTCGTCAGATCTCGGCTTTCAACGCAGCGAAGCTCTTGTTGAGATAGGTAGCGATTGGTCGTTGGCCGCCGTCGGCATGCCACGCTTCGATCGCAAGGCGCAGCGCACCGATCGAGGCCATCGCGACCAGACGTAATGCGGCACGCCGACGTGGCTCGTGCCAGAGCTCGCATAACGCGGAGAACAACGCTTCTTCCTGGCGCTCGTACACCGCGCTTTTTCTCGTGCGCAGAGTTTCGGTCGAGCGCATGAGCCGATCGATCGCCAGAAACTCGTCGGAAGCGAACCGAGAGACGACCTTGACGAGCGCGTTGTGGACGGCGTCGAGCGGCCTTTGCCGGGGCGATTGTTTGAGCAGTGCATCCCGGAACGCGTCGCTCGAGCCACTCTGGAAGGCCAGCAAGATCTCTTCTTTGGATTTGAAATAATAGAAGAAATTGCGTCGCGAGATCCCGGCGGCAGCCGCGATCGCATCGAGCGTTGTTGCCTCGTAACCGTCGGTCAAGAAGAGGCGCAGCCCGGTTTCGGTGATCCGCGCGAACGTCTCCCGACGCTTCCGTTGGCGCGGGGAGTCTTTAGGCTGTTCGGACTCGTTCAAATCAGGTGTTGCAATTTTGCACTCGGTGTAATATAGTCCATTTTAGCACTTAGTGTAAAATTCAGCAAGGGGCTTTCGTCATGGCATGGACCGCAGCCAACATTCCAGCCCAGCGCGGCCGGCTCGCGATCGTCACGGGTACCGGCGGCTTGGGCTATGAGACAGCGCGGGAATTGGCGCGCGCCGGCGCGCGGGTTATCCTCGCCGGCCGCGACGCCGATAAGGGTGCCGCTTCCGTTGCGAAGATTCGCGCGGGTACGAGCCACGCCGACATTCGATTCGAGATGCTCGATCTGGCGAGCCTCGAATCAGTCGAAGCATTCGGAACCCGCATGCGGGACGAGCGTGTGGACCTGCTCGTCAACAATGCCGGCGTCATGACGCCGCCGAACCGAAAGGTCACCGCCGATGGCTTTGAGCTGCAGTTCGGAACGAACTTCCTCGGCCACTTCGCATTGACGGCCCATCTGTTGCCGCAATTGCGGCGGGGAACCAAGCCGCGCGTCGTCACGCTCAGCAGCCTCGGTGCGAACCATGGGAAAATCGACTTCGACGACGTACAGTCCGAGCGCCGCTATCGCCCGCTGATAGCCTACAACCAGTCAAAGCTGGCCGATTTATTGTTCGCGTTCGAACTCGAACGGCGAAGCCGGATGAATGGCTGGGGCGTCACGAGCATCGCGGCGCATCCCGGGCTCGCTCTCACGGAATTGATCCCGAACGGCACGGGCCGCAGCAGCGTCGTGTCGCGGATCAGTCGCCTGCTCGGCCCCGTCATCATGCAGTCGCCGGCGAAGGGCGCGCTGCCGACGCTCTTTGCTGCGACCTCGCCCGACGCGCGAGGCGGGGCGTATTATGGCCCCGGCGGCTTTGGTGGCATTCGAGGAGCGACCGCTCTGACGACGCCTCCAGCGGCGGCGCTGGACGTCGTTGCCGCGGCACGCTTATGGGAGATCGCCGAACGGCTGACCGGCGTCACCTTCGACCCTGCGAGCCGGCCGGCGGATTGATCAAGTCGCGACGCCGGTTTGACCGTGCGTGTCGAGCTGCGACTGCAACCGGCGGAATACGACGTTGTCGATATCACCGCTGTCGCGCAAGGCCAGCAGCACATCGCGCTGTACGGCGATCACGTCCCGTTCGGCATCGAAGAATTGATCGAGGTGCGCGATGCGGTCCGGCTTCGCTTTTTGCTGCACCTCACGCCGGTGCTCGAAGCTCTGCCGCATCGTTTGAGCGTGCGCGGCGTCGAGCCGGCCTTCGTGCTCCAGCTCGGCGATGCGGTTCAGCGCCGCTTCGTACGTCTGGAGCAGCGCATCTCGCGTCTCGTCGTCTTCCTCGTTCCCGCTTCGAATATGCAATACTCGAACGACGGCGGGCAAGCTGAGGCCGCCGCCGACGAGCGTGACGAGGATGACGGTGAACGTGACGAAGACGATCAGGTCGCGATGGGGAAACCGGGCGCCGCTCGGGAGTGCGAACGGGATGGCAAGCGCCGCTGCTAGTGAGATCGCACCGCGTAGCCCGGACCACGCGACGACGAGCGCGTTTCTCCAGTCGGGCGCGGCATGGTCGGGAGGCGCGGCGATCGGCAGATATTCCGCCGCGATGACGAAGGCGAAGCGAACGATCAACACGAGCGCGTTCGCGGCGACTGCGACGCCGAGAACGAATTGCCAGGAATAATTGGCAAAGGCATTCGCGGCGACGTCGTGCAGCTGCAAGCCGACGACCAAGAACAGCACGGCGTTCGCCACGAACACCAGCGTGTTCCAGAAGCCGGTCGTTTGTCGGCGGCTTTCCGGCGTCAGCACGCGCGGTGCCATGCGGCTCGCGTAGACCCCGGCAGTCACCACGGCCAAGACCCCGGACAGCTGGAAATACTGCGCGGGAAAATAGGCGAGGAACGGGAGAACGAGCGAGATCGCGCCTTGCAACTCCGGATCCTTGATCCGGCGCCACATCGCGACGGCTAACCAGCCGGCCGCAAGACCGAGCACGACCGAACCGACGACGGCGATCGCAAAGTGCATCGCGGTACTCGCCGCACCGAACTGCCCCGTCGTCACGACCGCCAGCGCCGTCGCGTAGATGACGAGCGACGCCGCGTCGTTGAGCAAGCTTTCGCCGTCGACGATCGCGATGACGTGGCGCGGCAGCCGAAAACGCTCGAGGACGGGGACCGCCGCCAGCTCGTCCGTCGGCGAGATGATGGCGCCGAGAACGAACGCCGCGCCCCATGACATCCCGGGGACGATCGCGTGCGCGAGGATCGCGACCGCAACCGTCGTCACGACGACGAGTCCGAACGCGAGCGCCGCGATCTGGCCTCGGTTATCCCACATGATGTCGGTGGGCGCGGTGATTGCTTCCCAATAAAGAAGCGGCGGCAGAAAGATCAGCAGCACCCAGGTCGGGTCGAGCTGAATTTTCGGCAGCCCCGGTACGAACCCGAGGACGAGCCCACCGATCACCAAGGCGATCGGATAGGAAACGTTGAGGCGCTTCGCCAGGGCAACGAGCGGAACGGCAAGCGCCAGCAGCGCGATGAGAAGGCCGGCTTGGAAATCAATCATGGCGCCGCAGGATCGGCTTAGGGCGCTCCGTCGACGAAGCCGCCCGGCGCGGCCTCATGCGGGATCGTCCAGCCGAAATAGACCTCGACGTCGGTGATCTGGCCGTTCTTGACGGTGAGCACCTCGGTGTTTCGGAAGCGCCGTCCGCCGGCGCGCCCCTCATAGGTGACGAACACCCGCTCACCGTCGGGAACGAGGTAAATGAATTCGAAGCCCTCGGTCGACTCGCTGTTCGGCCAGCAGCGTGCGAAGTAGGTCTTGCGGTCCAGCCGGTTGTCGAGCGGGCTGGTGAAGTGGAAATCGTCGGCGATCAAGGCCTCGATCGCCGCTCGGTCCTTTTTGACATACGCGTCGTAACTCGCGCGGGCAACGGCGACCGCATCATCTGGCATGGGCATGTCCCGTATGAAGGGTTTCGATCGAGCGACGGTTGCCTGGTGGCGGCCCGCAGCGACTTGACGCGGGCGGAACTGATCGCGCATCATCGCCGGTATGAAGGGCGGCGCCGGCGCGGGTCTCCGGAGGTGGGGACTCGAGGGGACGATCGCGCTGCTAGCACTCGTCTTGGCCGCGAAAGTTTGGTATTTCGAGGCGCGCGCGCACGCCGCGCAACAAGCGGAGCCGCAGTCGGTCCTTGCGCAACTCGCCGAGCGGCTCGATCGTCAGCCGCACGAATGCGTACCGCTGGGGTGGTATCCGGCCGGGCGCCCGTCGCGGGGGTATTACCCGGACTACAATGCGGACGTCGCGCACCGAACGGGACCGTTCCAGTCCGGGTGGGTGGCGGTCGTGCGCGCGGACGTACAGCACGGACAAGCGGCAGACGTGAAGAGTGTGCTCGACGAGCTCGCGCGGCTCGGCCTCGTGGAGCGCCGGGCCCTGCCCGACGGGATGCACTACACCCTCACGCATGAGGGCTCGCGTTATTTGTACGAGCGAAACGATCTCGGCAACAACGTCGAGGACTGGCCGTTTCTCTGCTTCTCGCACTTGCGTACCACGAAGATCGCATGGAGCGGCCCATCGGTCCGCGACGCGGATGGGTGGTCGGTTTCCCGGCGCGTACGATTCAACTGGACATCACAACTCGACGCCCCGTGGGTGACGCCGTTCTTGAAAGCGCACGCCGTCGAGTTGCCGCCCGTCTCCAACCCGGCGCAGGCCCAAGCGCGCCAGTATGTAGGCCGGCCGTGGCGGCTCGCCCGCCTGACGTTCGAATTCGGGCTCGTCGAGCATCGTTCCGCATGGACGGCGCGGCGAGAGACCGGCAAGTAAGGGCGCCGCACCACGCCATACTGGGCCTCGCTCGACGACCATGACTCGCTATTTTTCCCGATCGACGAATTGCACGCCTAGGACGTCGCTGCAAGCCTTCTTACCGGAGATTAGGACGTACGGGGCGCCGTCGTGCTTCGGGCCGTTTCCGCATGCTTCTTTCAAACGATCGGCGAGGTCATTTGCTAAGCGTGCCGCGGATCGTTTGAGCATCGTCGAATCCACGCTACTCGGGAAGATGACGTTGGCGTAGTTTCCGCCGACGGAGAAGAGCTGCCCGAGCGTTGATGCGGTCGCGGCGTCGCTCGTCGTGCGCTGCGCGGAGTTGAACACGGTTTGTCCCCCGCCGGTGCCCACGGTCGTAGCGGTATTGGTAACCGGTGCACCGGTCGTCGTCGTGGTCGAGGTGCCTGTCGTCCCGCCGGTCGTGGTGCCCGTCGTCGTAGTGGTCGTGGGGCCGGTTGGACCCGTTGTAACGGTCGTGCTCGTCGACCCGCCCGTCGTCGTCCCGCCCGTGGTACCGTTCACCGTGCTCGACGTACCGCCGTTGTTGGTGGTCACCGTCGAATTCGTCGGATCCTTCGCGGTCGAAATGTAGGACGGATATTGGGTCTGCGTCGTATGCCCGAAGATGACGACGGCCAGCGCCGCAAGGGGAAGCAGCGGTATTCCGGCTTGGTGCGCATGACCTTGCACGAAATCAGGGCTGTACCAACCGATGCTCAAGACGCGATCCGGCGGCTTGGGGACGGGAGCAGGTGTTGGCGTCGGCGATCCCAGATTGACGTTGACGATTGTGATCATGCGCCCGCGGACCCGCGGCCGTGGCGCCGGTGTAGGCGAGGATGTCGGAGATGGCGTCGCCGTGGGCAGTGGCGGTGGCGCGCACTTCACCAGAAATGCTGCGGATGAAAGGCGCTGATAGCCATTCGCAAAGATGAAAACGTTTGATGTGCCGACATCGCTCTCGAGCGGACCGACGATGATGGCGCCCCTCGTTTGCGGGTCCTTGTCGCATTGTTGCGCCAGATCGTCGAGATTCCATGACGGTTCGGGAATGAGCATCGGAAATTCAAAGTCGCCCGCCGGGTCGTTCGGATTGTCCTTGGGCTTGAGCCCTTCTTGCATACCGGTAATGTCTGCCAGCTTCGGCGCGAGTCTTATGCCGACTTCGATCGTCAACGCCGTTGCGGTCTTGACGTCCGGAGCCGCGGCGAGAATATACACGGCTCCTCTAGGCTGAAGCTTGTACCGTGTCGGCCGCGGCGTGCCCGTGAAGCTCGGCGGCGGCGTGACCTGTGGCGTGGGCGCCGCCGTTGGCGTGGGGATCTGCACTGGAATGATGATCGGCGGTACTTGCCCGCTCGCTAGATCCGGTGCCGATACGATCATGGCCGCCATCCCGGCCAACGCGGCGAACGAGGCTGCGCGTGCGAAATTTGTCATGCTGTTCCGTCCTCTGGCGAAACACCGCCGGAGCTAACCGGCGCCGCCAGGACGAGTATCACATTCGCCGGTTACAGCGCGGTAACAGGACGTCCGAGCGACGGCAGGTGAGCTCGGCGTGACCTTCAGTTTTGTTTTTGATTCGATATCACATGGTCAACGTTTCGTGCATCGCCAGCCAATCGTCGAGATCGTTGAGCGCGACCGCCCTCTTGTACGCGGGATCCGCGAACCCCAAGCGGGCGCTGCGGTCGCCGTACATTGCGTCCGGAATGTCGGTGGCGGAGACGCCTTCGTTCACCTTTGCGACGGCTTCGGGTGTGAGTGCCGTGGCGTTCGCGCGGACCCACGCTTCGAGCGTGAGGTAATCCGGCTTCGCGGTCTCGATGTAGCTCACGAACGCATCGCGGTCGATCCCGAGCGTGGTGGTGAGAAACTCGTCGAAGCCGCCCACGCCGTGACGGTAGCCGTCGGGGAGGCGTCCACAGGCGTGCAGCAAGATCTTCAGCCACAGGCGAGGCAAGTGCTTCACGCCCAGCGGCCCCATGACCGAGGAGCTCAGCACGGGCACGATCGGTTCAGCCATGAGCAGCACTTCGTACGGCGCGCTGAGTTTCCGTCTCGGCCCGCCTTTGCACTTCGTAGTGGCGGTGAAGCGCCGAGATCAGCGCTCCGCGCCGACCGAGCAGCTCGTCACCGAGCGACACCACGAGCGAATTCGGCCACGCAATCGGCCGTATCGTTCGAATCGCTGCGAAAATCTCGTCGTCGAGCTCGGGGTGTCGCGCTGCCAGGAGAACTGCGAGCGCGCCCGTCGAGCGAGAGATCCCTGCCGTGCAGTGAACGACGAGGCGTTCGCCCTCATGTGCGCCGGCATCGAATGCGAGCAGCTCCCTGATGTGCGCTGCTCGCGGAGCGGTAGCGTGGCGCGCATCGTTGGAGTCATCGAACCGCAACACCAGCACCGGCGCGTCGATGCAACGCAGCTCGTCCGGCTCCGGTGCCCACGGATCGAGAATCGAGACGACCCGGTCCGCCGATGAGAGCGGGGCAAGCCGAAGCTCGTCCAGACCGCACACATGGTGAATCGCGAGATTCGGCTGCATAAATCCGGGCGAGCCTTCCGATCCCGCAACCGCGAATCCTTGGCTGCCGTCACCACACCATGCCGCCGTGCGCGAGCTGAAATCAATCTCGCGTGACAAGCCGTCCGAACCAGAAAGGCCGAGCATGCGGTCGGCGAACTGAGGTGCGTATCGCTTCTCGGGTTATCCCCAAGGGCCGGCATGGTGGTCCGCGAACAGGCTGGGTCCGTCTTCCAGGTATGACGGGTGACGGGTGAGGGGTAAATATGATCATTGAACACGCTGTCCAGCAGCTGGAGCGCGAACTTTCCGATTGGCGTTCGCTCGACGAGGTGAAGCGCTATTTGAGGCGCGCCGGGTTCACGCAGAAAGCGATCCTCAGCGACGCGGAGATGGAGCGCGTCGGAAATCTGGTACGCAACGATGCGCGCGCGATCGAAACGCCGGACGCGGAGCTGCGCTACATCGAGGGATTGTTCGGCGTTCCGCTCGGGTCCATCCCGAGCTTCCTGGTGATTCCGAGACCCGGTCACGAGCAATGCAGCTGCGGCAGAACGCCGAGCGCGCTGGACGTGGTGTACTACGCAGTCGCGCGGCAAATTCACAGCCGTGAGCTGATGCGCGACACGATGCTCGGCGTGACCAACATCATGGAGATGTCGGACGACGGTCGCACCACGCAATGCTATTCGTGCGGCCGAAGCATCGTCTTCGAAACCTACTACAAGAAGGCGTACGTGTACGTCTAAACGGCCCAGGTCCTCTCGGGTCGGGAAATAGCGCCGGCGCTCCGACCGATCCCGGTCGAGCGCCGGCGTTTCCGTTTACGGCTTATGGCGCCGTCGAGGCCCACCGCACAGCAGGCGAGAATGCGGCTCCGCACGCGATATGACGTCGAGTGCAAGTCCAGTGTCTGCCACCAGCAAAAAAAAGTCGCTGTTGGTCTTCGCAGGAGCCGCCCTTAGCTTGATTTGCGGCGTGTATCTTCTTGGCCTGATCTCACCGTCGGCGGCTTGGTATGCGATGCTCACCGGCGTAGCTTGCTACCTGCTCTTCAGTACGGCACTCGCGGCGAAAGCCGTAGCGAGGGCTGGGCTCGGTTGGCGTGAACGTACGCAACGCTTTGTCGGCGCCGTCTGCGTACACACCATAGCGGCCGTGCTGCTATTAGTTCTAGCTGATGCATCCTTTAGACTCGCGGCGGCGGTGCGGTGGGACCCGCAGGGGGAGCCTAGCGACAGCAGCATGTTCTCTTCTGCGTGTAGCATCTCGGATCTAGCGTCCGTTTCCAATGCAAAGGGGGACTCGGCTGCCGCTCGGTTTGGGATTGCGGTTGGGGACCGTTTGCGGGGATGAGTTATGGATACATTGTCGTCGCGATTACGCGTTCCCGAGGCACCCAGAAGAGTCGAGAAGTCGTTTTTCGCTATGAGCCAAGTACTTCAGAACGCCGGGCTTGGCCAAAGATGAAATGGCTGAGCGACGATATCTTAAGCGTTACGGTGGGCAATAATGCCATCGAGCAGGTATCAAAGCAGCGATTTGATCTCAAGGGCCTGCACGTACGCTACTCCCTTGGGGCAGCGAAAAAGCCGCCGATGACCATTTGGGACCGGTTCTAGGGAAACTCTTGACCGCCGGCAGTCCGGCGAGCACCCGGCACGAACACCTGGGCGTTTCCGTACGACTTCTTCGGCCTCCAAATCAGTGATGTCTATCCTCCGTCGAGGCCGAGCGTTTTGAGGGCAAGCTACTATCACTGGGGAATCGAGAAAACCGGCAGGCTCTACCAAATGAGACAAGGTTGGTGCAATTCGACCGGAGGCGGTTAACCGCCGCGGTGCAGTGCGCACGGCCAGTATCGGCACTCGCTGTCGGAAAAACACTCTGCCATGCACCGGTTGGGGCTTGAACCTGCGCAGTCCCAAACCACGACTCGGTCGTGCTCGTTTGAAAGCGTGACCGTATACGGAGGCCCTCCGACGGTGTAACCAAAGGTGTTTTGGCCATCATAGATCGGGCGTCCCAGCCGTCCTATGAGATCGCTGAGGCTGATGAGCGCGGCGCTGTCCCGGCGTGGAGGCGCCTCGCTCACAAGCTCAGAACGGACGAATGCGCTTCGCAGAAACGTAAGTGAATGGCCGATGTCGCTCTCGAGCGTAACCACCTCATCGGTACCTTCGCGCAGAGCCGCTAGCGCAGCCTCGGCAGACGTCACTGAATCGAAACGCAGAGATTGCTCGATCTCCATGTCGTTAGCCGCCAGCTTGATGACCAGGTACATCGCTAAAGCCGTGCGTCAGTCCCAGGCACGATCCGGCAGTCTTCGATGGCGATGTCGAGATGGATCGTGCTGCCGACGCTCCGGTCTTCTATCGGCGGTGTCCAACCGCGAATTTGCGTCGGACCGAGATCAATGAGGTAGTCGCGCGAGTCGCCGAGGTACACTTGGCGCAGCACCGTGCCCGAGAGGCGATTGTGACCGTTCTCTTGATACCCCACCGCGTCGTCGCCGGCCGCGGCAAACCGCACCGAATGCGGTCGCACGCATAGCGTCACCGCGCCCCGCTGCGCCGGATCGAAATCGTCCCGGACGCGCAGCCGTGCCCCGCACACCTCCACGACATGTGGCTCAACCAAGGTCGCCGGGATCGTGACGACCCGGTTCGCCGATGAGAGCGGGGCAAGCCGAAGCTCGTCCAGACCGCACACATGGTGAATCGCGAGATTCGGCTGCATAA
>DASZBS010000093.1:0-38481 GCA_035943995.1 Candidatus Elarobacter sp. | reverse complement strand
ACCAGCTCGCGTTCCTGGAGCCCGAGATCATGCGCGGGCTGCGCGCGCTCCCCGAGGCGCGCGACGTCACGCGGCTGCGCTTTCGCGTCGGCAAGCTGCGCCGGTCGGTCCCCGTGCGCGACGGACCCGGCGGGCCGCGCCGGGCGACCGGCGACGTGGCCGCCGAGCCGCCCGCGAAGACGCTCGACGACGCGCTGGCCCGGTTGCGCCGTGCCGTGGAACGAACGCGCGGCGCGCACCGGGCGAAGGGCGGCGCGTTCTGCGCGCTGTGCGACGCTCCGGTCGACGCCGGCACGCCGATGTGCCGGCCCTGTCGCGACGACGACGAGCGCCGCCGCCGCTACGCCTGCGAGCGGCTGCTGTTCGAAGCGCCGTGGCTCGGCTCGGACGAGGTGCTCGCGGCCGTCGGCGGGCTCAGCCCCGAAGCGTACGACGCGATCCGCCGCCGGCTGCTGCGGTCATGGTGGGACGAGCTGTGGCGCGCGAACAAGCTCCACAAGCTGCGCCAGCCGCTCGACCGCGTGCGCTTGCGCAAGCTCGCGAGCTCCTTCGTCCTGCTGGAGACGCGCATCGATCCGAACCGGCTGGAGATGGACTCCGCGGTACGCAAAAATGCGCTGGGCGAGCTCTACGAGTTCGTCCGTCTCATCGAGACGGACGAACGTCCGCAGCGATAGGCAACGGGTTCGAGCACGATCGAGCCGGCTGCGTCAGGCGCGCGGTAGCGCGCTCGCCCCTACACGCCGGTCGCGAAGCACCGGCGCGGTCGAACTACCGGAATCGTGCCAGCACCGGCGTCCTATCGGAGCACTAGTAATATTCGCGCCTTACGGCGAAGCCTTCGGTTCGTGAACGACTATACCGGCGACCAGATCGAGGTCCTCAAAGGACTCGAGGCGGTTCGCAAGCGCCCCGGCATGTACATCGGCAACACCGCCGAGCGCGGGCTCCACCAACTGGTCTACGAGGCCGTCGACAACTCCGTCGACGAAGCGCTGGCGGGCTCCGCGCACAACATCGCGGTCATCCTGTACAAGGACGGCTCGGTGAGCGTTGAGGACGACGGGCGCGGGATCCCGATCGACATGCACGCCGAGGAGAAGCTGCCGGCGGTCGAGGTCGCGATGACCATCCTGCACGCCGGCGGAAAGTTCGGCAAGGGCGGGTACAAGGTGTCGGGCGGCCTGCACGGCGTGGGCATCTCGGTCGTCAACGCGCTGTCGGAGCGCATGACCACCCGCGTGAAGCGCGACGGCTGGCTGTACGAGATCAAGTTCGAGCGCGGCATCACCACGCAGAAGCTGCGCAAGGTCGCGCGCGCCGAAGGCACCGGCACGCACCAGTGGTTCAAGCCCGACCCCGAGGTGTTCGAGACGCTCGAGTACTCGTGGAAGATCCTCGAGGCGCGGCTGCGCGAGCTCGCGTTCCTCAACCGCGGGCTGTCGATCACGCTGCGCGACGAACGCCCCGACGAGGGGCCGCGCGACAAGACGTACATGTACGAAGGCGGCATCGTCTCGTTCGTGGAGTGGCTCAACGAGAACAAGGACGCGCTCACGCCGGTGATCTCCACCAACGGCGAGCGCGACGACATCGTCGTCGAGTGCGCGTTCCAGTGGCAGGACGGCTACAACGAAGTCGTCTACTCGTACGCCAACAACATCAACACCATCGAAGGCGGGATGCACCTCACGGGCTTCCGCACCGCCGTCTCCGGCAAGGTCAACGAGTACGCGCGCAAGCGCGGCATGCTCAAAGAGGCCGACCCCAACCTGTCGACCGACGACTGCATGGAAGGGCTCACCGCGATCGTCTCGGTGAAGCTGCAAGAACCGCAGTTCGAAGGCCAGACCAAGACCAAGCTCGGCAACGCCAAGATGCGCCCGCTCGTCAACGGGCTGGTCACCGAACGGCTCGAGTTCTTCCTCGAAGAGAACCCGAAGTTCGGGCGCGCGATCGTCGACAAGTGCATGCAGGCCGCGCGCGCGAGAGAGGCCGCGAAGAAAGCGCGCGACCTCACCCGCCGCAAGAACGTGCTCGAGGGCAGCGGTCTTCCGGGCAAGCTCGTGGACTGCAAGACGCAGGACCCCGCGCTGTCGGAGCTCTTCCTCGTCGAGGGCGACTCCGCCGGCGGTACGGCCAAGGGCGGCCGCGACCCGAACACGCAAGCGATCCTGCCGCTGCGCGGCAAGATCCTCAACGTCGAGAAGGCGCGGCTCGACAAGATGCTCTCGAACGAAGAGATTCGCACGATGATCACCGCGTTCGGCACCGGCTTCGGCGAGGAGTTCAACGCCGATAAGCTGCGCTATCACAAGATCATCATCATGACCGACGCCGACGTCGACGGCTCGCATATCCGCACGCTGCTGCTGACGTTCTTCTTCCGGCAGATGAAGCCGCTGGTCGAGCGCGGTTACGTCTACATCGCGCAGCCGCCGCTCTACGGGGTGAAGAAGGGCAAGAAGCAGTGGTGGGCGTTCAACGAAGCGGAACTCGAAGCGATCTTCGACGGCGCCGATCCGAAAGAGTACACGGTTCAGCAGTTCAAAGGGCTCGGTGAGATGGACGCCGAGCAGCTCGCTGTGACCACCATGGACCCGGAGTCGCGCCGGCTCAAACAGGTCAGCCTGGCGGGCGAGGGCGAGCAAGGCGAGGCCGAAAAGATGTTTTCCACCCTGATGGGTGAGAAGGTCGAGCCGCGCAAGCTCTTCATCCAGGAGTACGCTCGCACGGTTCGCAACCTCGATCTCTAGGGCTCGCGAAGCGAGCCCCGCGTTCGCCTTCGGCTCACTTGATGTTTTAAGGGAGTTGAAGCCTGGGAAAACTCTCAGCTTCGCGACGGTCCGCCAGGAAGCCGCGTTACGTTTGCCGTGACGGCAGGTCGGGGACGTAGGAAGCGGTGTTTCGCGTGAGAGCGTCGCGTCGCGTGGTGGTCGTCGCCGCGACGGCGGCGGTGCTGCTCGTCGTGCTCTTCGCCGCCCGGCACGTGATCGCGCGCACCGCCCTGCAAACCGTGCTGTCGAGCACGACCGGCTACGACGTGCGCATCGGCTCGCAGGCGCTGGGCTCGAACCACGCGGTGCTGTTCGACGTCCACGTCCTCAAGAACGGCGACCCCGTGCTCGACGCGCAGCGGGTCGACGTCGACTACGCGTTGCGCGACATCTTCCCCGGTGGCCAGCACCGCTTCGGGTTCGCGTCGATCGCGATCCAGCGGCCCGTGCTCACGATCACGCGGCACGCGGACGGGACGCTGACGTTCAACCGCACCGGCGGGACGTCCGGCGCGCCGCCGGCGGCGACGCGCGAGGCCGCCGCGCCGTACTATTTCACCGCGCGCGTTCGCGACGGCGTCATCCGCCTCGTCGACGTCGCGCCGCTGCAGCCCGACCTCGCCGTGCAGACGATCGAGAACGTGTCGATCGACGCGTCGGTGAAGTCCGATGCGCGCACCACCGCGCGCGTCGACGGCGTGCTGCTCGGGCGCCGCGCGCCGGGCGCGCCGGTCACGCGCTATCCGCTCGCCGAGCGGACCGTGATCGACGTGCAGCGCGGGATCGCGCTCAACCGCATCACCGCGCGCGAGCTGCCGCTGCGCGGCGCGCTGGGCTATTTCATCCACGCGAAGGCGCTCCGCTTCGATGACGGCGTGCTCGACGACGTCGACGCGCAGTACTTCGCGCTCGCGCCGAAGGCAGGCATGGACTTCGCGTACCGGCTCGGCGGGCATGCGGACTTGCACGGCGGGCGCATCGCGGTCGGCCCGCTCGCGCACGAGGTGCGCGACCTCGAAGCGCGCTTCGTGATCACCGACGACATGCTGGCGACCAAGGCGATCACGGCGACGCTCGCCGGGGTCCCCGCGAACGGCCGCGGCGCGATCTACGACCTGTTCGGCACGCCGTCGATGCGCATCGCGCTTGTCGCGAACGGCGACTTGAGCCGCATGCGCGCCCTGTTCGCGTTCTCCGCGAACCTGCCGCTGAGCGGGGGGACGCGCATGCAGACGCTGCTCGAGTCCAAGCTCTCGCAGCCGCTCATCCATACGTGGATCGGTTCCGGGCGCATCGCGTACGACAAGTATCCGATCGACGGCCTGAACGGCTACGTGGACTACTACGACAACGCGGTGACGATGGACGCACTGCGCGGGCGCTACGGCGTGGCCGACGTGCTGCTGGGCGGGCGCGCGCTGTTCACCGATGCCGGCAACGACTTCACGTTCGCGTTGAACGCGCGCGGGCCGGGGGCGTCGATCCCGTACGCCGACGTGCTCGCGCCCGACGCCGGCGTCGTCGCGACCGCGCTGATCGAGGCGCCGCCGCGCGAGTCGTTCCGCGCGCGCGGTACCATCGGCGCGGTCGGCGCGACGACCGGCAGCGGTACGTTCGCCGTCGACCCGAAAGGCGTCGGCGAGTTCGGCCCGTTCGAGTTCGGCCGCGCCGACGGCTCGTCGCTCGCCGGCGGCTTCGAGCTCCAGCGCCCGATCTCGCAAAGCGCCGGCTGGATCCACGCGCGGGGCTTCCGGCTCGCGCAGGTGAAGAACGCCGCGGCGCTGCCGGGCGCGTCCATCCCCGGGCTGCCGCCGCTGTCGGGCACGATCGACGGCGATCTCGCGGGCGGCGGCACGCCGGACTCGTTCGGCCTGGCGGGCGTGCTGCACGGCAGCAACCTGCGCGTCGCGAGCTACGCGATCGGCAACGGCAGCGTGCGGCTCGAAGGGACGCTGAGCGACGTGCGGCTGGCCGACATCGCCGTCGACGGGCCGCTCGGACGGTTCAGCGGCAACGGCGCGTACGCCGACGGCCTGTTCGCGCTCGACGGCAACTACGACGGCGCGCTCGAGCGGCTCGCGCAGTTCACGTCCGATCCGACGGCGCGCGGCGAGGTCCACGGCCCCGTGCGCGCGACGCTCGCGCAGAACCACATCGTCGTGCAGACCACCGGCGTCGGCATCGCGGGCGGCAGCGTGCGCGGCGTGGCTGTCGACGGCGTGTCCGGAACGATCGCGGTCGACAACGGCACGTCGCTGCGCGTCGTCGCGGCCGACGGTTCGATCGGCGGCGCGCACGCGGTCGCGGCCGATGCCGGCGGTGCGTTCCTGGTCTCCGCGCCCGCGCTACCGGTCGCGGCGCTGCGCGGCGCGGGGCTTCCGCTGCAAGCCGGGACGCTGGCGCTGTTCGGCCAAGCCGACGTGCGCGGCAACGCCGGCCCGTCGTTCGACGGCGTCGTCACGCTCACCGACGGCGTCGTGTCGGGCTATCCCATCAGCGGCGGCGCCGATCTGTCGCTCGCCGCCGGCACGGCGAACATCCGCACGGGCGTCGCGGCACTGGGCCGGACGTACGGGAACTTCACGGGGCGCGTGGACGGCATCGGCGGCAACGCGCGCAACGCGCTCGCGTACGATCTCGCGGCGAACGTGCCCATCGGCGACGTCGGCGAAGTGCGCGGCGCGCTCAAGCTCCCGGTGAAATACCTCGAAGGCAGCTTCTCGGCGAACGTGCGCGTGCGCGGCAGCGGCGCGCGCCCGCGCGTCGACGGCGATGTCGCCGTCCCGGAAGGCTCCTACAACGGCCTCGCCTTTCACGGCGCGCGCGCCGGCGTCGACATCACGCCGAGCGCGCTGTCGGCGCAGAACGGCGTCGTCACGGTCGGTTCGACGCACGCCCAAGTCAGCGCCGCGCTCTCGGTCGCGAACCGCGCGTTCGCGGTGGACGTGCGCAGCGCCGACGCGAACCTCGCGGATTTCAACGACTACTTCGACGAAGCCGAGACGCTCGACGGGCGCGGGCGCGTCGCGCTGGCGTTCGCCAACGACGGGCGCACGACGCGCACCACCGGTAACGTCGACGTGACGGGCTTGCGCTACCGCCGGTTCACGTTCGGCGCGACGGCTGCGACGTGGTCGCAGCACGGCGGCGCCGTCGACGGCGCGCTCAACGTGCGCGGTGCGCACGGCGCGCTGCGCGCGAACGGTGAGATGGTCGCCGCGGCGGGCGACCCGTTGCGCGCGTTCGCGCGCGCGACGTACCGCGCGAACCTGCAGGCGCAGCGCGTCGACCTCGCCACGTGGCTGCCGCCGTTCGGCATCACCGCGCCGGTGCTCGGCCAGGTCGATGCGCGCGGCTCGGTCGCCGGGCGCTGGCCGCGCCTCGCCGTGAACGGCGACGCGTCGCTCGCCAACGGTTTGCTGTTCGGCTACGCGGTGCATGACGGCCATCTCCACGCCGCCAGCGACGGCGCGCGCGTGGCGCTCTCGAACACCGTGCTCGACCTCGGGTTCGCGCGCTTCGACGCGACCGGCTCGTTCGGCTTCGCGACGTCCGACCCGCTCGCGCTCGCGATCCACGGCCAGACGCCCGACGTCGCCAAAGCGCTCGCGTCGCTGTTCCCGAAAGGTCCGCGGTACGACGTCGGCGGCGCGCTCCAAGCCACGGCGAGCATCGGCGGCACGATCGCGAAGCCGCGCGCGACGGCCGGCTTCGAGCTGACGAACGCGCGCTACACGTCGCTTGCGATCCCGCGCGTGCTCGGCAACGTCACCTACGACGGCAAGACGCTGCTGATCAACGAAGCGCAGGCGACGTTCGCCAAAGGCACCGTGCTCGTCGCGGGCTCGCTGCCGTTCTCGCTCAACCCGCTGGGCGTTAACTCCACGGCACCGCTCTCGTTCACGCTCGCGCTGGGCGGCGTCGACCTCGCGCCGTTCGCGCCGTTCGTCCCCGGGCCGCAGACCAAGCTCGGCGGCACGGTCGACGGCCGCGTCGCGATCGAAGGGACGATGCGCGCGCCGCGCGTGATCGGCAACGTCGCGCTCGCGAACGGCTCGTACGTGTCCGGGCTCGACCGCGCCGCGATCACCAAGGCGAACGCGATGCTCGCGTTCGCGGGCACGAGCGTCGCGCTGCAGGCGCTGCACGCGAACGTCGGCGGCGGAACGCTCGAGGGCAGCGGACAGCTCGACCTGCCGTTCCCCGAAGTGCACACGAGCAACTACGCGATCTCGCTGACCGCGCACGGCGCGCGCGTCGACTCGCCGCAGTTCGGCACCGGCACGATCGACGGCACGATGTCGCTGCGCAACGCGCAGCCGCTGCCGGTGCTGTCCGGCAAGCTCACGCTCACCAACGCGTCGATCCCGATCCTGTCGATCTACCGCAGCACCGGCGGCGGCAGCAGCGGCGGCGCGGCGTCCGGCGGCGGGCCGCCGCTCAACCTCGCGTTCGACCTGACGGCGACGGCGGGGAAGAACGTGCGCATACAAGCGTCGTCGCCGTTCATCGACGTCGGCGCGACCGGCGCGCTCGCGCTCACCGGGACGCTGGCGTCACCGAAGCTCGGCGGGGTGCTCACCGCGACGCCGGGCGGCATCTTCTCGACGTACAACCGCGCGTTTCGCGTGCAGCAGGCGGTGGTGACGTTCGATCCCGCCAGCGGGCTGCTGCCGTACGTCGACTTGCGCGCGTACGCGCACGTGACGAACCCCGACCCCGACCCGACGCGCAACGCGGTCGGCAGCGCGGACATCACCGTCACCGTGAGCGGTCCCGCCGACGAGCTCGCCGCGGGCCGCGGCGGCGGGATCACGTACGCGTCCAACCCGCCGTACTCGCAAGAGCAGATCATCGGCTTGCTCCTCGACGCGTCGCTGTTCGGCGCGGTGAACTTCGCGCAGCAGCAGAACGGCACGACGCTGCGCGGCGCGCCCGGCGAATCGAACCCGCTGCTGCCGCCGGGCGTCACGCCGTACCAGGTCGGCGTCATCAATTTCAACCAAGAGGCGTTCTCGGTGCTCAACGGCCAGTTCACGCACCGCATCTTCGGGCCGATCGAGCGCATCTTCACCGGGCGCTTCGGGCTGACCGACTTCGAGCTCACCGTCGACTACGGCGGCGGCATCGGCTACAACGCGCTCAAGCAGATCGGTCATCGCGACGTCTACGCGAGCTTCGGCCAAACGCTGTCGAGCCCGGTGCGCACGACGCTCGGCTTCACCGCGCGCCCCAACGCGACGACGGCGGTGCAGTTCAACTACTTCCAGCAGAACGGCGACCCGGCGTTCACCAGCAACGGCAACGGCACGCAGCAGCGGCTCAAGGGCATCCTGCCGCTCTCCAACCGCAAAGGATTCACCTTCTCGATCGTGCGGAAATACTGACACGACGCTGCCGCCGGCCGTGCCGTAAAGGCCCTGACGGGGGCGTGTCGTACCCAGGGGACCGGGAACGCGCATGGTCCGTCTCGCGTTACACCCCCACTAGTAACCCGTCGGTCGCCCACGGCGCCCGGGTCCAACCACATCGTACGAAGGACGTCTTCCCCTTGTTCGAACGGCTTCGCCGCACGCCGCGCACCGTGCTCGCCGTGCTCGCGTTTTTCGGTCTCGTGATGCCGCCCGCGTATTCCGCGCCGGCCGCCGCCCCCGCACCGACCGTCGTGTCGGTCGCCGTCACCGGAAACGCGCACATCCCAACCGACCGCATCCTTTCCGTCGTCAAGACGAAGGTCGGCGATCCTTTCGACCCCGCCGTCGTGCAGCAGGACCTGCGCGCGATCGCGGACCTCGGGTTCTTCGCCGATCAGGCGCCGCCGATCGTCAAGCAGCGCCCGGACGGCGTCGCCGTGACGTACCGCGTCATCGAGAACCCGGTCGTCACGTCGATCCGCTTCGAGGGCAACAAGAGCGTCTCGGCCGACACGCTGCTCGCGCTCATGGACACGGCGCCCGGCCAGGTCTTCAACATCAAGACCTACCAGCAAGACGTGCTCAAGCTGAACAGCTACTACGACAAGATCGGCTTCGGCGGCCAGCTGCCCTCGCACGTCACCGACGTCAACATCGCCCCCGACGGCGTGCTGACCTTGAAGATCCAGGAAGGGCTGACGGTCAAGGGCATCATCATCACCCCCCCGCCCGACGGCGACCCGCTGCTGCCGCCGACCGTCATCACGGCGGCGCTCGTGACCAAGCCCGGCAGCCCGTACTCCGAGGCGCAGCGCGACAAGGACTACGACGCGCTCAAGGCCCTCTACGAGAAGTACGACCTCAAGCTCGGCGACGTCGAAGCCGGCGTCGATCCGACGTCGGTCGACCAGAAGGCCGGCACCGCGGACGTGCGCTACACGATCAGCGTGCTGCGCGTCGGCGCGGTCGAGATCACCGGCAACACCGTCACTCACGACGACGTGATCCGCCGCGAGCTGCGCCTGCGGCCCGGCATGGTGGTCACCGACAGCGGCTTGCGCCGCGACTACGACCGCCTCAACAACCTCGGCTTCTTCGAGAAGATCGATTTCCAGGGCAAGCCGGGACCCGATCCCAAGCGGCCGGGCCTCATCACGGTGAACTGGCAGGTCAAGGAGCAGCGCACCGGCACCGCCACCCTGGGTGCCGGCTACTCCGGGGGCGTCACCGGTCAGGGTCTGACCGGCACGCTGTCGTACCAGCAGAACAACATCAACGGCACCGGGAACGGCGCCTCGATCCGGCTCGAGCGCGGCTCGCGCGTCAGCGACGCCCAGATCTCGGTCACGATCCCGTACGTCGGCAAGTCCGAGAAATCGCAGAAGTACAGCTTCGGCGCGACGCTGTTCACCCAGCAGCAGACCAACTTCTACCCGGTGTACCAGGCCTGCACGACCCCGGCGACGGTGCAGGGTCTCAAGCGCATCCCGCTCGATACGGCGACCGCGCCTCCGACCACGGCCCCCAGCACCACGTGCCCGGTGGGCGGCCCGCTCCCGGTCACGATCGTCCCGACCGACGTGACCAACACCCAGCTCGTGGACGGGGTCGTGTCCACGTACAAGTCGCGCGCGACCGGCATCTCCGCGACGCTCGGCCGGCGGCTCACCGACGTCTACTCGGTGAGCGGCGGCTTCAACGTCCAGAAGGTCGCCGCGTCGGCCGACCTGCCGAGCGGCTTCGTGTTCCCGACGGCGCAGACGATCAATCCGCTGCCGAGCTCGACCGCCTCACCGTTCAGCCCCAACGACCCGAACAGCCCGAGCTCGGCGGTCGGCATCACCGCGCCGTCCCTGGCGCAGATCAGCTCGACCCGGCCGTACAACGTCCGCAGCCTGCTCGCCGGCTTCCACGCCGACTCCCGCGACGACGTGTTCAACCCGCGGCACGGGATCAATCTGACCTTCAGCGACGAGCTCAGCAGCCACTCGTTCGGATCCGACTTCACCTACCAGCTCATCACGATCGACGGCGCGAAGTTCTTCCCGATGCCCAAGAACGCGACGCTGGGGCTCCACGGCCGCGCCGGGATCTCTTCGGGCGCGATTCCGACGAACAAGCTGTTCATCTTCTCGGACCAGGATCTGCGCGGCTACTCCGACCCGTTCTACGGAACCGACATCCTGCTCGGTCAGGCCGAGCTGCGCATCCCGCTCACGCAGGACCGCAAGTTCGCGGTGGTCGGGTTCGTCGAGAGCGGCGGCACGCGCATCCGCGGCGGGAAGTCCGTCACGACGGACCTCAGCGGCCTGACCACCACCACCTTCGACCTCAACCGCTACACCTTCCACAGCGACGTCGGTCTCGGACTCCGGTTCGACGTTCCGCAGCTCGGTCTCCACACGATCCGGCTCGACTTTGCGAAGGGCAGCCAAGGGACGCACACCTCGTTCGGCATCGGACAGAGTTTCTAGGAATGAACCAACTGCTCACGCGCGGCCGCACGGTCGCGCTCGCCTTCGCACTCGGCGCCGCGATCCTCGCGACCCCGGCGAGCGGCGCAAACGACGTCTCCGACATCGGCTCGCTCGACCAGCAGGCCCTCTCGGCGCTGCCCGCGTTCCAAACCGCCAACCGGCAGCTCAACGCGTACGGCGCCGGGCTGCAGAAGCAGTACGTCGGCCGCGCGAAGCGCGCATCGCAGGGCGAGCAGCAGCGGCTCGCGACCGAGTTTCAAAGCAAGATGGCCGACAAGCAGCGCCAGCTCTTCGGCCCGCTGTTCGGGCGCGCGCAAGTCGCGATCGCGTCGGTCGCGTCGTCGAAGAACCTCACGGTCGTCGTCGACAAGCGCATCGTCGTGTTCGGCGGCCAGGACATCACCAACAGCGTCAAAGACCTGCTGACGGGCGTCGGCGACCCGGTCCCGCCGGTCACCACGCCGCCGCCGTCCAAGGTGGGCTACGTCGACCAGTCCGCGATCGACCAGACGCCCAAGATCAAATCGGTCACCGACGACTTCTTGAAATTCAAGCAAGAGCAGGACAAAGCCGCGGCCGACAAGCTCAAGGGCGCGAAGACGGCCGCCGACCGCGACAACGTGCTCAAGGATTATCGCAAGACGCTCGACGACCAGCAGAACAAAACGCTCAAGCCGATGGTGGACAACACCCGCGCCGCGATCGCGGACGTCGCAAAGGCGAAGGGGCTGATCCTCGTCGTCGACAAGGGCAACATCGTCTTCGGCGGCGTCGACATCACCAAAGACGTCACCGACAAATTAAAATGACGGGTTACGCCGTCGGCGTAACCCGGCGCGCCTTGGCTTCTGGCCTGAGTGCCTTAACGCTCTCCGTAAGCGCGCTGGCTTTTTTCTTGCTCGCAGGATGCGGGCATGGTGCGACGACGGAGCCTGCGCCGGGGGCGTCCGGCAAAGGGGCCGTCGGGTACGTCATCATGGACGACCTGGTGAAGAAGCATCCGCTCTACGATCAGCTCGCGCGCTACGACCGCAGCATCGAGGCGTTCGACCTCACGGCGACCGCGCCGCAGGTCGCCGCGGCGGATCCCAACCTCGCCGCGCGCGAGCGCGATCTGCAAAAAGAGCTCAACGACGCGGCTGACCGCACGCGCAAGCTCGTCGACCAGAAGCAGAAGCAGTACCAGCAGCAAGAGGCCGCGGCGATCGCGGCCGCGCTGCGCGGCGCGGGCGCCGGCGGCCCCAGCGCGGCGCAAATTGCCGGCACCGTCAACGCGACGGCGCGCCAGCAGCAGAGCGGCGTCGCGGTGCAAGCGCAGCGCGATCTCAACGCGTACCGCTCGACGCTGCAAAAGCAGGATGCCGCGCAGGTTGCCGCCGCGTCGAAGGCGCTCGGCGACCGCGCCGACCGCACCTATCGCGCCAAGGCCGAGGAGCTGCAGTCCAAGGAGTCCGCGCTGTCGCTCAAGATGGCGAGCGAGGACGCGCCGCAGCGGCTCGCGCTGCGCACGAAGCTCACCTCGCTGGCGCTCGACGACGCCGCGCGCGAAGACGCGCAGAAGCAGCTCGGCGCGATCGACCGCAAGGAGGCCGACGCGCTCGCGTCGGCGCGCAACCGCGATCAGCAGACGCTCGTGGCGCTGCAGGCGCAGCTCAAGGACCAGGTGCAGGGCGATCTCAACGCGCAGGTCGCGGCGATCCGCAAGCGTTCGCTGGGCTCGCTCGCGCAGCGCCAACAGTCGCTCAGCCGGCAAGTCTCGAACCTCGGCGGGCCGGTGGTGAAGACCAACGTCGTGAACGGCCAAGTGCAGCAGCGGGTCAACTCGAACTTGCCGCCGGCGCTGCGCGCGCGCATCGAGCAGTTGCACAACGACTACCAGAAGCGCTTCCAAGCCGACGCGAAGACGACGATCGCGGACTTCAACAAGACGCGCGCCGATCTGGGCAAGCGCTACGCCCAGCTGCACGGCATCGACAGCGCGTCGCAGCAGGGCGCGCAAGCCCAGATCATGTCGCTGCGCAAGAAGCGCGAGGATCTCTACACGCAGATCACCGAGCAGATCGATCGCGAGGTTCGCTTGATCGCACAACAGCGCGGCATCTCGGTCGTGCTCACCAACATCGTCGCCCCCGCCGGCGGAGTCGATCTCACGCCGGACGCTCTCAAGGACATCGAAAGCCTGCACGAATGACGATCACGAACATCGCGCTGCGCGCGCTCGCCGCCACCGCCGCGCTCGCATCGCTCGCAGCCTGCGGCAACAACAACGCGTCGAACAACGACATCGGGCTCGTCGACGTGCAGCGCATCTCGCAGAACTGGCCGAAATTCCAGAACTATCAGAACCAGCTCGCGAACGACGCGTCGACGATCGAGCGCTCGCGCAAGTCCGACCGCGACAAGTCGCAGGCGCGAGCGCAGTTGCAGGCGCGCTTCGCGCAGGCGCAGACCGAGCTGAGCGTCGACGTCACCGCGGCGGCCAAACAGGTCGCCGCCGACAAGCACCTGACCTACGTCTTCACGCGGCAGTACGTCGGCTTCGGGGGCGTCGACATCACCGCGGACGTCGAGAAGATCCTCAAGATCGAGGACAAGAGCACCCCGGCTCCGTGAACCTCCTGGGGACGCTCGGAGAGCTCGCCGAGCGGACCGGCGGGCGCGTCGTCGGCGATCCCACCGTCGCGATCGAGCGGATCACCGCGGTCGACGACGCCGGCCCCACGACGCTGACGTTCGCGGTCGACGAGCGCTATCTGCGCACGGCGCTCGGCTCGCGCGCCGCCGCCGTGCTGACCGACGAGGCGCTGCTCGATCCCGCGGAAACCTATCCCAAGCCGATCCTGGCCGTGCCGTCGGCGCGCGTCGCGCTCGCGGCCCTGCTCGCCGCGCTCGAGCCGCCGCGCCCGCAGGGGCCCTTCGTGCACCCGCTGGCCGCGGTCCACCCGAGCGCGCAGGTCGGCGAGGCCGTGTGGATCGGGCCGCACGTCGCGATCGGGCCGGGCGCGCGCATCGGCGACCGCACCGTGCTGCTGCCGGGCGTCGTCGTGGGCGCGGACGCCGTCGTCGGGGCCGAGTGCCTGTTCCACCCGCGCGCGTACCTGGCGGACCGGTGCGTCGCGGGCGACCGCGTCGTGCTGCAGGCGGGCGCCGTGGTCGGCAGCGACGGCTTCGGCTGGGCGTTCCTCGACGGGCGGCTGGTCAAGATCCCGCAGATCGGCATCGTCACGCTCGGCGACGACGTCGAGATCGGCGCGAACACGTGCATCGACCGCGCCCAGACGGGCGTGACGTCGGTCGGGACCGGCACGAAGATCGACAACCTGTGCCAGATCGGCCACAACGCGCGGATCGGCAAGCACACGGCGATCGCCGCCTTCGCCGGGCTGGCGGGGACGACGACGATCGGCGACTACGGCCGGATCGCCGGTTCGGCGCTGTTCCCCGGCCATACGACGATCGGCGACCGGGTCACCATCGGCGGCGCCTCGCACGTGTGGGGCGACGTGCCCGACGGCGCGTTCGTGAGCGGCCAACCGGCCCAGAACCACCGCGACCACGTGCGGCTCCAGGCGTATCTCCGAAAGCTGCCGAAATTGTACGCTCGGGTCGACGCCTTGGAAAAGCGAGAACCCAGGCGGGTCGAAGACCCCAAGTAGAGCTACATTGCAGTACCAAACGACGTTGCGCGGCGCGATCGCGTTCGAGGGCGCCGGCCTCCACACCGGGGCTCCCGCGCGAGTGCGCATCCTCCCCGCCCCCGCCGGCCACGGCCTCCGCTTCCGGGTGAACGATGCGGTCGAGTTTCCCGCGCGCGCCGACTACGTCGTCGACACCGTGCGCGCGACGGTCGTCGGCGTCGGCGAGCACCGCGTCTCCACGGTCGAGCACCTGCTCTCGGCACTGCTCGGCTGCGGTGTCGACAACGCGCTCATCGCGGTCGACGGCGGCGAGATCCCCGTCGAGGACGGCAGCGCGAAGGTGTTCGCCGACGCGATCGAAGCGGCCGGGTTGGCCACGCTGCACGACGCGCGGGTGCGCTGGATCCCCACCGAGACGCGGGTGTTCCGCGATGGCGACAAGCTGCTCGTCGTCGCGCCGGCGTCGTCGTTCCGCGTGCGGATGCTCGTCGACTATCCGCCGCCGATCGGCACACAGTACGTCGAGACCGAGATCACGCCCGAGACGTATCGCAGCGAGGTCGCGCCCAACCGCACGTTCGGGTTTCTGCACGAGGTCGAGTCGCTGGTGAAGCGCGGGCTCGCGCAGGGCGGCACGCTCGAGAACGCCGTCGTGTTCGGCCCCGAGGGACCGCTCGCGCCGCTGCGATCGCCGACCGAGCCGGCGCGCCACAAGATCCTCGATCTCGTGGGCGACTTCGCGCTGATCGGCGCGTACCCGCAGTGCGAGGTCATCGCGTTCAAGAGCGGCCACAAGCTGCACTGCACGGCCGTGCGCGAATTGCTCGGCGACGCGGCCGGCGAATCGGCCGCGGTCGCCGCGACCAGGTAGGAAGGCTCTCTCCTTGCCGATCCTCGACGTGCGCGAGATCATGAAGATCTTGCCGCACCGTTACCCGATGCTGCTGATCGACCGCATCACCGAGCTCGAGCCGATGGTGCGCGCGCGCGGCTACAAGAACGTCACCGCGAACGAGCCGATGTTCACCGGCCACTTCCCGGGCAACCCGCTGTTCCCGGGCGTCTACATGATTGAAGCGCTCGCGCAGCTCGGCGGCACGACGATCCTCGAGCCCGGCGACATGGCGCGCAAGGTGCCGTATCTCGCCGGCATCGACAAGGCGAAGTTCCGCCGTCCCGTCGTCCCGGGCGACCGGCTCGACATGGAGGCGCGCGTCATAAAAACAAAGCTCAACATCGGCTGGGTCGCGGTCGAGGCGAGCGTCGACGGCAAGAAGGTCGTCAGC
The DNA here is from genome assembly GCA_035943995.1 of Candidatus Elarobacter sp. Taxonomy (GTDB): domain Bacteria; phylum Vulcanimicrobiota; class Vulcanimicrobiia; order Vulcanimicrobiales; family Vulcanimicrobiaceae; genus Vulcanimicrobium. Next base: position 22,889 of record DASZBS010000093.1, on the reverse strand, counting down.
GCGGAGCTGACGTTCTCGATCTCGATCGATCCCTCGGCCTTCGCGTACGACTCGTCGGTGCTGCATCTGTGATCCATCCCAGCGCGATCGTCCACCCGAACGCGAACCTCAGCAAGACCGTCGACATCGGGCCGTACTGCGTCGTCGGCGAGCACGTGACGATCGGCGCGCGGGCCAACCTGCTCGCACACGTCGTCGTCACCGGGCGCACGACGATCGGCGAGGACACGATCATCCATCCCTTCGCCACGATCGGCGCGCCGTCGCAAGACCGCAAGGCCGAGGAAGGCGAAGTTTCGTACACGACGATCGGCGCGCGCACGGTCATTCGCGAGTACACGTCGATCCACCGCGGCAGCGCGGGCGCCGGGGGCGTCACGTCGGTCGGCGACGACTGCCTGCTGCTCGCGTACACGCACGTCGCGCACAACTGCCGTGTCGGCAACCACGTCACCATGTCGAACCTCGCGCAGCTCGCGGGCCACGTCGTCGTCGAGGACCACGCGCTGATCGGCGCGATGGCGGGCGTGCACCAGTTCGTGCGCATCGGCCGCTACTCGTTCGTCGGCGGCTACGCGAAGCTCGGGCGCGATCTGCCGCCGTACTTTCTGTGCGACGGCAACCCGCCCGAAGTGTACGGCCTCAACGCCGTCGGTTTGCGGCGCGCGGGCTTCTCGCGCGAAGCGCTCATCGAGCTCAAAGACGCGTACAAGACGATCTACCATTCGGAGAAGAACGTCTCGCAGGCGATCGCCGCGCTGCGCGAGACGGTGAAGACCGAAGAAGGCCGCACGCTGCTCGCGTTTCTGGAAGCCGGCTCCGAGCGCGGGATCCTCAAATAACGGCGCCGCCCGCCACCATGCGCGTCTTCTTTTCGACGGGCGAGGCGTCGGGCGAGCTGCTCGCGGCAGACCTGGCCGGCGCGCTGCGCGCGCGGGTCGCGCTCGACGCGGAGGGGATCGGCGACGTGCGGCTGGAGCGCGCGGGCGTGCGCATCGTGCAGCGCAACCGCGGCTGGGCGTCGCTGGGCGTGTTCGAAGCGCTGCGCCGGCTGCCGCGCACGTTCGGCGCCGGCTTGCGCGTCGCGTGGGCGCTGCGGCGCGATCCGCCGGACCTCGTCGTGCTGGTCGACTTCGGCGCGTTCAACCTGCGGCTCGCGCGCATCCTGCGCACGCTCGGCTTCGCGAAACCGATCGTGTACTATGCGCCGCCGTCGGCGTGGCTGGACAGCGCCAAGCGCGCGCGCGCGGTCGCGACGCTGTGCGATCCGCTGACGATCTTCCGCCACCAGGCGGAGTTCTACCGGTCGCTGCGGCTCCCGATCGGCTACGTCGGGCATCCGCTGGTGTCGACGGTCGCCGCGCGCGACCCGCGGCCCGCGCCGCCGCCGCACGGCGGTGCGATCGCGCTGCTGCCGGGCAGCCGCGCCGGCGAGATCGCGCGCCACACGCCGCGCCTGCTCGACGCGCTCGCGCGCGTTCGCGAGGTGCGCCCCGACGTGCGCGCGACGCTGGTCGCAGCCGACGACGACGCGCACGCGCACGTCGCGCACCTGCTCTCGTTCCGCTCGCCGCTGCCGGTGGAGATCGTGCGCGACGCGCGCGCCGCGCTGCGCGCCGCCGACGCCGCCGCGATCGCGTCCGGCACCGCGGTGCTCGAGGCGGCGCTCATCGAAACGCCGGCGGTCGCGCTGTACGTGCTGTCCGAAGCGCAGGCGAAGATCGCGCGCCGCATCTACCGCGGCAAGTACGTCACGCTGCCGAACCTCGTGGTCGACGAGCCGGTCGTGCCTGAATTGCTGCAAGGCGGCGCGACGCCCGCGGCGCTCGCGGACGCGCTCGTGGCGCTGCTCGAGAATCCCGCGCAGCAGCGCGCCGGCTACGCGCGCGTGCGCGCGGCGCTGGGCCCGCCCGACGCGCTCCAGCGCAACGCCGACTGGGTGCTGAACACGGTGGCAGAAAGCAACCAAGCTGTTGCGCGTGCCCTCGGGGAATCGCGCCTCGATGAAACGGCGAGCGCGCGCGCTGATTGGGGGCCCCACACCGAAGGTGTGGGGGGCGCGGAGCCAGGGGCGGAGCGCCTTTAAACTCATGCGCATCTACCACACCAGCGACATCCACGATCACCGGCACGTCGCCGCGCCGATCAACGCGCTGCGCGCCGCGCGGCCGGGGCTGTACGTCGACTGCGGCGACTCGCTGCGCGGCTCGCAGACCGTGTATCATCGCCGCGAGCCGATCGTCGCGGAGCTCGACGCCGCGCACGTCGACGTGCAGGCGATGGGCAACCGCGAGTTCCACTACGTGTTCGGTGCCGTGCGCGCGCGCGCCGCGCTGATGCGGCACCCGTTCGTGTGCGCCAACCTCGTCGACACGAAGCGCCGCGCGCTACCCTTCGTGGCGGACGCGACGCTGAAGCGCGACGATCCTTCGACAAGCTCAGGACAGGCTACGCCGTGGATGCTGCGCTTCTTCGGGCTGCTCGTCGTGCAGTATCCGGAGGGCTCGTTCTTCGAGCGCGTCTTCGGCTGGCGTTTTCTCGACCCGCTCGCCGTCGCGCAGCGGATGGCCGACACGACGCCGCCCGGCACGACGCTGATCGCGCTGTCGCACCTGGGCCTGCGGCACGACCGCCTGCTCGCGGAACGCGTGCCGCGGCTCGATCTGATCCTGGGCGGCCACAGCCACGACACGCTGCACGAGCCCGAGGTCGTCGCGGGCGTGCCGATCGTGCACGCGGGCCCGTACGGCGCGTTCGCGTCGCGCACCGAGCTCGCGAAGGACGCGACGGGTCGCGCGCACATCACGGATTTCGCGCTCGAGCCGCTGACGTGACCGCAAGGCATGTGATCGAACACGATCGTGCCGGCTGCGGAGGCGCCACGTGTGGCGCAAGCCTCTACACGCCCGTCGCGCAGCACGGGCGCGGGGGGGCCGCGTAAGACATGGCTTCGCGAACCATTCTCTTCGTGACGAACGGGCACGGGGAGGCGGCCATCGCCGCGCGCATCGCGCAGGAAGCGCGCGCGCTCGCGCCGCTGCGCACCGAGCACTTCGGGCTCGTCGGCGAGCGGCTCGGCGGCGACGATTTTCCGGACGTCGGGCCGCAGCGCGCGATGCCGTCAGGCGGCCTGGTCGCGATGGGCAACGTGCGCGCGTTCGCGCGCGACCTCGGCGCGGGCTTCGCCGGGCTGTTCGCGTGCCAGATCGGCTTCTTGCGCGCGGCGCGGGGGCGCTACGCCGCCGTCGTCGCGGTCGGCGACGCATATGCGTGCGCGCTCGCGCGCATCGCGCGCGCCCCGCTCGCATACGTGGGAACCGCGAAGAGCGTGTACGTCGCGCGCTACGGCTTCGGCGAGCGGCTCGTCCTGCGCGGCGCACGGCGCGTGTTCGTGCGCGACGCGGCGACGGCCGACGACCTGCGCGCCCACGGGCTGCCGGCCGAAGCGCCGGGCAACGTGATCGTCGACCTGCTCGCCACGGACGCGCGCGCCGGCTGGCGCGCCCCGGTGCGCCTGGCGCTGCTGCCGGGCTCGCGCGAGCGCGCGTACGCCGACGCGCTGCGCATCGCCGACGTCGTCGCGGCGCTGCGCGCGCGCGGCGCGGAGCTCGACGCGGTGCTGTCGGTCGCGCCGAACCTCGACGCGGACCGCTTCGCGCCGGCGCTCGAGCGCGGCGGGTTGCGCGCGTGGACCGGTCCGCTGGGCGCGCTGCTGCACGGCGCGACGCTCGCGATCGGCCAGAGCGGCACGGCCAACGAGGCCGCCGCGGCGGAAGGTGTGCCCGTCGTCGCGCTCGAGCTCGACGACGCGCCGCGCGACGCGTGGTACCGCAAACGGCAGATGGGGCTGCTCGGCGACGCGCTGCTGATCGTGCCGGGCGAGCCCGCGCGCGCTGCCGACGCGGTCGCGTCGCTGCTCGCCGACGACGTAAGGCGAGTCCGGATGGGTGCCGTCGGCCGCGAGCGCATGGGCGGGCCGGGCGGCGCGCGCGCGATCGCGCAGGCCGTCGCCGCGCTGGCGAGTGCCGCGTGACGCGCGTCTCGAGCTTCGCGCTCGCCGTGCTGTTCGCGATCGTCCCGCTCTACGGCACGCTCGTCGTGCTCGACCCGGCGACGCCGCCGATCCCGCCGCTGATCCCCCGCTGGGCGGCGGTCGCGATCGCGCTGGTCGCCGTCGCGGCGCTCGCCGCGGTCGTTCCCGCCGCCGTGCGCGCCGCGCGCCGCGATGCGCTGACGTTCGCGTTTCTCGCGCCCGGCGCCGCGACGGTCCTGGCCGCGATCACGGGCTTCGACCCGCTGACGGGGATCGGGCTCGGGGTTCTCGTCACGGCGCAAGGCGCGGGCGGGCTGGCGCTCGCGCGCGACGCGGACGCGGCCACGGTGCGCGCATGCATCCGCGTGTTCTTGTGGTCCGCGCTGCTCGCGTCGCTGCTCGCGCTCGCGATGGTCGTCGCGCACCGGCCGGTGGCGATCTATGCGTACGACAACGGGCGCGCCGTCGGGACGTTCCTCAACCCCAACGAGCTCGCGGCCTACACGCTGATCGGCCTGGGCGTCGCGCTGCCGCCGGCGTTCGCGTCGCGCGGCCGCGACCGGCTGGCGACCTCCGCGGCGTTGGTCCTAGTCGTCACCTTGGGTGCGACCTTCTCGCGGTGGGGCGCGCTGTCGGCCGTGTGCGGGGTGGCCGCGTACGCGCTGCTGACCCGCGCCCGCGTGCTGCTGGCGGCGGCGGTCGCCATCGCGCTGGCCGGGTTCGGCCTCGACGTCGTAGCCGGCGCCCGCCATCACAACCCGCGCGACACCGAGGCGCGCGCCGTCGCGTGGCGTACGGGGCTGACGACCTTCGAACGGTTCCCGCTGCTGGGTGTCGGACCGCTCGCCTTCCCGAAGACGTACGACGTGCTCCGACCCCCCGACGCGCCCGGCACCCGCACCGCCGTCGCCTTCGACCCGCACTCGCTTCCGATAGCCTTCGCAGCCGACGGCGGTATCGTGGCCATCGTGACGCTCATCGCATCGTTTACGATCGTGCTGCGCAGGGTGCTGCGCGACGCTCGCCGCGCCGCCGCGCTGCCGCGCGCGCTCGGCCTCGGCCTCGCGGCTTCGCTCCTCGCGCTCCTGGTCGACGTCAGCATCAACACGGTCAGCATCTTCTTCGCACTCGGCCTGCAGGTCGTGCCGCTGGCGCTGGCGGCCGCGCGCACCGGCGCGCTGGAGGACGCCGATGCGCGCGCGTAGTGCGGCGGCGGCCATGTGGGCCGCAGGGCTGCTGGCCGCGGGCTGCGCGCCGCACGGCGCGCCGGTTTCCACCACGAGCTCGCCCGCCGCGTCGCCCACCGCGGCGGCGGCGGCGACGCCCGTGCCGGTCCACGTTCACGGCTTCGGCACCAAGCAGAACCCGTCGGTGCTCACCGGGCGCAAGCAAGGCCGGCGCATCTACGTGATCCGCGCGCTCGCGTTCGAAGGCGACATCGCGGGTTCCGCGGACGGCAGCGCCGTGCTCCAGGAGCCGCACATCACCTTCGTCGACCGCTCCGGTGCGAACACGATCGCGGACGCGCCGAAGGCGACGGTGAAACAACGCGACAACACTGTCTTTATGACCGGTGGTGTGCATGCGCGAACCGCGGAGGGCGCCGTCCTGACCTGCGACACCCTCCGGTACGACGCCCGCGGCGAGCGGTTCCACGGCGAGGGCCACATCGTGGTGACCGGGCCGAACGGCACGCAGCTCACCGGCGACCACCTCGACGGCGACGTGCGGCTGCACGACGCGCGCGTCACGTCGGGCGGCCGGTCATGACGGGCGACCGCGACCGCATCGTCATGCGCGACCTCGTCAAGCGCTACGCGCGCCGCACCGTCGTCAAGGGCGTGAGCGCCGAGGTGCGACGCGGCGAAGTCGTCGGGCTGCTCGGCCCCAACGGCGCGGGCAAGACGACGACGTTCTACATGGTCGTCGGGCTGATCCGGCCGGACGGCGGCACCGTCGTGCTCGAGCGCGACGGGCAGGCGCGCGAGATCACCGGCGCGCCGATGCACGAGCGCGCGCGGGCCGGGATCGGCTACCTCGCGCAGGAGAACTCGATCTTCCGCAAGCTCTCCGTCGGCGACAACTTGCGGCTGATCTGGGAGATGAACGGCGTGCCGAGCGCCGAGCGCGAGCGCCGGCTGCCGGAGCTGCTCGCGGAGTTCGGCCTGTCGCAGTTCGTCGACGCGCGCGGCGACTCGCTCTCGGGCGGCGAGCGGCGGCGCGTCGAGATCGCGCGCGCGATCGCGACCGAGCCGGCCTTTTTGCTGCTCGACGAGCCCTTCACCGGCATCGACCCGATCGCGGTGGCCGACATCCAGGCGATGATCCGCCAACTGCGCGACCGCGGGCTGGGCGTGCTCATCACCGACCACCAGGTGCGCGAGACGCTCGCGATCGTCGACCGTGCCTACATCCTCAACGACGGCAAGATCGAGGTCAGCGGGACGGCCCAGGACGTGCTCGACTCGCCGGTCGCGCGCACGTTCTACCTCGGGGAGAGCTTCCGGCTGTGACCGACGCACGGCGGCTGGGCCACACGGCACCGCGCGCGCCGCTGGCGCCGACGATCCTGGACCGGTATCTCGTCGCGGAGCTCGGCGGTCCGTTTCTGTTCGGGCTCTCGGCGTTCACGCTGATCTTCGTCGCGACGCAGATCCTCGCGATCGGGCGGCTCGTGACCGAAGAGCACGCGCCGCTGTGGGCGGCGGTCGAGTACTTCCTGTGGGACATGCCGCAGTTTCTGCTGTTGGTGATCCCGATGGCAATGCTGCTCGGCACGCTGCTCGCGATGCAGCGGCTGTCGGGCGACAGTGAGATCACCGCGTTCAAGGCGGGCGGCATCTCGCTCGCGCGCATCGTCGCGCCGCTGCTGATCGTCGGCTTCGTGATCTCGCTGCTCGCGCTCGCGGTTCAAGAGATGTTCGTGCCGTTCGCCAACGACAAGGCGGCGTTCGTGAAGCAGCAGGCGATCGAGCACGCGACGTCCGCGACGTCGTCGAGCCTGCAGGCCGTGAGCCCGCTACCCGGCGGCGGCAAGCAGGTGACGATCGCGTCGGCGCTCGACGTCCCGACGCAGACGCTGCTCAAAGTCACGCTGCTGCGCTACGACGCCCACACGGCGCTGCAAGATCTCATCGTAGCCGACCGCGCGCGCTACGTCGCGCCGACGTGGCACTTCGAAAACGCCACGACGTATCATTTCGACGTCAACGGGGACGAGCAAAAGGTGACCGCGCCGTCGGGCCTCGACATCGACATCGGTGAGCGCCCCAACCAGATCGCGAAGCAGTCGCTGCAGATCACCGACCCGGAGCTGCTCTCGCGCGCCGAGATCAAAGAGCGGCTGGATTCCGGACAGCTCACGCCGCAGCAAGTGAAGTCGTTCGACGCGACGTATGCCGGCAAGCTCGCGCGCCCGTTCGCCGCGTTCGTGTTCACGCTCATCGCCGTGCCGTTCGGGCTCCGTCCGGCGCGCGGCGGCGGGACCGGACTCGGCTTCGGGCTCGCGGTCGCGATCGTGTTCGTCTACTACGTGATCTCGACGATCTTTCTCAGCATCGGCTCGGCTACCGGCCTCGCGGGCCCGGCCGCGTGGACGCCGAACCTGCTGTTCACCATCATCGGCGCGACGCTGCTGCGCCGCGCGTCGCGCGTCTAGCATGACGCTCGCGGCCGGAGCGCAGCGCGCATGATCGCAAACCTGTCGGGCATCGCGCTCGTCGTCGCGATCACCGCCGTCGCGGGCGGCATCGCCTACATCGGCGACCGCGTCGGCCACCAGGTCGGGCGCAAACGGCTCACGCTGTTCGGCCTGCGGCCCAAGTACACGTCCACGATCGTGGCGGTCGCGACCGGGATGCTGATCGCGTTGTCGGTCACGTCGGTCGCGCTGATCGGCTCGCAGCAGGTGCGCACGGCGTTCTTCCGGCTCGGTCAGATCAACGCGCGCATCAACGACCTCCAAGCGCAGGCGATCAACACCCAAAAGGATCTCGACAAGACGCGCGACTCGCAGTTCGTCGTGTCGATCGGGTACCCGATCGGCAACACCGTGCTCACGACGCGGCTGTCGCTGCCGGACGCTGTCGTGCTGGCGCAGCTCTCGGCCTTCTTCGACAACACCGTGCGCGCCGCGAACGGGCAGTTTGCCCGGCCGCCGTACGACCTCAAGCCCTACCGCAAGAAGTCGACCGATCCGGAGATCCAGGCGCTGCTGCGCGAGCAATTGGCGACGGATCGCGCAAGGTTCCCGGACGACTCGCCGGTCCTGTTCCTGCCGCTCGTCGCGCAGAATCTCTTCAAGGGGGACGTCGTCTCGTTCCGCCTGCAGCCGTATGCCGACGTTCGCGTCGCGGCGGCCGGCGAGACCCTCGCGTCGCTCGACGTGCAGGGCGGGCAAGCGCCGGACAGCCTCATCTTGCCCCTCCAGCGCCTGACGGCGGCTGCCGTCGCCGAGCTGGAGAGTCGCGGCATCCCCGCCGTGTTCGCGATCAACGTGCAGCCCAGCAACAACGTCCAGGAGGTGATCAACCAGCTCAGCCGGCTGCGCGGCCACTTCCGGCTGATCGCGAAAGCGGGGCTCGACCTCTATCCGCACTCCGGCGCGGTGCTGCTCGACTACTCACTGGAGCCGCGATGACGATCCTGGGCCTCGATCCGGGCACGCGCAAGTGCGGCTACGCCGTGGTGACGGGGCTCGACGTGCCGCCGCTCACGCTGGGGATCGTGGCGATCGAGTCGCTCGCCGAGCGGCTGCGCGAGGTGCTCGCCGCGACCCCGGTCGCGCTGGCGGCCGTCGGGCGGGGGACCAACGCCGCCGTGGTGGCGGGCGTCGTGCGCGAGCTGGGCGTCCCGGTCGAGCTCGTCGACGAGCGGGAGACCAGCCTGCTGGCCCGCGCCCGCTTCTTCCGGGACCACCCGCCGCGGGGCTGGCGGCGGATGGTGCCGCAGGGGATGCTGCTGCCGGACCGCCCGATCGACGACTACGCGGCGCTCCTCATCGCGGAACGGTTTCTCAAGGCTTCGTGATCCGGGCAGGAGTCCCGACGCTCGCTTCGGTATAGCGACCTCGGCATGCGTTCCGTATCGGGCGCGTCGTCGTCGTGCCCGCCGCGGTAGCACCGAGACGGGTTCTTCTCGCCGGTTCGGGGGAACGACCGGACGGGGACGCGGCACGCGCGAGCGAACAGCACGTCACAACCCTTTCTCGGAGGAAACGATGAAGCGTCTCGCTACCCTCGTCCTCGCAGCGGGCTTTGCAATCGGCTCGCTCTTGGCGTTGGGTCAGAGCGCCTCGGCGACGCCGTTCTCGGACGTGCCTGCGAACCACTGGGCGTATCAAGCGATCCAGTCGCTCGCGGCCGACGGTTTGGTCGAGGGGTATCCCGACGGTAAGTTCAAAGGTGACCGGCCGCTGACGCGCTACGAGATGGCGGTGCTCGTCGCACGCGTCATCGCGAAGCTTCAAGTCAACGGCCCCGGCTACGCCTCGAAAGCCGATCTCGACAAGCTGCAGAAGCTCATCGACGCGCTCAAGGACGAGCTCGACTCGCTCGGCGTGCGCGTGACGAATCTCGAAGACGCGCTCGACGCGCTCGACAAGCGCACGAAGTTCGCGCAGTCGATCCAGCTGCACGGCGCGATCCTCGACAACAACTCGTACCGCCAGCGCTACGGCGTGCCGCAGACGATCGCGCATGCCGCGATCGACCCGTTCGTGAACGTGTTCCTCACGAGCCCGGCCAACAACAGCCCGCTCGAGCAGGCCGGTGCCGGCAACCTGATCCGGTTCGACGACAAGATCAACTTCACGTACACGATCAACGAGAACCTCACGGTCTCGCTGCCGATCCACATCATCAACTACCAGTACGGCGGCGAGTTCACGCCGCAGGCGAAGTACTCGATCCAGCCCGACGTGGTGGTGAACATCGCCAAGATCGGCGCGCTGACGAACGTGTACTTCCGCGACGGGCAGCTCGACAACCTCAAGTCGTCGCGCCTGGGCCTCACCTACCGCGCGCCCGACGCCACGCAGCAGGGCCCCGGTTACGAGAACCCGGTCCAGCCGTACGAGAAGGGCTTCGAGATCGGCGGCATCCTCAACGGGCTCACCGAGTTCCAGTTCTCGTGGACGCGCCTCGACCAGTCGATGATCAACACGCTGACCGGCGTCGCCGACCCCAGCGGTGAGTTCGCGCAGAACAACTATTTCTTCATCGTCACGCGGCCGCAGACGAGCTACTTCCAGCCCGGCGCGCCGAACTCGGCCGCGGGCGCATCGCGCACCGACACGTTCACCGCTGCCGCCGGACCGATCTCGTCGGTCTATCTCAGCACGAAGGCCGTCATCGGCACCGTGTACGTCTCGGCCGTCAACGGCGTGCCCTGCTCGTCGGCCGCGCTCACGTCGACCGGCGGAGCATGTCCCATCGGCGGCGGCGCGTGGTATTACATCGACGCGACCAATCAGGTCGTGTTCACGGCGCCGCTCCCCGTCGGCAGCGTCGTGCAGATCACGTACGTCCGCCTGACATACAACAACAACGACCAGTTCCAGCGCTATCACTTCAACGCGCGCATCAACCAGAAGATCAAAGGCCTGCCGGGCGCCGAGATCGGCCTGTCCGTCAGCCGCATCTTCGACTTCGCCGACATCAGCAACTCGCAGGGCGTCAACTTCTACCAGTCGGCCCCGAACGCCAACGCGGCGGGGAACGGCTACGGCGCCGTCAGCGACACGGTGTTCGGCCTGGACGCACAGCTGCCGCTGACGTTCATCACGCTGGGCAGCGACCGCACGCAGCACCCGGTGCTGTTCGGCGAAGGCGCGTACAGCAAGTTCACGCCGGACTTCTACAACACGCCGGCCATCACCGACAGCGCGCTGGTCGTCGGCCTGCGGCTCAAGCTGTACACCGCGACGGCGACGGTGCAGTACCAAGCCGTCGGCCCGAACTTCATCGACGGCGGCCCGCTGCGCTACTTCGGCCCGGCGCCGTCCACGTTCCAGTTCTGGCGCGGCAACTACTTCCCGCAGTTCTTCGGCTTCGCGAACAACCTCGCGATCAACCGGACGTTCGACAACACGGTCACGCCGGCGTGCGCGGGGACGGCTTGCACGCAGAACAACGCCGCCCTCACGTACATCTATCCGGTGTTCAACCCGTTCGTGGCCAGCGGCCCGCAGTATTTCAGCGCGTTCGCTCCCAACTCGCAGGGCTTCACCGCCAACATCACGGCCCCGATCAGCATGGGCGACACCGTGATCAACGGCCGGCTCCTCGGACAGCATCTCCAAGAGATGGTGCCGAACGGCTTCGGCCAGCTCGCGTACGGTCCGGGCTTCGCGTCGAATCTGCGGCTGAAGTTCGACAAGGTCGAAGGCGGCTTGCAGTTCGGCGTGCCGCTGCTCAACACGAAGGCGGCGGTCAACCTGACCGGCTCCGTCGAGCACCTCTTCCGCCACGACATGACGGCCTACAGCTACGTGCCGTTCAACACGACGGCGGGCGGTCCCGACGCCAGCTCGGCGGCGGGCCTCAACGCCTTCCTGTCGCTTCCCGGCAACACGCCGGTCCTGTTCTACCCGAACTACGTCGACGAATTCCACACGACGCTCGCGGCCGGTCTGACCGTGCCCGTCACGCGCGACCTCAACTTGGGCGTCGCGTACAACACGCAGACCTACCGCGGCTCGTACGGAACGACGGTCGGGGAGAACATCTCGCAGCGCAAGGACATGTACGACGCGACGCTCATCTACAACATCCCCAAGACGACGAGCTCGATCGGCTTCCTGTTCCGCAACCAGAAGTACACCGACAGCGTGCTGCCGACGTACAACTTCAACCAGAACCGCGAAGACCTGAACTTCTCGATCCGGTTCTAGTGTGTTGGCGCAAAGTGCGCCAACACTCGCGTTCGGCCCTGACGGGCCGATCCGCCGCTTCGGCAGACAGAGTGCCCTGGAATCGCGAGGTTCCGGGGCGTTCTCGTTGTAGGGGTTGAGCGTGATCCGAACGGTCCTCGTCGTGGCTGGGCTCGCTCTCGCCGCGCTGCTCGGCGCGGTGCAGCTCGCGTCGTCCGCGGCCTACGGCGACCTGGCCGTGCGCCCGTCGTTGCCGGCCATGCTGCACGACCGCGTGCCCGCGTTGTTCCGCCCGCTGCTCGGCAACGCACAAGCGCGCGCCGAGGCCGCTGTACACGACGGCGACCTGGCCACCGCGGAACGCCTCGCGTCAACGCTGCCGGACAACGCCGAGAGCGCGGACGTCCGCGGCCGCATCGCGGAAGCGCACGGCAACCGCGGCGCGGCCGTGCAACTGTACATTCACGCGGGCGACGTCGTGCGCGCGCAAGCACTGATCGACGCGCTGGCGACGACGCACCCCGACCGCGCCCTCGCCGACCAAGCACTCCTGGTCGCCGCGCACCAAGACGACGCGAGCGCGGGTGAAGTACGCGGCGAAGCATGGTGGCGCCTCGGCCAACTCCAAGCCGCTGCAGGCTATCGCAACCCCGCCCAGCGCACGACATACTGGCGCAAAGCCGAAGCCTCGTACGAACGCGCGCTCGCCCTCGCCCCGAACGAAGAAACCTACCTGCTCGCCGCAGGCTTCCAATCACTGGCAAACGGCGACGCCGCCGCGGCATCGCGGTGGTACGCACACGCCGCCGACGTCGTCCCCAACAGCGCCGACGCCTACGCAGGCCTCGCCTGGACCGCGGCCGCCACGCACGACTGCGCACGCGCCCGCGACGCGCTCGCCCGCGCCCGCGCACTCCGCGCCGCGACGACGACGGCACCGGCGCGCGACCCCGTCGACGACCCGCTCGCGGGCCCGGCCCTCAAACGCTGCACGACGTGACGGCTGCGCCTCACCTGCGGGTGATCGTCGCGCTCGACACCCAACTCGCGGTCGGAACCGCCACCGGCATCGGCGTCTACCAGCGCGACCTCGCACACGCACTACGCAACGAACACGTCGACGTACGCGCACTTTCCGCCCCATGGCTGAACCCCTGGCGCTTCGACCGCAGAGTCCTCTGGGACCAAGTACTGCTCCCGCTGCAAACAGCCCGCAGCGGCGCAACGCTCCTGCACGCAAGCGCGGGCACGATGCCCGTCATCCGCACGCTACCGACGATCGTGACCGTCCACGACCTAGCCTGGCACCGAGTCCAAGCCCACACCAGCTCGTACGCGCGCACGTATTTCGGCACGCTACAAGCCCGCGCATACAAACACGCTGCCGCAATCATCTGCGACTCGAACTTCAGCGCAACCGAGTACCGCGAGCTGATCGAACCCCGGCGAACGATCGACGTCGTCTACCCTGGCGTGGACGAACGCTTCGCCCGCATCGAACGCCGCCCAGACGCATCCCCGTTCGCCCTAGTCGTCGGCACGGTGGAAGCCCGCAAGAACCTCCTGATCCTGATCGAGACGTTACCGTCGCTTCCAACGCTACGAATCATCTCGGTCGGCCCACCAACGCCATACGCCGACGCCGTCCGCGCGCGCGCCGCGGAACTGAACGTAGCGGATCGCATCGAACTGCGCGGCTACGTCGACCGAGAACAGCTCGACGAACTCTACGCCCGCGCAACATGTGCACTGATCGCATCCCGCTACGAAGGTTTCGGCTACGCCCTGGCCGAGGCGATGTGCGCCGGCATCCCGGCAATCGCCGCGAACGCGTCCTCGCTGATCGAAGTCGCCGACAACGCAGTCCCGCTCATCGCACCGGACGACACGTCGGCCTGGATCGAAGCGATTCGCGCATTACTCGCAAACCGCGATGCGGCGCAACAACACGCCGATGCGCTGCGAACGCGCATGATCCAGCGGTTTGCGTGGTCCACCGCTGCTTCGCAGATGCATGCAGTCTACGATCGCATCGCGCGCTCTTAAATAGCGATCGTGGCAGGTGGGTGGCGGACAGTGCTGTGACGGGGACGCTCCCTCCAGCGCATCCTGCGCTTCCGGTCACTCGGTTCTCCGCTCGCTCCCGCCCTCCGGGCTCCGCTCGCTACGAAACGCCCCGCCACAGCACCGTCCGCCACCCACCTCATCACGATCACGGCACGCCACACGGGCACGATGCTGCTAACGCAAATCTCGCGCGTGCGCAACTCCACCATGGTGCCCAGCCGTACGCCCCGATCGTGCCGGAGGCGGGGGCGGCGCGCTACTGCGGCGGGGCGTTGCGGAGTTCGCGGAGCCAGGATGGCGAGAGCGAACGGAGCACCGAGCGACCGGAAGCGCACGATGCGCTGGAGGGAGCGTCCCCGCCGCAGTAGTGCGCCGCCCTCGCCGCGCCACGACCTTTCGGCCTAGTAAATCGGCGACCCCGGAGCCCCAGGCCCGACACTGCCGTCATCCTGAGCGAACGTCAACCGCAACGGATACGAAGAGCCACCTTCGGGCATCGTGACGATGCGGATCCGCCGGAATGTCCCCGCATTGATGGTCTCTTGCCAGATCTTGAACCGGGAGAACGCCGCGAGCGCGTGGGCTTGGACGAGCGTGCCGTCGATGAGGAATGTGCCCGTTGCGCGGCCGCCCCGCGGGTTCGCGTAGAGTGCGATGGCGCGCGGGCCGCGCGTCATGTTGACGACGACGACGTTCATCGATTGCTCGACGCCGTAGTCGCCGCTCAATGCTTCGCCTTCGCGCAGGTTGGGGAGCGGGAGCTGGCCGATCGGGATGTCGAGGTCGGCACCGTCGACATCGTACGTGCGCTCGAAGAAGAACGTCGGCACCGGGTACACGCCGCGCGCGTGAGGTGCGCCGCCGGCGAGGAGTTGCACGGTGTCGATCGATTGGTCGGTGGGGGCGAGCGCGTCTTGCGCGACGAGCGTGAGGTCGAGCGGGTCGCCGCTCACCAGGCGCAGCTGCAAGATCGCGCTGATCACGTTTGCGGCCGGGAGCGGGTGGTCGACGAGGTTCATCGTTGCGCCCGGTGCGATCGTCATCACCTGGCCTTCGTTGCGTGCTTCGCGCACGAGGAACCGTTTGGTGGAGAGGTGGCCGACTTCCATCTCGTTGGTGCCCGGGCCCGCGCTGCCGTCGATCATCTGCACGGTGGCCGGCGCGTTGGAGCTGTTGCGTGCCTTGAGCAGGATGCGCCGCGCCGGTTCGTTGCCGGGGTTGTAGTGATAGTACAGGAACCGCTGGGCCTGCGTGCGGTCGAGCCGGGCGGTGAACAGGACGCCGTTGGCGGTAAGGCGCTCGGGGTAGTCGCTCACCAGCAGGCGCGCGGGAAGGATCGGCGGCAGCGCGGTGTTCTCGACGAGCACGTGTGTCGTGCCGTTGACGGGCAGGTAGCCGTTGCCGGCGATCTGCACGGGCACGTCGATCTCGGCGCGGTTGTCGATCTTCAAGTTGCCGCGGACGTTGATCGTGTCGGGCGGCACGTTGATCGAGGCGCCGGAACGCACGGTTGCCGCCCGGGTCGCGGCGAGCGCGACCGCTTCGCGCAGATAGTCGGACGAGGTGGGGTTGCCGGTGACGCGCAGCGACGTCTCGTCGGCCACCGTGCCCGCGGCGTATGCGACGCGGATCGCGACGTCGCGCGTGACGCTGCGCGAATCGGTCACGGTCGCCGTGGTGGTGCCGACCTTGAGGCCGCTGATGTAGAGCACGCGCTGTGTCTGGTCGACGATGACCGTTGCGACCGTGGGGTCCGCGACGGTCGCCGTCAGCGTGCCCAGCGAGCTGTTCACGCGGGCCGTGGTAGTCTTGCCCGGCTCGACGCTCACCTGCGGCGGCTCGACGATGATCGGCGGCTGCGTCGGCGCGGCGGTGGGGACGGGTGTGGGCGTTTCCGGCGTGATCGTGCCCGGGGCCGGCGAATCCGTCGGGACGGCGCCGGGCGTGGCGGGGCCGCCCGGGACCGGCGTCGTGACGCTGCCGGGCGGGTTGACCGGGCCCGACGGGGGCGGTACGGGGGGATTCACTTGGGCGGCCGCGGCGAGTGCGAGGGCGCAGACCGCCGCGAGGCTCGTTAACGGCGCGAGGACGCGTCGCAAGTGACTCCTTGTGCGTGGGTGAGAGACGTCAGGCGATCTTTTGAGCGGCGGGTTCCCGCGAGACGGCCGATGCCAACAGCGTCTTGTAGCCGACGTTCGGGAACAGCACGGTGACCAGGTCCTTCTCGGCGCGCTCGACCGTGCCTTGTCCGAACTTCGCGTGGTAGACCACGTCGGCGATCCGGTAGCCCGAGGAGGTGAGCACGCGGTGGCCCCGCAGGCAGTTGTCGCACGCGCCGCACGTCTCCGCGTCGTAGTCCTCGCCGAAGTAGTTGAGGATGAAGCGGCGGCGGCAGCCGGTGGTCTCGGCGTACTGCAGCATCATCGCCAGCTTCGACTGGTCGTACTTCTTCTTGGTCTCGTAGTTGGCGAGGTTGAGCACCATCTCGCGCTGCTCGCGCGCCGCGTCGGTCAGCACGTACTTCCCGCGCATCGCGTTCTCGATGAAGCCGCTCTTTTTCAGCAATGCGATGATCACTTTGAGCTTCGTCAGGGGGAGCTGCGTGATCTTGCGCAGATCCGTCAGGCTCACGCCGCCTTCTTGCGCGCCGAAGATCTCCAGCGTGCCGAACACTTTTTGCACTTCCTCGACGTCGGGGTACTTGCCCGTGAGGAAGTAGTTCTGCACGCGCGTGTCGCTCATGCGGTAGACGAGCACGCACTTCGATGGGTCGCCGTCGCGGCCGGCGCGGCCCGCTTCTTGCGTGTACGCTTCGACGCTGCCCGGCAGATCGTAGTGCACGACGAAGCGGATGTTCGGCTTGTCGATGCCCAAACCGAACGCGTTGGTCGCGACGACGGCGCGGATCGCTTCCTGCATGAACAGCTCGTGCACGGCGGTGCGGTCGTGTTTTTGCAGCTTCGAATGGTAGACTGCCGCCGGAAGGCCGAGCTCGTCTTGCAAGTATTTTTGCACTTCGAGCGCGTTCTTGATCGTCGCGGTATAGACGATGCCGGTGTGCTCGAGCTCGCCCTTTTCGAACAGCTCCTTGAGCTGTTTCAGCTTCCCGGCTTCGCTTTCGGCGCGTTTGACGACGTACTGTAAATTGGGGCGGTCGAAGCCTTTGACGATCGGTTTGACGTTCGGGATGCCGAGCTGGATCAGGATGTCTTCGCGCACCGCGGGCGTCGCCGTTGCCGTCAGCGCGAGCACCGTCGGGTTGCGCAGCTGGCCGATGACTTTGCCCAAGTTGAGATAGGCCGGGCGGAAGTCGTGGCCCCACTGCGAGATGCAGTGCGCTTCGTCGACGACGAACAGCGGGATCGTGAGCTTTTGCAGGATCGCGACGAACGCGTCGTCTTCCAGCTTCTCCGGCGTGACGAACACGATCTTGAGCTGGCCCGACGCGATGCGCGCCATCGCGGCGAGCTCTTGGTCTTCGGACAACGTCGAGTTGAGCGCTGCGGTCGCGGTGACGCCGCGCTCGGACAGCATGTCGAGCTGGTCTTTCATCAGCGCGATCAGCGGCGAGACGACGATCGTGGTCCCGTCCATCAAGAGCGCGGGGAGCTGATAGCACAGTGACTTGCCGGCGCCCGTCGCGAGGATCGCGAGCGTGTCCTCACCCTCCAGGATGCGGTCGATCACCTCTTCCTGGCCCGGGTTGAACTGCTCGTAACCGAACTTCTCGCGCAGCGCTCCGCGCAGGTCGACCGTGGTCTCCATCGTTCCTCTCCGGCTTGCCGGCGGACGACAGGCGACGCCCCGCTTGGAAAGCGGGCGTCACAGGCGTCAGTAGCCGGTGCACTTCGGGTACCCTACCCGGTACTGCTTAAAACGCCGTGAATGCGGGCGGGGTTCCTGCGACGGCCCGGAGCGACCGTTCTGCGACAGGCTCCGGGTGACCGCCGCCCCGAAACGAACGGGGTGTCGCTCTACCGAACCTGGCGGCCCCGGACGTTCGCCGACCTGGTCGGTCAGGACGCGGTGGTCAAGACGCTCACCACGGCATTGGAGACCGGCCGTCTCGCGCACGCGTACCTGTTCTCCGGCCCGCGCGGTTCGGGCAAGACGTCGGCGGCGAAGATTCTCGCGCGCTGCATCGAGTGCGTCAACGGGCCGACGGCGACGCCGGACAACACGTGCGAGAACTGCGTCGCGATCCTCGACGGCACCGCGCTCGACGTGCTCGAGATCGACGCCGCGTCGAACCGCGGCATCGACGAGATTCGCGCGCTGCGCGACGCGGTGAAGTTCGCGCCCGCGGCGATGCGCAAGAAAGTCTACATCATCGACGAAGCGCACATGCTCACCAAAGAGGGCGCCAACGCGTTTCTGAAAACGCTGGAAGAGCCGCCGGACTGGGCCGTGTTCATCCTCGCGACGACGGCGCCCGAAGCGCTGCCGCCCACGATCCTGTCGCGCTGTCAGCGCTACGCGTTCCGGCGCATCGCGATCCCGACGATGATCGAGCGGATGCGCGAGATCGCGGCCGCGGAGGGCATCGCGATCGACGCCGGCGCGCTCGGCGCGATCGCGTACCGCGCCGACGGCGGCTTGCGCGACGCGCTCACGATGCTCGAGCAGGTATCGTCGTTCGCCGGCGCCGGACCGGTCGACGCCGACACGGTGGAGGCCGCGTTCGGCCAGACGGGGCGCGCGTTCGCGCGCGCGCTGCGCGACGTGACGCTCGACGGCGACGCCGCGCAAGCGCTGCGCATCATCGACGAAGCGTCCGATGCAGGCGCCGACATGAGCGGCTTGATCCGCAGCACGCTCGCGGAGTTCCGCCATCTGCTCGTCGCGCGCGTGAACGCGGAGCTGCTGTCGCGCGATCTCGCCGAGGACGACGCGCGCATCGCGCGCGAGCGCGCCGCCGTGACGCCGCAGGCGCGCTTGGTGCGCGCGCTGCGGCTGCTTGCCGACGCGCTCGCCTCTGCGCGCAACTCCGGGAATGCGCGCCTGGAGCTGGAAAGCGCGGTGCTGCGCTTCGTTCTGCAAGGCGAGGATCCGACGCTCGACGCGCTGGCGTCGCGGCTCGCCGCGCTGGAAACGGGCGAACCGCCCGCGCCGCGCGCCGCGGTGCCGGCCTCACCCGGCCCGGCAACGCCCCGCCGCGATGCGCCGCCGCGTCAGGAAGCGCCGCCCCGCGAGGCCGCACCGCCGCCGGATCCGGTGCGAACGGAGCCCGTGCGCACGGAACCCGTTCGCACGGAGCCTGTTGCGGTCGTCGCCTCCGAACCGCTGCGCGAGCCGGATGCCGCGGCGGCGCCGGTTGCGCCGAAGGAGCTTTCGCTCAACAAGATCCGGTCGCTGTGGCAGAGCATCCGCATGCGCGCGGAGGGCGAGAAGGGCTCGCTGCGCGCGGGCCTCTCGCGCGCGACGGTCGCTGCGCTCGACGGCGACGTGCTGACGTTGCGCGTCCCCGATCCGCCCGCGGGCGAGGTACTGCGGCGCGACGCGGCGACCGTGAAGAAGGCGATCGCGGAGGTCACCGGGCGCAACCTGGACGTCCGCATCGCGCTTGGCGCCGGCGTTCCGCCGGCAGCCGGCGGCGGCGACACCGGCCTCGCCGACACGGGCGGCGAAGGCTCCGACGACCTCATGCGCTACGCGCTCGAAAAGCTCTCTTGAAATGACGAGGACCGATTGAATCCGCAGATGATGAACCAGCTGCGCAAGATGCAGCAAGACATGGCGAAGGCGCAGGAAGACATCCAGAGCACCACCGTCGACGGCGCTGCCGGTGGCGGGATGGTGAAGGTCACGATGACGGGCGACTTTCGCATGACCAAAATCACGCTCGACAAGAGCGCGGTCGATCCCGACGACGTCGAGACGCTCGAAGACTTGATCGTCGCGGCGTACAACGACGCGCGCGCGAAGGCCGAGGAGTTCGCCGCGACGCGGATGAGCTCGGTCACGGGCGGCCTCAAGATCCCGGGTATGTGAGGTAGCGATTTCTACCATCATCGCGGGACCGGTTCAAGCGCTCATCAACGAGTTCAGCAAGCTTCCGACGATCGGTCCGAAGACGGCCGCACGGCTCGTGTTCCACCTGCTCAACCGCCCGCGCGAGGATGCCGACGCGCTGGCCGAAGCCATCGTCGCGCTCAAGGAGCGCGTGCAGCTGTGCTCGCGCTGCTACTCGATCACCGAGCACGACCCGTGCCCGGTATGCGCCGACCCGCGGCGCGACGCGTCGATGATCTGCGTCGTCGCCGATTCCAAGGATTTGTTCGCGATCGAGCGCACGTCGGCGTACGACGGCCGCTACCACGTGCTGGGCGGCTTGATCTCGCCGATGGACGGCATCCTTCCGTCACAATTGCGGGTGCGCGAGCTGATCGAGCGCGTCGGAGCCGAAGCGCCGGCGGAGATCGTCGTCGCGACGGCGCCGAACGCCGAGGGTGAATCGACCGCGCTGTATCTTTCGAAGCTGCTCCTGCCGAGCGGCGTGAAGGTGACGCGCCTCGCGTACGGGCTGCCGATCGGCGGTGACCTCGACTACGCCGACGAAAACACGCTCGCGCGCGCGATCGAAGGCCGCCGGTCGCTGTAGCGGGCGTGCAGCAGATCGGGCGGCGCCTGGACCGGGCGGTGCACCTCACGGTCCGCAACGCGTTCGTGCTGTGCGTTCCGTTCGTCGTGGCCGAGCTTGGCGCGACGGCCTTGGACGCGCTCACGAGCAACGACTGGAACGGCTATCTCGTCTGGCTGGTCGTCGCGTCGCTGCTGGAGATCTGGGCACGTGTCGCCGTCGTCTGTGCGCTGCGCGACATGAACTTCGCGCGCGCGCTCGGCGCGGCGTTGCGGCGGCCGGCGCTGCTCTTGTACGTCGTCGTCGCCTGTGCCGAGCCCTGGCTCCTCGACATCAGCTTCAACCTCTGGTCGCCGCTCCTGTTCGCGGCCGGCTCGCTGGTCGTGTTCGCCTCCATGCTCGCGCTCGTCGACAGCGTCGCGCACGGCGTGTCGCCCGGCCGCGCGTTCGCGTACTGGCTGCGCGAGATGTGCCGTTGGAGGCGCCTCGGGGTCAATCTCGTGGGCGCGCTGGTGGCGGGCTGCCTGGTGGTCCTCGTCCCCGACATCCTGTCGGACCTGCCGTGGTCCGACACGGCGTGGGCGAGCGCGCTGCTCGCGGTCGCGTACGGCGTGGGCGACGCGTTCGCGATGGTGTTCGTCGTGCTCTGGTACGAAGCGGCGCTAGACGAGCGCTACGGCCGCGACATCGAGCACGTGCTCGACGGCCGGACGCCGGCGGGCCGGTATCCGCTCGCATAGCAGCGGCGTGAAACCGATCGGCTCCCCAGGTTGTACGTCCACCATGTCCCGGATACTCGCCCGGCGCTGACCTCTCGAGGTGTCGAATGCGGCGTATGCTGCCGTTCCTACTTGCTTGTCTGATCGCGGTCTGTCCGATGGCGCGCGCCGACGACGCCGCCGCGATCCCGCGCTGGCTGACGTTCGGCGGCGGGCCGGCCGCGTATGCGTTCGCGCTCGATCCCGCGCAGCCGCGCGGCGGCGGGCCGTCGCTGCGCATCGCGGCGCTGAACCCGGCGAGCCAGGAATTCGGCGCGGCGGGGTGGTCGGTCGACGCCGTGTCGTATCGCGGCAAGCGCGTGCGCCTCACCGGCGATGTGAGGACCGCGGCGGCCGGCTCGGCGTCGTTGTGGCTGCGCGTCGACGGCTCGAAGGTCGGCGGGTTCGACAACATGACGGCGGAGACGGGCCGCAGCGACCGCGCGCTGCACGGCGACCGCGCGTGGACGCCGTTGCAGATCGATCTGGACGTCCCCGGCGACGCGGTCTCGCTCGCCTTCGGCGACCTGATCTTTGGCGGCGGAACGATGTGGTCGACGTATCCGCGCCTGCAGGTCCTCGGCGCGGCGCAATCCGCGACGGCGCGCGACGCGAAGCCCGCCGGCATGCTCGACCCCGCCCAGCGCGCCGCCGTCGAAGCCGCGCTGCGCCGTGACGCGGTGGTGCTGCGCACCGTCGACCCCGCGGCGCCGCTCGACGACCTCGCCGCGTTCGACCGCGACGTCGCGAGCGCGCGCATCGTCGGGCTCGGCGAGGCGAGCCACGGCACGGCCGATTTCTTCCGGATGAAGCACCGTCTGTTCCGCGACCTCGTGGAACGGCACGGCGTCACCGTGTTCGCGTTCGAGGCGAACCTGCCGGAGGCGCACGAGATGGAGCGCTACGTCACCACCGGCGAGGGCGATCCGGCGCACGCGCTGCACAGCTTGCAGTTCTGGACCTGGCAGACCGACGAGGTGCTCGCGCTGGCGACGTGGATGCGCGCGTACAACGCCGCGCCGGGCAAGCACGCCACGCTGCACTTCGCCGGGTTCGACGCGCAGTTCGCGGGCGGCGCCGTCGACGAGATCGAACGCTTCGCGGCGGCGCGTTCGGCGGCGTCGGGCGACGCGGTGAAAGCGGCCTACGCGTGCGTTCCCACGACGAGCCGAGCGACGAAAGACATGACCGCCGACGCGAAGCGCGCGTGCGGCACGAGCGTCGCGGCGGTCGCCGGGCTGCTCGCGCCGTTGCATCCCGATGCCGACGTCGCGCACGACGTGCGCGTCATCGAGCAGTACGCTTCGATCGTGATGAACCCGGATCCGAAAGCGTACGGCTTCGTCGCGCGCGACGCGGCGATGGCGGAGAACGTCGCGTGGCTCGCC
Organism: Candidatus Elarobacter sp.; assembly: GCA_035943995.1. Classification (GTDB taxonomy): domain Bacteria; phylum Vulcanimicrobiota; class Vulcanimicrobiia; order Vulcanimicrobiales; family Vulcanimicrobiaceae; genus Vulcanimicrobium. Next base: position 193 of record DASZBS010000093.1, on the reverse strand, counting down.
GAGACGCGTTACCCGCACGCCAAGCTCGCGCTCTGGGCGCACAACGGCCACATCGGCGCGTCCGACGCTTCGTCCTACGTCACCATGGGCGAGCATTTGCGCCGGCACTTCGGGCCGGCGTACGTGCGGATCGGGTTCGCGTTCGACCACGGCACGATCACGGCGTTCGGCGGGCCGTCGTGGACGAAGACCG
>DASZBS010000092.1:0-113601 GCA_035943995.1 Candidatus Elarobacter sp. | reverse complement strand
AAAGCGTGGCGCCGACGATCGGGGCGCGCCTCGCGGCTCGGATCGTGGAGCGCCACGCGGGCACGTTCCGGGCCGGCGGTGATCCCGGCGCGTGGTGGGTGCGGCTGACCCTCCCGGCCGACCCGCGGCGCATCCAGCGCGGCCTGCGTGTGTTGCTGGTCGGCGCCGAGGGCGGCGACGACGCCGGCGACCAGCTCCGCACCTTGGGCTTCGCCGTCGACACGGTCAGCAATGCTGCGGGGCTGCGCCGCGTGCTCGCGGCGTCGGCGGTCGACGTCGTCGTCGTGCCGATCCCGCTCGCGGCCTGGACGGGCGTCGAGCGGCTGCCGGCGGACCTGCGCCGGCGCGTGGGGCTCGTCGCCCTTGCCGGGCCCGACCAGCCCGCCCGCGACGGATGGGACGCCATCGTCGCGACCCCGCCGCTGCCCGGCGATCTGCGCGCGGCCGTCTTCGCCGCCGCCGCGAAAGCCCGGCTCCGGCGCGTGAGCGACGGCCCCGTGCCCGTAGCGCACTGACGCAACGGCGAGACGTTCGGGAAAGTCATGGGAAGAGGTCGAACCAGACGGGTCGACCTCGAAGGGATTGTTGCATTGGCCAAGATGATCGATCGCGCGTCAGGGCTCGGGCCCGACGTCACGCCGGAGTACCGTGAGCTCGTCGAGCGCTGGGAGCGCAAAGCGGAGCGGACGCCGCCGCGGGCCGGACGAGGCTCCGGGGCGGTCGACCGCACGATCTCGGACGTGCCGCTCAAGACGGTATACGGCCCGCAGGACGTCGCGCACCTCGACCTGACCAACGATCTGGGCGTCCCCGGCGAGTACCCGTACACGCGCGGCATCCACCCGACGATGTACCGCTCGCGCTTGTGGACGATGCGCCAGTTCGCGGGCTTCGGCAACGCCAAGCAGACCAACGAACGCTATCACTTCCTGCTGTCGCAGGGGCAGATGGGGCTTTCCGTCGCGTTCGACATGCCGACGCTGATGGGCTACGACTCCGACAGCCCCAAGTCGCTGGGCGAAGTGGGCAAGTGCGGCGTCGCGATCGACAGCGTGCGCGACATGGAGACGCTTTTCGACGGGATCGACCTCGGCAAGATCACGACGTCGATGACGATCAACGGACCCGCCGCCATCGCGCTCGCGCAGTACATCGTAACGGCGGAGAACAAAGGCATCCCGCGCGCGAACCTCGGCGGCACGCTGCAGGCCGACATCCTCAAAGAGTACATCGCGCAGAAAGAATGGATCTTTCCGCCGCGGCCGCACGTGCGCATCATCGTCGACATGATGGAGTTCTGCACGCGCGAGATGCCCAAATGGAACACCATCTCGGTGTCGGGCTACCACATCCGCGAAGCGGGCTCGACCGCCGCGCAGGAGCTCGCGTTCACGCTGGCCGACGGATTCGCGTACGTGGAGGAAGCCACGAAGCGCGGCCTCGACGTGGACGACTTCGCGCCGCGGCTGTCGTATTTCTTCAACAGCCACATCGACTTCTTCGAGGAGATCGCGAAGTTCCGCGCGGCGCGGCGCATCTACGCGCGGCACATGCGCGAGAAGTACGGCGCGAAGGACCCGCGCTCGTGGCAGCTGCGCTTCCACACGCAGACCGCCGGGTGCAGCGCGACCGCGCAGCAGCCGGAGAACAACATCGTGCGCGTTGCGTTCGAGGCGATGGCGGCGGCGCTCGGCGGAACGCAGTCGCTGCACACCAACTCGATGGACGAAGTGCTCGCGCTCCCCAGCGAGAAGTCGGTCGAGATCGCGCTGCGCACGCAGCAGGTGCTCGCGTACGAGACGAACGTGACCAATGTCGTCGACCCGCTCGGCGGCGCGTACTTCGTCGAGGCGCTCACCGACGAGATGGAGCGCCAGGTCGAAGAGTACTTCGCGCGCATCGCGGAGTTCGGCGGGATGGTCGAAGCGGTGGAGGCCGGGTATCCGCAGCGCGAGATCGCCGACGCGTCGTACCGCTACCAGCGCTCGGTCGAGTCGGGCGACCGCGTGATCGTGGGCGTCAACGCGTTCGAGCGGCCCGACGAGAAGCAGAACCCGAACCTGCTCAAGATCGGCGCGGAGATCGAGCGCGGCCAGGCGCGCGCGGTGCAAGACGTTCGGGCGAACCGCGACGGCGCGGCCGTCGAGGCGTCGCTCGCGGCACTGAAACGCGCGTGCGCCGGCGACGCGAACGTGATGCCGTACCTGATCGACTGCGTGAAGGCGGTCGCCACGGAAGGCGAGATCGTCGATGCGATGGTGAGCGTGTACGGCCGCTACACCGAGACGACGCAGTTCTGAGATGACTGCCGCTGCCGACACCACCACCAACGACCGCCCCCTGCGCGTCATCGTCGCCAAAGCCGGGCTCGACGGTCACGACCGCGGCGCGAAGGTGATCGCGCGCGCCCTGCGCGACGCCGGGATGGAAGTGATCTACACCGGCTTGTTCCAGACGCCGGAGCAGATCGTGCAGACGGCGATCCAGGAAGACGCCGACGGGATCGGCTTGTCGATCCTGTCCGGCGCGCACATGACGCTGTTCCCGCTGGTCGTCGAGCAGCTCGAGGAACAGAACGCGGCCGACATCGTGTTCTTCGGCGGCGGCACCATCCCGGCGGACGACGCGGCGGAACTCAAGCGCCTCGGCGTGCGCGAGATCTTCACGCCGGGCGCGCCGCTGTCCGAGATCATCACGTTCGTCGAGCGCGAGTGCGGCAAACGCCGGGAGCTCGTCGGATAGCGTGAGCGCAGACAGTTCCGGCGCGCGTCGAGTGAGGACGCGCGTCGCGCCCAGCCCGACGGGCGATCCGCACGTCGGGACGGCATATGTCGCCTTGGTGAACTACTGCTTCGCGCGCAAGCACGGCGGCGACTTTCTGCTGCGCATCGAGGACACCGATCAAGCGCGTTCGACGCCGGAGTCGGAGCGCGCGATCCTGGCGGCGCTGCGCTGGACGGGGCTTTCGTGGGACGAAGGGCCGGACGTCGGCGGCCCCCACGGCCCGTACCGCCAGAGCGAACGCTCCGCGATCTACAAGCAATACTCGGACGAACTGCTGCAGAACGGGCACGCGTTTCGCTGCTTCTGCACGCCCGAGCGGCTCGACGCGATGCGCGCCGCGCAGCGGGCGGCGAGCGTGCCGCAGAAGTACGACGGTCTATGCGCCACGATTCCGGCCGATGCATCCGAGCAGCGCGCGGTGGCGGGCGAGCCGTTCGTCGTGCGCATGAAGGTGCCCGCGAGCGGCGTGTGCGTGGTGGACGACGTCGCGCGCGGGCCGGTGCCGTTCGAGTACACCAGCGTCGACATGCAGGTGCTGCTGAAATCGGACGGCCTGCCGACGTACCACCTCGCGAACGTGGTCGACGACCACCTCATGGAGATCACGCACGTCATTCGCGGTGAGGAGTGGATGTCGTCGGCGCCCAAGCATTTACTGCTGTACTCGTATTTCGGCTGGGAGCCGCCGACGCTGATGCACTTGCCGCTGCTGCGCAATCCCGACAAGTCCAAGCTCAGCAAACGCAAGAACCCGACCGGCATCCTGTTCTACGAGCGCATGGGCTATCTGCCCGAGGCGCTGCTGAACTTTCTGGGGCTGCTGCTCGCGCCCGCGGCCGAAGGCCAGGAGATCTTCGACGTCGCGACGCTCACCCAGCGGCTGGATCTCGCGAAGATCTCGCTCGGCGGCCCGGTGTTCGACGTCGCGAAGCTCGACTGGCTCAACGGCCAGTACCTGCGCATGCTCTCGACGGACGAGCTGCTGGCGCGCACGCAGCGCTGGGGCTTCGACCGCGACCGGCTCGAAAAGATCGCCGAGCTGGCGAAGTCGCGCGTGGAGCGGCTGAGCGATCTCGTGCCCACGGCGGCGTACTTGTTCGCGGGCAGGCTCGCGATCGCCAAAGAGTCGTTCGCGAGCGCGAAGCTGCCGCCCGACGACGTGCGCAAGGCGCTCGCGCTCGCGATGTGGCGGCTCGACGCCGAGCGCAGCTTCGACAAAGAGACCGTCGAGCGCGTGCTCAAGGGCGTGGGCGAGACGCTGGGCGCGAAGTTCCGCGAGCTCGCGCGCGTGTACTACGTCGCGATGACCGGCAGCCCGACGTCGCTGCCGCTCTTCGACTCGATGGCACTACTCGGCCGGGACATCGTGCGCGAGCGCTTCCGCGCCGCGCTCGACGCGTTGGGCGGCGTCAGCGCGAAAGAGCAGAAGGACTGGCAGCGCCTATCACCGCCCGACGATTCGAACGGGGCGGCGGCGTGAGCGCGCGCGCGATCGTGCTCGCCGCCGGCAAAGGGACGCGCATGAAGTCCGCGCGCGCGAAGGTGCTGCACGAGCTGTGCGGGCGGCCGATGCTGTGGTGGGTGCTCGAAGCGCTGCGCGCGGCGGGCGTCGACGACATCGTCGTCGTGACGAACCCCGAGCTCGATCCGCAGCTCGCGCCGTTCGGCGTGCGCACCGTGATCCAGCGCGAGCAGCTCGGCACCGGCCACGCGGTGAAGATCGCGCTGGACGCGATCGTGCCGGACGACGGCTGCCTGGTCGTCGCGTACGGCGACATGCCGCTGGTCGACCCGGCGATCTTCGAGGACGTGCAGGCCGCCGTCGATCCCGGCGCCGGCACCGCGCTCGCGCTCGTCACCGCGGTGATGCCGCTGCCGTCCGCGTTCGGCCGCATCGTGCGCACCGGCCCTTCGACGGGCTCAGCCGCAGCTGACACCGCGTCAGGACAGGCTGTCGAGCGGATCGTCGAGGCGAAAGACTGCACGCCGGCGCAGCTCGCGCTCGACGAGATGAACGCGGGGATCTACGCGTACGACGAGCGTGCGCTGCGCGCGGCGATCGCGCAGGTCGGCAACGACAACGCGCAGGGCGAGTACTACCTCACCGACACGGTCGAGCTGCTGATCGCGGCGGGCCGCCGCGTGGCGCCGGTGCCCGTTGCCGACTACCGCAGCGTGCTCGGCGTGAACGATCGCGTCGAGCTCGCGTCGGCCGGTGCGCTCTTGAACCGCCGCTTGTGCGAGACGCACATGCGCGCGGGCGTGACCATCACCGATCCCGCGACCACCTACCTCGAGCCGGGCCTGCTGCTCGCGACCGACGTGACGATCCGCCCGAACACCGTGATCTGCGGTGCGACGCGCATCGGCGAGGGGACGAGCATCGGTCCGAACAGCCGCATCAGCGACGCGACCATCGGCGCGCGCTGCGACATCCGCGAGAGCGTGGTGACCGCGAGCGAGGTCGCGAACGACGTCAAGATCGGCCCGTTCGCGCACCTGCGCGGCGGCTCCCAGCTCGCCGACGGCGTGCGCATCGGCAACTTCGTCGAGCTCAAGAACGCGCACCTCGCCGAGGGCGTCAAGGCGAACCACCTCACGTATCTCGGTGACGCGACGGTGGGCGCGCGCTCGAATATCGGCGCGGGCACGATCACGGCGAACTTCGACGGCGTGCGCAAGAACCGCACCGAGCTGGGCTCCGACGTGAAGGTCGGCTCGAACAGCGTGCTGGTCGCACCGGTGAGCGTCGGCGACGGCGCGGTCACGGGCGCGGGCGCCGTGGTGAACCGCGACGTGCCCGCGGGCGACAAAGTGGCCGGCGTCCCCGCGCGGTCGATCGCGAAGAAGCCAGCTGAAACGTAGGCCTTAGTCCTCGTCGGGGATGAGGTGCGACGGCGCGCGCGTCGCGGCGGCGCGCATCGCGCTGCGGCTCGCCCGCATTCCGGCGAGCGGCGCGACCTGCTGCGAGTAGTCGAACATGTCGTCGGGCGGGTTCGCCGTCGCGTCGCGCTGGCCGAGCGACGGGAGCTTGAACACTTCTTCGATGTAGCGCGTGATGCTCGACGTCTCGAGCTGGACGTGCGAGACGTACCCGTGCTTGGCGTACGGCGAGATCGCGATCAGCGGCACGCGGAAACCCGGCCCGTTCTGATCGACCTTCGGCGGCACGACGTGGTCGTACCAGCCGCCCCAGTCGTCCCACGTGACGAAGATCGCCGTGTCTTGCCAGTACCGGCTGCCGCCGATCGCGTTGACGATCGACGACACCCACATCGGGCCGCTGGTCGACGGGAACCGCGCGTGGTCGGAGTTGAGCGCGTCGGGCGTCACGAACGAGACGTTGCGCAGCGTACCGTTCGCGATGTCGCTCAGGATCGAGGTCTCTGGCGCGATCTCGCTCTTGGACCAGTCGGCGCCGAAGCGAATGTGCCGGATCGCGTCGAACGGTGTCCACAGCGACCCGCCCAGATCGCCCGGCGCACCGATCTGCGGCGCGTAGTACGCCCAGCTCACGCCCGCGGTGTCCAGCGAATCGCCGACCGTCTGATAGTCGAAGCACGGCGGCTGCGAGGACTGGAACGCGGTTCCGTCCGGCTTCAGCATCGTGACGGTCGTCCCGGCGGGCGCGTCGCAGCCCCACGGTATCGCGCTGGGGACGTTGACCACGTTTGCGCTCTGCGCGGCGATCACGTACTGGTGCGCGGGATAGCTGGCGCTGTTGTTCGACTGGAACATCCGGTCGGAGAGCGCGTACGACGACGCGAGGTCGAAATACGGTTGCACTTCCGAGCGCGGCAGGTAGGAGTACGAGATGTTCGGTTCGTTGTTCGGGAAGGAGCCGACGTGATCGAAGCCGTCCAGCTTTCCGCCGTCGAGGCTCGCCACGAAATCGGCATAGTTGTGATTCGGGTCTTGGCCGTGCGCGAACGATACGGGCTTGAGCGCAACGGTCGTCCCGTCGGACTTCAAACCGGACGACGCCGTGTCGGCACCCGGAAAGCCTTGGAACAAATTGTCGAACGACCGGTTCTCTTGCACGATGACGACGATGTGCTTGATCGCGGTTTGCGCAGTCTTCGGCCCCGAGAAGACCGGCGTCGTCGGTAGGACGGTCGGACTGCTGGACGTGCTGCCGCCGCCGCCGCAGCCGGCGAGTACGAGAAGAAGCAGAACCGCGAGCGCAGCGCGGGGCCGTGTCACCATGTACGGGTTTTCGACCGTAAAGCTTTGGTTCTACAGGGAACGCGCCCGAATTAAGCGGGCGCTAATGTGCGCGTGCGGAACTGCCGATACTGCGCCCGGCGAGCGCCGGCTTCAGTCGTCGGGCGGCGGACCGACGTCGCCCGGCAGCGCGTGCCGGAAACTTTCGGCGGAGCGCCGGCGCGCGGCGACCGCGGTGTACGCATGCGGCGCGGCGTTCAAGTCGAGCACGTCGGCGATCGAGTGCGATGTCGCGTCGGTGCCGCCGAGCGAGCCGAGCCCGTACGTGTCTTCGATGAAGCGCAGGATGCTGCCGAACTCGTAGGTGGTGTGGCTGACGTAGCCGGAGCGCGCGTACGGTGACGCGACGATCAGCGGTACGCGAAAGCCCATGCCCATGCGATCGCGGTGCGGCGGCTTGACGTGGTCGTACCAGCCGCCCCAGTCGTCCCACGTCACCACGAGCACGGTGTCTTTCCAATACGGGCTCGCGCCGAGCGTGTTGGCGATGGCGGCGACCCAGTCGGGTCCGCTGCCGTCGGTCGTGCCGGCGTGATCGCTCTTGCGAAAGTTCGGCACGACGTACGACACTTGCGGCAGCCGGTTCGCCTTGATGTCGTCGAGGATCGTGTTCTCGGGACTCACGACGTGCGACCAGTCACCACCGTAGCGAATGTGCTTGACCGCGTCGTACGCGGACCAGATGTCGCCGGTCTTGGTGGCGACCTGCGGCGCGTAGTACGCCCACGACACGTTGTTCGCGTCCAGCAGGTCGGCGAGCGTCGGCGGATCGAGACACGGCGAGACCGGATCCTGCAGCACCGGCGTCTCCGGCACGGCCGTATCGTCCACCGCGCCCGGATCGTTGTCGGCGAGGCGGTCCACCATCACGGACGGCGGCCCGTCGCAGCCCCACACGCTCGCGCCGGGATTCTCGGCGACGTTCTGCGACGTGCCGGCGACCAAGTAGAGGTGCGCCGGAAAGCTGGGGCCCGAGTTGCTCTGGAACATGCGGTCGCCGAACGTGAACTGCCGCGCGAGGTCGCGGATGGGTTTCGTCTCCTCGGCGGGGACGTACGCGAGACCGTCCGCCGGCGCGGCGCCCGCGCCGGTGAACGTGCTCGACGCGGTGATGTCGAAGCCGTCGAGCTTGCCGTGATCGTACTGCCGTAGGAAAAACGCGTGGCTGTGCTCGACGTCGGCGCCGTCTTCGAGCCGCACCTGCCGTAGCGCGACGGTACCGCCTGCGCGCGTCGGCGCGACGGCGACCGTGTCGGCGCCGGGGAAACCATTGAACAGGTTGTCGACGGTGCGGTTTTCCTGGATCACGACCACCACGTGCGCGATCTTCGGTCCGGACGCCGACACTTGCGTCACGACGGGTACCGGTACCGCGCCCGAGACCGCACTCGTGCTACCGCCGCCTCCACCGCATCCGTACGATGCGAGAAGCAACGCGAAGGCGAGACGTGGTGTACGCGACGGTCTCACGTCCCGGTCGTTCCTTGGTCCGCTCACTAGGCCCGTCTCCTGAGGTTACGTCTGTGTAAGCAGCTCGTACCCTCGGCAGACGAGCGAGCGCCCTGCGCGATCGGGCAGGAAAGCGCTTCCCGCGGACCGTCTCTGTCGGCGATGGACCAGCACCCGCGCGACTTCCTCGGCTACGGTGCTTCGCCGCCGGATCCGCAGTGGCCCAACGGCGCGCGGCTCGCGGTGCAGATCGTGATGAACTACGAGGAAGGCTCGGAGTACGCGATCGGGGACGGCGACGCGACCTCGGAGACGTACCTGACCGAGGTGCCGGGCGCGACGCTGGGTCCGGGCACGCGCGACCTCATCGTGGAGTCGGTCTACGCGTACGGCAGCCGCGCGGGATTCTGGCGGCTGATGCGCATGTTCGGCGAGCGCGACATCCCGATCACGGTGTTCGGAGCGGCGCTCGCGCTCGAGCGCAACCCCGCCGCGGCGGCCGCCATCGCGGCGGCGGGTTACGAGGTGTGCTCGCACGGCTGGCGCTGGATCGGCTTTCAGAACATGGACGAAGCCGAGGAGCGCGCGCAGATGCGGCGCGCGGTCGCGTCGATCGAGCGCACCACCGGCACGCGCCCGTTCGGCTGGTACTGCCGCTACGCGCCGTCCCTGAACACGCGCCGGCTGGTTGTAGAAGAAGGCGGGTTCTTGTACGACTCCGACGCGTACGACGACGACCTGCCGTACTGGACGCGCGCCGGCGGCAAGCCGCATCTGGTGATCCCGTACACGCTCGACAACAACGACATGAAGTTCTCCGTCGCGCCGGGGTTCACGTCGGGCGAGGGATTCTTCCACTACCTCAAGGATGCGTTCGACGTGCTCTACCGCGAAGGCAAGACCGCGCCGAAGATGATGTCCGTCGGTTTGCACACGCGCTTGGCGGGTCGGCCGGGTCGCGCGGCGGCGCTGGAGCGGTTTCTCGACTATCTGACGGCGCACGAGGACGTGTGGATCTGCCGCCGCATCGACATCGCGCGGCACTGGATCGCGACGCACCCGGCGCCGACGTGACGGCGGTGAACGCCTTCCGGCTGCCCAAAGCCGAGCTGCACGTGCACGTCGAAGGGACGTTCGAGCCGGAGCTCATCTTCGCGCTGGCCGAGCGCAACCGCGTCGCGCTGCCGTACGCATCGATCGACGCGCTGCGCCGCGCGTACGAGTTCACCGACCTGCAGTCGTTCCTCGACTTGTACTATGCGGCGATGGCCGTGCTGCGCACGGAGCACGACTTCGCGGAGCTCGCGCACGCGTACTTCGCGCGCGCGAGAACCCAGGGCGTCGTGCACGCCGAGCTGTTCTTCGACCCGCAGGCGCACACCGCGCGCGGCGTCGCGTTCGAGACGGTGATCGACGGGCTGTGGTCGGCCGTGCGCGACAGCGAGCAGCGCTACGGCGTCACCTCGAAGCTGATCATGTGCTTCCTGCGCGACCGCAGCGCCGAGTCCGCGTTCGCGACGCTCGAGCAGGCGCTGCCGTACGGCGAGCGCATCGTGGCGGTCGGGCTCGACTCCGCCGAGGTCGGTCATCCGCCGGCGAAGTTCGAGCGCGTCTTCGCGCGCGCGCTGGCCGAAGGCTGGAAGACCGTCGCGCACGCCGGCGAGGAAGGCCCGCCGGCATACGTGTGGGAGGCGCTGGACCTGCTGCACGTGTCGCGCGTCGACCACGGCGTGCGCAGCCTGGAAGATCCGGCGCTCGTGGCGCGCCTGCGCGACGAGCGCATCCCGCTCACGGTGTGCCCGTTCTCGAACGTGAAGCTGCGCGTGTTCGACACGCTGCGCGATCACAACCTCGGCGCGATGCTCGATGCCGGGCTGGTCGCGACGGTGAACTCCGACGACCCGGCATATTTCGGCGGCTATGCGGGCGACAATCTCGCCGCGGTTGCGGAGGCTCTGGCGCTGCCGGCGACCGCGGTGGTGACGCTGGCGCGCAACAGCTTCGAAGCGTCGTTCATCGACGAGCGAACGCGCAACGCGTATCTCTCGCGCGTCGAAGCGATCGCGAGAAGCAGCCCGCCGGGGCAGGCTGTATGACGCTCCACGAGCGGCTCGCGTCGCTGGCGGCGTTCGGTGCGACGGCGGACGGCATCGACCGGCCCTTGTTCACCGCCGCCGAGCGGGCCGCGCGCGAGCAGTTCGTGCGCTGGGCGCGCGCGGACGGTTTGCACGTCGAGCAAGACCGGGCCGGCAACGTGTTCGCGCGGCTCGACGGGATCGATGCGGGCCCGCCCGTGCAGTGCGGCTCGCACCTCGACACGGTGAAGGACGGCGGCGCGTACGACGGCGCGTACGGCGTGATCGGCGGGCTCGAAGCGCTGCGGCGCGTCGCGGCGTCCGGCGAACGGCCGCGCCGCGCGCTCGAAGTCGTCGCGTGGGCGGGCGAAGAGGGGAGCCGTTTCCCGCTGGGCTGTCTGGGCAGCTCCGTCTACGCGGGTTTGACGCCGTACGACGACGCCGCGGCGCTGATCGCGGACGACGGCGAGACGTTCGCGTCGGCGCTGCACGGGCCGAACGGCCTGCTCGCGGGCGTTGCGGTGCGCGACGGCTTTCCGGCGCCGGCGGCATATGTGGAGCTGCACATCGAGCAGGGACCGGTGCTCGAACGCGCGGGCGTGCGGCTCGGCGTCGTCACCGCGATCGCCGGGCAGCGGCGGCTGAGCGTCGTCGTCGACGGCGTCGCCGGGCACGCGGGGACGATCCCGATGCGCGACCGCGCCGACGCGCTGTGCGCGGCGAGCGAGCTGGTGCTCGCAGTCGAGCACGCGGCGCGCGCGATCGGCGAGTGCGTCGCGACGGTCGGGCGGCTGCTGGTCGCGCCGAATCAAACGAACATCGTCCCTGGTGACGTGCTGTTCCGCGTCGACGCGCGTTCGGCCGACGACGCGCGCGTCGTCGCGGTCGAGCGCGCGCTGCGCGAGCGCGCCGCCGGCGTGGCAGCCGCGCGCGGCGTGCGCGTCGCGATCGAGACGCTCGAGGTGCGCGACGCCGTACCGATGGAGCCGCGGATGCGCGCGCTGGTGCGCGCCGCGTGCGAAGCGCTCGACCCGCGCGCGCTCGACATCGCGAGCGGCGCCGGGCACGACGCGATGTGCGTCGCCCACGTCGCGCCGGCCGCGATGATCTTCGTGCCGAGCATCGGCGGGCGCAGCCACGTCGGCGACGAGCGCACCGCACCGGCCGACCTCGACCTGGGCGTCGACGCGCTCGTCGCGACGCTGCTCGCCGCCGCGCACGATCCCTCGCTCCACACCGCTCGCGCTCCAAAGGAACGTTGAAATCCGATGCAGTTCTTCATCTGCGGCTCCGCGCTGCGCGGCCAGCCCGACCACGGCAACCTCGGCGCCGCGACGTTCGTGCGCGAAGCGAAGACGCGCCCGATCTACCGCCTGCACTCGGTGGACGACCAGCATCCGGGGATCTACGAAGTCGCAGACGGCGGCGTTGCGATCGCGGGCGAGGTGTACGAGCTCACCGGCGAGCAGCACGCGCACTTGATTTCCACGGAACCGCCCAACCTCTACGAAGCGCCGGTGCAGCTCGACGACGGCAGCACGGTCAGCGCGATGATCTACCCGCGCGAGCTCATCGAGCAGCGCGGCTACGCCGATATCTCGCACCACGGCGGCTGGGCCGCATACAAAGCCGCGTCGCGTTAGCTTCCGCGGTACGTGGAGTAGCTCCAGGGCGCCAGCAACAGCGGCACGTGGTAGTGCGCAGCACCGCCTGCGATCCGAAAGCGCACGGGAATCTCATCGAAGAACGTCGCGACACCATCGCGCTCGAAATAATCCATGACGGCGAAGACCAGCTCGTACGTACCCGGCGCGAGACCGGTCGCGAGCGGCGCGTCGGTGCGCCCGTCCGCGTTCGTCACCGCGACGCCGAGGAGCTTGCGTTCGACGCCGCCGAGCGCGAACACGCCGACGGAGATTCCGGCGGCCGGTGCGCCGCGCGCGGTGTCGAGGACGTGGGTCGTCAGTGTCGCTGCCATTAGAGATCCGCTCCCGCTTGGATCCAGGCGCCGAGCTTCACGCGCTCGGCGTCCGTCATATTGGTGATGTTCCCGAGCGGCATCGCGTGCGACGCGACCGCCACCGTGTAGATGCGCTGCGCGTTCGCCCGCACGTTTTCCGGCGAGTCGAGCAGCACGCCGGCCGGCGCTGCGGCGAAACCCGCCTGCGTCGGCTGCGCCGCATGACAGACGGCGCAGCGCGTCGCGACGATCGGCGCAACCTCGGCATAGGGCGGACCCGCGGCCGTGACGGTCACGACCGGCGGCTCGATGGAGGTGCGGGGCGCGAGCGCGAAGGCGACGGCCGCCAGCAGCAACGCCGCCGCGACCGGCAAGCCGACGACGTACCGGTGTTTGTGCGACAGCACGAAGAACCGCCGCACGAGCACGCCGGCGGCGCCGATGCACGCGAGCACGAGCCAGCCGGCCGGGCTGCCGTAGGTCATCGGATAGTGGTTGCTGATCATGATGAACAGCACCGGCAGCGTGAGGTAGGTGTTGTGGACCGACCGTATCTTGCCGAGCTGCCCCGGCCGCGGATCCGGCTCTTCGCCGGCCCGAATTTGCGCGAGCATTCGGCGCTGCCCGGGGATGATGACGTGGGCGACGTTCGCGACCATGATCGTGCCGATGATCGAGCCGACGTGGATGTACGCGGCGCGCCCGCCGAACACGTGGAACAGCCCCCAGTCCGCGAACAAGAGAAACGCGGCGACGGCGGTCCACAGCAGCGCGGGGCGTCCCTCGAACGCGCGGCACAAGAGATCGTAGCCGAGCCATCCCGCGACGAGCGTACCGATGCTGATCGCGATCGCGGCCGGCGGGGTGAGGTCGAGCACGCTCTTGTCGATCAAGAACGTCGATGCTCCGGCCCAGTAGACGAGCGCGAGCATCAGCATCCCGGTGATCCACGTGGAGTACGCCTCCCACTTGAACCAGTGCAGATTCTCGGTGAGGGGTTCACCCCGTGGTCCGGTGAGAAATTTCTGGTTGTGGTAGAACCCGCCGCCGTGCACGGCCCAGAGCTCTCCCGACATCCCGCGCCGCACGTCGTCCGGGCTTTCCGGCGGCGTGAGGCTGTCGTCGAGCCACACGAAATAGAACGACGCGCCGATCCACGAGATGCCCGCGATCAGGTGCGCCCAGCGCGCGATGAGGTTCAGCCAGTCGAGAACGTACGGTGCGATCATGCGGTGACGGCGTCTTCGAGGCGCAGCCGCGCGATCTTCGCGATCTCGCCGAGCGCGGTCGCGATCTCCGTCGCGCGGTCGTTGCGCGCGCGCCCTTCGAGCGCCGCGAGGACCGACGCCTGGTCGTGCTCCCGCGCGCAGACGACGAACGGAAAACCGAACCGCGCGCGATAGGCTCCGTTCGCCGCGTCGAAGCGCGCGACGTCGGCCGCGGTGAGGCGGTCGAGCCCGGCCGCTGCCTGCTCGCCGCGCGAAGCCGCCGTGAGCTTGCCCTCGCGCGCGACACGGCCCGCGAGGTCGGGGTGCGCCGCGATGAGCGCGATCTGCCGGTCCTCGGGCGCGTGCGCGACGACGTCGGTCAGGGCTGCGTGGAGCGCGCGGACGTCCGCGAACGGACGCCGCGCCCATGCCGCCGCGGCGACCCACGGCGAGTCCTCGAAAGCGAATCCGACGGCGGCGACGAACGTGGCGCGATCCGCTGCGTTCAACGCGGCGATGCTCGTCATCGCGGGACCGGTTCGATTCGCACGCTGCTTCTCCGTCACGCGACGCTCGTCGCGACGTTCGACGACGCCGGCCGGGAGATCGCCGACGGCGCCGTGCTGCTGCGCGACAACGTCATCGAGGCGGTCGGCCCCACGGCGGAGCTCACCGCGCAGGCCGACGAGGTGGTCGACGCGCGCGGCCTCGTGCTGCTGCCGGGCCTGATTTGCACGCACCACCACTTCTACCAAACCCTCACGCGCAATCTGCCGCAGGCGCAGAACGCCGGACTGTTCGACTGGCTCGTCGCGCACTACCCGATCTGGGCGCGGCTGACGCCCGAAGCGGTCCGCGCGAGCACCGCCACGGCGATCGCGGAGCTGCTGCTCTCCGGCTGCACCACGGCCGCCGACCACGGCTACATCTGGCCCAACGGCGCGCGCGTCGACGACCAGATCGCGGTCGCGCGCGAGATGGGCCTGCGCTTCCACGCATCGCGCGGCTCGATGTCGCGCGGGCGCTCGCAGGGCGGTCTCCCTCCCGACGAGGCCGTCGAAGACGAGGACGCGATCCTACGCGACAGCGAGCGCGTGATTCGCGAGCACCACGATCCGTCGCCCTACGCGATGACGCGCGTGGTGATCGCCCCGTGCTCGCCGTTCTCGGTGACGCCGGAGCTGATGCGCGCGAGCGCGGAGCTTGCCCGAAAGCACGAGCACGTGCACCTCCACACGCACTTGTGCGAAACGCTCGACGAAGAGAAGCAATGTCTCGCGGAATACGGAAAGCGTCCGGTGGAGCTGGCAGAGTCGGTGGGCTGGACCGGCCCCGACGTGTGGTTCGCGCACGCGATCCACATGGCACGCGAAGAACTCTTCCGCCTCGGCCGCACGCGCACGGGCGTCGCCCACTGCCCGACGTCGAACATGCGGCTCGGCTCGGGGATCGCGCCGGTGATCGCGCAACGCGACGCCGGGATGCGCGTGGGCCTCGGCGTCGACGGCTCGGCCTCGAACGACGGCTCGCACATGCTGGACGAAGCGCGCCACGCGATGCTGCTGCAGCGCGTCGCGCACGGCGCGCCGGCGATGACGGCGCGCGAAGCGCTGCGCCTCGCGACGCGCGGCGGCGCGGCGGTGCTCGGCCGGGACGACGTCGGCGCGCTCGCGCCGGGGATGGCTGCGGACGTGATCGGCGTGCGCGTCGACGACCTCGCGACCGCGGGCGGTTCGGTGCACGACCCGCTCGCATCGCTCGTGTTCTGCCGTATCCCAAACGCCGATCTGTCCGTCATCGACGGCGCGGTCCGCGTATGCGACGGATGGTTGGTCGACGTCGACGTCGGCGCGCTCGTCGAACGCCACGAACACGCCGCCCGCGAGCTCGTCGGCCAAACGCGACTGAGCTAGGTACCCTTCGGCGCGCCGATGTACCAGATCGTCTTGATCGTGATCACCGGCTTGGTCTGGAACACGTTCGGATCGCCGTAGACGATGTACAGCTCGCGCTTGGGCGTGAAGGTGTGCAACGCGATGCTGAGGTTCGTCGCGTCGAGGAAGTACGTCGACGGCGGAGCGAAGCCGTTCGGCGGCGCGTACCCGCGGATCCGCCGCAGCCCCACGTCCAGCGACGTTCGGCGCGTCGGCTGAAAGTCGAGGGCAAGCCGTTCGAGCCACAGCGTGGTCGACGGTTCGCTCCCGGCGTATCCGTGCGCAGGCGCGTACGCATCGCGGTCGGCCTCGAGCGACACGGTCACCGCGCGCATGAGGGTGAACGCCGTCGAGTACGACAGGTACGACGAGCGGCCGTGGTAGAACGGCCCGTCCGAGAGCCCGAAGCCGCTGGGCGTCGACGTCGGCTGCCGGTAGCCCACGAAGATGCCGTTCTGGTTGAACGGCAGATACTCGCCGTCGCCGAGCAACAGCCAGTTGTTGTTCTGGTAGACGTGCAGCGTCGTGAGATTGCGAAAATCGAAGTTGAGCTGGTACCCGGCGTCGTCCTGGTCGACGCGCCCCGTGTGTTCGTGATACCGGTCGGTGTACGTGAGCAGCGCGACATCGCGCAGCGGTGAGCCTTTCGCGAAGTTGATCTGCTTGTAGCCTTGCGTCGCCCAGCCGGCGATATCGGGGTGCGCCACGTAGCCGTCGGCGGGCTGGAATTGCTCGCCGAGCTTGCGCATCACGACACTGAAGCTGGACGTCGTGTTGCCGATCGCGGCGCCCACGTCGTGATATTTCGCGCGGCTCGGATCGGTGATCGACGAACCCTGGTCGCGGCCGGAGTTGGTGAAGAGCTGGAGATGGCTGTGCGGGTTGGCGTACCCGGCGCCGAACATCGTGACGTCGTCACGGAAGCCGTCGGCGGTGTCGACCAAGATCCTCTCTGCTTCGGCGTGCACGGCTTGATCGCGCGTACGAAACGAAACCGACTGCGCTCGATCGGTGCGCGCCGTGCCCACCGCGTCGAAGGCGCCGAAACCGATCAGGCCGTGCTGTCCTTCGACCGCGTAGCCGGCTCGGAACGCCGGGATCGCCGGCGTGTAGAGGAGCTGATACGGGCAGCCGGCCATGCAGCGCGTCGTGTTGTAGAAGCGCGAACCCTGCGTGAAGAACGGCCGGACCTCGGCAAACGTGCGCTGGAACTCCGTGGGCGCGATCGACTGCTGGTCGATCTCGACGTTCGAGAAGTCCGGGTGGAACGATGCGACGAACGACGAGGTCCGCGTCAACGGCACCGAGAGATCTGCACCCAAGCGCGACGTGTTACCGCCGTCATGCTGCGGTGCTGCCTGCCCGAGCGCGTAAAACTGCAGCCGGGGACGCGTCCGGGCGATCGCGGGTTGCGTGTGGATCCCCTGGAGGAGCCCGGCGTACAGCGGGTCGCTCGCGCTCTGCTGTTGCCGGTCGTGGGCCCATTCGAACGCGGAACCGCTCCCGACGTCGACCCGCAGAAACTGGATGCGCCAGGGGGCGACTCCGGTGGAGCGCATGGCGCTCAGCGGTATCGCCATCTGGACGGCGTAGCCCGCCGGGGCTTGCTTCCCGACCGTCGACCACGTAGGCGTATATGCGGTGTTCTCGCTCGAGCCTTGATATCGCGTTCCCAGCGGGTTCGCGGCAAAGGTGTAGCTGAAGCCCGATGGGCCGTCGGGCCACAGCAGCACCTGGTCGTTGTCGTCGTTGAAGACGCCCGAGCCGTCCGTACGCGCCGTCGCGGTCTGCCGGCCTGACGACGGGTTGTCGAACGCGACGTAGATCAGGTCATGGAATCGGCCGACGTACACCCGCGTGCCTTTGGGGCTCGCGGGGCGGTTGTACTGCACGTCCCAGTCCAGCGTCACGACCGCCGCCTTCGACCACGACGCGTCGATCGCGCCGTTGAGCGACGGCGCTGCGTCGAGCAGCGGGAGATCGATGACGGGCGTCTCCGCGCTAGCCGCGTGTGCCGAGCAGCACAATGCGATCGCCGTGGCGATCGTTCCGACGGCTGCGCGTAGTCTCATGCGAGCTCGGCAACGGTTTCGGCGAACGGCCGCTGCCGTAGGGGGCGCTCGCCGTTCAACAGCGCGAGGTGCTGCAAGAGCTGAGCGCGGCGGCTGGCGGTAAAGGGGTCGTGCGCGCCGGTCAGCGTGCGTCGCTTGTACTCGCGCGGCGAGCACCCGACGATGGAGTGGAAGTTGCGGGCGAACGTCGAGATCGTGATGAACCCGAGCCGTTGCGCCAGTTCTTTGAACGTGCAGTCCTCCGCTTCGATCATCTCGATCGCACGGACGATGCGCAGCGTTCGCACGAACTCGCTGAACGCCATGCCGGCCTTGGCCGTGAAGTAACGTGAGAATGCGGCCTCCTGCATAAACGCCGTTGCGGCCGCATCGCTCAGGCGGATGGGCCGCTCGAGATTCGTCGCGACGTAATCGGCGACACGGCGAAGCCGTGGATAGTACAGGACGCGGCGGACGACGAGCGTCGTAAGCCCGCTCCGCCCGGCTCCGCGTCCGTTCGTACAGACGTGAGAGAATTCGTCTTGAACACGCTGCATTGATTCCACCCGAAGATCAATGGGGTGCGGTCGCCGCTGATCGTCCAACGAGTGCGGCTCGCCTGCAGGAACGGGGCTACGGGTTGCCGCGTTCGGTACGGCGGCTACGTCGCCTTTTGCAAAGGGCCGAATGCGTGCAATGTGATCTCAGGGGCCAGGAGGTAACGGCTTGCTCGGAAAGGTCCCCGCCTCGTAAACGCGGGGACCGTTCCGAGCAAGCCCTCCGACGTGGTCTAGAAGAACGCCTCGCCTGCTTCGTGCAAGCCGCCCGTGAAGGTCGTCTCGTTGCAGTTGTGGCTGGTGGCGGAGTTGCAGTTGCCGCCGTTGCAGGACAGGCTCGTCCCACTGCCCGAGAACTGAGCGTCGACGTCGATGGACGGAAGCAACGCCTGAAGTTCGAGAATCCGGTTCATGATATGCCTTTCTCTTCGCGAACGAAGATGATCGTGAAACGAAGCTAAGGATCGTTTCCGAGAGCGGAGAGCCCGCCCGAGCCGAGGCTAACCCCGAGATGCCGCGCCGTCAAAGCGCGCACGGTACGCGCAAGTGCATGAAAACTGCCGTGCACGGCGCGCTCTCGCGCGGAAAAGGCTTCGGATCGTTTGCGGCGCTACGAACTTCGAGCAACGGATGACATCGCCGCGGTTGCGCAATCTTGCGTGTATCGCGCACCGTTTTGCCGCGAAAAGGTATTGTGGCTGGCGCGAGGGCGAACTTGCGGTCGTGGCCGTGAAGAACCGCGACTTTTCCCGGATGCTTGCGCTCTGCCGGCCTTACGCGGTCAAGGGCCTCCCCGCGCTTGCCATCATCGTCGCGATCACCGCCGCGGGCTTGCTGCCCGCATGGGTGACGGGCCGGATCGTCGATGCGCTGGTGCGCGGCGACAGCGGCGCGGTGCAGCGCTCGCTCGTCCTGTACGTGATCGCCCTCGTCTTGGCTGCGGCAGGAAATCTCGGCTACGCGTACGTCACGACGAAGCTGCGCGAGGGTTTTGCGCGCGATCTGCGCGTGCGAATGGTGCGCGCGATGTATCGCGGCGAGTTCGAGGACGCGTCGGCGGTGTCGGTGGGCGAGATGGGAAATCGGCTCGGTGCCGACATCGACTCGGTGAGCCAGTCGCTGCAGGTTTCGTTCTTCCCGCTCGTCTCGGCATTCTTGCAGTTCGGCCTCACGCTCGCGGTCCTTTTCGCGATCGAGTGGCGGATCGCCGTGCTGTCGCTGGTGGCCGTCGGCTTGATGTGGATTCCGTCGAAGCCCGCGGCGAAGACGTTCGCGCGGTTCCGCAAGCTGCTCAGCGAAGCACGTGACCGGCTCGAGGCCCGCGGCATCGAGACGATGTCGCCCGCGGCGCTCTCGGTGGTGAAGCGCTCGGGGATGGCGGATTCTGAGGAACGCCGCTATGCGAGCGTCGCCGACGACGTCGTGCGGATCAATACGCGGACCGCGCTCGTGGGCGGATCGTACGCCGTTCTGTCGAGCATTTTGACCGCGATCGGCCCGGTCGCCACGCTGAGCCTCGGCGCGTACCTCGTTGCTTCCAAGCACGTCTCGGTCGGCATGCTCGTCGCCGCGCTGACGTACCAGATGCGTCTCTACAGCCCGGCGTCGACGATCTGGGGGACGCAGTCGCAGCTCGCCGCCCTGTATGCGATCCTGCAGCGCGTGTTCATGATCCTCGACATCCCCGCCGAGTCCGGCGGCGTGGGCGAGGTCCCGCGAGGTGAGATCGTTTTCGACGGCGTGTCGGTCACGCGCTACGGGCGTGAGGTCGTGTCGGACGTCGATCTGCGAATCCCCTCGGGCGCGCACGTCGCCGTCGTCGGCCCGAGCGGGTGCGGCAAGAGCTCGTTGGTCATGCTGCTCAGCCGGCTGTATCCGCCGGCGGCCGGGCGCATCACGATCGGAGCGACGGCGATCGAACGTTTCGGTATCGATCCCTTGCGCTCCGCGGTCGCGTTCGTCGCGCAGGACGATCACCTCTTCGACGAGACGCTCCGTTCGAACATCATGTACGGCACCGCTGCCGACGAGACCGAGGCCGATGCGATGATTCGTGCCCTGGCGCTCGATCGCATCGAGGTGCGCACAAGCGGTGCCGAGACGATCGGCGTGCGCGGCCACCGGCTCTCGGGCGGTGAGCGCCAGCGCGTGTGCCTCGGACGCGCGTTGCTGCGAAAGCCCTCCATCCTCGTGCTCGATGAGGCGACCAGCGCGCTCGATGCGGAGAGCGAGCGCGCGCTCATCGCGATTGCGCGCAACCGAATGTACGCCAAAACGCTCATCATCGTCACGCATCGCGTCGCTTCCGTTGCGGCGATGGATGCCGTGATCGTCATGCGCGACGGGCGGATCGTCGCATACGGCGCGCACGACGATCTCATGCTGAGCTGTCCATCGTATCGCGCGATGCTCGACGGCGGCGCCGAGCTCGACGTCGCGATCGCCGGCTGAGCCGGCCTCCATCTCGAAGCCATACGGAAAAACGGTGACGACATGCCGACCAGACCAGGAGCGTGGGATCTTTTCACCGGCGGGGGCGACTTCTTCGAACCCCTGAGCCGCTACGTGGCGAACGATGCCGATTTCATGCGGTACGTTCAAGACACGCTGGGCACGGAGTGGACGTACATGCGGCACGACGTGTGGTTCCACTGCGGCCACCCGACCGCGACTCTGGTCCCGCAAGGCTGGAAGATTCACGTCTCGGCGACGACGAGCACGGCGCTCGAGACGCTGCGCCGCGTGCTGCCCGTCCTCGTCAGCGTCGGCGTCAGCTTCAAATGCGCCGCCGACAAGCGGCTCCTGTCGGCGCTGAACGCGAAGACGAGCTTTCGCGGCGGCAGCGGAAAGTTCATCACGATCTATCCGGCCGACGTCGAGCAGTTCAAAGCCCTGCTGCGCGGTCTCGACGCCGTTACTCGCGATCTGCGTGGACCGTACATTCTTTCCGACCGCCGGTACGCCGACAGCAAAGTGCTGTTCTATCGCTACGGCGGGATCTTGCCGCAGACGCGGCGCGGCGCGGACGGTGTCGCGCGGCACGTCATCCTCGATCCCGAGGGAAATCCCGTTCAAGACAAGCGCACGCCGCAGTACGTGCAGCCGAGCTGGGCCGTCGATCCGTTCGAGGGCGAGCATGCCGCGCCGAGCGGCGACGGGCAGGAGAGCCGGACGCTCAACCACGGGCGTTACTTCATCGAAGGCGTGCTCTCGTACTCGAATTCGGGCGGCGTGTATCTCGCGACCGACCGGCGCGAGAACCGGCGCGTCGTCATCAAGGAGGCGCGGCCGCTCGTCTCGCGCGTGTCTGAGACCGAGGACGCGATCGCGATCTTGAAAAAGGAGGGACGGCTCCTCGCGCTCGTCGGCGAGCTGGGCGTTTCTCCGCAGCTCTACGACACGTTCCAGGACTGGGAGCATTTCTTCATCGTCGAGGAATACGTCGAAGCCGTAACGCTCTGGTCGCTTTCGGTGCAGACGATGGTTCTGTTGAACACGCGTCCGACGGACGCGGATTACACGGCGTCGTACGACCTCTTCCGATGGGTCTTCACACAGCTCTGCGATGCCGTGACCGCGATCCATCGAAAGGGTATCGTGCTGTCCGACCTCTCGCCGCACAATGTGCTCGTCAACACCGCGGAGCGCCGGCTGTGGCTGATCGACTACGAGGCGGCCTTCGAGCCGGGCGTCGACGTTCCGACGACGCTCGCGACGCCGGGCTTCGTCTCGCCGCAGCGCGACGGACTGCGTACCGCCGTGCCGACGCAGGAGGACGACTGGTTCGCGCTCGCGGCGATCATGGTCTCGTTCGTCTTCCGCATCACGCAGTTCTTGCAGTTCGAGCGCGCCGCGACGTCCCGGGTGGTGCGCCAGATCTTCGGCGACGCGCGGATCCCGGACGAGGTGACGCGCCTGGTCGCGTCGGCGCTCGTGAACGCGCCCGCGGAGCGTCCGTCGCCGGCGGCGTTGGCGGCGGTGCTGCGCGCCGCGCCCGTCATCGCCGAGCCGGCACCCGCGGTAGCCGTCACCGCCGATTTTGGAGCGCTGACGCGGCGGGCTGCCGCGTACATCCATGCGCATGCCACGCCCGGCGACGACCTGAGCCTCTTTCCCTGCGATTTCCGGATCTACAGCACGAACCCGGTCAGCCTTTTCTACGGCTCGGCGGGGATCCTCAACGCCCTTGCCTACGTCGGTGAGACGGTTCCCGACGCGTACGTCGACTGGACGCTCGCGCATGCGCGCGCGCTCGCCGATCTCCCGCCGGGGTTGGCCCTCGGCCAGTCCGGCATCGCGTGGGCATTGCTCAACGTCGGACGAACGGACGATGCGCGCGCGCTGCTCCGCGCCGCCGAACACCATCCGGTCAAGACGGAAGCGGTCGAGCTCTTTCACGGCTTGGCGGGCTATGGGCTGACCGAGCTCGCGTTTTTCCTCGAGCTGCGCGACGAGCGGCATTTGGCGAATGCGCGCGATGCGGGCAATCGGATTCTCTCGCGCGCGCGAACGGACGAGAACGGCGACGCCTACTGGGAAAACAACGGCGTGATGTACGGTCTCACCTGGGGCGCCACCGGTATCGCTCTGTTTCTGCTGTATCTCGGGCTTACGACCCGGGACGATACCTATCTCGAACAGGGACGCCGTGCGCTTCGCTACGACGTCGCAAGAGGCGTACCGGCAGCTTACGGCGGGATGGAGTGGCCGTACTCGTCAGTCGACAACGGCATCGTCTCGCCGTACTGGGGTTTCGGCAGCGCCGGCATCGGCACAGTCGCTCTGCGCTACCGGCACCTCGCAGGCATGACCGAGTTCGACGAGGTCATCGAGCGCGTTCGGATCTCCACCGACCGCAGCTACACGATGGTGTCGAACAAGCTTTTCGGGCTCAGCGGGATCGGCGGGTTCAACCTCGATGCCCACCGATTCACCGGGGACGCGCGGTACCTCGCTGCCGCCCACAGCAATTTCAATGGAATTCTCATGTACGCGATCGAAAGGGAGGAGGGTCTGGCCTTCCCGGGGACGGAGCAGAACAAGATCAGTTGCGACTACGCCGTGGGCAATGCCGGGATCATGATGTACATGCACCGGCTTGCCGCGGCGGCGCCGCCGGAGTTCATGCTCGACCGGTATTTCACGAATACCGGTAGTACCGAGAGACGGGAGCTCGTTCACGCATGAAACACGTCGCCGTCGCGGCCTTGGCCGCGTTGTTCACTGCCGGAGTTTCGTTCGCGCCCGCGTCCGGCGCCACCGATGCGTACGGCCACTGGTCGCTCGCGCCGATCGTCCCGGCGGAGCCGGGACGCGTGCAGCTTCACATCGAGGTCGAGAACCTCCGCCAATCCTGGACCAACTCCGTGCCGCTCGCCGATGCCGGAATATCCGGCGAGCGTCTGAACGGACCCGTCGGTCCTGTAGCGTTCGAAATTCGTCGCGACGCGGGCACGTTCGCGTGCACGGGTAACGCGGGAGCCGGTGCGGGCTCGGGCGAGCTCACGTACGTGCCGAACGCGGCATTCGATGAGGCGTTGGCACTGCGCGGCTTCGGCCGCCCGACCGCGAGCCAGTCCGTCGCGCTCGCGGTCGGCGGTATGACGCTTGCATTCCTCGACCGGCTGCGTCCGTCGATGCCGAGCGCATCCGTCGCCGACGTGGTGCGACTGGTGAACCACGGCGCGACGCCGCGATACCTCGCCGCATACGATGCGCTCGGGTATCACCTCGACTCCGCTGCGCAGTTGCAGCGGCTGATCGACCACGGCGCGACTCCAGGGTTCATCGATGCGTTTCGGCGAGCAGGTTATCGCGATCTCTCCCCGGACCAGGCGGTACGCCTCGTGGACGCCGGCGCGTCCGCCGCGTTCGTCCAGCGCCTCCGTGCGCGCGGTTACACGAACCTGTCGGTCGATCAGGTGATCAGCCTACGCAATTCCGGCCGGCCGCTCTAGCGGTGACGAAGCCGGCGTAGCGACCAGCGACTCCGCATTCGCCGTCGTGCGCTCGCGCGCGGCGGTGATCGCGGCGAGGATGCGTTCCGGCGTCATCGGGAGGTCGTTCAGCCATGCGCCCGTCGCGTCGTAGATCGCCGCGGCGACGGCGGGGGCGAACGGGACCAGCGGCATCTCCGCCATGCCGCGCGCGCCGTACGGGCCGTTCGGGTCGGCGAGCTCCAGGATCACCGGCGTGATCTCGGTGGGCATGTCGAGCGTCGTCGGGAGCAGGTACGTGCTGAAGTACGGCGTGACGATCTTCCCGGCGCGCACGATGAAGTTCTCGGTGAGCGCGTAGCCCAGCGCTTGCGCGAGGCAGCCTTCGATCTGGCCTTCGACCTGCTGGCGGTTGATCGCGCGGCCCACGTCGTGCACGCTGACGATCTTCAGCACGCGCGTCACGCCGGTCGCGACGTCGACCTCGACCTCCACCGCTTGCGCCGCGTAGCCATAACAGTAGTTCGGCGTGCCCGCGCCCGTCTCGAGATCCAGCGGCGTCGTCGCGGGCGGGCGGTACTGTACCGTTGCTTTCGGCTCGTCGCCTCGCTCGCCCGCAGCGCGCGCCGCGATCGCCGCATCGTACACCGCGCGGCCGGCCATGAGCGTCATGCGCGACGCCGACGCGGAGCCCGCGTTGGGCGTGTACGCGGAGTCGTCGCTGACCAGCGAGACGGCGTCGAGCGGTAGCGCGAGCGCCTCGGCGGCGATCTGGCGCAGGATCAGGTGCACGCCTTGGCCGACGTCGGCGGCGCCGATGCGCACGACCGCGCGCACGATGCCGAATGCCGCGAACAGCTCGACGGTCGCCGTCGACTGCTCCGGAAAACCGAACGAATAGCCGACGTTCTTGATCCCGCTCGCGATCCCGACGCCGCGCCGCAGCGTGCCGGTGAGATCGCGTTGCGCGCGCGGCGTGAAGCGCGCTTGCGCTTCGCCGGCGCAGCGTTCCAGTACCGCCACGGCGCTCACGCCGGCGGGCAGCACGTTGCCGGTCGCTTCCGTGTCGCCTTCGCCGTACAGGTTCTTGCGGCGAATATCGGCGGGATCGATCTCCAATGCGTGTGCGATCCGCGCGATCATCGACTCCGCCGCCCAGTGCGCCTGCGGCGCGCCGAAGCCGCGGAACGCGCCACTCGGAACGTTGTTCGTGTAGACGACGATGCCGTCAGTCGACACGTTGGGGATGCGGTAGGGACCTTGCGCGAAGATCGTCGCGCACTTGAGCACCTCGACGCTGGTCGACGCGTACGCGCCACCGTCGGCGACCGTGCGCGTCTCGGCCGCGACGATCGTTCCGTCGCGCTTCGCGCCCCACTTCGTGGTGATGTGGAACGGGTGGCGCTTGTGGTGGCCGACGATGGACTCTTCGCGGCTCCACACGATCGCGGTGGGCCGTTTGAGCCGGAACGTCGCGAGCGCGAGCAGCGTCTGGACCGAGAGGTCCTCGCGGCCGCCGAACGCGCCGCCGATCTTCGCGTACCGGATCGATACCGCGTGCTCGTCGAGCTCGAGGATCGCGGCGATCTGGCGCAGATCCTCGTGCAGCCACTGCCCCGCCGTTTCGACGACGAGCGTCTCGCCTTCGTAGTATGCGATCCCGGCGTCGGGCTGCAAGTACGCGTGCTCTTGCCACGACGTCGTGAACGTCGCGCTCAGCACCACGTCCGCGGTGGCGAACGCGCGCTCGACGTCGCCTTTGCGAATCTTCTGATGCAGCAAGACGTTCGTGCCGCGGGCCGGGTGCACCAGCTCCGCGGCCGGTTCGAGCGCGCTCAGCGCGTCGCCGACGACGGGAAGATCGGTGTACTCCACCTCGACGAGCGCCGCGCCGCGCGCCGCCGACGCGGGATCGTCGGCGACGACGAGCGCGACGCGGTCGCCGGCGTAGCGCACGCGCTCGCTGCACAGCACTTCTTGATCGGCGTCGATCAAGCCGTAATGGTTGTGCGGGACGTCGGCGGCGGTCAGCACCGCGACGACGCCGGGCACCTCGCGAGCTCGCGCCGTATCGATGCGGTCGATCGTCGCGTGCGGCCGGTGCGCGAACACCGCCTTGCAGTGCAGCATGTCGCCGCGCACGAGATCGGCGGGATAGCGGGCCGCGCCCGTCACCTTCGCGGCTGCGTCGGGACGCGCGACGGACGTGCCGATCAAGCTCACGCGCGCACGGCTTCCGGCTGCGGCTCGTGCGCGTGCAGCTCGCGCGCGGCTTGTTCTTGCGCGTCGAGGATCTTGCGGTAGCCCGTGCAGCGGCAGATGTTGCCGCTGATCGCCGCCTGGTGCTCGTCGAGCGACGGCGCGCGCCGCTCCTTGCGGGCTCTGCATTCCTCGAGCAGCTTCGCGCCCGCCATGATCATGCCGGGGATGCAGAAGCCGCACTGCACCGCCCCGCAGTCGATATACGCCTGCTGCAGCGGGTGCAGCGCGTCGCCGTCCGCCAGCCCTTCGATCGTGACGATCTCGCCGCCGTGCGCCTGTGACGCCGGCACGAGGCACGACATCACCGCCGCGCCGTCCAGCCACACGGTGCACGCGCCGCACTCGCCCTCGGCGCAGCCTTCCTTCGCGCCGGTCAGTCCCGTGTGGTCGCGCAGGGCGTTCAGCAGGGTCTTGCGCTCCGCGCGGTGCAGCGCGCACGCCCGGCCGTTCACCGTCGTCTCGATCGTGCCGTCGAACGCGCGTGCCGGCCGGTTCGGCGGCGCGGTCTCCAGCAGCACGGGTGCAGCGGGGAAGCCGTCGGCTTCGCGGCCGGCCGCAATCCGTTCGAGCGCGCGCGCGACGAGCGCGGCGAGCGTCGTGAGGCGATAGCCCGCGGAGCCGCGCACGTCGTCGATCGGCGCGGCGTCGTCGCACGCGACGCGCCCCGCCTCGGCACACGTCGCGGCGTCGAGCCGTTTGCCGATCAGATAACGCTCCGCGGTGAATGCGCGCACGACCGTCGGGGCGAGACATCCGAGCGCGATGCGCGCGTCGCCGACGGTACCGTTCGCGTCGAGCGAAAGCACGACCGCGATGTCGATCACGGAGATCGCCTGCGCGCGCCGCAGCCCCAGCTTGAGGAAGATCCCGCGGCGCGCCGCCCCGAGTGCATGGAACCGGATCTCGCGCACGAGCTCGTCCGGCCGCAGCTGCGTCGTGCGAAAGCCGGTATAGAACTCCGCGATCGGCAGCGTTCGTTCGCCGCCCCGCGACGCGAGCACGATCTCCGCATCCAGCGCGATGAGCGGCGCGATCGTGTCGTTGGCGGGCGACGCCGTCACGACGTTGCCCGCGATGGTCCCGCGCGTGCGGATCTGCGGGGCGCCCACCTCGATGCACGCCTGCGCCAGCGGCAGCATCGCCTCGCGCGCGAACGGCGCGGCGAGCACGTCGTTATGGGTCGCAAGCCCGCCGAGCACGACGACGCCGCGGTCCCGGCGGACGTATTTCAGCTCGCGCAGCGCGGAGACGTCGATCAGCGTCGCGGTAGGCTTCACGCCGCGCTGCAGCTCCACCAGCACGTCGGTGCCGCCGGCGACGATCCGCGCCGCCGCGCCTTGCTCCGCAAGCACGTCGAGCGCCTCGGCGACGCTCGTCGGCCGGACGACCCTGCTCCACATGCCCGCGAAGTTCGCGAGCACGCGGTGCGGGTCTTGCGGTAGCCCCAGCTAGCCCTTCAGCGCGGCGGACGGCCCGAAGTTGGGCACCCGCAGCGCCGTGGCGCCGGGGTCGGGGGCGTCCTCGTCGGCCACGATGAAGCGCGCGACCAGCGCGTCGAGCCGCTCGGCCTGCTCGCGCAGCGCCCGTGCCGTCGCGTCGATCTCGCCGACGCCCGAAGCCAGCTCGCCCGTCGCGAACGCCGCCTGCTGCGCCGCCGCGGACTGCTCTTCGGCGGCACGCGCGACCGGCATCATCGTGGCGGTGATCTCGTGCGTGGTCGCCTGCATCTGGTTCGCCGCCGCGGCGTTCTCCTCGACGCCCGCCGAGGTGCTGGAGACGTTCTCCGCCACCTTGCTCGACGCGTCTTTCATCTCGCGCGCGCGAGCCGCCAGCTCTTCGGCGACGCCGGTCGTCCCGCCGACGGCCCCGCCGATCCGGTCGAGCGCCTCCGACGCGCGTTCCGCGACCGACATCCCCGTGTTCATCGACTCGTCGGACGAGCGCATCGCTTCCGCCGCGGTGATCGTCTCGCGGCGGATCGACGACAGGATCCCCGAGATTTCGCGCGTCGCGCCGGACGAGCGCTCCGCGAGCTTGCGGACCTCGTCCGCGACGACCGCGAAGCCGCGGCCGTGATCGCCCGCGCGCGCCGCTTCGATCGCGGCGTTGAGCGCCAGCAGGTTCGTCTGGTCGGCGATCTCCTCGATCGTGCGCACGATGTCTTCGACTTGCACCGAGCGCTGCTCGAGCGCGAGCATCGCTTCGGCGGCTTTGGCGGAAATCTCGCGCAGCTTCTGCATGGCGCGCTGCGTTTGCAGCACCGCGTGCGTGCCGCCGACGGCTTCTTTCGTCGCGTCGCTCGCGGACGTGGCGAGATCGGCGCCGTGGAACGTGAGCGACTCGATCCCTTCGTCGAGCAGTTGAATCGCGCCCGTCGCGAGCTGGATCGCCGTCGCCTGATGGCCGGCACCTTCGGCGATCATCTCGGCCGACCGCGCGAGCTCCTCGATGGCGGCGGTCGCCTGCGCGATCTTGATCGCCTGATCTTTTGCGCCGCCCGCGACGCTGTCGACGGCCTTCGCGATCTGCTCGACGGCGACCGACGCCTGGTTTGCCGCGCTCGACGTCTGGTCGGACGCGATCGCGAGCGTGCGCGACGCGACGATGACGCCGCCGATGAGCTCGCGCAGCGTGCCCAGGCCGGCGGTCAGCTCGGTTCCAACGGTCGCGAGACCTGCGCCCAAATCGTTGTAGCTCTCCACCAGCGCGGCGATCTCGTCGTTGCCGCCGTCCTCGATACGCTCGCGCGCCGACCGGAAGCTCGCGCGCAGATCGCCTACGGCCAGCCGGCCCAGCGCGTCCGATAGGCGCGCGAAGTCTTCGTGCACGATCGCCGAGAGCGCGTTCGAGACGCGCGCCAGGCGGCGCGTCATGCGCCGCGCCATGAAGACGGCGATGCCGATCGTCGCGACGACGGTCACCACGCCGACGGCGATCATCACCACCTCGAGCTGGCCGATCGCTGCATCGAACTGCGCTTGGGAGGCGTGCGCCGCGTTCAGCGCGCTGAGCCGCCCGAAGACGACCATCACGGCGCCGACGACGAGCGTCAGCGCGACGATCGGGACGGCGAATCCGGCGGCGAGTTGGGCACCGAGTCGCAACTTCATGAGGACCACACCCTTGGAAGAGCTCCGTTCACGGGCGAATACGCGCCGCTGTATAAAAGGGCTCGCCGCCGTCTACAAGGTCTTCGGCAGGAGCACGGTCCTGCCTGAGTGCCCGCCTGGCCGGTGCGCCATCACGCTCGGGTTGGCGGCTGGGCCGAGGCGCGCGCCTGGCGGGTTCCGACCCGCCGCGGCGAACGTCCCGTAATGCCTTTCTCCGCGCGCGTGCTTCTGGACAGCGTCTCACCCGCGGGCGTCCGGCTCACCACGATGGAAGCGCGCTACCCGCGCTTCATCCACAGCGAAGTGATGACGCATCGCGTCTTTTCCAGAAACAGCAGCTCGTCGCGCGCCGTGCCGATTCGCAAGATGATCGACGCCGTGCGCACCGACCCGGCGATGCCGGTGTGGTGGGGACGCAATCAAGCCGGGATGCAAGCGCTCGCGGAGCTTGACGGCAACGCGCGCGCGCTCGCGCGCGCGGAGTGGCAGCGCGCGCTCGAGGACGCGCTCGCGCACGCCGAACGCCTCGCGGCGTCGGACATCAACTTGCACAAGCAGCTCGTGAACCGCATCCTTGAACCGTTCGCGTGGATCACCGTCATCATCACCGCGACGGAGTGGGCGAACTTCTTCACGCAGCGCACGCACGAGGACGCGCAGCCCGAGCTCAAGCACATCGCTACGCTGATGCTGGACGCGTACCGCGGCAGCGCTCCGCGCGCGCTCGCGTTCGGCGAGTGGCACACGCCGCTCGTCCTCGCCGACGAAGAAGCGGCGCTTCCGCTGGAAGAACGGCTGAAGATCAGCGTCGCGCGCTCCGCGCGCGTGTCGTACCTCACCCACGACGGGTCGCGCGACCACGCTAAAGACGTCGAGCTCTACGAGCGGCTCGTCGAGGGCGGCGCGAACGGCCACTGGTCGCCCTTCGAGCACGTCGCGACCCCGCTGGAGTCGGCGCGCGAGTGGTCCGGCAACTTCCGCGGCTGGCAGCAATTCCGCAAGCGGTTCGCGCAAGAGCACGCCTCGGCGTTCCCGGACGAGTCGCCGGTCGCGGCGCTCCGCTGAGAGGCTCACGTTGAGCCGGCCGATGAGCGTGCGCCGGCTCGTCGTTGCCGCGCTCGCCGCGCTGGCGCTGTTCTTCGCGCTGCCGGCAGGCGCGGACGCGCGCACGCGGCTCGACGCGCAGGTCGACGCGCTGACTGTTCATCAGCTGCTCACGAGCAATGCCGCCGCGCTCGTCGATCCCGGGCGGCAGCGGCGCGCGCGCAACATCGCCGACATCCACCACGCGGCTTCCGCCGGCTGGGGGCTCGTTCAGATTCTCGCGTTCTGGTGGCTGTGGCGCTCGGGCGGCGCGGCGCGCATCCGCGACATGATGCGCCGCCGCACGCGCAGCCGCACGGCGCAGCGCGCGGTGTTCGGCGCGGTGCTCGGCGCGCTGGGGCCCATCGTGTCGCTGCCGTTCGGGCTGATCAGCTATCGGGTCGGGTTCAACGCCGGCGTCACCGACGAGCGGCTGCCGCAGTGGTTTCTCGACTACCTGGTCCGCGTCGGGCTCGACGCGCTGCTCGGCGCGCTCGTCGTCGTCGCGGTGCTCGCGCTCGTCGACCGCGTGCGCGTGTGGTACCTCGTGCTCATGGCGCTCTTCTATGCGGGCGCGCTCGCCGGCGTCGCGCTCTCGCCGGTGATGCCGTTCGGCACAGCGCACAAGACGACGCCGAACGTCGTGGCCGCGCTCGGCGCCGAGATGGCGCGCGCGCTCGGCGTGCCGGGCACGCCGGTCGTCGTGCTCGCGAGCTCGCGCCACAGCAACGCGATGAGCAGCCACCCCGCCGGGATCGGGCCGACCGCGCGCGCCGTGGTCGGCGACGTCACGCTCGTGCACCTCACGCCGCCCGAGCTGCGGGTCGCGCTCGCGCACGCGTTCGCGCACGTCGCGTACAACGACACGCTGCGCCAGACGCTCATCGCGGTGACGCTGTTCGTGTTCAGCGCGGCGATCGCGGTGCTGCTGAGCGACCGGGTCGGGTTCCGGCGCGACGACGACGCGCTCTCGCGGCTCGCGCTCGTCGCGACGTTCTTGGGTTGCGTGCTCGTCGTCACGTATCCGATCTACAACGCCGACGCGCGCAACATCGAGACGCGCGCCGACCGGGTCGCGCTCTCCGCGACCAACGACCGCGCGGAGACCGTCCGCGCGATGGTCCGCTACGCGAACGACGACCTCGTCGCGCTCTGCGACCGGCGCTCGATCCGCTGGTACTTCGACGACCGTCCGCCGCTGGGCGGCCGCATCGCCGCGACCGCCGGCTCCGCCGACCCGTGCCCGGGCGGCGTCGCCCGCTAAGCGCTAACCGCCGCGGCGCAGCACGCCGGCGATCGAGTCGACGCGCGCGTAGCCTTGCGGCACGACGAACAGCCCGTCGTCGGGATTGTCCGCCTGGACGCTGGTGAGGTCGAGCTTCGCGGTGCCGCCGAAGGCGTTCGACGCCGACGGCACGCTCTGCACCGTGATCTGCACCGGAAACTCGCTGAGATCGTCCGCGAGCGCGAGCTGCGCGTGGTAGTTCTCGAGCGGTTTGCCCGGCCGCTGGCGCTTGAGCTGCAAGTCGAGGTTCGTGGCCGGGTGGCCGTTCACGGGGCTGTGCCCGACGAGCTGGATCGTCGCGCTCTGCACGTCGCGCAGCACCGTTGCAAGGCTGCCCAGCGCGCCGAGCGGGTCAGCGGATCCCGCCTGCGCACCGGCCGCCGCGGCGGGCGCGGGCGCTTGCACCGGGCGCGCCGGGGTCTCCGTGTAGTACGTGCGGTTGCCGTTCGACCACGCGGTAAGCGCGCCGGTCGAGCCGTCGTACAGCGCGCTCACGCCGCCCGGGCCGATCAGCGTCGCGGCGAGCGCGCTCAAGTCGCCGCTGGTGCCGGGGAAGCCCAGCGACAGCACGTCGAGCCGGTACAGCGCGCCTTTGTGGTAGAGCGCGACGTTGCCGCCCACGTTGACCGGCGAGCCTTGGACGTTGGCCTGCACCACGAGCGTCCCGCTCGCGCGCAGGCCCGGGATCGAGGCCGTCGCGCCGAGCAGCGGCGGCGAGGCGAACAGAAGAGCGGCGCAGGCCGCGAGCGCGCGCAGGTTCATCCGGTGTACACGGTACCCGCGACTTGCGTCCCGAGGTGCCGTGAGGTCAAGAACTCCACGATCGCCGCGTGCGCGACCCGGCCGTCGCAGATCTGCGCTGCGCCGACGCCGCCGCGCACGCCCAGCGCCGCCGCGCGCACCGCGGTGCGCAGATCGGTCTCCAGCGTGCTGTCCTCGGCGATCGTCAGCGCTTCCGCCGGCGTGAGCTCGTCGACGAGCGTGCGCGTCTTCGCGTCGATCACGCCGCCCTGGTAGTGGAAGAAGATCGCGCGCGCCGCGCCGACGGCGCTCGCGAGCGCCTGCGCGACGTCGTCGGCGGCGATCGCGACGTCGTTGCCGGCGAAGCCGAAGGCCATCGGCTCGATCACCGGCACGTAGCCCGCGTCGAGCAGCGTGCGCAGCAGTTTCGGATCGACGTTGCCGATCGTCTCCGCGCTCGCGGCCGGGATCATGCCCGCGTCCGCGCCGGACAGCCCCACGGCGGCGTCGCCGCTGCGGTTCATCGTGCGGACGACGGCGCGGGCCGCATCCTTGGTCGGCGCGACGACCACCGGGCGCATCCCGAGGTTCCCCAGGAACACCAGGTCGCTGAAGAACGTCGCGCCCTCCGCGCCGAGCGTGGCTTCGTCGACGCGGATCACCATCGTGCGTCCGTTGAGGTCCATGTGCCCTCCTGTTCCCAGAGGAACGCGCAATTGGCGCGAACCGTTCACGGGGACCGGCGGACCGACCTCCGGTCGTTTACCTAGTCGGCAAATTCCTCGACGTAGAATATCTCGCCGTCGCCGGCGGCCACTACCGCGACGCCCAGCTTGCGCGAGTGCGAGTCCACGATGTTGCCGTAGTGGCCCGGGCTACGGAGGAACGCCTGGTGCGCGGACTTCTCGTCCTGGTCGTAGGCCATGTTCTCGGCCGCGTAGCGGTTCACGTAGCCGGCGGCGCGCAGGCGGTCCTGGAACGTCACGCCGTTCGGATCGGTGTGGCCGAAGTAGTGGCGCTCCGCCATCTGCTCGGCGACCTGCAGGGCGAACCGCGAGAGCGAGGAGTCTTCGGCCAGCGGTGCGAGGCCGCGCTGGGCGCGCGCCCCGTTCACGTCGTTGAAGAGCGCGCGAGCTTCGCTGGTGATGACCTGCGGCTGGTGCGGTCGCGAGTACGCGAGCTGAATAGACTCTTCATCCGACGCCGTCGCCGTCAGCGGTGCCAACGCGACGAGCGCCGCGAGAAACGCGGCGACTC
Organism: Candidatus Elarobacter sp.; assembly: GCA_035943995.1. GTDB lineage: Bacteria > Vulcanimicrobiota > Vulcanimicrobiia > Vulcanimicrobiales > Vulcanimicrobiaceae > Vulcanimicrobium. The sequence goes on along the minus strand of DASZBS010000092.1, from coordinate 79,685 downwards.
TTTGCATACGTGAATTTTCGGATCGCAGGGAGTCAGGGTTTAGCGTTTACCAGGTTCATGGCCTGCGTCACACCTTGAGTTAACCAAGTCTCGACACCAGCGACGGCGCGGTCGACAATTGTCGGAAGCTCGCGCAGCTCGAGTTCTGAGAACTCGCCGAGAACGCGGTCGATCGCGTCGGGATCGTCGTGCCCGCGGCCGATCCCGATGCGCAAGCGCGGGAAGCCCTGACCGAATACTTCGATGAGCGACTTGAGCCCGTTGTGGCCGCCGCTCGAACCCTCCGCGCGCATGCGAAGCGTCCCGAACGGCAAGTCGAGATCGTCCACGATCACGAGGATGCGCGGCGGCGGGACCTTGTAGAACGTCGCCAGCCCCAGCGCCGGCGGACCGCTGAGGTTCATGTACGACTGCGGCTTGACGAGGATCGCGTTGCGCGACCGGTCGATCGCGTAGCGCGCCTCGCCTTTGCGCTGCCAGTCGCGCACGCCCCAGCGCTCGGCCAGCGCGTCGACCGCGATGAACCCCGCGTTGTGGCGCGTGAAGGCGTACTTCGAGCCCGGATTCCCGAGCCCGACCACGAGCGCCGGATTTCCGAGCCCCACGACGACCGAGTGCTGCGGCTGGTCGCCTATGCCGTGGGCGCTTCCGCGGGCGGCGTCTCGGCGGTGATTTCGGCCGGCGCTTCTTCGGATGCGAGGGCGCGCGTGATCTCGACCGACACGACGACGGTTTCCGGCGGCGTGATCAGCGTGAAGTCCTTCGGCAGCGTGACCTGCCCGGCCAGGATGTGCTGGTGCACGTCGAGCTCCGACACGTCGACCGTGAGGTTGTCGGGGATGTACTGCGCGGGCCCCTTGATCTCCAGCGTGTGGCTGATGATGTCCATGACGCCGCCGTTGTCACGCACGCCGACCGCCGTCCCCGTGGTGACCACGGTGACGTTGGACGTGATCGCTTCGTCGCGCGACACCCGCTGGAAGTCCACGCTCAGCGGCCGGCGCGAGATCGGGTGCGCCTCGACGCGGCGCAGCAGCACGGAGTCGTGCTTGTCGCCGATCGTCGCGTCGACGATCTTGCTTTTGTTGCCCGAGAGCAGCAGGTCCGCGAGCTGCTTCGCGTCGACGGCGATCGGGGTCGCCTCGCCGTGACCGTAGACCACGCCCGGGATCTTGCCGGTCTTGCGGAGCCGTTGCGAGCTGGTGGTTCCGATGCCGGCGCGCGGCTCGAGGGTGAGGCTTGCGACTGTGTGTTGCTTGGGCATGACGTCCTAATTCTAAACTGCTGCGACGACGGGGAGATCGGTGGTGGCCGCGCGCACGAGTGGAGGTTCTTCGGGTGGGGGTGCTTCGGGGTCTTCGGCGTTGAACAGCTCGGACACCGAGCGGTTCGACGTGATGCGCTTGATCGCGTCGGCGAGGATCTGCGCGATGGTCAGGTGCTCGACTTTGGTGGAGTCGATCGTGCGCGGGATCGTGTTCGTCACGATGACACGGCTGATGTCGGACTTCTCGAACTGCGCGATCGCGTCGCCGGCGAAGATGCCATGCGTCGCGAGCGTGTAGACGTCGGTGGCGCCCTTCTTGCGCAGCGCCTCGGCCGCTTTGACCAAGGTGCCGCCCGTCGAGATCATGTCGTCCACCACGACGGCGATCTTGCCTTCGACGTCGCCGACGATGTGGGTGACCTCGGAGACGTCCGGCTCGGGCCGGCGCTTGATGATCACCGCGAGATTCGACTTCAGCCGCTTGGCGAAGGTCTCCGCGCGCGGCACGCCGCCGGCGTCCGGCGACACGACCACGATGCGATCACCTTGAAGGTTCTGGTTCTTGAGATAGTTGCACAGCGTCGGCGCGGCCATCAGGTTGTCGACGGGGACGTCGAAGAAGCCCTGGATCTGCGCGGCGTGCAAGTCGAGCGTGACGATGCGCTCCGCGCCCGCCATCTCGATCATGTTGGCGACGAGCTTGGCCGAGATCGGCTCGCGGCCTTTCGTCTTCTTGTCCTGCTTCGCGTAGCCGTAGTACGGGATCACCGCGCTGATGCGGTTCGCCGAGGCGCGGCGCAGCGCGTCGATGATCAGGAGCAGCTCCATGAGCGAGTCGTTGACCGTCGCGCCCTGCGGCGAGCGGCACAGCGATTGGACGACGAAGACCTCGGCGCCGCGGACGTTCTCGCGGATCTCGATCCGGCACTCGTCGTTCTTGAAGCGGTCCACCAGCGCGTTGCCGACGCGCGTCTGCATCCGTCTGGCGATCTCTTCCGTCAGGAGACGGTTCGAGGTCCCGCTGAACAGCAGGGGCGGCTGGATCACGGCGGCTCGGCTCCTTCTACTACCTCCGGACGGCGCCTGAGCGCCAAGGGGAAGCGCAGGTACGGTGCGGCAAGCGAGCTTGATTGTCCTGGCTCGGTAAAGTGGGCGGGCCTCAACCGACGTGTTCCGTCCGGTGTCTGAGGAAGAGCCTCATGCCTAAATTCGAGCTCGTTTCCGCGTATCCGCTGGCCGGTGACCAGCCCAAGGCCACCCAACTGCTTGCCGACGGCGTGCTGCGGGGCGACCGCGCGCAGACGCTGCTCGGCGTGACCGGGTCCGGCAAGACCATGGCGATGGCGCGGCTCGTCGAGCTGGTTCAGAAGCCCACGCTCGTGTTGAGCCACAACAAGACGCTCGCGGCGCAGCTGTGCGCCGAGTTCCGCGAGTTCTTTCCGAAGAACGCGGTCGAGTATTTCGTGTCGTACTTCGACTACTATCAGCCCGAGGCGTACGTCGCGCACACCGACACGTACATCGCCAAGGACAGCTCGGTCAACGACGAGATCGAGCGGCTGCGCCATTCCGCCACCCAGTCGCTGCTGACGCGCCGGGATACGCTGATCGTCGCGTCGGTGTCGTGCATCTTCGGGCTCGGGTCGCCCTCGGACTACATCGAGATGGCGGCCGACATCAAGGTCGGGCAGTCCATCAACCGCGACGACTTCTTGCGCAAGCTGATCGGGATGCAGTACCGCCGCAACGACCTCAACTTGGTTCGCGGAACGTTCCGCGTGCGCGGCGACACGCTGGAGTTCGTCGCCGTCGACGAGGAGCTGGTGCACCGCATCGAGTTCTTCGGCGACGAAGTGGAGGCGATCAACGTCGTCAACCAGCTCACGGGCGAGTACGTCACGTCGAAAGACGAGCTGAAGATCTTCCCGGCCAAGCACTACATTACGCCCGACGAGAAGCTGCGCCGTGCCGTCATCTCGATCGAGAACGAGCTCGAAGAGCGGCTGAAGTTCTTCAAGGACAACGGCAAGCTGCTCGAAGCGCAGCGGCTGGAGCAGCGCACGCGCTACGACCTCGACATGCTGCGTGAGGTCGGTTACTGCAACGGCGTCGAGAACTACTCGGGGCCGCTGTCGGGGCGCGAGTCGGGTTCCACGCCGTGGTGTCTGCTCGACTTCTTTCCGAAGGACTGGCTGCTGCTGGTCGACGAGTCGCACGTCACGCTGCCGCAGGTGCACGGCATGCACGGCGGCGACCGCTCGCGCAAGCTCGCGCTGGTGGAGCACGGTTTCCGGCTGCCGTCCGCGCTCGACAACCGGCCGCTCACGTACGACGAGTTCGACAAGCACGTGCAGCAGGCGGTCTACGTGTCGGCGACGCCGGCGACGTACGAGATGGGCAAGTCGACGCAGGTCGTCGAGATGATCATCCGGCCGACGGGGCTCGTGGATCCCGAAGTCGAGGTGCGCCCGACGCGTCATCAGGTCGACGATCTGATGGACGAGATCCGCGTGCGCGCCGAGAAGAACGAGCGCGTCCTCGTGACGACGCTGACGAAGAAGATGGCCGAGGACTTGACCGACTATCTGCTGGAGAACGGGATCAAGGTCCGCTACCTGCACAGCGAGGTCGAAACGCTCGAGCGCATCGCGATCCTGCGCGACCTGCGCAAGGGCGAGTTCGACGTGCTGGTCGGCATCAATCTGTTGCGCGAAGGGCTCGACTTGCCCGAGGTTTCTCTGGTCGGCATTCTCGATGCCGACAAGGAAGGCTATCTGCGCTCGGGGACGTCGCTGATCCAGACGATCGGGCGCGCCGCGCGCAACGTCGAGGGCAAAGTCATCATGTACGCCGACGTCGTGACGCAGTCGATGGCAAAGGCGCTCGGCGAGACGAAGCGCCGCCGCGAGGTGCAGGTCGCGTTCAACCTTGAGCACGGAATCGAACCGAAGTCGATCCGCAAAGAAGTCCACGACATCCTGAGCCTCATCGGCGGCGCGACGACCGGTGCGGATGCGGCGAACGCCGTGCGCGCGGAGCACTTGCCGCGCGAGGTCGCCGAAGCGATGGCGAAGGAGATCGAGCGCAAGATGCGCGACGCCGCGGCGAACCTGGAGTTCGAGAAAGCCGCCGCGCTGCGCGACGAGCTGGTGAACCTGCGCAAGCAGATCGGCGGCAACGAGAGCCTGCTGTTCCAAGGCAAAGCCCCGAAGATCTTCCAGCACGCCCTGCGCGAGCTGATCGGGACGTGATGCGATTTTCGCAGCGTATTGGAGTTAAACCGATCCGGTCCGTGATCCAGCAGGGTGCAATCGACACGGCTCTGCGGAACAGCCTTTGGAATGTTTTTCGGGATTTCATCCCCGAATCGGCATACCGCGGTTGGAATTCCGCTACCCAAGATGCCAAGCGCTTCTTCGACGCGATCTGGCGTGATTTCTTTAAAAATGCGGTCGATAACGTACCGAATGGTCGCGACCTCGCGGTGGCCGAATTGCGAAGCTGGTGGTTAGATGCCGGTGATGCAACCTGGGATGAAATTTACGATATCGTCGAGTTTGGGATATCAATAATCGGGCAGAAAGCGAGCTATATAAAAGCGGTTAATGCCGTTCTTTCACGAGAGATGTCGGCGTATCGGGTCGTTGCGGGCCAATTACAAACGGTTATCGACGAAGTTGAGATTGCTTCGATAGAAGAGGCGATTTCTGGCGGTGGCGATACGGTGCGAGTGCACATAACGACCGCGATCAAGTATTTGTCGGATCGTTCTGCGCCTGACTATAGAAACTCGATTAAGGAGAGTATTTCGGCAGTTGAGGCGGCGGTTAGGGATTACACCGGTGGTGAGGAGACGTTGGGTGCGGCAATCGCTAAAATTCAAAAGACCCAGCCGATGCATCCAGCTTTCGCCTCGGCGCTCAGCAAGCTCTATGGATATACGAGCGATGAGGGCGGTATTCGTCACTCTCTTACGGATGAAGCCGTTGAGCCGACTCAGGCAGAAGCGCAGTTTATGCTTGTCGCTTGTTCTGCATTCGTTAATCTGCTAAAGGCAAGCACCGCCCGATAAACCGGAGACCTTCCTGGAAACTCGACACGGGGCACAGGTGTAACGCGCCACTGAGTTACGCTACGGCAGTGTCGGGATGTCGTCTAGCCGCGCTTCTCGACGGGCGGACCGCTTCGGCCGCCCACTCGGTCCATACGGCCATCGCGTTTTCGTAGCGGATGCCGGGCTGTTCGTATGGAGCGCCGCATACGCCAGGACGGTCCGCCGACGCGCCGTTGCGGCCGAGCGCGCCGCGGCGTAGCACGTCGGGAACCGGCTCGCGGGACCGCGAACGAGCCGGGGTGACAAGAAGACCGTTCGCGTTGCTCGCCCTCGCCGCCGCAACCGCACTCGCGGCGAGCGCGTGCACGCGCACCACCGGCGATTCCGTGGGCGGGAAGCATCCGTGGACACAGGCGGGGACGCTGCGCCTGGCGACCATCTCGACGCCGAACACGCTCAACCCGATCTTGTCGACGCAGCAGATCGAAGCGCTCGCGCAGGCGTTCGCGCTCGACCCGCTCATCGCGACCGAGCCCGACGGGCGCGACGTGCCCATCCTCGCGGCGACGGTCCCGACGCTGGAGAACGGCGGGATCGGCCGTGACGGCCTCACGATCACGTACCATCTGCGCCACGGCGTGCGCTGGCAGGACGGCGCGCCGTTCACCAGCCACGACGTGCAGTTCACCTACCGCGCGATCATGAACCTCAAGACGAACGTCGCAACGCGGCACGGCTACGACGTGATCGCGCGCGTCGACACGCCGGATGCGTACACGGCGGTCTTTCGGCTCAAGCACCCGTTCGCGCCGGCGGTGCACACGTTCTTCGCGCACAGCGATGCGCCGTATTTCATCCTTCCCGCGCACCTGCTCGAGAAGTATGCCGACCTCAACCGCGTGCCGTTCAATACGCTGCCCGTCGGGACGGGACCGTTCAAGATCGTGCGCTGGGTGCGCGGCGACCACATCGACTACGTCGCCAACGACGACTACTTCCTGGGCAAGCCGAAGCTGCGGCGCATCGTGCTGCACTTCGTACCCGACGAGAACACGCTCGCGAACCAGCTGCGCGCGCACGAGCTCGACTGGTTCGCGTTCGCGACGCCGCGCGTCTACCCGCAGCTCAAGGCCATCGCGGGCATCGACGTGCACCTCGTGTCGCTCAACGCGAACGACTCGATCTTGTTCAACACGACGGCGCCGCCGTTCGACGACCCGCGCATCCGGCGCGCGATCGGGCTCGCGGTCGACAAGCCGCTGCTGGTGCGCGAGGCGACGTACGGCACCACCGTGGCGGCGACCGAGGATCTCCCGCCGCAGCTGTGGGCGCACGATCCGCGCGCGGGCACGTCGTTGCGCGATCTGCCTGCGGCACGCAGGCTCTTCGACGCAGCAGGTTGGCACGTGGGGCCGGACGGCATGCGCGTCAAGCAAGGCCGAAAGCTGACGATGGGGCTCGCGTTCCGCAGCGACAGCGCGACGGACCGCAGCCGCAGCGTGCTGATCGCGTCGATGCTCAAGGACGTGGGGATCGAGGCGGACCTCAAAGGCTACACCACCGCGAAGCTGTTCGGCCCACCCGGCTCCGGCGTGCTTGCCGACGGCAAGTTCGAAGCCGGCTTGCAGACGTGGTACTCGGGGACCGATCCCGACGACTCGACGCAGCTGACGTGCGATCAAGTCTCGCCGCGCGGCTACAACTGGCCGCGCTGGTGCAACCACGCGATGGACGCCGCGCAGCGTGTCGCGCTCGCGCACTACGACCGCCCGACGCGCAAGCGCGCATACTCGACCATCGAGCACCTGCTGGCAGACAACGCGCCGTTCGTCTACTTGTGGTGGCCGCGTCAGATCGAAGCGGTCAACTCCGACCTGCGCGGCTTCCGCCCCAACGGGATCGTGGAGAACTGGAACGCCTGGGAGTGGTCGATCTGACAGCACGATCGTGGCGCGACTCCGGCGCCATGCGCGCGGCTATTTCGGGGTGAACGCGCGCAGGTAGTCCAACGTCTGGCGGTCGATCGTTCCGTCGGCGCGCACGCGGTTCTCCAAGTTCTCGACGTGCATGAACGACACGAGCGCGGCGCGCGCGTCGTCGTCGAACGCGCCTTCGTCGTGCCGTGCCAGCGCGCGCACGCGCACCAGCTGCGTGACGATCTCCCGCCCCAGCGCGTCGTCGATCGCCAGCACGTCGTGCGGTGCGGCCGGGAAGTGGTACAGCTTGTGCAGCTCCAGCAGGCGCGCCAGCTCGTCGATCGGTGCGGCGTGGTCGTCCACGCGCAGGTCCACGTAGCGGTCGTTGAAGCCGCCGTAGCCGCCGCCGGGCTTGAGCACGATCAGCGCCGCGCTTTGCTGGCCGCGCTTGTCGCCGCCTTCGCGCTGGCCGGCTGCGAGCGCCGCGACGAGGCGGTCCGCCAGCGTTCCGCCGGCGCCGCGAAACGTGGCCGCCATCGCGTCGACGACGCCGGGTCCCGCGAGGCAGTTGCCCTGCGCCGTGAAGTGCTGGCCCGTGACGCCGCCCGCCCACGCGATGCAGCGCGCGCCGGTGAACGTCGCGGCGTGACCGGCCGCGTCGACGATCCCGAACTGGCGGTCGTCGGCGTTCTCGTCGCCGGCGAGCAGCGTCTGCGCGATCTGCTCCGGCGGCTCGCCGCGCCGCAGCAGCTCCAGCGCGCGCGGGCCGAACGCCGTGTTCGCCCACGCCTGAGTCGCGATCGCGCCCGCGCCGCTTTCGGCCCACGGCACCACGGCGCCGACGGCCAGGAACTTCGACTGGACCGCGATCCCCAGCTCGCGCTGCGCCGGGTCGGCCGCGACGATCGAAAAGGTCGAGAGCACGGGCCGTCGTTCTGAGGAGGTCGCCCGCGATCTTTCCGCGACGACAACGCCATGGCGAGCGCTTATCAGGTCTACGTCAGCTTCTCGGGCGAGAAGGACGGCAAGATCCAGAACGTGGGCGCCTTCGCGTCCGACGGATCGTCCCTTGGCGACGTGTTGGCGACGGGCGGGCCGTTCGACGAGATCCGCGGTCTCGCGGTGGACGCGCACGGGCGGCTCTACGTCGCGAACGCGAACAAGAAGGGCTCGGCGGTCGACGTGTTCTCCGCGACGATCAACGCGGACGGCTTTTCGCGCGACGTGCTCGGCACGCTGATCACGCCGGCCACGACGGCCGCGCTGCTGCACCCGTACGGGCTCGCGTTCGACGGCGACAACCTGTTCGTGTCGAGCCAGGACACCAACGTCGTCTCCGGCTACGCGATCTCCGGCAAGAAGATGCCGAAGGCGAAAAAGCTCGCGGTCGCGCCGTACCTGGAGAAGCTGCATCCCAAAGGCGACTACTACGGCGCAACGTTCGTCGCGTCCGCGGATCCCGTGAAGGTCGGCAAGAAGACGCCGCCCGCGGTCGATCCCGATAAGGGTGGGCTGTCGGCGAGCGGCTTCGTCGCGAAGACGGCGGCAACCGAAGACGATCCACCCGAAGCCGCCGACGAAGCGAAGCCGGCGGCGCAGCAGGCGCGCCATTCGGTGCGCGGCATCGCGGTCGCGGGCAAACGCCTCTACGTTGCCGATCAAGCGAAGGACCGCGTCGGCATCTACGGCCACAAGAGCGGCACGTTCCACGGCTGGATCGACAAAACGGCCGATACGTCGGCGAGCCCGAATGCGCTCGACAAACCGGTCGGGATCGCGGTCAGCCCGGCGGACGGGCGCATCTACATCGGCAGCCCGAAGAACGACGCGATCTTCGCGTACGATCCGAAATCCAAGGGGCTCGCGCTCGTCGTCAGCAGCGCGGCGCACGGCGCCGGGGACGCGCTCAAAGATCTGTCGGGCATCGCGTTCACGCCGGACGGCACGCTGCTGTTCGGCAGCCGCGCGCAGCAGCAGCTCTATACGTTCGACGTGTCGTCCAACACGGTCGCGCCGTTCGGCGCGAAGTTGGACGATTCACCGGAGTGCGTGCTGGTCATCGTGGTCTGACGACGGCGCGCAGTCCTTCCCGGGGCACCGGTGGGACGAGCGCCCAATTCGGCGTGAGATCCTGTTCGGCCAGCGTCCAGTCATAACCGCGCACGAGCCGCGCCGCGAAGAGTGCCATGAACATCGTCGTGAGGTCGAAGCCCGGACAGCGGTGCGTCTCCGGCGGGCCCGCGCCTTGCGGTGCGTACGCGTACGGATGCGATTTTTGCTCGGCGCGCGCGCCGAAACGGTCCGGATCGAACCGTTCGGGATCGCGGTACGTCGCCGCTTCGCGGTCGTGGTGCCAGACCGCGGCCGCGACGCCCCAGCCGGCCGGGATCTCGAAGCCGTCGACGACGAACGCGCGCTTTGCTTTGCCGATCACGACCGGCACGATGGGCGTCAGGCGGCGCACCTCGTTGACGACCTGCATGAGGTACGCGTTACCGGCGAGCTCCGCGACGGTCGGCGCGTCCGAGAGCGCCGCCGTTTCGGCGACGAGCCGTTCGCGCACGTCGGGATGCTGCGTGAGGTGCACGATCGTCGCCGCGAATTGCCCGAAGACGATGTAGCCGGCGAGGAACAAGTGGTTCAATTCGCCGGCCGCTTCTGCGTCGCCGAGCGCGGTGCCGTCGTCGGCGCGCGCGGCGAGCAGGCGCGTGAGACCGTCGTCGTACGAGCCGGCGCGGTGCGCGCGCACGAGCTCGCGGTAGTATGCGATCGACTGGTCCTTCGCGCGCACGCCCTTCGTGTAGACCGTACCGGGCAGCGGGATCGGCAGCGCGATGAACGCGGCGGCGATGAGCTCGCAGCGTTTCACCAGCGCCGCGAGATCCGCTTCGGACGTGATGCTCGCGAGCACCGCGCCCAGCGTCTCGATCGCGAGGCGTTTGAGCTCCTCGGTCCAGGCGATCTCGCCCGCGTTCATCCAGCGCGCAAACGCGGCGTCGACGAAGCGCGTCATCGTCGGCAGGTACGACTCGACCGCTTCGCGGGACAGCGCGGCGCTCACGGACTGCTTGCGCGCCGCGTGGGCGGCGCCGTCGAGGCCGTTGATCACGCCGGTGCCGCCGAAGAGCGTTTGAATGTTCGCCGGGTTCGCGCCTTCGCGCACGACGTTGGCCGGATCGTAGAACGCTTCGAGCGGCTCGGGCCCGATGAGGATCGCCATCGAGCGGCCGAGCAGGCTCGTGCGAAAGACGCGGCCGTACCGCGCGCGCCGTTCCTGGATGAAGGTGAACGGGTCTTTGACGAACGCCAGCGTTTCGCCGACGCCGGGAAGCCCCGCGCTTCCGGGCGGTCGCGGCGCGGAGGGCAAGGTATCGGTCGCCATAGCAAAGCATGCTTCCGCACCCGAGCGCTCGGCGCCCGCATCATCCCCGCTGAAGGAGGTCCGTATGCCCGCTCGCCGCCTGAGCGCGTTTCTCGCCGCCGCCGTCGCGCTCGCCGCGCTCGGCGGCGCGGCCCCGACGCGGGCCGCCGATCAGCCCGAGATCGTGATCGGCTCCATCCTGCCGCTCACGGGCTCGCTCTCGCAAACCGGCGCGGGATTGCGCGCCGCGCAGCAACTCGCGGTGGATCTGGTCAACGGGCACGTCAGCTATCCGCTGCCGATGGTGGGCCAGAGCGGGTTGCCCCACCTCGGCCACGCGCGCATCAAGCTGGTGTTCGCGGATTCGCAGGGCAAGCCGGATCAGGCGCGCGCGGCCGCCGAGCAGCTGATCACGCAGGAGCACGCGGTCGCGCTGATCGGCACGTACGCGTCGTCGACGACGGCGACCGCGTCGCAAGTCGCCGAGCGCTACGGCATCCCGTTCCTCAACCCCGATTCGTCGGCGCCGTCGCTCACCGCGCGCGGCTTGAAATGGTTCTTCCGCGCGACGCCCAACGACGCGACGTTCGCCGACAACTTCTTCCAATTCTTGGCCGACATGAAGAAGACGAAGAAGATCGACGTCAAGCGCATCGCCATCGTCGGCGAGGACGGCTTGTTCGGGACGGGCGCGAGCGACGCCGAGGAGCAGGGCGGCAAGAAGCTCGGCTACGACATCGTCACGCGCGTCGCGTACCCGGCCACGACGACCGAGGTGAACGCCGAAGTGCAGAAGGTCAAGGCCTCGGCGCCCGACGTGATCATGATCGCGTCGTACCTGCCCGACTCGCTGCTGTACATGCGCGGGTTCAAGGAACAGAGCGTGCAGCCCAAAGCGATCCTCGCGCAGGACGCCGGCTTCATCGATCCGGGCTTCATCCGCACCATGGGCGCCGATGCCGAGGGCGTGTTCACGCGCGAGGTGTTCTCGCTCGAGATCAAGCACCGCAATCAAGCCGTGCCGCTGATCGACCAGCTCTTCCGCCTGCGCTTCGGCGGCAAGCCGCTCGACGGCAACACCGCGCGCGACTTCATGGGCGTGCTGTTCATCTCCGACGCGATCGACCGCGCCGGCTCGACGAAGCCCGACGCGATTCGCAGCGCGCTGCAGAAGACGAACATCCCGGGCAAGCTCACGCTGATGCCGTGGAACCGCGTGCACTTCGACGCGAACGGGCAGAACGACGGCGGCGTCGGGATCATCGAGCAAGTGCAAAACGGCAAGTACGAGACGGTGTGGCCGTTCGACGTGGCGGTCAAGCCGGTGATCTGGCCGATGCCGGCGTGGAAGCACTAGGCACCTTCGGGCAGCTCCTCGTCGGCGGGTTGCTGACGGGGCTGGTGTTCGCGCTCGTCGCGGTCGGGCTGACGCTGGTGTACGGCGTGATGGACGTGGTGAACTTCGCGCACGGCGAGTTCCTCATGCTCGCGATGTACGCCGCGCTCGGCCTCGCGCTGGTCGGGCTCGGGCCGCTGGTGGGATTGCCGCTGGTTGCGGTTGCGATGTTCTTGTTCGGGATCGTCGTGTACCGCGTGTTCGTGCGGCGGCTGCTGGCGGGGCCCCCGGAGGCGACGGTGTTCGGTACGTTCGGTTTGCTGGTGCTGTTGCAAGGCCTCGCGCAAGCGACGCTCACGAGCGACTTCCAGTCCGCGCCGAACCCGCCGTTCCGCGGTACACTGCACCTCGGGCCGATCGCCGTTTCGCAGGCGACGGTGATCGAAGGGATCGGCGCGCTCGTGCTGACGGCGGCGCTGTTCGCGTTCGTCGAATACACCGAGACGGGTCGCGCGATGCGCGCAGTGGCGGAAGACCGCATCGCGGCGACGCTGATGGGGATCGACGTGCAGCGCGTCAACGGGCTCGCGTTCGGGATCGGCGCGGCGTGCGTCGGCGCGGCGGGCGCGCTGCTGATGCTGTCGTATCCGGTGTACCCGACGGCCGGGGCGCCGTTCGCGCTGACGGCGTTCGTCGTCGTCGCGCTGGGCGGGTTCGGCAGCATCCAGGGCGCGCTCGTGGGCGCGCTGCTGGTGGGGATGCTCGAGGTGTTCGGCGGGTTTTATCTCTCGCCCGAGATGAAGATGGTGCCGGTGTACCTGGCGTATTTGGCGATCGTGCTGCTGCGGCCGCAGGGACTGCTCGGCCGGCGATGAGCGCGCGCCCGCACCTGTTCGCGCTCGCGGCGATCGTCGTCGCCGGACTACTCGCCGCGTTCGGCGTGCGCAGCGCCGTCGTGCTCGATCTCGTGTTCACGCTGCTGCTGTACGCGGTGCTCGGGCAGTCGTGGAACTGGATCAGCGGCTACGCCGGCAACATCTCGTTCGGGCACGCGATCTTCTTCGGCTGCGGTGCGTACGCGTCGGCGCTGTGCGTGACGCACGGGATCTCGCCGTGGCTCGCGATCCCGCTCGGTGCCTCGGCCGCGGCGGTGCTCGCGCTCGTGACCGGGTTCCCGACGCTGGGGCTGCGCGGGCACTACTTCTCGATCGCGACGATCGCCGTCGCGGCGCTGGTGGAAGTGTTCGTGCGCACCTCGCCGTCGCTCGGAAAAGCGAACGGCTTCGAGCTGCCGATCGCGTCGGGCTGGGGCGTGATGCAGTTTCCGGAGAAGGGGCCGTACGTGGTGCTGGCGCTCGTGTTGTTCGCGGCGGTGCAGCTCGCGACGATCGCGCTGGAACGGTCGCGGCTCGGCTATTATCTGCGCGCGCTGCGTGCGAACCATGCGGCGGCGGCGTCGCTCGGGATCGACGAGCGGCGCTGGAAGCTCGTCGCGTTCGCGTGGTCGGCGACGATGGCCGCCGCAGCGGGCGTGCTGTACGCGCAGTACACGCTGTTCGTCGACCCGCCGTCCACGATCGCGCTTGCGGTGTCGATCGACATCGCGCTGATCGGCGTCGTCGGCGGGATCGGCACGCTGTGGGGGCCGTTGGCCGGTGCGCTCGTGTACGTCGTACTCGCGAAGGCGGTCGCGCTGCGGATGGGTGGCGCGGGCAAGGGCTACGACCTCGTGATCTACGGCGCGATCATCTGCGTGATCGCCGCGCTGCGGCCCTACGGGATCGTCGGAACGATCGTCGATGCGCTGCGGCGCCGCCGCGGTGCTACGGTCGCCGCGCCGGCGGCGGGGACCGCCGCATGAGCCCTTCGACCGACTCAGGACAGGCTGCGCTGCTGGTAGTGCGAGGCTTGACGAAGCAGTTCGGCTCGGTGCGCGCGCTCGACGGCGTCGACCTCGATGTCGCGGAAGGTTCGCTGACGGGGCTGATCGGCCCGAACGGCGCGGGTAAATCGACGGCCTTCGCGTGCATCGCGGGCGCGGAGAAACCCACCGCGGGCAGCGTGCGCTTTCGCGGCGCGGAGATCGCCGGGATCGCATACCATCGTGTCGCGGCGCTGGGGATCGGGCGGACGTATCAGATCGTGCAGACGTTCGCCGACATGACGGTGCTCGAAGCGACGACGACCGGCGCGCTGCTGCACCATCCGCGTCTGGCGGACGCGATCGCACACGCCGAAGAGGTGCTCGCGTTCGTCGGGCTCGCCGACAAGCGCTATCGGCTGGGCCGCACGATGACGATCGCCGACAAGAAGCGGCTCGAAGTGGCGCGCGCGCTCGCGACGGAACCGTCGCTGCTGCTGCTCGACGAGGTGATGGCGGGCCTGACGCCCGCGGAGTGCCACGACGCGGTGGATCTGCTGCGGCGGATCCTCGCGCGCGGCGTGACGGTGCTGATGGTCGAGCACGTCATGGAAGTGCTGATGCCGATCGCCGAGCACGTGGTGGTGATCGCGGCCGGCAAGACGATCTTCAGCGGAACGGCCGCGGGCGCGGTGCGCGACGCAGGCGTGATCGAAGCGTACCTGGGCTCGCCGCTGGAGCACGGCGAGATTGCGGGGCATTCGTCGTGAGCTTGCTGGAGATCGACGGTCTCGCCGTGGGCTACGACGGCATGCGCGCGCTGCAAGACGTCTCGCTGCGTGCGGACGCGGGAACGATCGTCGCGCTGGTCGGCGCGAACGGCGCGGGCAAGACGTCGCTGCTGCGCGCGATCAGCGGCCTGGTGCGCGCGGAGCGCGGCGCGATACGTTTCGACGGCGAGGACATCACGCGCACGCCCGCCCACCGCATCGTCCGCCGCGGCATCGCACACGTCCCGGAGGGTCGCCGCGTGTTCGCCAGCGCGACGGTCCACGACAACCTGCTGCTCGGCGCGTACGTCGACCGCGATGCGGAGCACCGCCGAACGCGCCTCGACGCGGCGTTTGCGGCGTTCCCGATCCTGCGCGAACGGCTCGAACAGCGCGCCTCGACGCTCTCGGGCGGCGAGCAGCAGATGCTCGCGATCGCGCGCGGTACGATGAGCGGCCCGCGTCTGCTGATGCTCGACGAGCCGTCGCTCGGCATCGCCCCGAAGCTGATCCCGCAAATCTACGCCGGCATTCGCGCGATCGCGGCAACCGGAACGACGGTGCTGCTCGTGGAGCAGAACGTCCGCGAGGCCTTGCGCGCCGCGGACACCGCGTACGTCCTCCAAACCGGCCGCATCGTCCTCAGCGGCACAGCCAAAGACCTGATCGGAGACCCGCTCGTTCAAGAAGCCTTCCTCGGGATCGGTGCCGCATGATTTATATGCGCTCTCGGCTCGATCGGGAGGACCGTTCGCCCGTGAAACTTGGGGAAACGCCGTTGCGCTCCATGGTAATATGATGGCAACGTCCTGGTCGGGCGCGGACCTCACCAATGAGAGGAGGTGAAAAGAATGTCTTCCAGACTTCCCCCCTGGGCCGCGGACGTCATCGTGTCCACGCTCCGAATCGCGCTTCGATTGGAACCGACTACATCGTCCACGTCGCCCAGCTCGCACGGTCGGAGATCCAGGACTGCGCGCGACAAGTCCCGCATGTTGGCTCGACTTGCTTCGGAACAAGGAATTACACCGATTCGTGACTTTGGCAAGCTCGCTTTAGACGATCCAGACGAAGTGCCGCTCGAAGAGTTCTCTTTGTTCATACGTGCCGCTCGCCGAGGAGGAAGAGCGAGTGGATAACGCGCTGCTTCTCGACACGAGCGTGGTTTCGATTTTTCTGAAATCTTCGTCCGTTCACGCTACGCGACTTCAGAAGATTCAGCAGGAACTAACGAACAAAGTCGTCGAGCCGCATGATCTTTGGATCGCGTCGGCTGCGTTGGAATTCGATATTCCGATCCTTACCTCGGACAATGATTTTGACCGTATTCCGGACGTTTCAGTAATCACGTCGTGAGTTGGCGCATCGGGATCGACATCGGAGGCACGTTCACCGACCTCGTCGCGCTTGCCGACGACGGGCGGCTGATTCGGCACAAGTTTTCGTCGACGCCGCGCGCGCCCGAGGAAGGGCTGCTCCAAGCGCTGCGTGCGCTCCTCGAGGAAGTCGCTGCGAACGAGATCGCGCTCGTCGCGCATGCCAGCACCATCGCGACGAACGCGCTGCTCGGGCAGGTGCATCTCGACCTGCCACGCGTCGCGTTCATCACGACCGAAGGGTTTCGCGACGTGCTAGAGATCGGGCGACAGAATCGCAGCGCGATCTACGACCTCAACGTCACGCGCCCCAAGCCGCTCGCTCGGCGCGAGGACCGGCTCGTCGTGCGCGAGCGGCGCACGCACGAAGGCGGCGTGCTCGTTGCACTCGACGCCGCTACCGTGGATGCGGCCGTCGCCACGATCCGCGAACGCGGCATCACCGCCGTCGCCGTCGGGCTGCTGCACGCCGATGTGGACGGCTCGCACGAACGAACCGTCGCCGAGGCGTTGCGCGCGGCGATCCCGGACGTGGAGGTGTCGCTGTCGTCGGAGATCGACCCGCAGTATCGCGAGTACGAGCGGTTTTCGACGACGGTGCTCAACGCCGCGCTCGCGCCCATCGTGCAGGCGTACCTCGATCGCGTCGCGCGCGGCGTGCGCGCGGCGGGCGTTCAGGCGCCGATCTTCGTGATGCGCTCCGACGGCGGGATGGCCGCCTTGAAGTCCGCGTCGAACCGGCCCGCGACGCTCATCGAGAGCGGGCCCGCGAGCGGCGTCATCGGCGCGGCGTATGTCGGGCGCGCGCTCGGCATCGCGAACGTGCTGTCGTTCGACATGGGCGGGACGACCGCGAAGGCCGGGACGGTGTTCGGCGGCGTGCCGGAGATCAGCGCATCGTTCGAAGCCGCCGGTTCGACGCACAGCGGGCGTTCCGTCAAAGGCAGCGGCTATCCGGTGCGCTTTCCGTTCGTCGACCTCGCTGAAGTCAGCGCCGGCGGCGGGACGATCGCGTGGATCGACGCGGCCGGCACATTGCGCGTCGGGCCGCTCTCCGCGGGTGCCGATCCCGGGCCGGCGTGCTACGGCATCGGCGACCGGCCGACCGTCACCGACGCGAACGTCGTGCTGCGGCGCTCGAATCCACGTGCGCTGCTCGACGGCGCGTTTCCGATCGACGCCGCGCGCTCGCGTACCGCTGTTGCGTCCGTCGCCGCGCCCGTCGGCGGCGACGTCGAGCGCGCGGCCGCCGGGATCGTCGCGCTCGTCGACGCCGAGATGGCGAAGGTGCTGCGCATCGTGTCGGTCGAGCGCGGCTACGACCCGCGCGATTTCACATTGCTCGCGTTCGGCGGAGGTGGGCCGATGCATGCATGCGCGGTCGCGGCCGACATCGGCGTGGCGCGCGTGATCGTGCCGCCGCTGCCCGGTGTGTTCTCCGCGTATGGCTTGCTCGCCGCCGACGTGCGCGTCACGGCGGTGCGCTCGCTCGTCGCGCCCGCCGATGCCGACACGTGGGCGCGCTCGCGCAAGCTGTTCGACGTGCTCGCGCGCGAAGGCGACGTCGCGCTGGGCGAGCAGGGTGTCGCGAAAGCCGACCGCAGCTTCGTGCGCGAGCTCGACCTGCGCTACGTCGGCCAGTCGACGGAGCTCGTCGTCGGCGCGCCGCGCTCGCTGGACGAAGCGGTCGAATCGTTCCACCAGCGCCACGAGCAGCGCTACGGCTACGCCGCGCGCCAAGACCCGGTCGAGATCGTCACCGCGCGCGTGATCGGGATCGGCACGACGCCCAAGCCGCGCCTGATCGCCGCCGCCGCGCCCGCGCGCCGCGCGCCGGAGCAGCGCGCGCTGCGCGAGCGGCGCGACGTGTTCGATGGCACCGTGTTCGCCGACACGCCCGTGTACGGCCGCGCGCTGCTGCGCCCCGGCGACGCGTTCGACGGACCCGCCGTCGTGGAACAGTACGATGCGACGACGTACGTCGCGCCCGCATGGAGCGCGCGCGTCGACGGCTTCGGCAACCTCGTCTTGGAGCACGCCCGATGATCTCCGCACTCGATCCGATCACCGCCGAGCTCGTCGCGTCGGCGCTCGTCTACGCCAGCGAGGAGATGGGCATTGCGGTGCGCGACGCCGCGTACTCGCCCAACATCAAGGAGCGGCTCGACCACTCGTGCGCGCTGTTCGACGCGCGCGCGCGGCTCGTCGCGCAGGCCGAGCACATCCCCGTACACCTCGGCTCGCTGCCGTGGGGCCTGCGCCGCACGCTCGCATGGCTGGTCGAGCGCGGGCGGCCGCTCGCGCGCGGCGACATGATCGTCGTCAACGACCCGTACCTGTCGGGGACGCACCTCAACGACGTCACGGTGATCCGCGCGATCTACCATCACGACCGTCTGGTCGGGTACGCCGCGAATAAAGCGCACCACACCGACGTCGGCGGTGCCGTGCCCGGCTCGATGCCGCCCGACGCGCGCGACCTCTTCGCGGAAGGCGCGGTCTACACGCCGACCGTGCTCGTGCGCGCCGGCCGCGTCGTCGACGAGACCGTCGACCTGCTGCGCGCGAACTCGCGCACGCCCGAAGCGCGCGCGGGCGACCTGCGCGCGCAGATCGCGGGCAACCACGTCGGCGAGCGGCGCTTCCTCGAGCTCGTCGAGCGCTACGGCATCGAGACCGTCGAAGCGGCGCTCGACAAAGCGATCGCCGACGGCGAACGCCGCACGCGCGCCGCGCTGCGCGAGCTGCCCGACGGTGTCGTCGAGCACGAAGACGTGATGGAAGACGAGCGCGGCGAGCCGACCATCGTGCTGCGCGTGCGGCTGGAGAAGCGCGGCGACACGCTCGCGCTCGACTACACCGGCACGGTGCCGCAGCGCCCGATGCCGCTCAACGCCGTGTACGGCGTCACGCTCTCGGGCGTGTACTACGCGGTGCGCGCCGTGACCGATCCGCGCATCCCGATGAACGACGGCTCGTTTGCGCCGATCAGCGTGCACGTGCCCGAAGGCACGCTGCTCAACCCGCGCCGCCCCGCGCCGGTGAGCGCCGGAAACGTCGAGACGTCGATGCGCAACGCCGACCTCGTGCTGGGCGCGCTCGCGAAGCTCGCGCCGGGCCGCGTCCCCGCGCAGAGCGGCGGCTCGATGAACAACGTGATGATCGGCGGCCTCGACGGCGCCGGCAAGTCGTGGGCGTTCTACGAGACCAACGGCTGCGGCATGGGCGCGCGCCCGCACGCCGACGGCATCGACGGCATCCACGCGCACATGACGAACACGTTGAACACCCCCATCGAAGCGATCGAACGCCAGATGCCGATGCTGATCACGGCGTACGAGTTCGCCGAGTCGAGCGCGGGCGACGGCGAGTTTCGCGGCGGCTCCGGGCTCGTGCGCGCGTTCGCGCTGCGCGACGGCACCGCGACGGCGTCGCTGCTCGCCGAGCGCCACGCCGTGCACCCGCACGGCACGGAGGGCGGCAAGGACGCCGCGACCGGCGCGCACGTACTCGTGCGGCGCGGCGGCGCGATGAGCGACCTGCCGGCGAAGACGACGGTGACGATGGAGCCGGGCGACGCGATCATCGTGCGCACCGCGGGCGGCGGCGGGTACGGCGATCCGGCGAAGCGCGATCCGGTCGCGCGCGCCCGCGACCATGCCGACGGGATCGGATCGGCCGAATGACGCCTGCCGAGGTGCGTGCCGCGGTGCGCGCGGGGACGATCGCCGGACCGACGGAGCGGCTCGCGCCCGATTACGTGCAGGCGAACCTGATCGTCGTGCCGCGCGCGTACGCCGCGGAGCTCGCTGACTTGTGCGCACGCAATCCCGTGCCGTGCCCGGTCGTCGAACAGCTCGCGCCCGGCGCGTTCGAACCGCGCTGCGCGCGCGGCGCGGACATTCGCGCCGACCTCGGCCGTTATCGCGTGTGGCGCGACGGCGCGTTGTCCGACCAGCCGCACGACGTGCGTGCGCTGTGGTCCGGCGATCTCGTCGCGTTTCTGATCGGCTGCTCGTTCACGTTCGACCACGCGCTCGCCGAGGTGGGCCTGACGCCGCGCCATTACGCGCTCGACCGCAACGTCCCGATGTACCGCACGCGCGTCGCGCTTGCCGCCGCGGGCCGTCTGCGCGGCTCGCTGGTCGTGAGCATGCGGCCGTACCGCGCGAACGACATCGAGCGCGTGCGCGACGTGACGCGCCCGTACCGCCTCGCGCACGGCGAGCCGATCGCGTGGGGCGATCCCGCGCAGCTCGGCATCGACGACCTCATGCACCCGGAGTACGGCGATCCGCCCGTAATGGAGGCGGGCGACGTCCCCGTGTTCTGGGGCTGCGGCGTGACACCGCAGAGCGTCATCGTCGCCAGCAAACTGCCGTTCGCGATCACGCACGAGCCGGGTCACATGTTCGTGACCGATCTGGCACACGCGGACCTCGCCCACGCGGCGCGCTAAGGCGCTTGACGGGTTCCTAATTCCGTAGTAGAGTTGCGCGGTCGACTTCTTAATTCATTAAGACTTCCTATGAAGCGAGGGCGTCGGGTGGATAACTCAACGCGTTGGCGCGCGTTCGTGCGCAACGCCGCATTGGTGTTGACTGCCATTGCGATCGTCACGGACCGGGCACTCGCGGATACCGCGAACTCGCCCGGCACGACACTCCCGATTCCCACCGTGCAAGCTGCACCGCCGCTCGACCCGAAGGCCGATGCGGCCACGTGGAAAGACGCGGCGGCCGTCGCGCTTCCGTGGGACGTGCAGCACCAGAAGGCCGCGTCCGAGCCGGCCACGGCGCACATCGCCACCGACGGAACCGACATCTACGTCCGCTTCGACGTGAAGCAGCGCGAGGCGCTGCTGGCGCAGCAGCGCACCAACGACGTGGGCGACGGCACGGACGACGAAGTGTGGGTCGACTTCTGGCCCAACGGCAACAGCGGCTTCTACTACCAGTTCGCCGCGAACTCGAACGGCACGCGCTGGCAGTACTCGTCCGAGAACACCGCGTATTCGCCGACGTGGACGTCGTTCGGCGCCGCGTCCGGCAACGACTACATCGTGACGATGAAGATCCCGATCAAGGTGATGCGCGGCAGCGGCGGCGGCAGCCAATGGAAAGTGCAGTTCGTGCGCATCATCCGCTCGACCGGCGAGCGGCAGATCTGGACGTACGGACCGGCGCAGACGAACGGCGACGACGTCACGTTCGCGGGCGTGATGACCGGCATGGCGCCCGCGGTCGCGTCGCGGGCGAAGCCGCGCATCGCGCTGTACGGGCTGGGCGCCGCCGGCTCGAGCAAGGCCGGGCTGACGACCTCGCGGCTGGGCGGCGACTTCTCGGTTCCCGTCACCGCGACGTCGTCGATCTACGGGACGATCCACCCCGACTTCTCCAACGTCGAGGTCGACCAGCAGTCGATCTCGCCGACCGCATACCAGCGCTCGTTCAACGAGGTGCGGCCGTTCTTCGCCCAGGGCACGAACTTCTACGACAACTTCTCGTGCTACGTGTGTCCGTTCGTGGCGCAGCTGTACACGCCGGCGATCCCCACGCCGCGCGACGGCTACGCGTTCGAGGGCAAGCAGGGAAATTTTTCATTCGGGGGATTCGACGCCGTCGGCGATCACCGCAACGACGGCGCGGCGAACGTCGCGTGGCGCTCGCCGGACAACCACTGGCGCATCTCGGCGCAGAGCGTCGCGGCGAACCTGCCCGGCGTGACCGATCACGTCGACACGACGGGGATCGCGTGGACCGATACGACGCACCTGAGCGCCTATTTCGACTACGGCAGCGACAGCGGCACGAACGTGCTCGCCGGCAATCGCGCGCAGCGCTACGACGGCGGCATCTACTACCACACGAACACGTTCGGCGTCGCGGGCGCGGCACGCCGGGTCGGCCAGTACTACGAGCCGGTCGACGGATTCGTTCAGCACGCCGACATCGCCGGCTACGCGCTCTACGAGAACAAGATTTGGCTGTTCGACAAGAAGTCGTGGCTCAACAGCATCCAGTTCGGCTCGTTCATCGACCGCTACCACAACAACGCCGGCGCGCTGAACCAAACCGACAATACCCTGTTCCTCGACGTGCTCACGCGAAGCCGCATCGACGTCAACATGAACGTCGGGTCGAGTTACCTGCTGCTGGACAGCGGCGTCTTCACGCCGATCTCGCAGAACGGCGTCGGCGTCACCTGGCACAGCGGCACGTTCAACGACCCTGGCAGCAACGGTTTCCACGGCTCGTCGGCGACGCCGACGTCGATCTCGTACAACACCGGCCGGTTCGGCCCGGGCCGCGTCGACTCGTGGTCCCGCAGCTCGACGATGCGCGTCGGTTCGCGCGGCACGCTTTCGCTCGAAGCCGACGACACGCGCGGCTACGAGGACAACGGCGCGACCAACGTGCAGTGGCTGGAGCGCGCGAGCTACGCGTACGCGACCGGGCCGAACTCCTCGCTCGCGCTCGGAGTACGGCGGATCATCGGCACGCCGCCGGTCGTCGACATCCGCAGCCTGCCCGGCTACACCGGCGCGTGGAATCTATCGTTCGCGTTCCACCACCGCACGCCGCACGACGAGCTGTACTTCGCCTACGGCGACGCGAGCCAGCTCTCGACGCTGCCGCAGTTCGTGGTGAAGCTCATCCACTACTTCGGCGCGGAAAAAGGGACGTAGCGCGGGACGACGCGGTACGCGTGATCGTGGCGCACCCTGCGACAAGCTCAGGGTGACACTACGGCGGCGCTACGCCGCTTTCGGTCAGCGATAGCGTCGCTGCGCCGCAGTCGATCTCCGCGACGACGCCGTACGGTAGCGTGAAGATCGGGTCGGTGTGGCCGAAGTCGAGGTTCGCGAGCACCGGCAGATCGAGGAGGCCTTCTTCGTCGAGCGCGTGCACGATGGCGGCATCGTACTCCGGGCGCTTCTCCGGTGCGACCGCGTACGGCCGGCCGACGATGATGCCGCCGAGCACGCGCAAGATGCCCTGCGAGGCGAAGTTGCGCAGCCAGCGCACCACCAGCTCCGGTTTGGGCGCCTCTTCCGAGGTCTCGTAGAAGAAGATCGCGCCGCGCCACACGTCGAGCGGCGGCCACCACGGCGTGCCTTTGAGCATCTCGAGCACTTCCGCGCAACCGCCGATCAGCAGGCCGCGTGCGATGCCGCGGCCTTGCAGCATGCGCGGCCCGGTCGACGGATTCAAAGCGCGGCGGCGGTCGCGCAGCGACGGATCGCCCCAGTCCAGATGTTCGTCGGTCCAGCCGGCGCGGTTGGGTTCGACGACGCCGACGGGCGCAGTGTCGAACAGCGTGCGGCGCACGGCGTCGAGCGTGTACGAGAACGGCTCGACGTTCTCCGCGAAGCCGGCCATGACGGTGGGCCCGTAGAACGACGTCACGCCCGCTTTGCGGATGCCGAAATGGATCGACGTCGAGTCGGAGTAGCCGAGATAGATCTTCGGGTCGGCGGCGACCGCGTCGAGATCGAGGTGCGGTAACACGCGCACCGAGTCTTCGCCGCCGATCGACGCGATGATCGCGCGGATCGACGGGTCCGCGAACGCGGCGTTCAGATCGGCGGCGCGCCCTTGCGGATTGCGTGCGACCGATTCGGGATCGTCGAGCGCGTGCGGCATCTCCACCACCTCGAGCCCGAACCGTTCTTCGAGCACGCGCCGCCCGCGCACGTACCGCTGCGGCTGCGTGCCCGGACCGCCCCACGACGGCGTCACCACGGCGACGCGGTCGCCGCGCCGCAGCGCGGGCGGTTTGATCGTGCGAGCGGGCCACGGTGTCATCGAGCGATTGTTACGCGAGAACGGCGGCGAACTCCGCCGCGTGCCGGTCGCGCGCGAACGTGAATGCGAATGCGAGCGCAATCGGCGTCGTGACGGCGGCATCCGGATCGGCTACGCTAGGACCGATGCCGTCCGTGCGCTCCATGGGCCCCGCCGAATGGGCTTCCTTGCTCGCGCTCTCCGTGCTGTGGGGCGCGGCGTTCTTTTTCTACAAGGTGCTCGACGACGCGGGGCTGCCGCCGTTCACGATCGCGTTCGGGCGGGTGCTCGCGGGCGCGGTCGTGCTGCTGCCCGTGCTCTTCGCGACCGGGCGCAGGCTGCCGGCGTCGCCGCGCATCTGGGCAGCGTTCGCCGTTACCGGAGCGCTCAACAACGTGCTCCCGTTCAGCCTCATCGCGTTCGGCGAGACGCACATCGTCAGCGGCTTGGCAGCGATCTACAACGCCACGACGCCGCTGTTCACCGCGTTGATCGCGCACGCCGTCACGCGCGACGAAAAGCTCACGGGGCCGAAGATTGCGGGCATCGCGATCGGTTTAGGCGGCGTCGCGATCATGATGGGACCCAGCGCGCTGCACGGGTTCAACGCGGTCGCGCTCGCGCAGCTCGCGTGCCTCGCCGCCGCGGTCGTCTACGCGTGCGGCGCGATCTACGCCCGCCGTTTCCGCGCGCTCGGCATCGACCCGCTCGTGCTCTCCACCGGTCAGCTCTGCGCTTCCACGGTGATGGCGCTGCCGCTGGTGCTCGCGATCGACCGGCCGTGGCCGATCCTGCCCGGCCTGTCGGCCGGCACGTGGGCCGCGTGGCTGGGCTTGGCGATCCCGAGCACGGCGCTCGCGTATGTCTTGTACTTCCGCCTCATCGCGGTCGCGGGCGCGACCAACGCCGCGTCGGTCACGTTCCTCGTCCCGGTCAGCGCGCTGCTGCTCGGCACGTTCGCGCTGGGCGAACGGCTTGCGCCCAGCAGCGTCGCGGGGATGCTCGTGGTGTTCGTGGGCCTGGCGGCGATCGACGGGCGCATCTTCGCTCGGCACAAATGAATGCGACCGTTTCCCGGCGGACTTGCGGGGATGCGGAAAACGGTCGCCCCCGGCGTGTGGTCCTGGTCACGCTGGCAGCCCGATCGCGGGCTCGACTTCAACGGCTTCTTCGTCGAGACGAAGGACGGCAATCTCGTCGTCGACCCGGTCGAGCCCGACGACGAGACGCTTGCCGAGCTGCGCGAGCGCGGCGTCGCGGCGGTGCTCGTCACCAACCGCGATCACGAGCGCTTCACGAAAGACGTCGCCGGAGCGACCGGCGCGCGGGTGATCGCAAGCGCGCTCGACGCGCCGCTGTTGCAGCACCCTGTCGACCGCACCGTGGTGCCCGGCGAAACCGTCTTCGGCTGGACCGTCGTCGGGCTCGACGGTTTCAAGACGGCCGGCGAGATCGCGCTCTACGACCAGGCGCGGCGCACCGCGATCGTCGGCGATGCCTTGTGGGGCACGCCGGCGGGCGCGCTCACGCTGATGCCCGATGCGAAGCTCGCCGATCCACAGCGCGCCGCGCTGTCGGCGCGCATGCTGCGCGCGTATTCGATCGACCACTTGCTGGTCGGCGACGGCGCGTGCGTGTTCGGCAACGCGCACGACGTCATCGGCGCGATGCTCGACGCGCGCGAAGGCGTGTTCGTGAATCGCATCAACCTCTTCGACGAAGTGTTGTATGCGAAGGGCCCGAACGACCCCGCGCCGTTCACGGCGACGTGGGTCGACGCCGGGCGCCTCATCGGCGCGGAGAAGCTCGGTTACGGCGCGACGCGGCTGGCGCGCGGTGAGGCGTTCTGCCCGTACCATTGGCACACGCGCGAGGAAGAGTTGTTCGTCGTGATGCGCGGGACGCCGACGCTGCGCACGCCGCGCGGGACGTTCGTGCTGCGGCCGGGCGACTGCGTTGCGTTCGCGACCGATCCGCGCGGCGCGCACAAGCTCTGGAACGACGCGGACGAAGAAGCGCTCGTGCTGATGATCGCGAACACGGATCCCGGCGACGCGTGCTTCTATCCCGACTCGCGCAAGTTCGTCGTCGAAGCCAGCGACACGCTCGTGCGCGACCATCCGCAGCTCGACTACTACGACGGCGAGACGGCGTGAGCGAAGACTACCGCATCGCGACGACGCGCGATTTGCGCGTCGCGTACGCCGAACGCGGGCCGCGCGACGGAACACCCGTACTGCTGGTGCACGGCTTCCCCGACGATGCGCGCACGTGGGACCGTCTCGCAACCGCGCTCGCGGCCGACGGTTACCGCACGATCGCGCCGTTCGTGCGCGGCTTCGGCCCGACGCGGTTCGTCGACGGCGCCGAGCGCACCGGCGAGGTCGCCGCGCTCGCGCGCGACGTGCTCGCGCTCGCCGACGCGCTGGGGATCGCGCGCTTTCACTTCGCCGGACACGATTGGGGTGCGCGCGCCGGCTACGCCGCGGCCGCGCTCGCGCCGGAACGCTTCCGCTCGCTGACGGCGCTTGCGGTCGCGTACGGCACGAACCACGCGGCGCAGACGATGCCGATCGACCAGACGCGCGCCTACTGGTACCAGTGGTACTTCGCGACGCCGCGCGGCGAGGCCGAGCTCGCGACGAACGCGCACGCGTTCTGCCGCGCGCTGTGGAGGTACTGGTCGCCGAACTGGCGCTTTGACGAAGCTGAGTACGACGCCACCGCCGCGTCGTTCGCGAACCCGGATTTTCTCGCCGTCGTGCTCTCGTCGTACCGGCAGCGCTGGGGTTTCGCGCCGGACGCCCCCGCGTATGCGGAGGATCGCGAAGCGCTCGCCCGCGTCCCGCCGATCGCGGTGCCGACGCTGACGCTGATGGGACGCGACGACGGTGCGACGCTCCCGTCGAGCTCCGACGGCAAGGAGGCGCTCTTCACCGGACCGTATCGCGTCGAGCTCGTCGCGGGCAGCGGGCATTTCGTGCAGCGCGAGCGGCCCGACGTCGTCGCCGAGCGGGTGCGGGCGCATCTGCGCGCCAACTGAAGAGGGCTGATGCTCCCGTTGCTCGTCGCCTACGCTGTCGCCACCGCCGCTCCCACGCCGTGTCCGTCCGATCTGCTGGTCGCGAACCCGCGGCTGCGGGTCGTGCGCGCCGTCGACAAGGCGTTCGACAACTACGTCGTCGCCATCGACGTGACGAACCGCGGCAGCGCGCCGCAACCGAATTTCACGCGCCAGCACCTCGCGCTCGCGCGCGACGGCGCGGTGATCGGCACGCAGCCGATCCCGCCGCTCGACGCGAACGAGAAGTACGCCGCGGCGTTTCGCGTGCAGTTGCCGCACGAGCGCAACCGCGCGCCGTTCGTCGTGGAGTTCCGCTACGTGCTCGATTCGAAGAACGCGCCGCGCGCGAACTGTACGAGCGCGAACGACCGGCTGACCGCGACGCTCTGATGCGCGTTCGTCTCGCCCAGCGCGGCGCGGACGAGGCGACCGTCACGCTCGTCGCGCACGCGGCGTTCCCCGACGGCCCGCTGCGGCTGCGCTACCCCACCCGCACCGGTGCCCTGCTGCGCATCGACGGCGTGGTGCGCGGCGCGTTCGACGGCATGCACGGCGCGATCGACCTGCCGCCGCTCCCCGGGCCGCACGATGTCGTGCTCGAGGTCGAGCGCCGCTCGCTGCCGGTCGCGGGGCTGCCTGACGGCGACGGCATGCGCTGGCGGCTGATGCTCGCGCGCGCGGCGCAAAAACCGCACGCGCACCTCGAGATCGAGACTCGCGACGGTGCGCCCGCGGGCGAGCGGATCGATGTCCCGCTCGTCGGGCACGCGCACCTCGACGTCGCGTGGCTGTGGACGTACGACGCGACGCACCGCAAAGCGCTGCGCACGTTCGCGACCGCGTTGCGCGAGATCGAGAACGATTCAAGTTTTGTGTTCGCGCAGAGCCAGCCGCAGCTGTACGCGTGGGCGTTTCGCGGCGACCGCGATCTGGGCGAGCGCATCCGCGCGCACGCCGCGGGCGGGTGGGACGCGAGCGTCGCGACGTTGTGGGTGGAGGCGGACCTGCACGCGCCCAGCGGCGAGTCGGTGCTGCGCCAGTTCGCGCACGGCATCCGCTGGACGCGCGACAACCTCGGCATCGCGCCGGACGTCGCGTGGCTGCCCGACACGTTCGGTTTTCCGTCGACGTTTCCGACGCTCGCCGCGCACGCGGGCGTACCGTACTTCGCGACCACGAAATTGCAGTGGAACGAGACGACGCGCTGGCCGTACCCGCGCTTCCGCTGGACCGGCGACGACGGCTCCGCGCTGATCGCCGCGGTCATCGACAGCTACGACGGCAATCTCGATGCCAAGCGGCTCGCCGCGGCGAGCGCGCGCGACGAGATGCTGATCGTGGGCTACGGCGACGGCGGCGGGGGCGCGACCGACGCCGATCTGGCGCGCGTGGGCGAGGGCTCGCGCGGCTGGACGCGCGTGTCGGACTGGTTCGAGCACGACGTGGCGGCGAGCGCGCTGCCGGAGTACTGCGGCGAGCTGTACCTCGAGACGCACCGCGGCACGTACACCACGCATCACGACGTCAAGTCGCGCAACGCGGCGCTCGAGCGCACGCTCGCGCACGCGGAGGAACTGGCGGCGTGGTGCATCGCGGTCCGCGCACCGGAGACGGTGCGGCGTTCGCTGACCGACGATCTGCGCAGCGCCTGGCGCATCGTGCTGCGCGCGCAGTTCCACGACGTCATCCCGGGCACGGCGATCGGCGCAGTGTACACCGACGTGCACTCCGAGTACGACCGCGCGTTCGCGATCGCCGCGCGCGTCGCCGCGGCCGCGGTGTCGCTGCTCCCGCGCAGCGATCTGCGAGTCGTGCCGCCGCGCACGCTCGAGCCGGTTCGCGACGACGACGCGTGGGTGTTCGAAAACCCGTACGTCCGCGCGCGCGTGCGCAGCGACGGCACGATCGTCGAGCTCGCCGGCGCGGACAGCCCGAACCTCGTCGCGGTCGCCAACGGCATCGCCGCGTACGCCGACCGGCCGAAGAAATGGGATGCGTGGAACATCGACGCGAGCTACGCGCGCAAGCCCGTGCCCGTGCGGCCCGCGGGCGCGGCCGTCGAAGGCGGCGCGCTCGTCGCGCACCTGCGCGTGGGCAAGTCGTCGGCGCTGTCGATGCGGATCGCGCTGTACGAGGACGAGCCGTGGCTGCGCGTCGAGATCGCGGCGAGCTGGCACGAGGACCACGTGCTGTTGCGCGCCGAGCACCGCATCGCGCTCGACGCGCGCGACGTGCGCTACGGCCAGCCGCACGGGACGCTCGTGCGCACCGCGTTCCCGTCCACCGACGCGGAGCGCGCGATGTTCGAAGTGCCCGCGCAGCGCTGGGCGCACGTCGACGATGGTGCGCACGGTCTCGCGGTGTTCAGCCCGGATCTTTACGGCTGGAGCGGCGTCGGGCTCAACAACGGCGGCGTGCGGTTGGGGACGTCGCTGTTGCGCTCGCCGCGCTGGCCGGACCCGCTGGCGGACCGCGGCGAGCAGCAACTAGAGTACGCGTTCGTCCCGACGTCGGGCGCGACGGTCGCCGCGCTCGAGCACGCGTGGAGAACCTACGCCGAAGAGGACCGCGTGCGGCTGTTCACGTGCGAGAACGAGTCGGTGCTCATCGTCGCGACGTACCCGGCGGACGACGCGAGCGGCGTCGTCGTGCGCGTGCGCGAGTGCGACGGCGGGCGGCATCGCGTGGCGCTGCGCTGCGGCGGCCGGATGCGGACGGCGATCGCGGTCGACGCCGTGGAGCGGCCCGTCTCGGGCGAGGCCGAGATCATCCAGGAGGACCTCGTCTTCGACCTAGGCCCGTTCGCGCTGCGGTCGTTCTTGGTGCGCTTCTAGGCGCCGCCGGAAAGCTAGCGTTATCGGACGATTGCCCTATGGAATCGAGCAGATTTTCGCATTCTTAACCGCGCGAATACAGTTCGCGAGGGGTTCGGCCTAGGGCGCGACGCCCGGCCCGTGCTACAACTACGGCCGGCGAGCTTTCCGGCTCGCCATTCTTTGCGATCGCTTGCCCGGACCGGGGCGGCGTGCGTTCGCTTCCTGTCGCCGGTGTCGACCGAGGATGAGTTCGTTGCGTAGAATGTTGGCGGCCGCAGTCGCGGCGATGTTTTTAGCTGGATGTGGCGGGGGCGGCGGAGCGCTCTCGACGCCGCGGACGCCCGACGTGCCGGTGAAGTCCGCCGGCACGCCCGAATCGGTGAAGGTCACCGTCATCATCGGCGGCACGACCGCCGGGCGCGGCAGCTCGAGCGGCGTGCGCCGCCCGAAGTTCATCTCGCCGTCCACCAACGGCATCGACTTCAAGGTCTACGCGCACGGCGGCAACACCATCATCGGCCAGTCCGACACGGACATCTCGTCCGGCTCGGCAGCCTGCGGCGGCCAGACGGGTACTCCGCGCACGTGCACCATCCAGGTTCCGGCGCCGGCGGGTAACGACGATTTCGTCGCGACGACGTACGACGGCGCGCCGGTGAGCGGTTCGTTCGCGAGCTCGCACGCGCTGGGCACCGGGAGGCTGACGGCCACGATCGTTTCCGGCCAAGCCAACAACCTGACCATGTACATCAGCGGCATCATCAACACGCTGGGCTTCCTCGCCGCGCACGCCTCACTGCCCGCGGACGGCGCACCGCACACGCTCGGCTTCGTGCTGAACCCGTCGGACTTCGACAACAACCCGATCACGGCCGGCGCGAACGATCCGTACGCCAACCCGATCACGGTGCAACTCACCGAGACCGGCGGCAGCGGCCACGCGCAGATCGTCAAGAACGGCACGCCCACGGGCGGCACCTCGACGACGCTCAACTTCTCGACGGACACCGTCGCCGTGAAATACGACGGCGGCGGCGCACCCGGCTACGACGTCGCCGTCGCCGTGAGCAGCACCAACGTCACGCCGGAGACGCTGACGATCTCGCCGATGTTCGTGACGTCCCCGAGCCCCTACTACTCCGGAACGGCGCTCACGTTCACGTCGTCGGGGCAAACCGCGCAAGTCAACCTGAGCGAGACGGGCGCGGCCAACTCGACGCAGTACAGCGCGACGCCGAGCGGCAGCTGCGCCGGTGTTGCGACGTCGTCCCCGCCGGCCGCCGGCCCGAGCTCTTCGACGACCGTTACCGCCGGTTCGACGGCGGGCTCGTGCACGATCGCGTTCTCGGACGGCATGAGCACGATCACGTGGACCGTGAGCGTCGCGACGACGGGCGCCAGCGTGACGGTTCCAAGCAACACCGTGGGTCCGATCACGTTCGCGAGCTACAGCAACTCGCCGGTTCGCGGCCAGCAGGGTTGGCTCTCGAACTCGTGCGGCAACAGCGACTACAACGCGAACGTCGTGAACACGAGCAGCTATCCGAGCGCGCAGTGGCCGGGCACGCCGCCGACCAAAGCGCTGCAGATCGACAACTCGGTGACGCAAGGATGCTTCTCCGGGCTCGGCAGCCCGCCGGTCCCGAACGCCGCCGGCTACCCGAACGCGCTGTCCGATACATCGACCAATCCGCCCGCGCAGTGCGGTCCGACGTGCAACCCGTTCTTCAGCGTGCAGTTCGTCGTCACGTCGGCGACCGGCGCCTGGCAACCGGCGCTCGAGATGAGCATCTCGCCGGTGTGGAACAACCAGGGTGCGCGCATGCAGTACATCGGGCTCTGGCACACCACCGACTCGGGCAGCAATCAGAAGCTGCTGATCTTCACCAACGACGTCGAAGGCGTGTTCCCGGCGAACACGCCGACGCCGTGCTTCCAGTGCGCGAACTTCGTGCCGTGGGAGATCAAGTACGTCGATCCAGCGTTACCGCACACGATCGGCATGACGATGCAGTTCGTCCAGCCGAACGCGGACGTGGTGAAGTTCTACGTCGACGGCGTCCTCTCGGGCGTGTCGCAGACGTCGTTCCGCTCGTGGGAAGACTACTATCTCTTCGACACGGAGAGCGATCCGAACGGGACCTACCCCTACTCGCGCGCGGTCAACGACCTGCTGTTCCACCCGGGCAACGTCGACACGTGCCTGAACTTCGCGGACTACGCCGGCAACTGCGACCAGCGCAGCAGCGGCCCGGGCCACACCTCGACCGCGGGCAACGGGTTCCTGTTCAACAACCTCACGACGTGCGCAGGGACGGCGGCGAGCTGCGCGGGTGCGATCCAGACGTCGAGCATGGGCCGCTCCGTGCAAGACCTCACGCGCTCGACCCGCCGCGTGAGCTCCACGTTCCACCGGATGTCTCAGCTGCGCTGAGCTCCGGCCCGCGCGGCGCGCGACCGTGACGAAGCCGGCCCTCCGCGAGGAGGGCCGGCTTTTTTCAACGACTATTCATGTCGATGCGCGCGATCGACACCGTCCTCTTCGACCTCGACGACACGCTGCACGACGACACCGCCGCGTACCGCGCCGCCGCGGCGAGCGTCGCGGCGGCGGTCGCGCGCGAGCACGGCATCGACGCGCAGGCGCTGGCCGACGCCTACGAGCGGGAGGCGATGGCGTTCTGGTCGGCGCTCACCGCCGAGCATCTGGCGGTCGCCATCGAAGATCAGCGCGAGCGGATGTGGCACGAAGCGCTGTGCGCCGTGGGGTTGGACGACCGTGCGCTCGCGCTGCGCTGCGCGGACGAGTACGTCCGCGCGCGCGCCGAGGTGCTGGCGCTTTCACCGGGCGCGCTCGACGTGCTGATCGTGCTGCGCGAGCGCGGCTGCAAGCTGGGCCTGGTGACGAACGGCTTCGCGGCGACGCACCACGAGAAGATCGACCGCCTGGGCCTGCGGCAAAGGATGGACGCGTTCTTCATCGCCGACGAGGTCGGCATGATCAAGCCGAACCCCGAGCTGTACCGCCACGCCTGCCGGGTGCTGGGCAGCGAGCCGGAGCGAACGGCGATGGTCGGCGACCGCTACGCGCGCGACGTGCTGGGCGCGCACGAGGTCGGCCTCTTCACCGTCCTCATCGACGTCCACGGAATCCCGATCCCGGCTGCGGGGCCGCGACCGGATGCCGTGGTTACGTCGATCGGTGAGGTGCCGTCCGTGCTCCCGCTGGGCTGATCAGGCGGGACGGATCCTCAGAGTGCGGCGGACTTCGGAACCCAGCGGTCGGCGAGCTCGGCGACGAACGGGATCCGCTGCGCGACGCCTTGGAAGGCACGGACCGTGCAGATGATCCAGGCGACGAAGTAGGCGAGGCCGATCGCCATCTGAAGGATCCAGAGTACGAGCGAGAGCGCGCCGAGGTGTGCGACGGCGAGCATGCCGCTGATCACCGAGATCGCGATGAGCGCGACGACGTAGATCACGAACATGACGATTGCCTGGACGGAGACGAAGCGAACCCATTGCTGCGGCGGTTTACCGAGCAGGATAACCAAGCCGCCCAGCCACGTGAAGAACGAGGCGAGGCCGGCGGCGACGTTGGGAGCGAGACCGAACGACGACTGGGACTGATCTGAAATCATAGCGACCCTTTTTCGGGAAGGTATCTAAGCTAGCGCCTACCGTTCGCTCATCACCAGCCGGTCGCCTCGTTCGTTGTTTCGACCGCGTTGCGCGTCGTGCGAGGTTCTGCCGCTCGCCGACTCAAGGGCTCGACGGCGGGCTCGGTGAACGCCGCTCCGCATAGCCCGCCGTTGAGGAGGTCATCGTTTCGTGCAGCCCGGTATCGCTATCGGCACGTCGGCGCAAGCCCCTGGAAACCAAATCCCCGAGGAGTTGCTCAACCGGTGGAGCTGGGGGCCGTTCTTCCTGTGGCTCTTCTGGCCGTTCTGGAACGCCGACAACAATCACAAGATCATCGCGATCGCGATCTTCGTCTCCAACTTCATCCCGATCGTCCACTTCGTGTCGTTGCCGGCCACGCTGATCTTCGCGATCTACCTCGGCATCAAAGGCAACCGGCTCATGGCGGCCTTCCGCCAATTCTCGAGCTTGGCGGACTTCGTCGCCGTGCAGTCCGCATGGGCGCGCTGGGGCGTCATCGTCTTCCTCGTGTCGATCGTGTTCGTCGTCTTCGCCGTGGTCATCTTCGGTGCGGCGATGCTGGCGATTTTTGCCGGCGCGGCCGCATCGAGCTCGCACGCTCGCTGAAAAAATCGTCCTCCTGAGAGCGCGGCGCGTGGAACCGTTCGCTTCTCCTCGCGGGTCCTAGCGAGGTATGCCGGACGGGACCACGCACGCGCTCGATGCGATCGTCATCAAGGGCGCGCGCGAGCACAACCTCAAGAACATCGACCTGACGCTCCCTCGCAACAAGCTCATCGTGATGACGGGCTTGTCGGGGTCGGGCAAGTCCTCGCTCGCGTTCGACACCATCTACGCCGAGGGCCAGCGCCGCTACGTCGAGTCGCTCTCCTCCTATGCCCGGCAGTTCCTGGGCCAGATGGAGAAGCCGGACGTCGACTACATCGAAGGGCTGTCGCCGGCGATCTCGATCGACCAGAAGTCCACCTCGCGCAACCCGCGCTCGACGGTCGGCACGGTCACGGAGATCTACGACTACCTGCGCCTGCTGTACGCGCGCGTCGGCGTGCCGCACTGCTACGAGTGCGGCCGCGAGATCAGCTCGCAGACCGCCGAACAGATCGTCGACCAGATCCTCGCCTTCCCCGCAGGCACGCGCATCCAGCTGCTCGCGCCCGTGATCCGCGGCCGCAAGGGCGAGTACACCAAGCTGTTCGAGGAGATCGGCAAAGAAGGCTTCGCGCGCGTCCGCGTGGACGGCGAGATCCGCGAGCTCAAAGACAAGATCGAGCTGGACAAAAAGCGCAAGCACACCGTCGAGGTGGTGGTCGACCGGCTCGTCGTGAAGCCCGACGTGCGCTCGCGCCTCGTCGACTCGATCGAGACCACGCTCAAGCTGTCGACCGGCATCGTGACCGTGCTCTACCAGGCCAAGGTGAACGCCGAGACGCCGAAAGCCTCGGAGCAGTGGGTCGAGGCGACGTTCAGTGAGTCGTTCGCGTGCGCGTCGTGCGGCATCTCGTTCCAGGAGCTCGAGCCGCGGCTGTTCTCGTTCAACTCGCCGTACGGCGCGTGCCCGGCGTGCAGCGGCCTGGGCGAGAAGATCGAGATCGACGAGTGGAAGGTGATCCCCGACCGCACGAAGTCGATCAAGGACGGCGCAATCGTGCCGTGGTCGAAGAACCTCGGCAGCGGGCGCTATCCGTCGACCAACCCGTACTACATGCAGCAGGTCGAGCGATTGCTGCGGTCGCGACGCTGCAAGGCGACGACGCCCGTCGAAGAGCTGCCCGAGGACGTCGTCGACATGATCCTGTTCGGCGCCGACAAGAAGCAGAAGTTCGTCTACGAGTCGCGCTCGGGCCACCAGTGGGAGTACGAGTCGCAGTTCGAGGGCGTCTGCAACAACCTGCAGCGGCGCTACAGCGAGACCTCGTCCGAGTACGTCAAGGAAGAGATCGAGAAGTTCATGTCGGCGTCCGTGTGCAAGGTGTGCAAGGGCGCGCGGCTCAAGCCGGAGGCGCTCGGCGTCACCGTCGCCGACAAGAACATCAACGAGACCACGACGATGTCGGTCGAAGCGGCCGAAGCGTTCTTCAGCGGCTACCGGCCCAACGAGCGCGCGGCGAAGATCTCGCAGCAGATCCTCAAGGAGATTCGCGCGCGGCTCGGCTTCCTCAAGAACGTCGGGCTGGGTTATTTGAACCTCTCGCGCAGCGCGACCACGCTCTCGGGCGGCGAGTCGCAGCGCATCCGCTTGGCGACGCAGATCGGCTCGTCGCTGGTCGGCGTGCTCTACATCCTCGACGAACCGTCCATCGGGCTCCATCAGCGCGACAACGATCGTCTGCTCGCGACGCTGGAGACGCTGCGCGACATCGGCAACACGCTCATCGTCATCGAGCACGACGAGGACACGATGCGCTCCGCCGACGTGATCGTCGACATCGGTCCGGGCGCGGGCGCCGAGGGCGGCCGCATCCTCTCGGTCGGCTCGATCGAGCAGATCGAGAACAATCCCGAATCGCTGACGGGCGCGTACCTGTCGGGGCGCCAGTTCATCGCGATCCCGAAGCACCGCAAGAAGGCGCGCAGCACGCTGTCGGTCATCAACGCGAAGGCGAACAACCTCAAAGGGGTCGACGTCGACATCCCGCTGGGCACGTTCACGTGCGTCACGGGCGTGAGCGGCTCGGGCAAATCGACGCTGGTGAACGAGGTCGTCGTCAAGGCGCTCAACCAGTACCTGCACCATCAGCCCGCCGGCGGCACCTACGGCCGCGTGAAGGGCGCCGAAGCGCTCGACAAGATGGTGGTGATCGACCAGTCGCCCATCGGCCGCACGCCGCGCTCGAACCCCGCCACGTACACCGGCGCGTTCGACCAGATCCGCGAGCTGTACTCGCTCACGCCCGAAGCGAAGATGCGCGGCTACACGCCGGGCCGCTTCTCGTTCAACGTCAAGGGCGGCCGCTGCGAAGCGTGTCAGGGCGACGGCATCATCAAGATCGAGATGCACTTCCTGCCCGACGTCTACGTGCCGTGCGAGGTGTGCAAGGGCAAGCGCTACAACGCGCAGACGCTCGAGGTGAAGTACAAGAACAAGTCGGTCGCCGACGTGCTCGCGATGCGCGTCGACGAGGCGGCCGAGCTGTTCGCCACGATCCCGAAGATCTCGAACAAGCTCAAGACCATCTGCGAGGTCGGCCTCGGCTACATCCACATGGGCCAGCCCGCCACGCAGCTCTCCGGCGGCGAGGCGCAGCGCATCAAGCTCGCGACGGAGCTGTCGCGCCGCGCGACGGGCCGCACGTTCTACGTGCTCGACGAGCCCACGACGGGCTTGCACTTCGCCGACATCCACAAGCTGCTCGACGTGCTCTCGCGGCTGGTCGCGATGGGCAACACCGTGCTGGTCATCGAGCACAACCTCGACGTGATCAAGACGGCCGATTACGTGATCGACCTCGGCCCCGAAGGCGGCGACAAGGGCGGCACGCTCGTCGCAACGGGCACGCCCGAAGAGATCGCAAAGAACCCGCGCTCGCACACCGGTGAGTACCTGCGCGGCGTGCTGACGGACGAACGCGCGAAGGGCCGCATCCGCGTCAGCGCGGCGCGCATCGCGGAGCTGGAGCAGACGAACTTCGAGACGCTGGACGAGCTGACGAAGAACGGCACGCGCGAGCGCATCCCGGTGGAGGCGTAGGCTGCCCCGCCGGTGCCGCGCTCTTAGCGGCTGAGCTCTCCGGTCGGGACGATGCGATAGTTCACGGGGTCGTGCTCGACGATCGTGGCCGCGTCGAAGTAGCTCCCGTTCCAGCGCCGGCCCGTGTTCACTTCCTCGAGCTGTGCGGTGCCGCGGATGTACTGGTCGAAGCCGAGCGAGGTTTGTTCGCCGGCGTGTTGACGCGCCCAGTAGGCGCCGGTGATGATGTCGCCGGTCTCGCGCATCGACTGCGCCGCCGCCGTCAACCGTGACGTGAGCACGCCGCTGTTGACGCCCCACGACTGCCACGACTTCCAGAGCGTCGGCGCGAGCTGCGCAAACGTCGCCGCCGGCAGCATGAACATCGACTTGTAGACCATGAACGTGCGGTCGCCGACTCCCGCGACCGCGATCAGCGCGAGACCGCGGAACGATGCGCCGCCCGCGACATAATCGAACAGCACGTATGCAGCGCGTCCGCCGGCCATCGGGGCCGCAACGGGCCGTACCTCGGCGATGCGCACGCCCGAAACGCCCAGCCCGGCGGGCGACGGCGCCGTGAGCACACGCTGCAGCACGGCGACGGGATCGCCGCTCGCGATGATCAGCACGCTGCGCGCGTCCGTCCCCGGCAGCAACGGTGGGGCAAGCGCGGCCTGCGGGCAGCCGAAGGCGAGGTAGCCATGATCCTGCCGCGACGCGGCTTCGACGCAACCCTGGTACGAGTTCATCACGGTCCACGAGTCCGGTAGGGCGAGGGAGCCGCTTCCGAACGACACGGCATGCAGCGGACGGGTCGCGGGCCGCGCGCCGTGCGAACCGAGCTGCGCGAGCAGCGCCGGGATGGTCCGCGGCGCGCGGTCCGTCGTATCGAAAGCCGCCGCTGCAACGCCCGCGGTCCCGGCGAGCAACACGCCCGAGATCGCCGCGCCGCGCCAGGTCGCGGTGAACGCCCCTTCGACGAAGCGGTCGTGTGTGTCACTGAATGCCGAGCGAAGCCGCAGACCGTCCAGTGGGAGCGAGCGCAGCGCCTCGCGGAATGCGGCGCGCGCGGATGCGCGCGCATGGACCGGGATCGTGAACGTCCGACCCGGCGCAACCTGCGTGGCCGCGTATGCCGGCTGGACGGACATCGCAACCGCTATCGCGGCCAACCACGGGAGATATCTGCGCATCGGTAAGCTCTTACGTTGCAATCCCCGCGATCTCATTGTAGCACGTAACCTGCGCCGCGATGAAACTTCTCCGGCGGGCGCGTATAGGCCGCAGATCATGATGACACCGGCTACGAAGACGTGAAGAACACGAACTAGCGCGAGCGCATCAGTGCGTTGAGCTCGGCGTACGGAACGCTCGTCTCGCGCGTGTAGGAGAAGGTGCCCGCGTCGCGGAGCTCGTTCGCGATGTCGCGCAGCACGCCGAGCGTGCGGCGCATCGGCCCCGAGCCCACGCTGACGCGGCGTACCCCGAACGACTGCAGCACGGTGCGATCGGGCGTCTTCGGCCCGGCCAGCACGTTCAGCGGGCGCCGCGTCGCGACCGCCAGCTTGCCGATCGTCACCGCATCCATCACGCCGGGGACGAACACGCCGTCCGCGCCTGCGTCCGCAAACGCGTCCAGACGCTCGAGCGCCCGTTCCAAACGCGTCTCCGCGGGGCCGATACCCATCAGGTAGATGTCGGTGCGCGCGTTGAGGAATACGTCCGGCGCCGCGGCGCGCGCCGCGCGCACGCGCGCGACGGCCTCGTCGAGCGTGTACAGCTCGCCTTCCGCCTTCACGTCTTCCAGGTTGTAACCGGCGACGCCCGTCGCTGCGAGCCGCGTGATGAACGTCGTCAGTGCGGCGGTGTCGTCGGAATATCCGGACTCGACGTCCGCGGACACCGGGACATCCAGCGCGCGCACGATGCGCTCGATCGTCGCCAGGTGCAGCTCGACGTCGAGCGCGTTGCCGTCCGGATAGCCCAGCGCGTTCGCGACGGCGGCGCTCGACGTTGCGACGGCGGGGAATCCCGCGTCTTCGAAGATGCGCGACGTGACGACGTCCCATCCGTTCGGGATGATGAAGAGCGCGGGACCTTCGTGCAGCGCGCGAAACGCGTGCCGACGCGACGCAACGTTGCCGTCGAGTTGCATGTGGCGATCAACCTCCGAGAAGCGTGGCGACTTGCGGGACGTACGGTACGGCGAACGCGCGCCGGGCGGCCCAGCGATCACCGCTCGCGGCGTCGTCCTGCGCGCGCGCGGCTTCGTACGCGCGCTTGACCGCGCTGTCGGCGGTCTCCGCGTCGGCCGCCGCCAGCACGTACGCGCGCACCAGCGCGTCCTTGCCGGGCGCCGACTCGAAGACTCCGGGCGCGACGACGCGGACGGTGCCGCGGCCCGCGTAGACCGCGTACGGTTCCTCGCGCGGCATGTCGGCCGGCCGTGTGAGCCGCCGCGCGACGCCGTCGATCCCAGGCGTCATCAGCCGCAGCACCGCGTACGGAAACGCGAGCCGCGCGAACTCCGCGTCGGTGACCGCGGGGTACGGCGAGTATTTCGCGATGACGGCGACCTTCCCGGCGAGCGTCACCGCGGTCGCCCGCCGTTTCTCAGACCCGAGCTTCTCCAAACCCAGCGACGGTACTCCGCGGGGACGGACGTCGACCGACGCGAGCAGCAACTCCGTGAGCAGCGGGATCTCGTCGGTCAGCCGCGAGAGGCGCGGGCTTTTCAGCTCCGGGTGATCGACGTTGAGCCAAATCACCGGCTCACTCGGATAGTCCGCGTCTCGCCCGCGCGCAACGTAGTACGCGACCGGCGCCAGCGGGGGAAACGGCGCAGGCGCACGCCACACGTTGCGCACCGCCAGCTGCGTCGCCGAGACCACGGAAACGGCGTCGAGCGTCGTGCGCGCTTGCTCCGCGGGCGTGCGCACCTCGCCGGTAACCGTCGTGTCGACGAACGCACGGGCGACGGACGGAGCGGCTGCGGCGCACGCGGCGGTGCCGGCGACGAATGCGCGGCGGGAGGTCATCCCGAGCGGTTCTCTCCGGCGCGGGCGGCGGACCTGCGCGCCGGTCGTCGAAGCCCGAGCCCGTGGCTTCGTTCGCACTCGCGATGATCGTCTGCGCCGATTTGGAGCGGTCCAAGCAGTTCTACCGGACCATCTTGGAGCTGAAGCTGGGGACGGACGCTGCGCCGCACTGGGTCGACTTCGATCTCGGCGACGGCCGGATGCTCGGGCTGCATCCCGCCAGCGAAAGCCTCACCGTCAAACCCGGCTCGCTGCAGCTCGGCTTCTACGTCGACGACGTCGACAAGTTCGTCACCGACGCGCGCACCGCCGGCGTCGCGATCCTCCAAGAGCCGCACGACGAGAGCTTCGGGCGCATCGCGGTGATCGCGGATCCCGACGGCTACCCCGTGCAGGTCGCCACCCCCAAACCGGGGCGTTGAACGCGTGCGCGCGCATTCGGGACTGCTTGCGTGTGCGATGCTGCTCGCGGTTGCCGCGTGCACGCACCAGCCGGTTGCGACGGACGGGCGCAAGCCGGTCGTCGCATATCGAATCGGCAACGGCGATTCTGGCATGGCGACGTATTCGGTCGTCGCCTCGTCGCATGCGCACGGCGTCGTCACGTATGAGCTGGCGAGCTCGCGTGCGCACCCTGCCGCACTCGAGCTCCTCGTGGCCGACGGCGGCGGTCGCGGGTATTTCGACGCCGGGCCCGGGAAGCGAGAGCTCGCGATCGCGCGCGACGGTGTCGTGCTGCGAGCGATCGGCGCTGCAGGCGCGCAGCAGGAGCGCGCATTTCTGAAAGCGATGCGGTCGCCGGCGCCAAAGCGCCCGCTGCGCGCCTCGGCGACGTTTACGTCGATCCTTCTCGGGGGCAACGAATCCGGCGAGTCGACGAACGGAGTGCCCGCGCGGCTCTACAAGCTGTTTGGGATGTTTCCCGACGGCGACGACGTGGAACTCTACCTCGCCGTCGCGCTCGACGGACGCTCGGTGACGTTCTCTGAAAAAGATCCCGACTACCGCCCTTCCCTGACGACCTTCCTGAGCTCATGACGCGACGCAGCAAGCCCGCCGCGCGCGCACGCGAGCTGCGCGCGCAGCTCGACGACGCGAACCACCGCTACCACGTCCTCGACGACCCGCAGATCAGCGACGCGGACTACGACGCGCTGCTGCGCGAGCTGCTGGACCTCGAGCTCGCGCATCCCGACCTCCTGACGCCGGATTCGCCGACGCAGCGCGTCGGCGGCACGCCGTCGAGCGGCTTTCCGCCGTACGTGCACGCGCGCCCGATGCTGTCGCTGGGCAACGCGTTCGGCGAGGACGAGCTGCTGGCGTTCGACGCGCGCGTGCGCAAGCTCGGCGGCATCGACGGTGACGTCGCGTACACGTGCGAGCTCAAGATCGACGGGCTCGCGGTGTCGCTGCGCTACGACAACGGGCGGCTCACCGCCGGCGGCACGCGCGGCGACGGCAACACCGGCGAGAACGTCACCCTGAACCTGCGGACGATCCAGACGATCCCGCTCGCGCTGCGCGCCGGCAAGGTCGCGACGCCTCACCACATCGACGTGCGCGGCGAGGCGTACATGCGCAAGAGCGACTTCGCGCGGCTCAACGCCGAGCGCGCCGCGCGCGACCTGCCGACGTTCGCGAACCCGCGCAACACGGCGGCCGGCGGCATCCGCCAACTCGACCCGAAGATGACCGCGGAGCGCAAGCTGTCGTTCTACGCGTACGCCGTCGGCGAGATCGACACCGACCGGCCGCCGCGCTCCCAGCACGAGCTGCTGGAGTACTTGCGCGCGCTCGGCTTCCGCGTCAACGAGCACGCGCACGCGGTGGCGTCGATCCGGGACGTCGTCGCGTTCGTCGGCGAATGGGAGGCGCAACGCGAGACGCTCGACTACGAGATCGACGGCGTCGTCGTGAAAGTGGACGACCTCGCGCTGCAAGCGAAGCTCGGCACGTCGGGCAAGGACCCGCGCTGGGCGATCGCCTACAAGTTCCGCGCTCGCGAGGCGCGCACCAAGCTGCTCGACATCACCGTCAGCGTCGGGCGCACGGGTGTGCTGAACCCGAACGCGGTGCTCGAACCGGTGCAGATCGGCGGCACCACGGTCGCCAACGCGACGCTGCACAACCAGGACTACATCCGCGCGAACGACATCCGCGTCGGCGACGTCGTCACCGTCATCCGCGCGGGCGACGTCATCCCGCGCGTCGTCGGTCCCGTGCTCGAGCTGCGCGAAGGCAACCCGCCGGAGTACACGCTGCCGGACCGCTGCCCGGTGTGCGGCGCCGACGTCGACCACCCCGAAGGCGAACCGCTCGCGCGCTGCACGAACGCGTCGTGCCCCGCGCAGCTCGTCGAGCGCGTGCGGCACTTCTGCTCGCGCGGCGCGATGGACATCGAAGGGATCGGCGACCAGCTCGCCGCGTCGCTCGTCGACAGCGGCCTGGTGCACGACGTGAGCGAGATCTTCCAGCTCGACCTCGCCAAGCTGCTGGCGCTGCCGCGCATGGCGGAGAAATCGGCGTCCAACGTGCTCGCCGCGATCGAGGGCTCGAAGTCGCGCGGGCTCGCGCGGCTGCTGTCCGGCCTCGGCATCCGTTTCGTGGGCTCGCAGAACGCAGCGATCCTCGCGGGCGACTTCGGCTCGATGGACGCGCTGGCCGCCGCAACGGAGGAGCAGCTGCTGGCGATCGAAGGGATCGGTCCGGAGATCGCGACCAGCGTCGCGTTGTTCTTCGCGCAGGCGCCCAACCGCGCGATGATCGCGCGCCTGAAGAAAGCGGGCGTCGACATGACGGCGCCGCTGCGCCCGCGCGAACCGGTCGGCGTGCTCGCGGGCAAGACGCTGGTGCTCACCGGCACGCTGCCGAGCCTCACACGCGACGAAGCGGCGGAGCTGATCGTCGCGGCGGGCGGCAAAGTGTCGTCGGCGGTGTCGAAGAAAACCGACTACGTGGTGGCCGGTGAGGAAGCAGGCAACAAACTGGCAAAGGCGGAGCAACTCGGGATAGCCATCATCGATGAAGCCGCATTACGCGCGATCTTGGGTGGCGCTGGAATTTGATAGCGAATGATTCGATCTTTCGTGGTTGCGTCCGTCTTTGCCGGTTTGATCTGCATGGGCCCCACGCCAGTCAACCAGGCCGCTGCTGCATCGGCGGTGACAGCCCGGCGAACCGGCGCCCCTGCGACAGGCGGTGTCACGCCGATACCGCGCGCGTCGCCCCAAGGCTCCGGTACGACCATGACCAGCGTTCCCCGGGACCCCGTCCCATGGTGGCTACCGCCCTTGGTTGGAGTTCTGCTGGGAGGCGGAGGCCTCGGTGCGTGGGCTTTCAAAATCGCAGAAAAGCGCGGAAAACGCAAATCAACTCTTCATCAAATTCGCTATTATCTGCGCCGGATGTATCAACTCATGTCCGTCGCGCAAAGCTATCCGGAGGTGCAGCTCTGGGGGTTCGATGATGTGATCACGCAACTTCGCGGGGTCGCGATTTC
The DNA here is from genome assembly GCA_035943995.1 of Candidatus Elarobacter sp. Classification (GTDB taxonomy): domain Bacteria; phylum Vulcanimicrobiota; class Vulcanimicrobiia; order Vulcanimicrobiales; family Vulcanimicrobiaceae; genus Vulcanimicrobium. The sequence goes on along the minus strand of DASZBS010000092.1, from coordinate 36,207 downwards.
GAACGACGGCGCAGCGGCGCTGAGCAACATCGAGCGAGAGGCCGTCTATGAAGCCGTCTCCGTTTGCCAGGAGAACCTGGCGTTTTTGGCGTCGCAGCGACCTCTTTTTCTCGCCAATCCGCCACAGTACCGCGAATATATGGTCGCCGCGGCGCGCCGCTCACTCACCCAAGTGCGAGCCGCTCGCGTCGCCGTTGGCGACACGTCTCAAGTGCGGTGGCCGTCCGATCCAGAAGGTCGTCATTTATGGCGGGTGGGGGAAGATATACCAGGAGACGAAGATGCCGGAAGTCCCGCGAACCAAGCCCCTGAGGCTACGTGAAATGTCCATCGATGATGACTCGCTGCAGCAGCGGTACAAAGACGTAATCGACGCCCTCACGCGCTACTTGACGGATGCGGTGCATATCGCTGATCCTCGGATGCGTGAAGACTTTGAGCGTGACGGGGTGGTCCTCCGAGCCAAGATACCATCGGATCAAGAAGTCCGTCTGTTTGTATCGCATGAGTTCTTGAGCGACTTCTCTGCCACTCGCGCCACGAACGTGATGCGCGAATGGCGAATCGGCGACAAGGTCCGAACACTCCCGCGCGGGATGACGCTCTTCTTGACAACGGAAGGTACGTTTACCGAGCGTACATCGGCGTGACTGAGCGCACTCACTCGCTAGGGCGTTAGAGGATAGTTCTAGGGGCAGGTTTCGTTTTGCGCGAGCTGCTCGAATCCGGCGGTTAGGGCTCAGCTCGGGTGGCGCAGCCGAAGCGCGTCGAACATCTCCGGCAACGCGAACGTGAAGCCGGGCACGGCGGGATGCTCGAACGTCTCGTCGCCCCAGAAGATGCGGCGCGCCGCCGCGTCCTGCGCGATGACCGTGCGCGTCTTCGGGTTCACGACGATCACGACACCGGCTCCCGCGCGCACGAATACGTCGACCTTCGCTTCGACGTCTCGCCGGTTGTCGCCGGGCGAGCGTATCTCGATCGCGACGGTCGGCGGTATCAACGGGACTTCGAGCTCGTCTTCCGTCTCGTCGCCGATCCGGTCGTATCCGAGATAGGAGATGTCCGGGACGAGGGGTCGGATGTCTTCGCCCGGCGGCGCCACGCGAAACCGCCATTCGATCCCGACGATCCCGCGTTCGCCCGCCCATTCATCCAGTCGCCGGGCAAACCAAAGCCGCAGCACGGCGTGCGTGCGCTCCGGGCTCATCTTCTTGACCGCCCGGCCTCTCAACCACTCCGTCTCGGGTTTGGTCTCCGGCAGGACGATCTCGCGTTGCGTCGTTCTTTTCATGTTCCCGCGCCAAGCTATCACGCGGTCGCATGCGCGCGTAAGGCCGTGCCGTTCTTTTCGTTCGGAACCGGCCGTTAGGAAATGCGCACCAGCGCAGCGTCTTGCGGTTCGACGACGGATGCTTCGCCCAGCGCCTCGGCGACGTCGCGCGCGATCACCCCGCGCCGGCGGTGCGCGAGCGCGATTTGGCCCGCGCGGCCGTGCCAGTACGCGCCGGCGCGTGCGGCGTCGAGCGGTGACAAACCTTGCGCGAGCAGCGTCGCGATCGCGCCCGTGAGCACGTCGCCGGTGCCCGCGGTCGCGAGCGCGTTCGTGCCGGTGGGATTGACGTGCGTAGCGTCGCGCCCGGCGATCAGCGTGGTGCGGCCCTTGAGCAGCGTCGTTACGCCGTGCTCGTCGACGAACGCGCGCACCCGTGCGAGGCGTTCGCCGGGCACGATCGTGCCTTTGCCGCTGATGCGCGCGAACTCGCCGGCGTGCGGCGTGATGACCAGCGGCTTCGTGCGATACGCGCCGAGCTGCTTCGCGAGGTGGTAGAGTGCGCTCGCGTCGGCGACCGCGGGCAGCTCGCTACCGCCGAGCACGCCGTTGACGATCGTCGCGAACGCGTCGGACAACCCGAGCCCGGGGCCGATCGCGATGCTGTCGCAGCGGTTCGTCAGGCCGAGGATCGTCTGCACCGCGGCGTCGGGATCGCGCTCGTCGTACGTGACGACGACTTGCTCGACCAGGTGCGCGCGCAGCGCGGCGGCGGCGCCTTCCGGCGCGGCGACCGTGACGTAGCCTGCGCCCGCGCGCGCGGCGCCCCACGCGCACAGCACGGCGGCGCCGGGGAACTGCGTCGATCCCGCGACGATCAGCGGCGCGCCGGAGCTGCGCTTGTCGGACTCGCTCGCTCGCGCGGGCAGCAGCGCGGCGAACTCCGGCGGCGCGAGCACGTCGGTGCGCGGGTCGTCGATGCCGTTCGCGTCGCCGTCGCGCATCCCGATCGGCGCGCACCACAGCTCGCCGGTCGCGTCGCGCCCGGCGTCGAGCATACAGCCCAGCTTGGGCCGCCCCAGCGCGATCGTCGCCGTCGCGCGCACCACGTGCGCGCCGCAAGCGCCCGTCGTGGGATCGACGCCGGTGGGGACGTCGAGCGCGAGCACCGGCGCACCGCTCGCCGCGATCGCGTCGACCAGCTCGGCGCTGCGCGCGTCGAGCGGCAGGCGCGCGTTGGCGCCGAGCACGCCGTCGAGCACGAGCCCCGCATAGCGCAGCGTCGCCGCGTCCGGCGGAAACGGTCGCTCCTCGACGCCGGCGACCCGCGCGCGCTCGCGCGCATCGCGCCGCGCCGCGCTGTCGTGCCGCACGCTCGCCGACCCGTCGGCGAAGATCACGCGGCGGCGCGTGCCGTCGTACGCGGCGAGCGCCGCGTACGCGTCGCCGCCGTTGTTCCCCGCGCCGGCGATCCCGACGACCGCGCCGTCGCCGCGCGCGTAGCGGTCGATCAGCCGCGCGATCGCATCGCCCGCCGCGCGCATCAGCGCCACCTCGCCGTCGCGCGCGACCGCCGCCGCGTCGATGGCGCGCATCTGCGCCGCAGTCACGGCTCTCACCGCTGGGTCTCGCCTTGGATCGCGCCGGCCGCGGAGGCGCCACGCGTGGCGCTCGGTCCACGTTGCATTCGCGAAGCGAATGCAACCCTCACCGCTCTCATGCGGACGTGTTTACTGCGCCGCGCATCATCGCAGCATCATCCTTCGAGCACTACGACGGCGGCGGCGGTCGTCGCCGTGTGCGTGATCGTCAGGTGGATCGCGCGCACGCCGCGTTGCGCGAGCAGCTTCTCGTAGCCGCGGTACAGGCGGATGACGGGCTTCCCGCTGCGCTCGTGCGAGACGCCCACGGCGTTCCACGGGATCGCGTGGCCGAACGCCTTGCGCGTCGCTTCCTTTGCCGCGAAGAAGCCGGCGAGCCGTTCGGGCCAGTTGCGCTTGCGCATGGCGTACGCCATCTCTTCCTCGGTGTACACCTTGCGGGCGAATCGCGCGCGCTTGGTCTCGTCGAACGCGTAGCGCTCCACCTCCGCGAGGTCGATCCCGATCCCCACTATCATCGTGGCGCACCCTTCGACAAGCTCAGGCGAATGCCTGACAATCACGTCAGGGTGACAACTGCGGCCCGCCCAGGACCGCCCCGCGCGCGAACCGAACCCGTATCAGCGCCGTGCGCGAGATCAGCATCGTTCCGATCAATGCGATCGACGCAGGATTGCTCACCCGGCTCGCGCTGTGCCTGGAAGAGCGATTCCTCGCGACGGCCGTCGTGCGCGCGACGCTCGCCGTCCCCAAGACGGCGCTCAACAGCGCGCGCGGACAGCTGTTCTTCGGCTCGCTTGTCGGCCGCCTCACCGCGGCGTACGAGACGCGCGAGGACCTCGTCCTCGGGATCACCGACTTCGACCTCTACAAGACCTCGCACCAGTTCGTGTTCGGGTCGTCCAGCGAAGCGCAGCGCTGCGCCGTCGTATCGCTGCACCGGCTGCGCTCGGAGTTCTACGGCGATCCCGCCGATGAGAACGCGCTGTTCCAGCGGCTGCTGAAGGAGAGCGTCCACGAGATCGGCCACGCGCTGGGGCTGAAGCACTGCTACAACGCGCGCTGCGCGATGTACTACTCGAACTCGGTCTTCGACACCGACAACAAGTACTCGCATTTCTGCGAGACTTGCGAGCGGCGCAGCCGCGCGAATCGCCCGGCCTAGCGTAGGGCACCTGCTCCGTTAGAAGCGGGTGTGCGCCGGCCCGGCTCAAGGCTCGCGGCGCAATGTCCGATGCTGGTAAAGACGGATCGTGTGGTGTGCACGGGCCCGCTCTCGTTCGTCGTTTGGCCGAGGACCCGTTGAGATTGATCCTGGAGCGCCTCCTCGTCGTGCACCGCCGCGCCACACCCGCCGGCCGTTTCGTCGTGGGGGCCGCGGCGTTCGCGCTCGCGGGCGCGCTCGTCGCGTACCTGGCGCGCGGCTCGCACGATGTGCTCGAGACCTCGGCCGCGTCGGCCGGGATCGCCGTCCTTGCCGGCGTCCTGCTCGCTTGGCTCTCCGACGCCCCCGGCTCCGGCGCGGCCCGGTCCGACGCGATGGCCGGGCTCGAAGCGAACATCGAAGCCCTGACCCGGGGCGTCGACGAGGTCGCGCGCGGCGACCTGACCGGCAACCTGGCCGTCGCCGAAGGCCCGCTCGCCGAGCTCGGCATCGGGTTGAACACGCTCGTCTTCGGGATGCGCGACTTCCTGGGCACCATGCACGACGAAGCGCAGCGGCTCGGCGCCTCCGGCGGCGATCTGCAGTCCACGGCGTCGTCGTCGCTCGCCGTGATCGAAGGCGGCGCGATCGCGCAGAAGCAGCTCGAGGACGGGATCGGCGAGCAGTCGCAGATCGTCGAAGGCGCGCTGAGCAAAGTGCGTTCGATGACCGACGCGATCTCCGAGCTGGCCGGTTCGGCGGAGCAGCAGACGCGCTCGCTGGACCAGACGGCGCTGGACGTGTCGACGATGTCGGCGTCGATCGAGGAAGTGTCGGCGCAGGTCGACTCGCTGCTGACGATCTCGTCGGAGACCACGCTCACCGCCGACCGCGGCGGCACCGCGATCCACACCATCGTCGACGCGATGGCCACCATCAAATCGACCATCGACGAGCTGGCCGCCGACATCCGCCGGCTCGGCGCGAACTCCGACCAGATCGGCGACATCGTCAAGGTCATCGACGGGATCGCCGACCAGACGAACCTGCTCGCGCTCAACGCCGCGATCGAAGCGGCGCGCGCGGGCGAGCACGGCCGCGGCTTCGCCGTCGTCGCGGACGAGGTCCGCAAGCTCGCCGACGGCAGCGGACGCGCGACCAAAGAGATCGCGGCCCACATCGGCTCGACGCAGTCGGTCATCGCCCAAGTCGCCAACGCGATGACGCGGCTCGACGCGCGGCTCGACGACAGCGTGAAATCCACCGACAGCGCGTCCGACGCGCTGCGCGACATCGTCTCGACGGTCAAGGACGCGAACCGGCAGATCGGCCAGATCAGCTCGGTGACGCGCTCGATGTCGGAGAACACGTTCCGCGTGATCCGCTCGATCGAGGAGATCACCAAGTCCGTCGGCGCCAACCTCGCCGCCACCAAGCAGATGGCGTCGCACTCGGGTGAGGTGTCGCACGCCTTCGACGCCATCACGTCGATCTCGTCGCAGAACGCGTCGTCGGTCGAAGTGCTCACGTACGTCAACGCCGAGATCACGTCCGCCGCGGAGCGCATCCTCGCGTCCGTCGACGAGATGAACCGCCGCGCCGCGGCGATCGACGGCGAGTTCGGCCGCTACACCATTTCGGAACACCACCACCCCCAGGAGACGTCGGTATGAAGCTCGGTCTGCGCACGAAACTCGTCGGAACGCTCGTCGGCGCGATCGTGATCTCGTCGGCGATCAGCGCGATCGCCGCGCGCAACACGATGGCGACGGATCTGAACCGCCTCGCGACGCAGCAGGTGGCCAGCGGTTCGACGGGTTTCGCGGGCTACTGGGATGCCAAGCGCGACTCGGTCAAGCTGCTGGTGACGCAGTCCGCGATCAACGAAGCGGTGCGGCACGGAACGGCGGCGCACGCGAAGGGCCTCGAAGCGACGCTGACCGGGATCGCGCGCCAGGGCGGCCTGTCGTTCCTCACCGTCGTGGACGTGCACGGCAAGGTCGTCGCGCGCGCGAACGGCGGCCCGTCGGGCGCGAAGCTGGTGTCGCCGTTCGTCGCCCGCGCGCTGTCAGGCGAGACGGTCAACACGGCCGCCACGCTGCCGCACGACGAGCTCGTCCCCGAACAGCTCGAGCCGCAGATCGAGTCGACGACCGCGGGCCGCGAAGGCCTCACCGACGGCCTGGGCATCGTGTCCGCGACGCCGATCTCCGACGCGAACGAGCGCACCATCGGCGCCGTGTACGGCGGCATCGTGATGGACCATTACTACGACGTCGTCGACCAGGCGGCGCACGCGCTCGGCGGCAAGGCCGCCGTGATCTTCCGCGGCGAGCTCATCTCCAGCTCGATCTCGCGTCCGGACGGCACGCGGCTGATCGACGACGGCGCGTCGGCCAAGGTGAACGACGTCAAGCAGACGTTCTACGGCGTCGACAGCGAAGGCGGCGTCGAGTACCTCACGCGCGTCGAGCCGATCCTCGACGACCGCAACCAAGTCATCGCCGCGCGCTGGTTCGGCGTGCCGCTCGAAACGTTCACCGGCATCCAGCAGCACACGCTCGTGTCGCTGATGCTGTGGGGGCTCGTGGGGATCTTGATCGGCCTCGCGATCGCGGTCCCGGTCGTGCAGCGCATCGCGCGCTCGCTCGCCGCCCGCAGCCGCCAGGTACGCGCGTCGGCGCAGGAGCTGTCGGTGGTCATCGTGGGCAGCGAAGTCTCCGGAGATCACGTCGCGCAGACGCGCGCGGCCGTCGAACGCCAGGGCGAGCTGCTGATGCAGGCTGCGTCCGAAACTGACGCCGAGTCGGGCGATGATGCTGCGACGAGCTCGCGCCAGGCCGTCGCCACGCATGCCGGCATCGCGGAGAAGATCCTCGCGGCGTCGGTGCTCAACGCGGAGATCCTCGGCGACGTGATCGTGATCGACACGCTCGCGTCGGAGATGGCGTCGCGCACGCAGCAAGCCGTCGCGCGCGTCGGCGAGCTCAACGAAGTGGCGGCGGGGCTCGACGAGCTCGTGAGCGGTTCCAAGTGAGACGCGATGGCTGACGTCATCCTGTTCTTCTCGTCGAACGCCGACACGATGATCGCCACCAAGGCGCTCAAGGACGGCGGCATCGCGGCGAAGATGATCCCGAAACCCGCGCACGTCTCCGCGACGGCGAACCTCGCGCTGAGCATCGATCCGACGTTCGAAGCGCACGCGATCGCGGCGCTCGGCAAAGCGAACGTCGCGCTGGGCGGCGTCGCGAAATAAACCTCCAGTCACCCTGAGCCTGTCGAAGGGTGCGCCACGATCGCGCTATCCGACCACCCGCGCGTCCGCCAAGTGCACGACCGTCTCGCGGCCGTCGTGCGCGACGACGAGCCCGCCTTCGCGGTCGAGGCGGACCGCGACGCCCGCGACGATGCTGCCGTCGGCGTCGAGGCGCAGCCGGTACGGCCGCCCCCGCAGGCCGGCGCGCTCTTCCCAGGCGCGCGCGATCTCGGCGGGCCGGTCAAGCACGTCAAGCAGGCCGTCCATCGCGCCGAGGATCCCCGCGAGGATCGCTTCACGCTCGGCGTGCGGCGCGGCGTCCGACAGATACGCCGGCGGCGGCTCGATCGCGGCGAGCGCCGGATCGGCGGGCCGGCGCACGTTGAGCCCGACGCCGCAGCCCACATACGCTAGCGCGCCGGTCACGCGCGACGTGCACAAGATGCCGGCCGCTTTGCGCGGGCCGAGATCCAGGTCGTTGGGCCAGCGCAGGTCCAGCCGCACGCCGCAGCCTTCTTCGACGCCGTCGGCGACCGCGAGCGCGACCCAGAACGGCACGGCCCACAGCGCGTCGGTCGCGACCGCCGCCGGCAGGATCGTGGTGAACAGCAGCGCGCTCCCGGCGGGTGCGATCCAGTTGCGGCCCGCTTTGCGGCCGCGCCCGGCCGTCTGAAACTCTGCGACCAACGTCGCACCGGCGGCCGACGGATCGCCGAGGAGCGCTGCGGCGTCGTCGTTCGTACTCGGCGTTTCGCGCAGCGCGCGCACGTCGGTGAAGCGTGTGCCTGCCAGCGCCGCGCGCACGCGCGCGACGTCGAGCGGACGTGGAGCGTCGGGTCCTGCCGGAGGTGCGGCATCGTTCGGCACGTATAGCCCCTCCGCTATGGCAGTCGAACGGACCTTGATTCTTGCAAAAGCCGACGCGGTCGTCCGCGGCTTGGTCGGCGAAGTCCTCGCGCGCTTCGAACGGCGCGGGTACGTGATCCTCGCGCTGAAGATGCTGCAGGTGACCGAGGAACAAGCGAAGCGCCACTACGCCGAGCACGAGGGCAAGGGTTTCTTCGCTGGGCTGGTCGGCTACATCACCGCGACGCCGATCGTCGCGATGGTGATCGAAGGCGAAGACGCGATCGAAGGCTGCCGCTCGACGATCGGCGCGACGAACCCCATCAAGGCGACGCCCGGCACGATCCGCGGCGACTACGGCCAGACGATCGGCCGCAACCTCGTGCACGGCTCCGACTCCGCAGAGTCCGCGGCGCGCGAGGTGAAAATCTTCTTCAGCGACGACGAGTTGTTCCCGCGCGGGCACGTGCTCGGCGAATGGGTCGCATCGAAATAATGTCGATCGAATCGCTGCGCGGCGGCGGGCGGCCGCTGATCGAAAGCGTGCGGGCGCGCGAGGTGTTGGATTCGCGCGGTAACCCCACGGTGGCGGTCGCGGTGGCGACGTCGTTCGGCGTGGTGGAAGAAGCGATGGTGCCGTCGGGTGCGTCGACGGGCGCGCACGAAGCGGTCGAGAAGCGCGACGGCGATCCGAAACGCTACGGCGGCAAGGGCGTCCTCAAAGCGGTGCGCGCGGTGAACGAGATCATCGGGCCGGCGATCGAAGGCGCGGACGCGACGTCGCAGCGCGAGCTCGACCGCACGCTGATCGAGCTCGACGGCACGCCCAACAAATCGAACCTCGGCGCGAACGCGCTGCTCGGCGTGTCGCTCGCCGTTGCGCGCGCCGCCGCCGTGTCGCTGGGCGTGCCGCTGTACCGTTATCTCGGCGGACCGTCGGCGGCGACGCTGCCGGTACCGATGATGAACGTCATCAACGGCGGCAAGCACGCCGAAGGCGCGCTGCAGTTCCAGGAGTGCATGATCGTGCCCGTCGGCGCGCCGACGTTCGCCGAAGCGGTGCGCTGGGGCTCCGAAGTATTTCACACGCTCGGCAAGATGCTGCACGACCAGGGTCATCAAACGCTGGTCGGCGACGAGGGCGGTTACGCGCCGAAGCTCGACTCGATCGACGAAGCGATGCAGATTCTCGTCGACGCGATTCAAAAAGCCGGTTATCGAGCGGGCGAGGACGTTGCGATCGCGCTCGACCCCGCGTCGGCGGAGTTTTTCCGTGACGGAAAATACTGGCCGCACGTACCGGACGATCACCCGCTCACGTCGGCGGAGATGGTGGGCTTGTACGACGGGCTGTGCCGGAAGTATCCGATCATCTCGATCGAGGACGGGCTCGGCGAAGACGACTGGGACGGCTGGAAGCTGCTGACGCAAACGCTCGGCGCGCGCGTGCAGCTCGTCGGCGACGATCTTTTCGTGACCAACGTGGAGCGACTCGAGCGCGGCATCCGCGAGGGGAGCGCCAACGCGATCCTGATCAAGGTGAACCAGATCGGCACGCTGACCGAGACGCTCGACGCCGTAGAGATGGCGCACAAGGCGGGCTTCCGCGCGGTCATCTCGCACCGCTCCGGCGAGACCGAGGACACGACGATCAGCGACCTCGCGGTGGCGACCGGAGCCGGCCAGATCAAGACGGGCTCGCTGTCGCGCAGCGACCGTATCGCGAAGTACAACCGGCTGATGGCCATCGCGGAGGACCTGGGGACGGGCACGGCGCGCTACGCCGGGAAGAAAGCCTTCGCGGCGAGCGCGCTCGGGTAGGTCACCGAGGCAGGAGCCTCGAACCGAAAGGGCCTCGCGAGCGGGGTCTCGCGTTCCGGGGGTACCGCATGACTACACCGTACTGTCCCACCACGGATTGCGGCCAGACGCCGTTCTGTTATCCCACCACCGGCCCGGGGTGCACCCCGCTGTGCCCGCCGAACGCTGCGCAGCCGCCCCATCACGGCGGCCAGACGGCGGCGGCATATCCACAAGGCGGCGGCTCGTTCCCGACGCTGCACTGCATGCCGTTCACGCCGAACTGCATGCAGCACACCGGGCCCGTGTCTGCGGACTGCCACAAGACGTTGGTACCGGCGCGTTGCAACCCGCCCCCGCCACCGCCCCCGTCGCCCCCGGGGGGGACGCTGTGCGGCTGCCACTTCGTGTCCGTGGGGCAGCCGTGCAATACGTATCCTTGCACAGTCCCTCCGCTTTGCATTCAGAGTCCGTTCTGTTTGGTGACCACCGGGCCGGAATGCATCAAGGTCAACACCGCCCCGCCGGTATGCGCTCACGAGCAGACGCCTCAATGCCCCTCGATGGTAGCGCATTGCACCATGCCGGGGCAGTGCTTCGTGCCGCACCAGACGCCGTTCTGCCCGGCCTTGACGCCGCTCTGCCCGCTGCCGACGCCGCACTGCGCGCTGCCGACGCCGTTCTGCCCGCGGACGCCGTTCTGCCCGACGCCGTTGTGCCTGCCGACGCCGTTCTGTCCGCTGCCGACGCCGTTCTGCCCGACGACGGGGCTGGAGTGCATTCAGACGCCAAACTGTGTGACGCCTTCGCTAGGGTGCGGCCCGCAATTCGCACCGCAGACGGAGGCAGCGCGCTTCCCACAAACAGCGTTCAACTGCCCGCCTCTCCCGACCATCGTGTGCAACACGGCGTACTGCCCAACGGCGTACTGCTGAGGCACCAACGCGGCGCAGCCCCGAGGCCGCCTGCATGTTCCTGACGGCGACGAACCTTCCGCACTATCTGCTCAATCGCGGCAGCTTGCGCGCGTCCGACGTGGTCGACGGCGACGTGTGCGTGACCGAAGCGGGGCGGCGGAACCGGAATTTCAAAGTCGTGCGCGGCGGCGCGCGGGGATTCTTCGTCAAGCAGGCGCCGTCGCGCATCGCCGACGCGACCGGCTCGGTGAACCGCGAAGCGGCAGTGCTGCATTTCGCCGCGTCTCACCAGGCGTTCGCACCGATCGCCGCGCTCGCGCCCGCGATGATCGACTACGATCCGCAGCGCCATGCGCTCACGACGGAGCTTTTCGAGCGCAGCGAGAGCTTGAACGAGCTGCACGGCCGCGTCCGCTCGTTCCCGCCCGACGTCGCGCGAAAGACCGGCGCCGCGATCGCAGCGTATCACGCCGCGGGGTCCGCGATCGCGGGCGATGCGGTCGCCGCGTCGTTTCCGCGCACGCCGCACTGGGTGTTCTTCGTGGCGCAGTCCGGCAGCGATACGCTGCCGGGTGGGACGGGGGGGATGCCGCAGGTGCTGGCTTCGCTCCGCGCGATGCCCGACGTGGCGGCCGCGCTGGCGGCGCTTGCGGCAGTGTGGGAATCCACGGCGCTGATCCACGGCGATGTGAAATGGGACAACCTGCTGCTGGTCGGCGACGAACCGGAGCGCGAGCTCCGCATCGTCGACTGGGAGCTCGCCGATATCGGAGACCCCGCCTGGGACGTCGCCTGCGCGTTGGCTTCGTATCTGAACTGGTGGCTGCTCGCGCTCCCGACCGATCCGTCGCAGCCGGATCTCGCGGCAATGATTCCGCACGCCCCGTACCCGCTGCCGTCCGCATGGCCGGCGCTCGCCACGCTGTGGACGGCGTATGCTGAGCGGCTTGGGCTCGATCAGGAGCGCGCCGAACGGCTCTTCCGGCGCGTCGTGCGCTTTCTCGGCGCGCGCTTGGTGCTGACGGCGTTCGAGGTGATGCAAGGGCCGGTCGTCATGCCGGCGCACGCTTCGCTCGCGCTGCGTCTCGCGCATACCTTGTTGTGCTATCCCGATCACGCGGCGGTGCAGATGCTGGGTTTTGCCAATGCGTCGGGCCGTGTCGCGATGGCCGGTGTCGCGTGACGGTTGCCTTCGAAGCGCCGGCGATCGACGAGACGCTCAAAGCGCGGCTCGAAGCAGCGTTCGGCGCCACCGAGATCTTCTCGCAGTCAACGTTTCGGTTCGCCGATCTGCCGGTCGTGCACGTCCCACCGGTCGCGGCGATTGGGCCGGGGGGCGATGCGCAGACGCAAGCACTGGCCGAGGCGCTCGCGACGGTGCTGTACGGGCAGTGTTACGCGCGCGACTACCGCGGCGGCGGCGGCAACGCCGGCGTCGCGGCGAGCGGCGCGACCGATCCGGCGTTCGCCGCGCGCGTCGCCGCCGCCAACGCGACCCAGACGCGGTGGGACCCGAACTGGGAGGTGTACCAGCTCGGATTCGACGGCGCGGTGCACGTGCGCAAGGGCGACAGCTTTCTGGTCGCGCTGCCGGGACGTTTCGCGTTCGCCCAGGCGATGATGCGCGCGCCCGTGGCCGGCGACGTCGTGGAGTTGCTCGCCACGCGCGACTCCGCCGTCATGCAGCCCGGCTTCTACTTCATCTTCGGCGACACGATCGCGAGCGAGTACGACGACATCGAGATCGCGCGCGTCTACTTCAACGCGGCGCCCGAATGTGTCGAGCAGATCGTCGGCGCGCTATCGGCGAAACTGAACCGCTACGCAATACCGTTTCGGCTGAAGTTCCTCACGGATCCGGCGTGGTACGACCGCACCGACGCCGTCGTGCTCTACGTCGCGCGGCGATTCCTGGAACCGGTGCTGTCGGTGGTCGCAACGGCGCGCGGCGCGTTCACGGACGGACTGCGACCGGAGGTGCCGCTGTTCGCGAAAGCGCTCGCCGCCGGTATCGGCGGCGCGGACGACCCGGGGAGCGGTGAAAGTTTCGGGCAAGCGCGCTGCCGGCTTACCGCGCGCGGCATCGTCGATGCGTGGCTGCACGGTTCGCAGGCGACGTCGCACCGGCTCGACGCCGTGGCACAGCGCTTCGCGAGTGCGGGGCTGTCGCTCGAGCGCCCGCACGTCGCCGCGGGCTTCGCCGATCTCTACGCGCTGCCCGTCCGATGGGGTTGCTAGATGCTGCATGCGGTCGAGACGCCGTCCGCCGTGCCGTGGCGAAATCCGGTGTATCTCGAGGCGGCGAGCGCCGTCGCGCGGCGCATCGCGCGCGATGCGATCTGGTCGGACGGCCGCTGCACGTGGTTCGGGTGGTTCATGGATCCCGGCCCCTACGGCGCGTTCCGCCCGGTGCGACGCACGATGGGAACCGACGTCTATCAGGGCGTCGCCGGCATCGCGCTGTTTCTCGCGCAGCTTGCAACGCTCTCGCAGGACGACGACATCGCGGCGCTGCGCGACGGCGCGATTCGGCAGATCGAAGCGCGCGTCGCCGCCGCGCCGGCGCAACCGTCGTTTTACGGAGGATCGCTCGGCGTCGGTTTCACGCTCGCCGAGATCGGTGCGCTGAGGGGCGACGACGCGCTCGTTGCGCGCGGCCTGGCCGAAGTCGACCGCGCGCTCGCGACGCCGTTCGGACCGGAGGTGATCGACGTGATGTCCGGCCCGGCCGGCGCGATCGCACCGCTGATCGACCTCGCGGGACGTTTTGCGCGTCCGGACCTGCTGGATGCCGCGCAGCGTTTCGGGAGCGCGCTGCTCGACGCCGCCGTCGAAAGCGCCGAGGGCTTGTCGTGGGCGACGTTGCCGGCCACCGCCGTGAAGCGCAATCTGCTGGGGTTCTCGCACGGCGTGGCGGGGATCGTGTGGGCGCTGCTCGAGTTGCAGCGCGTTCGGCCGGACGTGCGCATCGCGAACGTCGTGCGGGACGCGCTGCGCTACGAGCGCAGCTTCTTCGATGCAGCGCAGCGAAACTGGCCCGACCTGCGCGACTTCGCGGCGCTCGGGATGGCGGCCGGAGGTCCCGCGCAGCCGGCGTTCTCCACCGGATGGTGCCATGGCGCCGGCGGTATCGGCTTATCGCGCTTGCGCCTGCTGGAACTGTTGCCCGGCGATGCGGAGATCGCGGGCGAAGTCGAGGCCGCGATGCTCACCGTCAAGGCGTGGCTGCGGGCCACGCTGGAGTCGCCGAGCGTGTTCGACATGTCGCCGTGCCATGGCGTGAGCGGCAACGCCGAGGCAGCCCTCCTCTTCGCGCAGCACGTGCAGCGGCGTGACGCGTACGAGCTCGTCGATGCGGTCGGCCGGGCCGCGGTGGACCGCTACGTGCGATCCGCCACCCCGTTTCCCTGCGGCGTGCTCGGCGCGGGGGAGACGCCGAGCTTGATGACCGGCATCGCGGGGATTGGGTATTTCTTCCTGCGCTTGTACGACCCGGACCAGGTGCGATCGACCCTGCTGACCGTTCCTCGGAGTCACACACGGGAACGAGGGCCCGGCGCCGAAGACGTGCGCGCTACGGGCCCGTAGCTCAGCGGTAGAGCAGCCGGCTCATAACTGGTCGCGCGCTGGTTCGAATCCAGCCGGGCCCAGCGCTTCCCTCGCCATGCACGTCCAGGATTCGCCGCCGCGCGCGGCGCACAGAACCGGCTTGATCGGGCCGTGCGGGGCGCCATAGTCTATCGGTTAGGACGCCGCCCTTTCAAGGCGGAGAGACGGGTTCAATTCCCGTTGGCGCTACCATCGAACCATCAAAACTCCGCTCTGGCGGGGTTTTGATGTTCCAGAGCGTGAAGTGCGCTCGATGGTTAGCAGCACATGAATCGTGGACTGATCGCGTTGGGCGGCCTCGTCGTCATCGTTTTGATCGTGGTGATGTCGCTGGCCGGGACCTATAACCGGCTGGTCACGCTCGATCAGGCGGTCCAGTCGCAGTGGGCGCAAGTCGAAAGCGTCTATCAGCGGCGCGCCGATCTGATCCCGAATCTCGTGTCGACGGTCAAAGGGGCCGCGAATTTCGAGAAGAGCACGTACGTCGCCGTCGCACAGGCGCGCTCGAAGGTGGGTCAGCTCAACCTCGGGAGCGGGGTGCCGAACGATCCTGCGGCGTTCGCGAAGTTCACCGCCGCGCAGGACGGGCTCTCGTCGGCCTTGTCGCACCTGCTCGCGGTCGTCGAGAACTATCCCGATCTCAAAGCGACCCAGAACTTTGCCGACCTTCAAGCGCAGCTCGAAGGGACGGAGAACCGGATCGCGGTCGAGCGCATGCGCTTCAACAAGGCCGCGCAGACCTTCAACACGACGCGCGATTCGTTCCCGACCGTGCTCGTCGCCGGCTTCTTCGGAGCGCGCTTCAACGAGAAGGCGTATTTCAAATCTCAGCCCGGTGCGGAGGGTGCTCCGCAGGTGAAGTTCTAGCGGGATGCGCGCGGTCCGTCGGCTCCTGGCGCTGCTGATGCTGATCGGCGTGGTGGTGACGGCGGCGTACGGTGCCGAGGTCGCCATCCCGCCCTCGCCGGCGCAATGGGCTACCGACACGAGCGGCTTTTTGAAACCGCAAACCGTCGCCGCCCTCGACGCTCGCCTGCGCGCGTATCAAACCACCACCGGACACCAGATCTTGGTGTACGTGGCGCCGACGACCGGCGCGACGCCGACCGAGGACTGGACCGTGCGCGCGTTCGCGCGCTGGAAAGTCGGGCGCAAAGGACTGGACGACGGGCTGATCTTGTTCGTGTTCCCGACCGACCGCAAAGTGCGCATCGAGGTCGGCTACGGGCTCGAGCCGATCGTCCCCGATGCGACCGCCGCGCGCATCATCCGCGACACGATCGCGCCCAAGCTCCGCGCCGGCGAACCCGACGCGGCCGTGAACGCGGGCGTCGAACAAATTCTCGGTATCATCGGCGGTGAAGCGCGCGGCACGAACGACGAAGCGCAGGGCAAGAGCGATGCAGCGCCGTTCCCGCGCGCCACGATCGCGCCGGTGGATCCGTACGCCGGCTCGAACTCGAGCCCGAGCGGCGAGACATTCGGGGAGATCGCCGGCATCCTCATCGGCGTCTTGATCGCGGTCGGTGTCATCGTTCTGATCATGAAATTGCCGACTCCGAAGGGACCGTACATCAGTAGCCGCAGCAGCGGCTCCGGTTGGGGGGACGTGCTGGGCGGCGTCTTGAGCATCGCGGGCAGCTTTTCGGGCGGCGGCGGCGGCGGATTTTCCGGCGGCGGCGGGTTTTCGGGCGGGGGAGGAGCGACCGGCTCATGGTGAACGCGCAACTGCACCGGTTCGTCGACAAGAAACGCGTCCGGGAGGCGATCGTTCGGGCCGAGGCAGCGACCACCGCGCCGATCTCGGTTTCCATCGCGCCGCACGTCGCGGGCGACGTGCATGCGGCGGCGTTGCGCGATCTCCAGCGCCATCGTCCGTCGCGCGCGCGCGAGCGCAACGCCGTGCACTTCTTCGTCGTCCCGTCGCGGCGCGAATTCGCCGTCGTCGGCGACGCGGGCGCGCACGAGAGGCTCGGGCAAGCAGCGTGGGACAGCGTGGCCGCGACCGTCGAGAAGCATTTTCGGTTGGGCGATCCGACCGCCGGCGTAGTTGCGGGGATCGAAGAAGTCGGTCATCTCTTGGCGCGACACTTCCCCCGGACGCCGTCTTCCTCGTGACGGCACCTTGCCCGGACGCTACGGCGCTGCGTTCATTTCCGAACTCGCTGTTCCGTCGGGCTGCTTCGTTGAGGGCGGCGGCGCGGGTTCCGCGGTGCTCGCCATCGGTTCCGGGGGTTTGAGCGCCGTGCGATAGCCCGCGTAGACCGCGAGCGCGTAGAACACGAGATCCATGAGGCTGAAGTTCTGCGTCAGCAAGAACCATGCGACTTTCGGACTCAGCAGGATGAGCATGGTCAACTCGACGACGCCGCGGTGCGCGTTGTCGTGCGGTGCGAAGTCGATGATCACCGTGAGCAAATTGCCCAACACGCAGCCGAAGAACGCGACGATCCCCGCGATGATGCCGTCGGCCCGGTCGCGTCCGCCGCCGAGCGTGCGCATCCCGTAGCCCGCCAGGAAACCCACGCCGACTGCCATGTAGCCGATCTGGAAATGCGTCGCGGCGGTGATCGCGCCCCACGCGATCGCGCCGAGGAGCGCGCCGGCGATCGCGCCCAGCGTACCGAGCAGCAGCCTTCGCTTCATCGCGTGCGCCCTTCGCGGGGCCTAGCTCAGCCGTCCTCCTTCGCGAGCAAGCTCAAAATTGCGAAATCCCCGCCGCCGGGGACAAGCTCCGAAACAATACGGAGGTTGCCGAAGTTATAGGGGCATGCGACTGCGGAGCTTCTCCTTGGCGGCCGGCCTTCTCGTGTTCGCGGCTGCCGCGCTGCCGGCCGGCGCCGTGACCGGGCCGGCCGGAACGTTCACGGCGGTGCGGACGGAGAAGCCGCCGGCACTCGACCCGCTGCTGAAGGACCCGGCGTGGGACAAGGCCGTCGTCGCCACCGGCTTGCAGACCGTCACCACGCAGAAGCCGAGCCCGTTCGAGTCGCGCTTCATGCTGTTGTACGACGACGCGAACGTGTACGTGGGGATGACGCTCAAGCAGACCGGCGCGCCGGTCACCGCGACACAGAGCGCCAACGACGTCGGCTTCGGGCTCGACGACTTCGCGGGGATCGGGATCGACCCCAGCGGCAACGGCGGCCAAGTGTACTTCTTCATGACGACGCCGCGCGGCACGCGCTATCAGCAGTCGACGGAATCCGCGCGCTTCGCGCCGCCGTGGACCGCCGTCGCGACGCGCAGCGTGGACGGCTGGAGCGCGATGATGGTGATCCCCATCAAGGTGCTGCGGCGGCCGAGCGCCGCGGTGCAGACGTGGCGCTTCGACTTCGTGCGGCGCATCGCCGCGCTCAACGTGAACGAGTCGTGGGCGTACGACGCGACGATGAACGACGGCGGCGGCGGGATCGGCGGTTTTCCGCAGCCCGGTGACGCGCGCTTCTGGCCGCAGCTCACCGGCGTGAAGCTCGGCGCGATCCAGGCGCGGCGCCCGCCGCGATTCGAAGTGTACGGCCTCGCGAGCGCCGGGCTGGACCGCCAGCGCTTCCAAGCTGCCGACGGCAACTTCGTCGTGACCGGCGCGCGTCACGCGGGCGCCGACGTCGTCGTGCCGATCACCGGCACCACGTCGTTCGTCGCCGCGTTCGCGCCGGATTTCTCCAACGTCGAGATCGACCAGCAGACGATCGCGCCGCAAGAGTTCCGCCGCGCGCTCAACGAGTACCGGCCGTTCTTCACGCAGGGCGCGAACTTTTTCAACCCCGTCTCGCTCAACGGGATCAACGCTCCGCCCACCGTGATCTTTTATTCGCCGGCGATCGGGCCGTTCGACCGCGGCCTCAAGCTGGAGGGCACGCAAGGGCTGCAGTCGTTCGGCGCGCTGGAAACGCAGGGAGCCGGCTTCGACGACATGGTGTTCGGCTACAAGCACGCCACGCCGAACCGTTCCTTCGCGTGGTCGCTCGACGGCGTGATGACGCACCACCAAACGGGCAACGACACGATCGACCAGCGCGCCGGCAACGACGCGACGTGGCAGGCGCAAGTCGGCGGGCGCAACAACCACTCAGGCTTCGTCTACGCGCTGGACTACGTGCGCGAGCAAGGCACGTTCGTCACCGACAAGCGGCTCGCATACAAGACCGAAGATTTCATCGACGTCCACCAGCACAACTACGAGGTCTTCACCGGCTACCGCGACCTCGGGCCGCAATACGCGCCGGTGCTCGGCTTCACGCAAAACGCCGACATCCGCGGCCCGCAGACGTTCTTCGACATCAACGGCACGCCCAAGAACGGTATCCTCAAGCGCGTCGACCTCTTCATGACGGGCGACCGCTACGTCGACCGCAGCGGCGCGGCGCATCAGTCCGACTCGAACTTCAACCTCGACCTGCAGTTCAAGAACGGCCTGCACCTCTCGGGCGGCCCGTACGAGTCGTCGCTGCGCACGTACGACAGCGGGCTGATCGGCTACCCGTTCTACACCGGCGGCGTCACGCGCTCGTACAACCAGAACAACGTCAACGTCGGCTGGAAAGAAGGGACGCCGGCGCCGTACACCGCGGGCTTCTCGTGGGGGCCGTTCGGCGACATGTACTTGCAGCAGATGTCGTTCGCGACGTCGCGCGCGATCGGCACGCGCTGGAGCATCGGCGGCGAGATCGACGGGACGCGCGAGCGACCGTCGTTCGGCGGCCGGGCGGACGGACAGTGGCTGCGCCGCCTCACCGTGGGCGAGACGATCGACGCGAACACGAACTTCTCGATCTCGCTGCGCGGCATCAGCGGGACGGGCGGCTTCGCACAGCCCGGCGTGAACCTCGCCGGCTCGCTGCACCACCGCTTCAAGAACGACAGCGAGCTGTTCTTCAACTACGGCACGCCGGCTGCGCCCACCACGCTGCAGCGCGTCGTGCTCAAGTACGTCTTGCGCACGGGCGGCGGCTCGGGGACTTAGACAAGCGCCGGCGCGTCGAGCGCCGGCTTTCCGTCGTCGAACCGCTGCAGGTCCGGCGCGCGCAGCTTGAAATGCGTGGTGAGCAGCAGCGCGGCGATGACGGCGACCCCCGCGAGCGCCAGCACGAGCACGATGACGTACGCGTCGCCGATGCCCGCCGCGAGCGCGCTCTTGAGCGACGCGAGCGGCATGGGCTGCGGCAGTGGCCGGCCGGTGACGAACGCGCGCACGTCGTCCTGGCCGAGGTGCGCGCTCAGCGACGAGTCGAGCGCGTGCAGGTGGCCTTGCGCGCGCGAGCCGATCGTGTGCTCGACGCCCGGCGCGCTGATGAAGCCGCCGGTCAGCCGGAACAAGTTGAGCAGCGCGATCGCGCGCGCGACCAGCGCCCGCTCGAACGAGAGCACGACCACGAACAGGCCAGGCGATACGCTCAGCCCCGCGCCGAACCCGCCGAGCAGGCACAACCACCCCACCGACGCGGCGTCCACCGGCGCGACGGCGCGCGCGCACGCCGCGGCGAGCGCGATGCACCCCAGGCCGGCGGCGCCGGTGACGACGACCCACTTCGTCGTGACGAGCCGCCCGAACACGTAGCCGCTCGCGACGGCGGTCAGAAACTCGGGCCACAGCGCGAAGCCCGTGCCGCGCGCATCGAGCCCGTCGATGCGCAGCAGCGTGAGCGAGAACGCTTGCGTGAGCGCGCTGAACGTCGCGCTGCCGATCACCGTCGCGATCGTGCCGACGAGCGCGAGCGACGTCGCGAGCTCGCGCACCGGAATCAATGGTTCGCGCTTGCGCGCCTCGCCGAGGATGAGCGCGACGTAGACGAGGATCCCGGCGGCGGTCGGCCCCAGCGCGAGCGGATACGTCCAGTCGTGGCCGGCGAGCGCGCCGGCGCCGAGATAGATCAGCAGCGAACCGAGGCCGGACGCGAGCAGCGCGAACCAGTCGACGGGCGCGCCGGCGCCTTGCGGCTCGCGTTTGCCGAGCACGCTACGCGCCAGCACCAGCGCGACGACGGCGACGACGACCTCGACCGCAAAGATCGAGCGCCACAAGCCGGGCGACGCGACGAGCCCGCCCACCAGCGGCCCCAGCGTCGCGGCGCCGAACAGCGCCGGCACCAGCACGCTCGCGCTCGCGCCGAGCTTCGCGCTGCCGAAGCCGATCACGAGCGGCGGCAGTACGACGACGAACAGCATCCCGGCGACGAGCCCGTGCACGACGTGCGCCGCGAGCAGCACGGGGAACGACGGCGCCAGCGCGCTCGCGAGCGACGTGGCCAGCGACACGCCGAGCAGCCAGAAGTACAGCGTGCGGCCGTCGATGCGGCGAACGAGCTCGGCGGCGAGGATGCACCCGAACGCGAGCGCCGCGTCGCTGATCAGCGGCAAGCTCGCGGCGACGTCGGGCGCGACGCCGAGGTCCGGCCCGATCACCGCCGCGGCGAGCGCGATCGCGCTGGTGTTGATCAGCCCGGGGAAGAGCGTGAGCACGACGAGCGCCACGTTCGCCGCATAGGATTTCGCGAGCCGCGGTTCGGAGGCCATCGTGCGGTGCTACGTCGCGGCGGGCTGCGCCGGCACGGTGTCGCCGAGCAGCGTGCTGAGCTTCTTGCGGCGCCAGAAACCGAAGTAGTACGTGAGCTGGAACGTCATGCCGCACGCGAACGCGACCGGGTAGGCGATCCACACGCCGCGCAGCCCGAGGTGCGGCGCGAGCGAATACGCGACCGGCACTTCGACCGCCCAAATCGACACGATCGACAGCAGCGTCGGCCACAGCACGGTGCCGCTGGAGCGCATCAAGCCCGATAGCACGGCGGACGTGCCGAACAGCAGGTAGCTCCACAGCGTGATCGCGAGCAGCTGGTGCGCGGTCGCGACGACCGCCGGGTCGGCGACGAACAAGCTCAGGATCCGGTCGTTCAGCGCATAGACGAGCCCGATCAGCACCGCCCCGATCCCCCAGTTCAGCCCGACGCCCGCGCGCGCGACCTTGGTCAGCCGGTCGAACCGCTTCGCGCCGATCGACTGCGCGCCGAAGATGGAGGACGCGATTCCGATCGAGATGGCCGGGAACTGCACGTACGACACGATCTGGTTCACCGCGCCGTACGCCGCCGTCGCCGACGAGCCGAAGCTGTTGACCAGCGCGATCACGGCGACCTCGGAGAGCGACACCATCACGAGCTGCAACCCGGTCGGAAGCCCGATGCGCAGGAGCGTCGCGACCAGGCCCGGCGCGAGCTGCATGTGGCGCACGATCGACATGTCGAACGCCAGCGGGTTCTTCTCGCGCGCGAGCGCGACGAGCATGAACCCGATCGCGAAGACGCTTGAGAGGATGTTCGCGACGGCGGCGCTGAGGATCCCGATCTGCGGCAGCCCTAGCCAGCCGCGGATCAGCGCGGGCGTGAACAGCAGGTTGAGCCCGGTGCTGACGATGAGCGCGAGGAACGGCGTGCGCGAGTCGCCGGTGCCGCGCACGAACGTCGTGTAGGCGAGGTAGACGAAGAGCACCGGCAGCCCCAGGAACGTCACGCGCGCGTACGCGAGCGACTGGGCGAACACGTCGGGCGGCGTGCGGATCAGCCCGAGCAGCTGCGGCGCGAAGAACCAGCCCAGCACGCCGATGACGACGCCCAGCCCGATGGAGAGCGTCAGCGTCGTGCCGGCGACGGCCTTGAGGCGCTCCTCGTCGCGCGCGCCGTAGGCCTGCCCGATGAGCACCGTGGCGCCGCTCGCGATCCCGATGAAGAACGCGATCATGAAGAAGACGATCGGGAAGAACGCCGACGCCGCCGCGAACGCTTGCACGCCGATCAGGCGGCCGAGATAGATGCTGTTGAACGTGGCCGACGCCGACTGCAAGATGTTGCTCAGCATCACCGGCACGAGGAACACCAGCATCGAGCGCCAGATGGGTTTGGTGTCGTCGAGGGCCAGCCGGCGCGGTTGCATCCCGGACGATATCGCCATCCGGGAAGGGCTCTCCCGCGCGCCGAAAGGGCACTGGGCGGCGCGGGCGATTAGCTCAGCGGGAGAGCGGCTCCTTTACACGGAGATGGTCGGCGGTTCGAATCCGTCATCGCCCACATGCGCGCTGCGTTATCATGGTAAGCCGTAGCGTTACCGTGACGTCGCGCCGCAACATAAGTTTGAGCAGATTTGGTGTGAATCGCTTTTCGAATCTGCGACGGCAAGCATCGACCGAGTTGAGTACGATTCCGTACGTAACTCGTGTCTTTAACTAGGCTTTGTTACCGTGTTTTTTGCAGCGCGACGTGCGAAAAGCACAGTGTGCGCATGTTATCTATCACAATAAGCGCTGAAGCAATTGCAACACTCCGAATCCTCCTTGCGCTACCCGTAAGCGCATGATACTATGTGCCCGAGCTTGGCGCTCGGTATATGCGTCTCTCCGGCGCAGAGGGTGTAAGGGTTTAAGCGGGGTTAGATCAATCGTGGAGATCGTACGCATTTAGAGCGCTAAAAGGCAGCAGGCTTATGCCGCGCTGCCGAGCACGGCGTTTCCGCCGTATCTGACCGCGAGTCCGCCCGGTGTCATCGCAACGATATGATAGGGCGTCCTCGATCTATTAGGTAGTTTTCCGACACAGTCATTTTCCGACACAATACTGCCACCCTCGGGTGGAAAGGCGGTTTACTGTGAGTTCGTTTGTCGAATCATCTGCCCTCGCGACAGTTGCAGCGACACGCTATCAGCGTATCGACCACATCGCATTTGCCGTCCGCGACCTCGAGGCGGCGATCGAGTTCTTCGGCAACGTCGTCGGTTTCGAGCTCATTCGACGGCTCGAGACGCGTGGGAAGCGCACGGGGATGCTTTCCGCGGAGATGGAGTGCAACGGCATCAAGTTCGTCCTGTGCCAAGGGACCGAGCCCGAGTCGCAAGTCTCCAAGTTGATCGAGCATTTCGGCGCGGGCGTCGCGCATGTCGCGCTGGCCGTGGACGACGTCGGCGCAACCGTCGCCGAGCTCAAAGAGCGCGGTTTGAAATTCGATACGTCGGTGATCACCGGCCCCGGCTTGCAACAAGCGTTCTCATCGCGCGACAGCAACTCCGGCCTCGCGTTCGAGTTCATTCACCGCGAAGGTGAAGACGGATTTCTGTCCACGAACGTTCAGGATCTCTTCGACCAGCTGGAAAACTCCGGCTCGTACTAGCGCGTTCGGATATCGCCGGAAAGCACGTCATGCTCCACGCAGAGGTACAATCGCGCCTTTCGGTCATGAATTTTCTGTCCGAAGCCGCACTCGACTATCCGAACGCGGTCTCGTTCGCATCGGGACGCCCTGCCCAGCAGTTCTTCGACCTCGACGGCTGGCTGCAAGAGATTCCGCGCTTTCGGGATCACGTCGTCCGGCAAACGGGCTCGGATGCGGCGACCGTCGGCGGCCTGCTCGCGCAATACGGGCGCGCGGCCGGGATCATCAACGAGCTGGTCGCGGCGCAGATCAGCGCGGACCACCGCGTGACCTGCACGTCCGAGCAAGTCATCGTCATGAGCGGCTGTCAGGAGGCGCTCGCGCTCTGCCTTCAGTCTCTATGCCGCGAGCCGGGCGATGTCGCCCTGTCTCGTAATCCGACGTACATCGGCGCGACGGGTGCGGCGGACTGTGCCGGCATCTCACTCCTCCCGATCGACGAGCGCGAGGGCGACGATTTCCCCATCGCGCTGGCGCGATCGATCTCGGCCGTGCTCGCGCAAGGCCGGCGACCGCGCGCGCTGTATCTGATACCGGATTTCGACAACCCGACCGGCGTCGTCATGAGCGAGCGCGATCGGCTCGCCACGCTCGCGCTGTGCGAGACGCACCGCATCGCCGTCCTCGAGGACAATCCGTACGGGATGTTCCGCTTCGAAGGAAAGGCGCCCCCGGCCCTCGCCGCGCTCGACGAGTACGGCGTGGTCATCCACCTCGGCACGTACTCGAAGACGATCTGTCCGGCAGTTCGCGTCGGCTTCGCCGTGATCCCCGACGAGCTCTTCGGCAGCACGACGGCGAGCCGCGCCCTCAAGACGGAGCTCGGCGAGCGCAGAAGCTACATGACCGTCAACACGAGCCAGATCAATCAAGCCATGGTGGGCGGCATCCTGCTGCGCGAAGGGGGTTCGCTCGCGCGGTTCATCCAGCCGTCCTGCGAGTTCTACCGGCGGAACCGCGACGCGCTGCTGGATGCGCTCGATGCGAACCTGGGCTCCGTGCGCGACCGCGTGACGTGGAACCGGCCGGAGGGCGGGTTCTTTCTCAGCCTCCGCCTCCCGTTTCCGTTCGTGCGGGACGACATGCTCACGTGCGCGCGCGAGTACGACGTTCTCACGATGCCGATGACGTTCTTTTCGCTCGACGATACGCAGCGCGACAGCGTGCGCCTGTCGTTCAGCAACGTGTCGGAAGCGCAGATTCGCACGGGGATCGAAGCGTTCGCGTCCTACGTCCGTTCCCGCCTCGAAGAACTGTGACTCCGGTGGAGTTGATCGAAGCGACGAGCTCCGAGGCCGACCGCCGGCGCGTCCTCGTCGAGTGGAATGCGACGGAACGGACGTACCCGCACGACGTGTGTCTGCACGAGCTGGTCGAGCGCCGGGTCGCGGCGTCGCCGGACGCTGCGGCCGTGGAGTTCGAAGACGAGGTGCTCTCGTACGCCGTCCTCAACGAGCGGGCAAACCGCTTGGCGCGGCATCTGCGCGCACGGGGCGTCGGGCCGGAGCGGCTGGTCGCGATCTGCATGGAGCGCAGCGCCGAGATGGTCGTTGCGCTGCTGGCCGTGCTCAAAGCCGGTGGTGCGTACGTCCCGCTCGACCCGCAGTATCCGATCGCGCGGCTCGCGTACATGCTGCAGGACAGCGCACCGGTGCTCGTGCTCGTTCACGATGCCGGCGCAGAGGTGCGCGAACTGGTGCAGCGCAGCGGTGTGCCGGCGATCGACGTCGCGGCCGACGCCGGGCGCTGGGCCGGCGAGCCTGCCGGCGACCTCGGCCGCGGCGAGCTGCTGCCCACGCATCTGGCCTATGTGATCTACACGTCGGGATCGACCGGCAACCCCAAGGGCGCGATGAACGAGCATCGCGCGGTGGTCAACCGGCTGCTCTGGATGAACGAGGCGTACCCGCTCGGCGCGCACGATGCCGTGCTGCAGAAGACGCCCTTCACCTTCGACGTGTCGGTGTGGGAGTTCATGTGGCCGCTGCTGAGCGGCGCGCGTTTGGTGATGGCGCGCCCTGGCGGCCACAAGGATCCCGACTATCTCGTCGACGTGGTGCAACGGCGCCGTATCACGGCGATCCATTTCGTGCCGTCCATGCTGGGGTTCTTCGTCGAACACCCCGATTCGGCGCGGTGTTCGACGCTCGAGCACGTGATCTGCAGCGGAGAGGCGCTGCCGCGGCCGCTGGCTGCGCGACTGTACGAGCGCCTTCCGCACGTGCAGCTGTCCAACTTGTACGGCCCGACGGAGGCCGCGATCGAAGTCACCGCGTGGCGCTGTCCCCGCCACGACCTGCCGGCGCGCATCCCGATCGGCCGGCCGATCGCCAACGCGCGGATCTACATCCTCGACGAGGATCGGGAGTCGGTCCCGATCGGCGTTACCGGCGAGCTGTACATCGGCGGCGTGCCGGTCGCGCGCGGCTATCTGCGCCGCCCGGATCTGACCGCGGAGCGTTTCGTGGCGGACCCGTTCGTCCCGGGCGACCGGTTGTACAAGACCGGCGATCTCGCGCGGTATCTGCCCGACGGTGCCGTCGAGTACGTGGGGCGCAACGACTTTCAGATAAAGCTGCGCGGATTTCGCGTCGAGCTCGGGGAGATCGAAGCGCGGCTTGCCTCGTACACCGGAGTGCGAGACACGGTGGTCGTTGCGCTGGCCGACCGCTTCGGCGAGCAGCGCTTGATCGCGTACTACACGGCGCACCAGCAGGTTCACGCCGACGAGCTGCGCCGACATCTGCTCGCGGCGCTGCCCGACTACATGGTTCCGTCGGCGTACGTGCATCTGGAGACGATGCCGGTCAGCGCCAACGGTAAGCTCGACCGGAGAGCTCTGCCTGCGCCCGACGGCGCCGCGTACGCGTCGCACGCATATGAGGAGCCGGTCGGCCCGGTCGAGACCGCGCTCGCAACGATCTGGAGCGATCTGCTCGGCGTCGAGCGGGTCGGGCGGCGCGACCACTTCTTCGAGCTCGGCGGTCACTCGCTGTCGGCGATGCGCGTCGGCTCGCGCGTGCGCGAAATCCTCGGCCTGGACGTACGGTCGGGCAGCCTGTTCTCGCATCCCGCGCTCGCGGACTTCGCGCAAGACCTCGAAGGAGCGCAGCACTCCGCGCTGCCGGCGATCGTGCCGGTCGACCGGAACGCGCAGCTTCCGCTCTCGTTCGAGCAAGAGCGCTTGTGGTTCATGCACCAGGTGGACCCGCGTGCGAGCAGCGCGTATCACGTGCCGATCGCGCTCGCGATGAAGGTCCGGCTCGATGTGCCCGCGCTGCGCCGCTCGCTCGACGCGATCGTCGCGCGGCACGAGGCACTGCGCACGACGTTCGTCGCGGTCGACGGCGCTCCGGTGCAGCGGATCGCGCCGCCGAGCAGCGGCATGTCGCTGATCGAGCACGATCTCCGCGGCCTCGACGGCGCAGCGACCGAACGCGCACGACTGGCCGCCGAGGAGATGAACGCGCCCTTCGATCTGGAGACGGGGCCGCTCGTTCGCGGACGGCTCATCACGACCGCGGACGACGATCACGTGCTGCTCGTCACGGCGCACCACATCGTGTTCGACGGCTGGTCCGCAGCGGTCTTCGCGCGAGAGCTGCACGCGTCGTACGCCGCGTACCGGGCCGGCGAACCGGACCAGCTGCCTACGCCGCCGATTCAGTCCGTCGATCACGCCGTGTGGCAGCGCCGTGCGAACGCGCGCGAAGCGTACCGCGAACAGCTCGGGTACTGGCAGGGCGCGCTGCGCGACGCTCCCGCACTCCTGGAGATTCCGGCGGATCGTCCGCGTCCTTCGCGCCAGGACTTTGCGGGCGCGCACGTTGCGATCGAGATCGACGCCGAGCTCACGGCAGCCGTGAAGGCGTTCAGCCGCCGTCACGGCGCGACGCTGTTCATGACGCTGCTCACGGCGTGGGGAGCGCTGCTTTCGCGGCTCGCGGCGCAGGACGTCGTCGTCGTCGGGACCGCGGTCGCGAACCGCGGCCGGCCGGAGCTCGAGCCGCTGATCGGTTCCCTCGTCAACACGCTGGCGCTGCGGCTGGACTATCGCGGCAGCCCGACCGCGAGCGAGGCGCTCGCGCGCGTGAAAACGCACGTGATCGCGGCGCAAGGGCATCAAGACGTGCCGTTCGATCAGGTCGTGGAGGTCGTGAACCCGCCGCGGAGCCTCGCGCACAACGCGTTGTTCCAGAACATGCTCGTGCTGCAGAACGCGGAGACGAGCAGCTTCTTTCCGGCGTCGAACCTGCACGCGGCGAAGGTCGACCTGACCTTCGACCTGTGCGAGGACGGCGAGCGCGTCCGCGGCGTGATCGTGTATGCGACCGCGCTGTTCGACCGCGAGACGATCGTCAGGTACGGCGGCTACTTTCTCCGTTTGCTCGCGGCGATGGTCGTCGACGACGCGCAGGCGATCGACCGGCTTCCCGTGCTCGGCGAGACCGAACGCCGGCGACTGCTCGTCGACTGGAACGCGACGGAGCGCGCGTACCCGGACGACATGTGCGTGCACGAGCTCTTCGAGGCGCAGGCCGAGCGATCGCCGTACGCCGTCGCGGTCGAGCACGAAGGCACCCGGTTGAGCTATGCGGAGCTCAACGCGCAGGCGAACCGGCTGGCGCGGCATCTGCGCGCGCGCGGGCTCGCGCCGGACGTGCGGGTCGCAATCTGCATGGAGCGCAGCGTAGAGATGGTCGTCGCGCTGTTGGCCGTGCTCAAAGCCGGTGGTGCGTACGTCCCGCTGGATCCCGGTTATCCACTCGAGCGGCTGGCGTATCTCATGGAAGACAGCGCGCCGGCGCTGCTGCTCACCCACGACGCGGTCGGTCCGGACGTTCGCGACACGCTGCAGCGCAGCGGCGTGCCGGCGATCGACGTCGCCTGCGGCGCAGCGCGTTGGGCCGGCGAGTCCGGTACCGATCTCGAGCGCGCCGAGCTGCTGCCCACGCACCTGGCCTACGTGATCTACACCTCGGGCTCGACGGGCAAGCCGAAGGGCGCGATGAACGAGCACCGCGCGGTCGTCAACCGGTTGCTGTGGATGCAAGAGGCGTACCCGCTGGGCGCGGACGACGCGGTGCTGCAGAAGACGCCGTTCAGCTTCGACGTGTCGGTGTGGGAGTTTTTCTTGCCGCTGCTGAGCGGGGCGCGGCTGGTGATGGCGCGTGCCGAAGGGCACAAAGACCCCGAATACCTGGCACGCATCGTGCGAGAAGCCCGCATCACCACGATGCACGCCGTGCCGTCGATGCTGGGGTTCTTCGTTGAGCATGCGCGGTCCGAGCAGCGCACGTCCCTCGCGAACGTGATCTGCAGCGGAGAGGCGCTCCCCAGAGCGCTCGTCGCGCGGTTCTACGAGCGCCTTCCGTCGGTGCAGCTTTCCAACTTGTACGGACCGACGGAAGCGGCGGTCGACGTGACCGCGTGGCCGTGTTCGCCGGGAGACCTGCCCGCGAGCATCCCGATCGGCCGGCCGATCGCCAACACCCGCATCTACGTCCTCGACGTGCACCGTGAGCCCGTCCCCACCGGCGTGACCGGGGAGCTCTACATCGGCGGCGTGCAGGTCGGGCGCGGGTATCTCAACCGTCCGGAGCTGACCGCGGAACGCTTCGTCGCGAACCCGTTCGTGGCGGGCGATCGCCTCTACAAGACCGGCGACCTCGCGCGCTATCGATCCGACGGTGCGATCGAATACATCGGGCGCAACGACTTCCAGATCAAGGTTCGCGGATTTCGCATCGAGCTCGGCGAGATCGAAGCTCGGCTTGCCGCGCACCGCGGCGTCCGCGATGCGGTGGTCGTTGCGCGGGACGACCGCTCCGGCGAGAAACGCTTGGTCGCGTATTACACGGCGCAGGACGAGATCCGTGCGGACGAGCTGCGCAACGACTTGTCGGCGGCGCTGCCCGACCACATGGTGCCGGCGGCCTACGTGCAGCTGCTGTCGTTCCCGCTGACGCCGAACGGGAAGCTCGACCGCGCGGCTCTACCCGCGATCGATTCCGCGGGCGACGCGTCGCGCGCATTCGAGGAACCGGTCGGGGCGATCGAAACGGCGCTGGCGGCGATCTGGCGTGACCTGCTCAACCTCGAGCGCGTCGGGCGCCATGACAATTTCTTCGAGCTCGGCGGTCACTCGCTGTTGATGATCCATGCGATTCAGCGCATGCGCGGCGCGGGCTTGCATGCGGACATCAGCGATCTGTTCGTCTCGAAGACGCTGGCCAAAGTAGCTACCATTACAACCCAAGTCGGAGAAGTGCGGATATGAAGAGCGATCAGATCGTGGCGATGCTGAGCCGGCAGAACCTGAGTCTGGCGATCGACGGCGACGAGCTCGTCGTGCGTGGCGAACAGCATCGCCTCGACGCCGCGCTGATCGAGCTGCTCCAGCAGAACAAGACGGAGCTGCTCGAGTTCTTGCGGGACGGCGACAACGCGAGCCGGCTCGGCTGGGCGGACGTCGTTCCGGAGAACCGCATCCCGGCCGGCTGCACCGCGCTCACGCCGGACATGCTCCCGCTCGTCGCGTTGAGCGCCGCGGAGATCGCCGGCATCGTCGCGGCGGTCCCCGGCGGAGCGGCGAACGTCCAAGACGTCTATCCGCTGGCACCGTTGCAGGAAGGGATCTTGTTCCACCATCTGCTCAGCGGCGAAGGCGATCCGTATCTGGCGTGCGAGACGTACTGGTTCGAGGATCGCGACCGCTTGAACGCCTACGTGGCGGCGTTGCAGTGCGTGATCGACCGGCACGACGCGCTGCGCACCGCGATCGTTTGGGAGGGATTGTCGGAGCCGGTCCAGGTCGTGCTGCGCAGCGCGCCGCTGATCGTGGAAGAGATCGCGGACGCGCCCGTCGACGGCGACACGGTGGAGTACCTCGCCGCGCGGTTCAGCCCGCGTCACTATCGGCTCGACCTGCGTCGGGCGCCGCTGTTGCGCGCGGTCGTCGCCCGCGAGGCGCACGGCGAGCGATGGGCCATGGTGCTGCTGGAACACCACATCTGGGGCGACAACACCTCGGTGCACCTCCTCCGCGGCGAGGTCGAGGCGCATCTGCTGGGCCGGGCCGGCGAATTGCCTGCGCCGACGCCGTTCCGCAACTTCATCAGCCATGCCCGGTTCGGCGTCAGCCGCGAGGAGCACGAGCTGTTCTTCCGGGAGATGCTGGAAGACGTCGACGAGCCGACGGCGCCCTTTGGTCTGGTCGACGTTCAACGCGACGGATCGCGCATACGTGAAGCCTCGGAAGTCATCGACGCCGCGCTCGCCGAGCGGCTGCGGAGCGCCGCTCGATCGATCGGTGTGAGCACGGCGAGCCTCTGGCACGTGGCGTGGGCGCGCGTGCTGGCGCGCGTGTCGGGACGCGACGACGTGGTGTTCGGGACCGTGCTGTTCGGGCGCATGGAGGGTGAAGGCGCCGACCGCGCGCTGGGGATGTTCACGAACACGCTGCCGGTGCGCTTGCGCATCGGCGAGAGCGGTGTGCGCGAGAGCGTCGAGCACACGCAGTTGCTGCTCGCGCAGCTGCTGCGCCACGAGCACGCGCCGCTGACGCTGGCGCAGGCGTGCAGCGCGGTCCCTGCTTCCACGCCGCTTTTCAGCTCGCTGCTGAACTACCGGCATGGATCGGTGCAGGGCGCGCAGGTCGCCGATGCGTGGAAAGGCGTCTCCGTGCGAGGCGGCGAGGAGCGCACGAACTACCCGATCGGCATCTCCGTCAACGACACCGGTGACGCGCTGAGCTTGTCGGTGAAGTCCGACGCGTCGGTCGACCCCGACCGGTTGTGCGGGTACTTGCGGATGGCGTTGGCCGGTGTGGCCGACGCGCTCGAGCGCGATCCGGCGCGCGCGCTGGCGAGCGTCGAGGTGGTTCCCGAGCGCGAGCGCGCGCAAGTGCTCTACGAATGGAACGCGACCGAGCTTCCGTATCCGGCTGATTTCTGCGTGCACGAGCTGTTCGAGCAGCAAGCCGCACGTTCGCCGGAGCCGGCGGCGCTGGAGTTCGAGGGCGAGCGTCTGAGCTACGGCGAGCTCAACGCGCGCGCGAATCGCTTGGCGCGTCATCTGCAAGCGCTGGGCGTGCAAGCGGGGACGCGCGTCGGCGTGCTGATGGAGCGCAGCCTGGAGTTCGCCGTCGGCGTGCTGGGCGTGCTCAAGGCGGGTGGCGTCTACGTGCCGCTGGACCCGGCATATCCGGAAGAACGGCTTGCGTTCATGCTGGGCGATGCGGCGCCGCCGGTGGTGCTCACGCACGAGCGTGTCGCCGGCGACCGCGCCGAATTGCTGCGGCAGTCGCCGTGCGTGGTCGACGTGGTTGCCGACGCCGGCGTCTGGTCGGCGGAGTCCGCGTCGAATCTGCCGCGTGCCGCGGATGCTTCGGATCTGGCGTACGTGATCTACACGTCCGGGTCGACGGGCGCTCCCAAGGGTGTGATGGTGAGCCACGAGCAGCTGTGCTCGCGGCTGCTGGGTGCGCAGCTCGACCTGTGCTTCGGCGCCGGCGACGTGCTCACGAACCTGGCCTCGCCGGCGTTCGACATCGCGCTCTTCGAATTGCTCGTGCCGCTGGTGAGCGGCGGCTGCAGCCTGCTGCTCGGCGGCGCTCAGGTGAAAGACATCGAGCAACTGCGCGCGCGCACGCAGCATGCGACGGTGTTCCATGCGGTGCCGACGCTGATGGAGGCGTGGCTCGACTCGCTCGGCGCGAGCGAGTACGGCTCGCTGCACACGATTTTGGTGGGCGGCGAGGCGGTTCCGGAGCGTTTGCTCGGCAAGCTGACGACGCGTTTCCCGCAGGCGCGGGTGTTCGAATTTTACGGCCCGACGGAAGCCGTGATCATCAGCACGCGGTATCGTGCCGACGGTACTGCGCCGGCGGGCGTGGCGCATTGCATCGGGCGGCCGTTCGCGAATACACGCGCATATATCTTGGACGAACGTCTGCATCCCGCACCGATCGGTGTCGGCGGCGAGCTGTACATCGGCGGCGCTCAGGTGGCACTTGGCTATCTGAACCGTGCCGAATTGACCGCGGAGCGTTTCATCGCCAACCCGTTCGTGGACGGCGACCGTCTGTACAAGACGGGAGATCTCGCGCGGTACCTGCCGGACGGCAACATCGAGTTCCTCGGCCGCAACGATTTCCAGGTGAAGATTCGCGGCTTCCGGATCGAGCTCGGTGAGATCGAAGCGCGGCTGTGGTCGTACCCGGGCGTGCGTGAAGCGGCGGTCGTGGCGCTGGAAGATCGTGCCGGCGAAAAGCGCTTGGTGGCGTACTACACCGCGCTCGATACGCTCGGTGCCGAAGAGCTGCGCAGCCACGTGGCGGCGACGCTGCCCGAATACATGATCCCGGCGGCGTACGTGCAGCTCGAGGTTCTGCCGCTGACGGCCCACGGCAAGCTGGATCGCCGCGCGTTGCCGGCACCGGACGACAGCGCGTACGCGTCGCGTGCATATGAAGCGCCGGTCGGTGAGATCGAGCTTTCGCTAGCGGCGGTCTGGCGCGAAATGCTCGCGGTGGAGCGGGTCGGCCGGAACGACAACTTCTTCGAGCTGGGCGGGCATTCGTTGCTCGTCGTGGCTGCGCTGGAGCGTTTGCGGCAAGTAGGTCTGCACGTGGAAGCGGCGGCGTTCTTCGGTTCGGCAACGCTCAGCGCGCTGGCGAGCGAGGTTCAAGAAGAGAGCCTGCAGGTCGCCATTCCACCGAATGCGATCCCGGCCGATTGCACCGCGATCACGCCGGACATGCTCCCGCTCGTGGCATTGAACGCCGCGGAGATCGCAGCCGTCGTGGCGGCGGTCCCCGGCGGAGCGGCGAACGTGCAAGACATCTACCCGCTCGCGCCGCTGCAAGAAGGCGTGCTGTTTCATCACCTGCTCGGTGGCGATGGTGATCCGTATCTTTCGCGGACGGTATATCGTTTCGACAGCCGGGAGCGGTTAGAGGCGTACCTCCAGGCGCTCGAGTCGGTGATCGCGCGTCATGACGTGCTGCGCACGGCAGTCGCGTGGGAAGGCTTGCCCGAGCCGGTGCAGGTGGTTCTGCGCCGTGCGCCGCTCACGGTCGAAGAAGTCACCGTCGATCCGTCGGCGGGCGACGTGGGCGAGCAGCTGGCGACCCGGTTCAATCCGCGCCACTTCCGGCTGGACGTGCGGCAGGCACCGATCATGCGCGCGTACATCGCGCGCGACGGTGTGGCCGGCGGTCACAGCGACGGGTGGTCGATGGTGCTCCTCAAGCATCATCTGCTGGGCGACCACACGGCGATGGAGCTGATGCAGCACGAGGTCGAGGCATATCTGCTCGGACGAGCGGATGCGCTGCCGGCACCGGTGCCGTTCCGGAACTTCATCGCGCAAGCACGGCTGGGCGTGAGCCGTGAAGAGCACGAGCTGTTCTTCCGCGAAATGCTGGGGGACGTCGACGAGCCGACGGCACCGTTCGGGCTGGTCGACGTGCACCGGGACGGTTCGACGACGCGACAGACGCTCGAAGTGGTGGACGCGTCGCTTGCGGAGCGGCTGCGGAGCGTCGCGCGCTCGATCGGCGTGAGCACGGCGAGCCTGTGCCACGTGGCGTGGGCGCGCGTCCTCGCATCCGTATCAGGGCGCGACGACGTGGTGTTCGGGACGCTGATGTTCGGTCGCATGCAAGGCGCCGGTTCGGACCGTGCGCTGGGGATGTTCATGAACACCCTTCCCGTGCGGCTGCGGATCGACGGGCGCGGCGTGCGGGAGAGCGTGGAGCAGACGCAGTTGCTGCTCGCGCAGTTGCTGCGCCACGAGCACGCGCCGCTGGCGCTGGCGCAGCGCTGCAGCGCCGTGCCCGGCTCGTTGCCGCTCTTCACGTCGCTGCTGAACTACCGGCATGACGACAGCAGCATCACGGGCGACGCCTGGGAAGGGATCACGGTAGAAGAGGCGGAGGAGCGGACCAACTACCCGATCGGGATGTCGGTCAACGATCACGGCGGCGGCGCGCTGAGCTTGTCGGTGAAGTCCGACGTGTCGGTCGACCCCGCTCGTTTGTGCGGCTACATGCAGACGGCGCTGGCCGGTGTGGTCGAAGCGCTGGAGCGCGAACCGGCGCGTGCGCTGTCGCGCGTCGAGGTGGTTCCCGAGCACGAGCGCCGGCAAGTGCTCGTGGAGTGGAACGCGACCGAGCATGCATTTGGCGGCGCGCGTTGCGTGCACGAGCTGTTCGAAGAGCAGGCCGTTCTCGCGCCGGAGTCGGCGGCGCTCGAGTTCGGCGGCGAGTGCCTGAGCTACGGTGAGCTCAACGTGCGCGCGAATCGTTTGGCGCGCCATTTGCAAGCGCTGGGCGTGCAGCCCGAGACGCGGGTCGGCGTGCTGATGGAGCGCAGCCTAGAGTTCGCGGTAGGCGTGCTCGGTGTGCTCAAGGCGGGCGGCGTCTATGTGCCGCTGGATCCGGCATATCCGTCGGAACGGCTGGCGTTCATGCTGGCCGATGCGGCACCGCCGGTGGTGCTCACGCACGAGCGTGTCGCCGAAGACCGTACGGAATTGCTGCGGCAGTCTCCGGTGCGTGTTGTCGACGTGGTTGCCGACGCCGATGTTTGGTCGGCTGAAGCGGCGTCGGATCTGCAGGGCGCTGCGGCGCCCTCAGATCTGGCGTATGTGATCTACACGTCCGGATCGACGGGTGCTCCCAAGGGCGTGATGGTGAGCCACGAGCAGTTGTGCTCGCGGCTGCTCGGTGCGCAGCTCGACCTCCGCTTCGGTCCTAGCGATGTCGTGACGAACCTGGCTTCGCCGGCGTTCGACATCGCGCTCTTCGAGTTGCTCGTGCCGCTGGTGAGCGGCGGGTGCAGCCTGCTGCTCGGCAGCGCTCAGGTGAAGGACATCGAGCAGCTGCGAGTACGCACGCAGCATGCGACGGTGTTCCATGCGGTGCCGACGCTGATGGAAGCATGGATCGACTCGCTCGGAGCGACCGAGTACGGCTCGCTGCACACGATTCTGGTGGGCGGTGAAGCGGTTCCGGAGCGGTTGCTCGGCAAGCTGACGACGCGTTTCCCGCAGGCACGGGTGTTCGAGTTCTACGGCCCGACGGAAGCCGTGATCATCAGCACGCGGTATCGCGTCGACGGTGTTGCGCCGGCGGGCGTGGCGCATTGCATCGGTCGCCCGTTCGCCAACACGCGCATGTACATCTTGGACGCGCGTTTGGCGCCCGCACCGATCGGCGTCGGCGGCGAGCTGTACATCGGCGGCGCGCAGGTTGCGCGCGGTTATCTGAATCGTGCCGACCTGACGGCGGAGCGTTTCATCGCCAGCCCGTTCGTGGACGGCGATCGCCTGTACAAAACGGGTGACCTTGCGCGGTACCTGCCGGACGGCAACATCGAGTTCTTGGGTCGCAACGACTTCCAGGTGAAGATTCGCGGTTTCCGCATCGAGCTCGGTGAGATCGAAGCGCGGCTGTGGTCGTACCCCGGCGTGCGCGAAGCGGCGGTCGTCCCGCTGGAAGATCGTGCCGGCGAGAAGCGCTTGGTGGCGTATTACACCGCATTCGACGCGCTGGG